>CAKVIE010000011.1 GCA_934754505.1 uncultured Candidatus Melainabacteria bacterium
TCTCTACACTTTTATAAAGTATTTTGAGTAAAAATAATTGCCTTTTTGTATATATCATTGTTTACAAAAGTTAATAAGACCGAAAAAAAACGAAGAATTATTTCTACGTCAACATTACAAATCCTTTTAGCACAAAAAAAGATTTTTTTAACAAACATTTCAACTCATAAAACCTTCGTTTTCAACATCCAAAAATGACATAGTTACGAATTATAATTTATTTATAGAAACAGGAGGTAAATATGAATAAAAACGAAAATTCTTTTAGTATCAAAAAAGCTGAAGTACAAAAAATTGTGGATTCTTTTTTTCCGAAATTAACACCGAGAGAAAGAGATATCGTTAGACTTCATTTAGGAATTACAGATGGACGCCCCAGAGTTTTTGAAGAAATCTGTATGCTTTTCGGTACATCGAAAGACGAAATTCAAAATCAATTTGATTCTGTTGTGGAGCGATATCCTGAAGAAACTAAAAGAATATATGAAATACTTTATACATAATGTCTTTTCTTACAACGTGCAGGCAAATTGTCTGCACTTTCTTTATTTTTATCATTTCCTATGTCCTAATATGACACAATTGCAGGATATAATATAAATGTAGAATAAAAAAGGAGAAAATAATGTCTATTTTAACTGCATTCCAAAATGGTGACAATGTTCTTGTTTACAACGAAAAAAACAATTTAATGTTTAGCAAAGCAGGTAAATTGGTTGGTTTCACGGGGTCTTCGCTTTCCGTACAAACTAACGGTAACTGTGTTGTAACATACAACACAAACGGAAATCCCGTAAGTTTCCACAACTGTAAATAAATGTTTATTCATTGGGGCAAATTTTTTATCCGAATTTTAATTTTTCTTATTTTTGGCATACCCGTAAGTTATGCTTATAAAAAAGGAGTTAAAAATGAAGAAAAAAGTAAATCATTCTGAGATGAAAATTATTTGCCCCACATCATATTCGGATATTGAAAATATCGTTGAAATGCTTCAGGAACGAGAATCGTCAATACTCGTAAATCTCAAAGACAGTAATCAATTTTTAAGACAAACAAGTATAAACTCTCTTATTTATTTCATTATCGATAATCAAAAATCCTATATGAAAATATATGCAAAAAAAATATTTCCCAAAGTCTTTATTTGTTGGTCTGAAGAAACTAAAATATAATAAAAAAAGATATGGCTCTAAAACCATATCTTTTTTATAATAATGTTTTTTACTTAATAATTCGGATTAAATTTCCAAAATCCTAAAGACGGCACCCCATTTAAATCATCAAAATCATCTACAAATCGAGATGTATCTAAAATCGCATTAATAATTTTTTTAATTTCTTTTGAGTCTTTTTGGGTCTTTTCCATCATTTCATAAATAGAAATACCTCTGATTAAAGCCGCAAGAAAATAAATATATATAACCGGCATAGAATTGTTTTTCTGAAAACATCTGTCAAAAAGTTCTTCCGAAATGTTGTCGCTCACATAAAAATATGCTTTGCCGTCCATATCGTTAATTCTCGTTTTTATTATCGGAGCAAAAGAATTTAATTCTTCAATATATCTCAACATTGATCGTTTACTCAAACTCGGTATTTCTTCTAAAAGGGTATAAATGTTGTGTCGTGATAAATATATTAATTCAAAAACTTCAATTAAGTTCATTTGATGCTTAATACCAACTCTACTTGCCTTTTGTTGAACAAAATTTCTTTGACGGTTTTTCATAGATTTTTTTCCTTTCTTTAATGTTTTATTAGCTGCTGCATCTGAATTTGAATTTTTATTGTTTTTTTTCATTTTTACCCTTTCTTTTTTCTTCATTTTTCAGCAGTCAAAAATTGCGGCACAGAAAAGCAAATTTCTGCCCGAAATTTTCGAGGACTTAAAATGAAACCAATTTGTTTATGTTTCTATTCTAACCCCTCAACCATTTAATTTGCAAATCCTCAAAACGCAGTACACGAGAGGTTTTCCATTTATTTTTTTCAAAATATTTTTGTCAAGCCGATTCAGAAAAAATCTCAAAAAAAATGCAAAAATTTTTCAAATACATCTTCCATAATGCTTTTAGCAATATTCTTCTTAATAATTCTTCACAAAACCATCAAAAATGAGCAATTTTTAGCCACCAAAATCAGAAAAAAAGTAAAAATTTTGCCTAAAAATTCGCATTTACATTTCTTAACAAATTTGACATGTCGGAAGTTTTTTGTATAAATCTCTAAATTTTACTCATAATAATGTCCGAATTTGACATATCAAAAATTTATAATGGAAGAAAGGAGACAAGCGGAGGTTAGAAAAGCATGAGTAAATATTTAGAACTTGCAGAAGACAGATATGAAAACGAAATGTACGAAGAAGCAGCAAGGTTTTGCGATAAACAAATCAGACTTGGAGAAGATTTGCCTAACGCATACTATCAAAAAGCAAAAGCAATGTTTAAATTGTCAGAGCGAAATGATGATGCTGAAACATTGCAAGCATCACTTTCTTTAGTTAACGAAGCAATTACTTTAAACGACAAACAAGACAAATTTTTCGATTTAAGCGGAGATATAAACCTGGCACTTAACAGACTAAAACGTGCTGAATTTGACTACTCGCAGGCTATTGAATTAAAGCCGACCGCTCTTAATTATTATCACAGAGGGCTTTTCTATGCAAAAACGGATAAACATGAATTGGCGGTAAAAGATTATAAAAAAGCAATCGAACTTAATCCTGATGACGTTGATTTCTTTACGGAATTAGGAGATTCTTTGTTTGAGCTTGATCAATATGAACAAGCGATTTTTTATATTGATAAAGCCTTATCTATCGAAGAAAGCCCATACTTATATTTTTTAAAAGGTCTTTCTTTAGCAAATATAAGAAACTACGAACACGGAATTGAAAATATTAAAAAAGCAATTGAATTAGAAACAACAGACGTAGAAATAGCAACATACTATGCAACTTTAAGTTATTTATATACAATGATTCCTCCTTCTGAAATAGAACAAGATAAGGCAAATGGTGAAAAACTGTCTTATGAAAAAGAGTTTTCACTCCACAATTACGAGAAGAATATTTCATATAAAAACTATAACATTGCTATTAATTATACAAAAAAAGCTATTGAGTTTTTCCCTGAAAATGATGATTATTATTTCATTTTGGCTAAAAATTATAGTGACATTGATGATTACGCAAATGAAATAGAAGTTTATAATAAACTTGAAGAAATGGATCCTGATAATGATGATATTTATTTTCGTAGAGGAAAATGCTTCTATTGGCTAAATAATTTTGAGAAATCTATTTCTGATTTGTCAAAAGCGATAGAAATGAAGCCTGATAATTTTAGAGCATACTATTTCAGAGGCATTTCAATGATAAGTTTAGAGTCAAAATTAATCGGAATTTCAGATATTTGTTTTGCTGCAAAAAACGAAGATTATCATGCCTTGAAATATTTGCAAGATAATTATGATGAAGATGAAATTAAAAATATGCTTGCTTCAACAAAAAAATACGAAGATTGTTCGGAAGAAAAAGAAACTTCTGAAAAAGCAAAAGAAATAAATTCGGAAGAAGATACCGATTCAAAAGGTGTAATTTTCGATGAAAAAACTATTGATGATTTTTGCAAAGCGTGTAAAAAGCAGTTTCACGAAAAAAAATACAAAGAGATAATTTCAGCCTGCAAAACAGTTATTGAACGCTGCAATGTAGAACATGAAAAAATTTATAATCTAAAAGCTGCAGCCGAAATTATGCTCAAAATGTATGATGAAGCAGAAAAAGACTGTCAAAAAGCACTTCTTTTAAACCCTGACTTTAAACCTGCAAAAATAAATTTAAATATTATCCAAAATAGAAACATATAAAATAAAATTTCTCAAAATTTTGAAAATATATACGTCCTGTTTTGATACAGATAAATATTACAATAAAACAATGAAAGTTTTTTGATTTTCGAAATAATCGAGCATAAAAAAAGATGAAAGGAAAAATTTATGAAAAAATTATTTGGTTTGGGATTAATTTGCGGCTGCATGTGTTTATGTAATGGTGCAGAAGCAGTAACTTTGCAGGAAGCCAACGGAAGATTGTTACAAGACAGCCAAAGTGCTTTTCACTATGCAAGCACAACTCAACAATATTTAAACGATATCGGGGTAAGAATTCTTAATGCAAATCGTATTGATAAACACGTAGTTTTTGGAGAAGACAACACTATTTCTTATATAACAACATTATTCCCGGGAAAAGATGATGTTACTAATTCAACAAGAAGTTTGTTTCAAACAAGAAAAGTTCTGGTAGATAGAGAATTACTCAACAATGCAACTTCTGATGACGAAGTTGCTGCTCTTATGTCACACGAAATTGCACATTGTTTAAAATCATATACAGGTATGTTGAGAGGTACATTCCACCCGCTTGTATATTTCTTCACGGCAAAAAAACAAAACTATGAAGCAGATTTGGTAGCAGTTGATTTTATGGTAAATGCAGGATATAACCCGGTTGCTTTGATAACAATTCTTGATAAAACTGCAGGTCAATACAGATTTGATATCGGTGAAAACGGTTTAGCAACAAAGCGAATTCGAAAAGTTTATCAATATATAAAAACGAATTATCCACAGTATTTGCCTGAATATGCAACAAACCCGTATTTCCAAAATGCAATGAAAATTATCGCACCTAAGGAAACCAACAAAAACTGGAAATATTATACAAATAAAGTTAAATCAACAAAAAAGAAATAAGTAAAACCTCGGCTGCAACAATAGTTGCAGCCTCTTTTAAAATTTTATATTCACATTTTTTTCTTTTAACATAAAAAAGACATCTGCACTTTTATAAATGTCCTTTTAAAATTATCTGTCAAAATATGACTGCATAAGTTCATCTATTCTGATTTTTGCAATGAAAAAATATTCTGCATATTTTGAAGTTTGTGTATCGCAAAAATTTTTATATCTTTCAAGATATTCATCATCTTTCGCAAGTTCTCCACCTAAATCTTCTTCACCTGAAAGGCAAGTAATCATTGCGTTTTTTGTACTAACAGAAAAGAATTGTTCATCAATTCTGAAATCAATTGTTACATATACAGATTTATCAATATCTTCATCATAAACTCGAATTTCTGCACCTGCTGTAACACCATAAAGTTGAACATCTAAAACGGACGTTTCTTTTTCGATATACATAATAAAATCTCCTTTTTATTATATTAGCATAGCTGTTTGCCATTTTTATTCGTGTTGTATTACCGCACCAATACTTGATGAACAAAATATAAAAAGAAGGACCTGACTTGGTGGACCGAAATTATCCCACCGTCGTCTGATGGCTCTGTCTCCGGATTTACAGTCGTTAAATCATTCTATATTCATTATGACTGATTTTAAAAATTTTTCGAGCCAATGTAATTTAATATACAGAACAATATTTAATTAACTGTGAGATAGAGATGAAATTAAAATCTTTTCTATACAAAATTTAGAATGTATATCGCCTAAGATACACACTACATATAAAAAGTCTAAAATTTTATATGTAATATATAAACGGTAAAGGGGGAATCTCCTCATTTGGTGCGGCTGTCAATATATCTCCTACAGCATCTGCAAATTTTAGCGTAACAGGCACACTATCCCCAAATGCACAACTATTAAAATTTATTTTTGTTAAAGCAAATATATCTTTAATAACAGTATCTAATTTTTCTTCACCTCGGCAAATTTCAATTGTTATAGGATTTGGAACGCTAAATCCAGGATATGTATTAAAACGCTCAACATATCCTGATGTCCATAAATAAGCTTTATTGTCAGATACTTTAAAGGCAGTTCCTCTAACAACAGGACGATTTCCGTCTAATCTATATAGTTTAAGTTCATTTGTTGCATGTGTAATTCTTATACCAATTAACTTTGTTGTAGTATTCTGAGTTGCTTCCAAAAAGCCATCCCATTCTACATCATTAAAATATGTTCGTCCATGAATAAATAATTCTTTAGGATATTCGCCTTGTCCTCTTTTATATTCTTCAAGAATATTTTTCATTAAATCTTTTGCTTTATCTTTTGTCAAATGGAATTCATGATTAGTTTTATCTTGCCAATTACCAATTGCACCTTTAAAAACTAACCCATCTCCAGTATCTAAAAACATTTGGGCCCCACAGCAGGCATTACCCTTTTGATTATATTTATCTAATTTCTTAAAAACCAATCCTATATAACAAACACCTTTTCTAATATCAGCAAGTTTCCAAGGCTTACAGCCAGCTTTAAACATCATTGTAGTTGAAAGATTCCAAGCAATAGTAGCTGGATCCTGAACATCACGAATAGGTTGATTTCTTGAATCTAAAAAATCATTTGGAGCAATAGATGTTTCACGAATAATTTGTATAGGTATTTTTTCTTTTAACAACCGAGCTTTAAGTTGTCTTCTAAAATCTGTGCCATAATCATATACTTTTGCTTGTTCATTTATTTCTGGGAAAAGACTTATTTGCCCTACTAAATTTTGTGCTTTCATTTTTCTTGTACATAACATATTAGAATTAATTCGTTCATTCTTAGGTACAATACTTTTTGTTCTCCCATATTGATGAACTTCCTCTGGTATTATTACAAACCAAATATCAGGAAGTTCTTCCTCATTATTTTTGTAATGAATTAATTTTTCTCTGTACAAATTAACAGTTTCATAGATAGCTTTATGTATGTTGTCTTGTTTTATTTTGTTTAAAATAGTATTTTCATCAACATATATTTTGGCATTATTTATGGATTTTAATTTCGTATTAAATATAGATCTAAAACCAGGATATGATGAAAAATGTAATTTTTTCGAATCAGCAGAATTAATATAGGAATTTATTTCACTCATCCATTTGTTAAATCTTTTGATACCTTCCTCATGACCTATTATACCGTAACTTATTTCTGTTTTATTTTTTAGTGGTCCGTACAAAAACAGGCCATCCTTACAATAATTAGATTTTTGAGAATGGGCAAATTCTAACATTGGTTCTTGGTAAAATTCTAATTTATAATTACTACTCATCTTGTATATCTCCGTCATTATCTGTCAATTTATCTTCAGGAATTTTTATTTCTGATTTAAAAAATTCAGGTTTCCAAGAGCATATTAAATTATTATAGTTACCAAAATTTATAATGATATCTATAAGTTGACACTTCAAATGGAAAGTTTTGACAGTCAAATGGAAAGTTTTCAAACTGCTTAAAATTTAGTCGGAAGAATTAAAATTTTTCATGTGTCTGACAGTCAAATGAAAAGTCAAAAATTTACAAACTCTATGGTTTTTTAATTAAATTTTTTAAAAAATCTATTATAAAAATTTAATATTTACATATTTTTTTCATTAAAACACAATTGATTCCATTTATTTTGATTTTTATCAAACCAAACAAGCCATACAGAATCCTTGTATATATGTAAATCTTTATATTTTTCATGACATATATGATTCGGCTCTCTCATAATTTTTACAATCCAAACAATCATTTCATTCCTATAGTCTAATTTTTCAAGGAGCATATTTTTATCTATGCATAAAAAATTTTGTTGTTCTATCCAAGGTTTTCCTATAGTATAATATGTTGCTATTACTTCGCTATTTTTATCGACATATATTGAGCCATCACCATCTGATATGCCAAGTATATTTCTTAAATATCTTGACGGTAATTCATAATAAACATCATTACCATCAGCATAATTAGCAGTACATCGTTCTATGCATTTTGTTAATTTGTAATCCACGATTTTATCTTTGTCAATTGTTTTAAATAGAATTTCATCGTAACAACTTTTTTTCCAAGTCATTTGACAAATTTCTTTAGGGGTAATATAACAATCTGTTATTGTTTGACTATATATATCGTTATTATTCAATAATGTCTGCAGCAATGCTTGTTTATTATTCTTTATATCTTTTAAAAATAAAGGAAATGATTTTTTCAAAATAATTAATGAATTTAAAAATAAACAAGTTTCAGTTTTTAAATTTGGCTCTCGTATTAAATTAAAAGAATATAAACATAACCATTGTCTATTATATTTTAATAGTGGTTTATAGTCTTTTATTTCTATCCACTTTTTGAAAGTAGGCAACGGAGCATTATTTATCCATTGTTTTATTCCATTTTTTGATGGTTTAATATTAGGCATTGTTGGAGATAATTTTTCGGGAACATACCAATCTTGATATAACATATTTTCTTCAATATTTGTATTATATAGTTCCTGAGCAGGGTTTATTAAGTCTGAAACTAACAGGCTATAATCATCAATTTTTTCAATTTCATAATCGTTTTGTGGTGTAATATTATCACTTAAATAGCCATAAATATCGTGTTTAAAGCACCATATGTATTTTTCACACAAAGTCATTATTTTACTTTTGGATCCATGAGTTGATGGTGAGTAATGGCTTTTTATTCTTATATCCAAATTTTCAGTATCTTTATTCCAACCATATTGTATTAAATATGCATAGGCTGTGCCTATTATAAATTGCTCATCAGATAAAGTATCAAGGTTATAGCTTTTTGAATAATGTTTTAGTAATTTAGTTGCAACATTATTATAATTTTTATATGGGTCCGTATTTTGTATATCTTCATCAATGCAATTATTTAAATATGAATCTATTTCATTTTGTTCTTGTTCAGAAAGATTGATATTTAATTTTTTTTGAAAATCTTTATATGCCTGTTCTTGTTTTACTAAATATTTTTTCAAATTGTTTAATTTCTTTTTATCAGAATTATTTAAATTTGGAAAATTTTTTATAATTGTTGCAATTTCTTGTTTGTTGAAATACCCATATAATTCTATTGGGTTCTCTATATTAGAGTTATATCCTCTTTCAAAAAATAGACGAGATATCGCATCACATAATACGTAACGAGATAAATCATATGAAATTTGCCCAAATCCAGACATTCTACCACCATTTAATGCTGCATTTAAATCAATCTTTAAAGGTTTATCATTTATAAAAGGCGGTCGGCATAACTCAACTTCTTTTTTTGTAATTATATTATTTATAAATAAATTTTCTGCTATACATCTTGCATATTGTCTAATTGCAATATTATTGGTTTTGACAATTTTAGAAGAAGTAAAAATATTTTTAAAAATAAAATCTCTTAAATACATCATTATTTCTATGTTTGCAGATTTTGAATATGCTAATCCCATTGCTAAAGCTAATAGTTCTTCTTTCATTTGAGGATCATTTGTCGCAAAATAAGTTAAATCTAATAATTTTATAAATTCATCAGGACATGAAATTGCCCATTTCATGAGTTCTTTCCTGTATTGTTCTCTCTTTATATTGTCAATATTGGTTAGAGACCATGCATATATAAGTGGTAACCCATTAAATTTATCATTTATTGTTAATTCATATATTTGTTGGTCAAGTTCAATTTGAAGTTGACAATACCATTTTTCATCAATACTGTCTCTTAACCATTTCTGCACAGACCATATGATATCCCTTTGCATTGCATTTTCAAAATTACTCAAAAAGTTATGCAATAGAATAGCACCCAATGGATGATTAGGAACACGTGCAACATGTAAGATTAGTTCATTTAATGTCATTATTAGGCTTGTTGCATTTTGCCCCATGAACTTCAAAATACGCTCTTTATATTCTTTTGATACATCTATTGAGTTATTGACAATAGCAAAAAAATCTAATCGAACGAGTTCTTCACAATCTATTTTATTTCTAAAATATGGAATATCTGAAATAAGTATATTTTTCTTTTCTAATAACAATGCAGAATAAATTGGTAGACTATCTTCAGCATTCATCTGCGATTGTGAAAACTGTGTATCCAATGGATTTTCATATTTATCTATCAAACTAACGGCTAAAATATAATCAAAGAAAGGCTGAATACCTTTCATGTAATAAACAGTTTTAGGCGACAATATTTTATCAGAATGTTTTATATAACTTTGCAAGAAACCATTGTTCTCAAGAAAATCTAATATTACTTTTATATCGGATTTATCTATTAAGCATAAATTATCGTTGTTTAGTAAAATTTTAACAATTTCGTTTTCATAAATAATTGTGTTCTGTATAAAAAAATCGGATAATAATACTAAAATGTTAAAAATTACATTATTAGACTTGGAAAATTTTGAATATTGATTACAAAAATCTTTTTCAATATTGTCTAATTTTTGTTTTATTAAACTTGTTAGTGTATTAGTTTTATTCTCGATACCATTGACTTTTTTATTTTTAAACAAATCGCAAAATAATTTGAGAGTTAAAGGTGTACGAAGAACCCATTTTATTAAATCTGGATTTTCAATTTTAATATTATATGTACTAATATATGAATCAAACAATTTATATGTTGGAGTATCGCCATCTTCATTTATATAAAATATTGTCTTTCTTAACTCATCATCATAGTTAAATTGTGATAATACATTGTGTCTTGAAGTAAAAACAAATTTTATTCTTGTCCAATTTTTACCTATTTCATTTGCCAAATTTATTTTATTTATCCATAAATTATATGGTTGTACTTCATCCAATCCATCAATACAAATAATAATTTTGGATTTATATGAAGTATCATTTGTTGTCTGTGTATTAACATTGTTAATTTCATTCAATATGCATAAAGATTCAAGAGCTGATAATATTTCTTGCTCGGACCAATTATCAGCTAATTTTAAGGCTTTTATTAATATATCTTTCCAAGAATCATTGATAGATACATTTTTTGCTGTAATAAAAATCGGAATATTATATTTTTCTGTTAAACAGTTATCTATAAAAGAGGCTACTCCATGCGTTTTTCCCGTACCAGGAGAACCTATTATCCATAAGACATGTTGATCCAAGAGTAATTGTTTGTATTTTTGAATATAATCAAAAGAAATATATTGATAATTATTTATTATTTTTTCTAATTTTCTATGATACGAATTTGAACATCCATTTAATTTTTCAAAAATTTCTAAAATATTTTTAAAATTTATTTGTTGAATATTTGAATTTGTATTAATGTTTTTTTCTTTTGTAATTATGTTTTTATTATCTTCAACAGTTGTTATATTATTTGTTATAGTTATACAAATATCGTTAATTAAATTATTTAGTTCATCAGAGGTTTTGCACCATTGCTTTATTTCTCTAAAAGTATTTAAAATATCATGATAATTATTATTTATATCGTTTAATACACTTAATAATTTTGATTTATTTATTCCTATATATTCTTCAAGTTTTTTAGATATTTGTCCCGAAATATGTAAATCAGGAAAATATTTATACTTTAACCAACTACCTTTTTCTTGATTAAAACAATCAGTTAACAAATTATAATCAAAGTTTGAAATTTCAAACCAATAGCGATTAAGATGATAACATTCTTCGTTTTGTAATTGGTTTAAAATTTCATTATCACCCCATAAAATAATTTCTAAATTTGGGTATTCATCTTTAAGTTCATTTACAAAATTCGTCCAATTTCTATATTCATAAGTTTCAATTGGCTTGTTGCCACGACCATTTTTTAAATTATTAAAGTCACGAGGAATACAGACAATATATTTTTTTATGTTTTGTCGTAAATTTAATGCTGTTCGTATAGATGATTTTATTTGTTTAATTTGTTTATCAGTTAATGTTTCAATAAACCATTTTGCTTGTAAACCAATAAATGAATTATCTTTTAATCTTGCATATGATTCAACACCCCCATCGCCACCAGATCCATTTACTATTACGAATTCTTGAATATCTTGGTTATATTCTCTCTTGCAATATCTTTCAAATAATTGATTACAAAAAGCTTCAAAAGCTCTTGTATTTGATTGATTGTGTGTTTGAAAATGTTGCCAATCCAAAATCATGCTCCTTAAATCTATTATATAATACTTTTATTAACAGATAAAATTAAACACAAGCAACTTTGCTTATTGTATAAACAACATTTCCGATTATTTTCACATTGTCGATATTTGGATTGATTTCAAAGGATTCATACATCGGATTGTCGCTTTTGACTCTGATTTTGCCCGGCAGGTACTGAAGTCTTTTTACGAACAGAGCATCTTCTATTCCTAAAACATAAATTCCGTCATTTTTGTATTCGGTAATACTCGTGTCAGCAATAACAAGCGAGCCGTCTTTTATTAAACCGTTTCCGTTATCCATAGAATCACCTTTAACTCTGAATACAACAAGTTTGTCTAACGGTGCATTGATGTTGTTGTGGAGCCAAGTTCTTCCGAAAGAAATAAAGTCTTTTGTCATTTCAATTTCTTCCGCCAAAGAACCATATCCGGCAGAAACATCCATGTTTATTACAGGAATAAAAACAATGTTGTTCAAATCAAGATTTTGGGAGAGAGAGGCTTTGAATTTATCATCTGCATTTAGGAACATTTCACCCTGACCTTGCAGAAGCCACAAAGGATTGGCATCAAAATATTCAACCAAACTTTTAATATATGCTATACTCGGCTGTCTTTGACCGCCTTCATATCCGTAAACCGTTGGTGCGGAGATTTTAAAACCTTTTTTATTCAATTCTTCACATAAAGTATCGGGACTTGCCGCCACCTGCGTTCTGAACCTTTTTAATCTGTCCTGTAAAGTCATATTGCCCTCCTGTTTCGATATTCTGTCATGGATTATTCGATTTTTCAATAAAATTATTCGCAATTTATTCATATTTCTTCATAATTTAAAGTGCCTTTATTCGTTTTATTGCAATGTTCTTAAAAATCTGTATAGAAAAAATGCTGTTACTATGGTAACAATTTTAAATTTCGAATTGACGACTTATTCAGACTTTAATAATATTGAAATATTGCATAAAACAAAGTTAAATATTGACAAAGGGACGGAAATGAGATTGTCGCTCTACGATAAATACAAATTAGGTATGAAAAAGCTCTCTATTACACAAAATAAGCTTGCTCTCGAAATGGGTTTTACCCGTAGCTATGTCAACATGCTTGTTAACGGAAAGAGAAAAAACGACCAATTTGATAATTGGGTGAAAGAAAATATACTCCCTTTATTCGAAACTAAACGGAGTATCAAAAAATGAATAACCGAAACGATGTTTGGTTAAAAATTGAAGAAATTTGTGCTCTTACCGGCGAGAAAAAAGAAACCGTCAGAAGAAAATGTAAGAGCGGAAAGTATAAATCAAAAGTACAAAAGAACGGCAAGTACAAGATTTATTTTATTCCTTTGACTGTTTTATCAGTGGAATTACAACAAAACTATTATTTAAACCAAAAGACTGCCGAAAACAAAGTTTCCGTTGAAACTATTGAAAACAACAGCGAAGCATATTCAAACGCTCCGGCTTGGGCTAAAAAACAAGCAGATAAATATTTAGAGCTTATCAGGTTTACAAAAGATTTGACATATTCTCAAATTAAAATATTTTTAGAAATCTGGAATCAAAAATATCCCGACAAAAAATGCGGTTACACATCCTTATTCCGAGCAAAAAAGGAATATGAAAAATACGGAATTTCTGCATTATTATCAAAGAAAAATCACTGTAAAAAACTTAAATTAAAACCTGAATATTTTGATTACTACAAAAGTCTTTATTTAAGAGAAGGTGCTCCGTCAGCAAATTTCTGTTGGATGGCTACTTTAGGATATGCAAAGCAAAAAGACGGTATTGAAATAACTGAATTTCCGACAAGCAGAACTTTTGACAGAGAATTAAAAAGAACTATTCCAGAACAGGCAATATATTTAGCTCGTTACGGGCATGCTGTATGGAATAAGAGGTACGCTCAATATATTTCAAGAGATTATTCCAATATTGAGGCAGGTAGTTTTTGGGTATCCGACCACGCACAGATTGATGTTGCCGTTATTTATAACGGAAATGTTTGTTTTCCCTGGGTTACGGTTTTCAGAGATATCAAAACATCAAAGTGGCTTGGTTGGTTTTTACACGCAGATGCTCCGAATTCAGACCATATTTTTCAGGCTTTTTACTACGGAGTACAAAAGTTTGGATTGCCTTCAGATGTGTATCTTGATAACGGAAAAGATTATCGCTGTAAAGATTTTGCAGGTGGCAGAAGGTCTGTTAAGGTTATACACGCCACTAAAAAAGAAAGTTCTTTATTATCAAATGTGAATGTAAATGTGCATTTTGCCCTCCCCTATAATGCACAGACAAAGCCGGTGGAAAGGGATTTTATGAAAATTAAAACTTACCTTTCCAAAGGTTTTGTCGGATATCGTGGCGGTAAAGTAACAGAACGTCCCGAAAAATTAAAGGAAGAAATCAAAAACAATAAAATAATGACTTTTGAGGACTTCAAAATATTGTTTGATACCTTTATTGAAAACGTTCTGAATAAAATGCCGTCAAAAGGAAAAGTTTTATAAGGCAGATGCCCTGATGAAGTTTGGAATACTGAATTTAAAACAAAGAAAACTATCAGTCGTGATGCCCTGAAATTGTTCTGTATGAGAACAACAAACAATATTTCTGTCGGAAGAAACGGTGTTCACGATTCTCAGCTTGATATTACTTATTGGGATGAGTGGATGATAGCCGAAAAAGGCAGAAAAGTATATCTGAGAAGAGATATATCCGCATATCAGGAAGCGTGGATATTTGATGCCAAAACAGACAATTTTCTCGGCAAAGGTTTTGCGGTTCAGTCCATACCGTTTATGGCAACAACACCTGTTGAAAAAGCACAGTTTAAAAAAGCTCTTGCCGTTAAACGCAAAGAACAGAAAGTTATCAGAGAATTTCTGCAATCTGAATTTAATCCGACTAATACGGAAATTGTGGCAAATATCAGCCGAATTATGCCCGAAACAAATGACAAAAATAATCCTCAAATCGTAAGGCTTTCAAATACACAAATGGATAAAGTTGTTCAGGAACAAAAACACTCAGAGTCAACCGTTGAAAAATACGTTACACCTCTTCAGCCAAAGAAAAAACTTTATCTTACGGAGAGTGAAAAACGCAGAGATTTGGAACAAAGGGCTATGTAGGAGAAAATATGACGGTAGCAGAAAATTTAAAAGAGTTTATCAAAACAAAGAAATATACACTCAAAGCAGTTGCAAAGGCGATAAATGTTTCTCCGGCAACATTAAATCTTTGGGTAAATAACAACTACAAAGGTAACACCAAAAAAATTGATGATGCCGTTCAAAACTTTATGGAAATAGCTCAGCTTCTTGAGGGCAGAGTTCATATAGAATTTATCAAAACATCAGTAGTAGAAGATGTTTTCGACATTGCAAGAACCTGCCACATTGAAAACGAAATCGGAGTCTGCTATGGCTCTGCCGGAATCGGAAAGACATTTGCAGTTAAAAGATATGCTCTTGAAAACACCGATGTTATTCTCGTTGAAGCTGATTTGGGCTACACTCCGAAAGTTTTATTTTCCGAAATTCACAAGAAATTAGGCTTTGACGGATGTGGATCAATTCATGGAATGTTTTTGGATATCATCGACAAATTAAAGGCATCAGGTCGTCTGATTATTGTTGATGAAGCAGAACATTTGCCGTACAAGTCATTAGAACTTTTAAGAAGAATTTATGACAAAGCCAATGTCGGTATTTTACTTGTGGGAATGCCGAGATTGATTATGAATTTAAAAGGCGAAAAACGTCAGTATGCACAACTTTATTCAAGAGTCGGCATAGCAACCCGTTTGAATCCTTTAACAGAAACAGATAAAAAAGAGATAATTTCTTCCATACTCCCCAACTTCAAAACGGTTTATTCCGTTCTTTCCGACTATTCAGCCGGCAACACGAGAGTTTTGACAAAGTTATTAGTCAGAGCTGTCCGTATTGCCGAACTGAATAACGTTTCTGTGGACGAAGATGTTGTTAAATCAAGCATTCAGCAAATAATAATGTGAGGTTGAGATGGAAGAAAGCAGATACGAAAAGATTTTCACAGTATTGTTAATCGCACTCCTGATATTCATTATCGGGGTACAAGTAGGAATTCACCATGGCAGAGAATTGCAAAAACAAGAAATCACAGAACAATTATATGATTAAACCTAATCAGATAAGAAGAATTCATACATTAATCCACATTCTCGGCATTGATGATGACCTTTACAGAGAATTGTTAATCACTTCTTTTGCCGT
Organism: uncultured Candidatus Melainabacteria bacterium; assembly: GCA_934754505.1. Classification (GTDB taxonomy): domain Bacteria; phylum Cyanobacteriota; class Vampirovibrionia; order Gastranaerophilales; family Gastranaerophilaceae; genus RUG841. Next base: position 16,212 of record CAKVIE010000011.1, read on the forward strand.
AGGTTCGTCAAAAAATCTTACGGAAGCCGAAGCCGATGTCCTGATTGATTCTTTACAGTATCAAATCAACCTCGGAAACAGGAATTACAAAACAAGATTTAATGAATTCTACAATCGTGCGGAATATATGGCAACACCGCCACAAATGAGAAAAGTCGAGGCTATTTGGAAAGATATAACCCATCATACAGACCGAATAGTTTTTAAAAAGACTTTAAGAGCATTTTTACAAAAGCGTTTCGGGATTTCCGACATTCGCTTTATGACAAAAGAAGATGCCAGGGTAATAATCCCCGTCTTGGAAATAATCAAAAATTACAAAAAGGTAGGTAAAGGCGAAAAGCCTGATAGTACAAACAAAAAGGAGAAAAATCATGAACCAAACAAAAATGATGCCACAAAACAAAATTATGTCAGCCTCAATGATGATGAGTCAGGAAATTGACAAATTGACAGCAGAATACAAAGAAGCAACAAGTATTCTCGGAAGTTATGATGTCCATCAAAACGCTGATTGGAGAGAATACAAACAGCAAGTTATAAAATGCAGCATTCTCGCAGGCAAGATTGATATATTGCACAAAATGATAGATCAGCTCTCTGCAATGAATATTGAATTACCCCAACTCACAAGTGTATAAAGGTCGAAACGGTCGGCTATCGGTGCAAGCTGACAGTCTTAGAGTTAGGCTCTAACTGATGAGACCACATAAAAACAGAGGTTACTTTGGATAAGACAACACATTGGAAAGACTACATTACATACGAATCTCTCCCAAATGAAGATTTAAAACTTTTAGCGACATTATTCGGTATTAATGTCGCAATTGTTCTCATGGAAGAATATCCGGGAACAACAATAAGCATTCCCCAAAAAGCAACCTATAAATACAAAGTTAAATATGTCCTGGAACACTATGACGGAACGAAAAAAACACGTCTTAAACTATCCCGTATGTGTGGTTTCAGCGAAAATTTGATTTATAAAATTGTAAGAAACAGGAATAAAAAATAAGTATTTTCCTTTTGTAATCTATTTTTCTAAATATTTGTTCTTCTTAAATTTTATATAAATTATCATTTATCCATCCTTCTTCACAAGGATTATATAAACATTTATATAATGGATGTTCTTTTATTGCATCTATTGAATTTAAATCTTGATTACTTGGATTTTTAGATAAATAATAAAGAATACTATTTGCAATGATATCGGCTATCAAAACAAGATTTTTATTTTCATCCGTTACATTTTTTATTTTATAATTTTTTAAATTGGTTCTGTAGTTATAAATTCCATACAAACCAGATTCTATAACCTTTTTTGTTATTTTTTGATTATTTTTATCATATATAGTTACTTCATTTTTTGTATAATTAATATTTAGAAATTCTTCGATACTGTTTTTGAATTCATTGATAATTTTAGTTTCAATATTATCAGTTAATACAATTATTTCAAATTTATCAATCTGTAAAAACAATAATAATTCTAAAGCTTTTGCGAATAATGATTGAAATAGCTTAGTATGTAAACGATACTTAGTCATATGATTGGAAATCGCAAATCTTTGATTATTCATTATTTTATGTTCTTTTATAAATTGTTGAGTATTTTGATAATATTTACAAAAACCATTATGATGTATTGCCTCATAAATAAAATCCTTTACATTGAAGTAAAACATCAAAAACTTCTTTTCTTAAATTCATTTGGTTTTCTATTGATAAATCTGTTATATGAGTTTTACCATCAGAGTTTTTATATTTATTTGCAATATAATTTGCAATATTTCTTATGTCATATAAACTTGTTTCAGAAATACAGTAACCAGCAAATACACCAATATCATTCTCTTGTCTTATTGTTTTATCTGAAAATCCTTTAAAACCGGATTCATCACAAATTAAGTATGTTTTAAGTATATTTTCAGTCATAATAATATCTAACCTTTCTTTTTGTTATATGATTTATAATTTAATAAAAAATTTTTAGTTACCGACTCATCTTTTTGTAACTATTTTTTATACTTTTATAAAAGGTAAATTATTATTCTGATTTTATTTTAAAATAGGAATCATCAACAATTTTTATTTTGCAAAGTTCCTTATCTAACAAGGCTTTTTCATATTGTATTTTATTTTCGCTTGATTGAAGACTTAAATGTCTTGGTCTACCTTTTTTTGTGAGAGCAGAACAATTTTCTACATCATTTTTTGCATAAGTATAAATTTTAATATTTTCTTTAGCCTTATTTATAATACTAAAATATTCTTTATATAAATCATTTTTTATATCACCACAAGCAACAAGTATTTCGTCACAATTGTTAAGTATTTCTTCAATAAAGAATCGATTTAAATTTTTATTAGTTTTAAACTTTTCACTATTTATATTGCAGTCATAATAATCATTTGCCTTTTCACTGGAACCTTCTATATATGGGAATGTATTTAAAACAATTATTTGTTTATATCCTATTGCATTTGCAAGAACGATAAGATTTCTGATTGTTTGGTCAAATCTTGCTTTTTTACCTTTAGTTTTCGCAATATCAGCAGGAAAGGTATTAGCCGGATTCATAAGTAATGTAGTTAGTGTACCTTTTTGGTTATTAGGCAAATCAATCAACAAACAAAACCTGTTTTCAGCGGTTGAATCATATATTCCATAGCCAGTTACTTCATAAATTTTTTTGTTTTTAAATAATTATCTGTAATTTGTTCCGACCAACCAAAAGAATCATTTCCTAATCGGTTTATAGTTTCTAATATAATATTTTTATTCATAAATCAATCACTAATATTTGTACTTATTTAAATTATCTATTAAAAATGTAGCACTATTTATACTTTTTTTTCCAAGATCTTCGATAATTTCTAACATAAGTTCCGTTCTTCTTCATATATCCATTAACTTCATAGTCACGAAAAATTCTATTAATACCTAAATATTTTAATAATTTGTTTAATGTCAAAAGTCCTATGAATGTAATTAAACCAATAAAAAATTCCATTGTTTTCCCTTTAATAAAAACTTATAATGCATAATATGAAAAAAATAGCAAAAAGTATATTGTTAATTCAATCCCGAAATAGTAAAATCTTTTCCTAAAATTTCTTTTGCTTCGTTAAGTAATGCTATCGGATCTATCCCTAATCCTTCTGCGATTTTCCACAAACTTGAAAGTTTAATATCATTGACAAGACCTTTTTCAATTAATCGCCAAGAATCTTTATGAATAGAACATTCAGCAGAAATTTTATATATTGTTTTCTTTTGTTCTAATCTATGGTTTTTAATTATTTTACCAAGCACTTTAACAAGCCTGATGGTCGCATTTTTACTATAATCTTGCATAGTTAAATTTTAGTGCTAAATTTGTTTTTATAGACGACTACATTCGTCTATAAAATGTGTGTCCGCATTTGACATAGTGATATTTTATACTGTTCTTTGTGAGGGCAAAATGAAGAAATATATTGTATTTTTAAGCATTATGATAACTTTAAGTGTGATACCTGTTTTTGCTGTTGAGTACGGCAAAACAAAAAACGGATTCAAATATCCGAAACACGCACACTACGAATCAAGTTACCAACATGCCTGGTGTAAGGTACATAATGGCATCGAAGAGTATGAAACAACGATTTTACGAGGGTTGATTGCTTAACGGCAACCCACGCAGTCGAATTTGATTTCGCAAACAAATGGGCGGAATCTGTCGGACAAGCAGAGTATTATGCTTTAAAAACAGGCAAAAGAGGTATGGTCGTTTTGATTCTTGAAGATTCAAAAAAGGACTTTGTTTACCTATTCAGGATAAAGAAATTGGCAGAAATACATAATTTTGATGTCGAGTTCATAATCCCGGCAATCTTAAACCTTCAAGACGGCAAATGCCCTTATTCCACTGTAAGTGTCATAAAAAGGAATAATAAATTATTCTTTACAACCATATTTGGCTATAATACAATAAAAATAACCATTTTATTATTAGGAACATAAAATGCTTGAAAACTCAATAAATATTGGACAGTATGAAAACAATAAAGTCAAGACTATTCGCATTCCATGGGATAAATATGAGGTAGTTTTACTTATTGATGCCTATAATAAAATTGTTAACAATCCTGAAAATCGCACAAATATTATTCAAAATCTTTCAATTAAATTAAAAAATAGAGCTAAGAATTATCTGCATATTGAAGTTGATGATACTTTCCGAAACTTCAATGGTGTTAATATGAGAATAGGAAATATTAAATATTTGTTTACTAACGGATTGAATGGCTTAAGTAGTTATTCGCAACTTGATAAAGAAATATATGAGTTATACAAAAATAATTATGGAGAATTTCGTAGGATTAAAGATATTGCTGAAAATCAAGCAAATATTCAAAATGTTAGTATAGGTATTAGTAATAAAAGTTATGAAAGAAACAGTAATACACCAGTCAATAATAGAACAATGCTTTCAGATAACACATATTTTGATTTTTCATCATTAAATCCACAAACAATTTTGAATAATGAAAATGAAATGGAACAAGATGCAAACACCTTAAGTTCCGCAAAAGTAGTCAATAATATAGCTTTAAAACAAGATATGAAAGATATTAAAATTAAGGATACTGATTTATCTAAAAGAGCAATTAATGCTTTAACCAGAGTTGGTATTACTACAATGTATGATTTAATAAATTGCAACGTAGATTTAAATGCTATATGTATATGTAACGTAGGGAAATATACATTGCAAGAAATAAACGAGTATATTACTCGTTTTTATACAGATATTTTAAAAACATCGGAAGAAATTGATGACAGAATTTATAATTTAAAAATTAATAAATTAAAATTACCTCAAAAAATACTTAATAAATTATGGCTTGAAACAACAACTATTGGGGATTTTATTACTAAAAAAAACACAGATAATCTTAATAAAAAAGATATTGATATAATATATGAAGAATTAGGAACTTACGGCATCAAAAAATTTAAAAATTATATTCCTAAGCATATTGAAACTCCGCAAACTTATTTCCTTAAAATTTCTGATGTTTTTGAAGATTCATGGATAATAAATGCTTGTGATAAATACAATTTGAAAAATATTGGATTATTAGCAAATGTTTTTCCTGATATTTTTCTGCAAGACGAATATTTGATAACCCATGATGCATTTAATGAAAAATTTCGTTTTATTGAAAATAAATTAAAAGAATTAGGTATATATAATACACCTGTCAAACTTTCTTATTTTGAAGAAGAGGAACTTTTAAAGAAAGATATATGCGAATTATGTAAAATTAATTATATTGATGTACTTGAAAAAAAAATGGAAGAAATTTTTCCAATATATTTTTCCGAAAGAGAACGAGATGTAATTACAGAGCGTTATGGAATAAAAGATTGCAAAGAAAAAACACTTGAAGACGTTGGAAAATTATTAGGAATATCAAGAGAACGCGTTAGACAAATTGAGTCTAAAGCACTAAATCGATTGCGACGTGAATTTGAACATATAGAACAAGAAATAACCGAATTATTTTCATATTTAGGAAATGTTATTTCATATTTTTCAAAGGAAACATATAAATTTAAAAAGTTATTAAGTAGGCACCTCCCTAATGTCTATATTGATTATGAACATTGTTGTTTGTGGTCAAACAATAAAAATCAATATCAAGATATAAAAGATGAAATAATGAAATTATTTGCTAATGAAGAAAATATATTTATAGTTTCCCTAATACAACAGAATATCCGTAGTGTTCTTGTAAAATATATAAATAATGAAACAGAAGCACAAAAAGCAAATTTTTCAAATTTTTATGAAAAAATATACTTTGATATAATAAATAACAAATTTATAAAACTCAACGATAGTAGGTACAAAAAAAAGATATCAAACCAAACCCAATCTAAAGAGAATATAATATATTGGTTTGAACAAATATATAAAGAACCTATTCTTCTTCCACAAAATAACAAAGAAGTATTAGTAAAAAATCTTGAACCATTATTTGAAAAATGTCCATATGCAAAGAAATTATGCTTAAGAAGAGTATCTGAGCAGATAATAAAGCCAAATGCAGTCTTTTGTGGTTTTAGCAAATATATACACATTAATAATGTTTCTTATGATGCTAAGATTTTGAATGATATTATTGAAAAAATTATAATTTTATTAAAAGAAAGTAATCATTCATCAATAATGAAAAATATCTTTGATAGATATAGTTATGAATGTAAAACCGCAGGAATTGAAGATGAATATTTTTTAATTGGATTAATTAAATATAAGAACGATCCACGTTTAGAATGTGATATTAGAAGAATGATGATTTCTTTATCAGATGAAAATGTTGAAAAAATACAAAAAAACAGTTCAATTAAGAAAGAAGACTCCTATAGCTTCAATATTTCGGAAGAAGATAAAAAAAATATTAAAGACATACTGCTATCAGATTTTTCAAAAGGATTTAGAAATAACGACTATATTCATTTAATGCAATTTAAAAACAAATTTCAACAAACATTTCACTATTCTTTATCCTTTGATGATAAAATGTTAGTAAACTATATAAAATCAATAACTGTTGAGAAGAAGGGGGTTTTGTACTCAATAGAAAGCCTATTAGATGAAAAATTTACAAATGAAATATTAAATTTTATTGAAAAATGTTTTGATGAAGGAAAACAAATTATATATATTCAGGCAATATATAATCAATTCAATAATGATTTACTTAATTCTAATATTGTTGATAAAGATATGTTGCATTTATATTTAAAAAATGTTTTACCTGAAGATATGGTTTTAGGAGAATATATTCAAAAGGTTCCTTCAAAAGTAATTATTGATATAAGACAAATAGTAAAAAAAGATTTAGAAAATTTTCTTATTAATTCGTGTCGTCCAGTAACAAAAGAGGAAATTTATAAAAATTTATATAACTATACTCAAGAGCAAATTGATTTTTGTTTAAATACTTCTACTGATTTTATTTCTAACCAGAACAAAATATTTTTTCATGAAAGTTTGATAAATATTAATGATGAACAGTTATACTCCATCGAAAAATTAATAGATCAATATTTGAATGAAAACGAATATTTGTCTATAAAAAAATTATACGAAAAGACAAAAAGAGTTATGCCGCAAATAATAGAAAAAAATCCTTTTTTATTGGAAAGAGGATTTAAAAATTATATAAAAAACAAAATAGCTAATAAATTTAATTATGGGAAAACTTTAATTTTTAAAAAAGATAAACATTATAATGCTCCAAAACTTTATCGTATATTTGGTGAAAAACATAATAGTTTTACTTTGGCAGATTTAAAGGAACTCAGTAATGACTTAAATACAATTATTTTATGGGATGAAATTTATGAAAACAGTATAAGAATTTCTCAAGATAAGTTTGTTCATAAATCAGATGACATTTTTGATATTGAAGCAACTGATATTGCCGTTCAAAGATTTTGTGGTGATATGCCTATGGCAATAAAACAAATTTCACATTTTGGAACTTTCCCTGATGCAAAATATCTTTGGAATAATTTTTTATTAGAAAGTTTTATAAATTCATATAGTAAAAGATATCGATTGGTTAATCAAAATTTTGCAGAAACAGATACTTTGGGAGCAATTGTAATCAAAGAATCTCGGATAAAAACTTATGATGATTTGTTTATCTATTTGTTAACTTATAATGATGTTACCTTAACCAACACGGAAATAGTAAATTATTTAAGAAATCAAGGTTATATTGCAAGAGAACACTACAAAAATATTGAGTTTATAATTAATCAAGTAATAGCAAATAAACGAGGAAATTATTAATGTATTCATATACTTGGGATATTGAAACGGGAGGAATATTATTAAATACAACACCTTTACTTTTTAGTAAGGAACCGAGACCTGTTTATTACAAAGAACTTGATATACTTGGTTTTGATAAATTTTGGAATTATAAAAAAGACGATACAAAGCCTTATATGTGGGCTGAAGCAAATTCTTATTATTATTATGGTAGATTAGTTGCAAAAACCAAGGGTGGTTCAGTATATAAAGCTCCGGAAATTGAAATTGTTGATGAGCCGGAACAAAACAACAAACCATTAAAGCAAGTAAACATTAATAAGATGATAGAAAAGAATAATGAAATATTAGAAGCATTAGAACAGGAAACTATTAAAAAATTATATAATACTTATTTAGAATACAAAAAAAAGATTGATATTTTTTATGTTGCATTTAGTGGTGGTAAAGATAGTATTGTTGCATTAGATATTGTTCAACGGACATTACCTCATAACAATTTTAAAGTATTATTTGGAGATACAGGAATGGAATTTCCTGATACTTATGATGTTGTCAATAATGTAAAAAAATATTGTAAAGAGCAAGACATAGATTTTGTAACTGCTAAATCTGTATACGAGCCAGAAGATACTTGGAATAAATTTGGTCCGCCAGCAACTGTTACTCGATGGTGTTGTAGCGTACATAAAACAGTTCCACAAATCATTACACTGAGAGAAATTCTTAACAAACCTGACTTTACAGGTATGGCTTTTATTGGTGTAAGGTCTGATGAAAGTTTGTCTCGTAGTTCATATAAATATTGTAGTGTCGGAGAAAAGCACAAAGGTCAATATAGTTGTAACCCAATTTTAGTATGGAATTCAGCTGAAATATATTTATACATTTTTAAACATAAATTAATTTTCAATGAAACATATAAAAAAGGGAATAGACGTGCAGGTTGTTTAGTTTGTCCAAGAGCAGCAGAACGAAATGATTATATGACAAGAACATTGTATCAAAATGAATTTGATAAATTTCTAAATATAATAAAAAATTTATACAGAAAAACATTTTCTACTGAAAAAAAATTAAATGAGTTTATTGCAAATGGAGGTTGGAAAGCCAGAAAAAATGGAAGAGACATTGAAGTAAAAATAAATTATAAAGATATTATTAATGATGACTATCACATATTAACTATTGAAAATCCAAATACAGATTGGAAAGTCTGGATAAAAACGATTGGTATTTTATTAAATGATTTTTCTCCATATAAAATACTGTATAAAAACAATGAATATAGTTTTTCATTAAATAACATAAAAAATGGATATGAAATTAAAATTGAGGCTAAAACGGCTAAAAGTAATCCAGAATTTGTAAAACTTTTAAAAAATGTATTTAAAAAATCAGCCTCTTGTGTTATGTGTAAGGAATGCGAAGCTGATTGTCATAATGGAAATATTAAAATGGATAATAACAAATTGGAAATAAGTGATAGATGTACCCATTGTGCACAATGTCATAAAGTTGAAAAAGGTTGTTTAGTATATAAATCATTAGAAATGCCCAAAGGAGGAGTAAGAATGCAAAAAAATAAAAGTTTAAATTGCTATTCTCATCACGCACCTAAAATAGATTGGTTTAAACAGTTTTTTAAATATAAAGAAAATTTTGACGAAAACCATACATTGGGTTCTCAAATGTTTAGTTTTTTCAAAAGATTTTTAAGAGATGCTGATTTAATTAGCTTAAAATGCAAGTACACTTCTTTTGCCAAAAAGATTGAACAATTAGGTTTAGATAATCAGCTTAGTTGGGCGTTAATGTTAGTAAATTTAGCTCAAACACCCCAGATAAATTGGTATTTGCACAATGTTAGCCCAAATGAAAAATGTAAAAAAGGGTATTTTATTTCCATGATAACAGATACTGGTGCAAACGAAACTGCGGCAAAAGATATTTGGGCTGCAATGAATAGATTTGTAGAATTGCCATTTAGTGATGTTGGATTAGGATTTATAGCACCTGATAAAAAAAATCCTGCTATTGTTCGTACTAAATGGAATAATCTTGACCCAAGAGTAATTTTATATGGCTTATATAAGTTTGCTGAAGCTTGTGATAATTACTATCAATTTACTTTAACAAGGTTGTTAAATTATAATGCAGAAAGCAAAGGCATGAGTCCAACAGAAATCTTTGGTATTGAGAGAAAACAAATGCAAGAAATTTTACAAGGACTTTCAGTAAATTATCCAGAATATATCGTTGCAACATTTAATTTGGATTTAGATACAATTACGCTTAGAGATGATAAAAAATCTGAAGATGTTTTAGAATTATTTAATTAATTTCAACAAGGAGCACCGAAAAATGACAAATACATATTCACAATATTTTAATATTGATCCTAATTATTTTCCTGCAGTAAATGATGAAACAATAAAAAAAGATCCTGATTTATGGAAAAAATATTTTCCTCATTCAACATTTATAAAATTATTAAAAAATACAATTAATGTATTAAACAGAACTGATAGATTGTCATTATGGGTAGAAGGTGCATATGGAACTGGTAAATCACATGCAGTTTTAACATTGAAAAAAATATTTGATTCATTACCAGAAGACATTCAATGGTATTTTTCAAGATATAAAGATGAATTTAAAACAAATGACTTATATAACAAAATCGATAAAATAAAAAATTCCGGTAAGGTTTTAACTGTTTATAGATACGGTGCATCAAACATTACAAATGATAACAAATTAATATCTTCTATACAGGGAAGTATTGAAAAAGCATTACGAGAACATGGCATTGAAAACAAAGCAAAATCATCATTAAAAACAGGTATTTTAAATTGGTTATCTGATGATATAAAAAAAGAACTTTTTGGAAGAATAATTCAAGAAAAATATTCGAATTTATTCAACGGAGAAAATATAAATACGATAATTGAGCATTTAAATATGTTTAGTGGTGATGCTTTAGACAATTTAATAACAAAAATAATCGAAGTTGGAGAAAAAGAAGGAATTTCGGCATTTACATTAGAGATAGATGATTTAGTAGTTTGGATAAAAGATGTAATTAAAGCAAATAATTTACATTCAATTTTGTTTATTTGGGATGAATTTTCTCGTTATTTTGTTAATAATGATGATACCGTAGGTTTTCAAAAGTTAGCTGAAATTAGTGAAACAGATAATTTCTATTTTATGATTGTAACGCATGAAACAGGTAGCATTTTTTCAGAAAATGATAGAAATGGTCGTAAAATTTTTGATCGTTTTGTTAAACCATTTTGTAAAATTGAATTACCTGAAAATATCGCATTTTCACTATTAGGTCACGCAATGCAAAAAACAGAGGATGAACAACTAAAAAGTCAGTGGAATAACATTATAGATAATTTATATGACAGAACAGAATATTCAAGAGAATTGGTAGAAAAGACTGCAAAAATTAACGAACAACAGTTAAAAAATATTCTTCCCATACATCCTTATGCTGCACTTTTATTGAAAAATTTAGCTCAGCTTTTTGCATCTAATCAACGTAGTATGTTTGAATTTATTCGAGATAAAAAAGATGAAGATGAAAAAAGTTTCCAGTGGTTTATTGATAATTATGGACCTTTTGATGAAAATCCACTTTTAACTATTGATATGTTGTGGAATTATTTCTATGATTCTCACAGAGATAAATTAGATAGAAAAATACGAGATATTCTTGATTATTACAATAATTCTGCAAATCAAAATTTAAGGTTAGACCACAAAAGGGTTTTAAAAACGGTTTTGCTTTTACAAGCCATTTCGCAAGCGGTTGGTTCTTCTGTAAAATTGTTTGTTCCTAATGATAAAAATATTGACAATGCTTTTGAAGGTACTGATTTTAATCAAGGGCAAGCTCGAAATATAGCAGATAGATTAGTAACTGATCACATTCTTTTTAAAAAAGATTTAGGCAATAATGAATTTCAGTATACTGCTTTTTCTAATATAACAGATAATGATGCCATTGAAAAAAACAAAGAAAAAATACGAGGAAACTCAACAACACGTTTAATTAATGATGCAAACATTAACATTTTGGACTATTTCTCTATCCCTACTGGATTAAAAAAACGTCTTAATTTGTCTTATTGTTCTTTTTATGACTTAGATACAAGAATAAAAAGTTATAATAATTCTGAAAATAAATGGCAATTCCCCACAGTTTTTATAGTTGCTAAAGACGATAATGAATTACAAAATATAAAAAACAGAATTGCCACATATATAACTGAAACAAATAACCAGAATGGTATTATTTTTATTATATCGTTAGTTACTTTGGGTATTGAAGCATATGAACAATATATTCAAGAAATGGCTAATGCATTATATCAAGCTGATAAAGATTTATCACAGTCCAAAATGTTTGAAAATAATGCAAACGATTATTTAAAACAGTGGTTTAAAAGGTTGTCTAATGGAAGTTTTTTGGTATATTCTTTTGATGGCACTCAAAATAAAATTGTTGGAGCTGATTCGTTAATAAACGAATTAGATGAAATTAATAAAAGAAAATATCCATTTGCATATGAATCTAAATATAAAAATTTAACAGATAGTGTTTTCTTAGAAAATCAATTTAAAAAAAGTGCAATCAATGCTGTTAATCAATGTTTTGCAGATGCTTGTAATGAACGCTCAAGAATCAGAGAAACATTTGCAAATGCTTGGGAAAATCCTAATTATTGGACCAAATTTGAAACACAACAGTTATTTATTTCTAAAATCAAACAAAAAATCGAAGAATTAATAAATGACGGTTTTAAAAAAGAAGGTAAAATTTCATTGAATACTATATATGAAACATTAACCGATTCTCCTTATGGATTTATGCCTTGCAACTTGTCTGCTTTTCTTTTGGGATTTGTATTAAAAGAATATACAAATGATACTTATAGTTGTAGTGATAATATGACGAGTACAGCTATGTCTCCTGAACAATTAGGTACAATGGTTGAATCTGTGTTAAAACACCAACAGAATCCAAATCAAAAATATACAGAATATTCAATAGTAACTATAACAAAAGAAATTAAAGCATTTACTGAAAATTCAGCAAAACTATTTGAATTAGATAATGTTTATACATCTGTTGAAAGTACACGAGATCGAATTAGAAATAAAATGAAAGAATGGAAATTTCCAATTTCATTTTTAAAGTATATTTTAAAAAATGAAGAATTCAAAACCCCTGAACATATTTTGATGGCTATTATTGATAATTATACACAATTAGCAAACAATAATACTTTTGGTGAATCTGATAATGATATTGCCACCAAAATAGGAACTATTTTTATTGAAAATCAATTTATTATTGAAGATTTAAAATTGATATTTAATAAAGATAAATGTACTGCAGGAATTAACGAATATCTCAATATATTTAAAAATGGTCGGTTAATAAAATTAGCAGACGAAATAAATGATTGTGGGCAATATCTTGAACAATTACAAAAGAAAATTGCATCTACCGATGCTGCAAATTGGGTTTGGAAAGAAGAAACAATACAACAAAACATTGAAGAGTTAATAACCGAATACGAAATAATTCAATACAGCAATAATATATTAATTCCTCAAAGTAATAATTTGAAAGATACAATTTCTGTATGGTGCAATAAATGTAGTACAATACCATTATCTTGTTCAATCATAACTAAACAAATAAATGATTTAGCTCCTTTGATAAATATACTATGTGAAATCAAAAGAAATGGATATATTAACCAGACTAATAAAAGTTCGTTTGCCGAATTACTCCATTATCAAATAGAAAACTTAAGAAATTTTATGAAAAGGGATAATCAAATAAATATATTTAAACAGGTATGTTCAAATCTTTTAGAAAATTTATCAGATGATGATATAAATAATGTCTTTAATAAAATTCCGAACAATTCTTTTACATTAACTCCGGAAGCATATGTAAAAGAAATCGAAACAATTATTTTGGATCATAAAAAGAATCTAAAAATAACAAAATTAAAAAATCTATGGAAGGATAAAACCGGAACTAAATCACCTATAGAATGGTCAGATATTTATTCAATACCAATTATTTACATGTTAGATGCAAAAGATGACAAACAAGATGCCATCAGTGCTTTTGATGCAGTAAATAATAGTAATCAAGATAATCACACTGTAGAAAATGCGTTGGATTTTTTTGAGAAATCAAACATTTTTGAAAAATTGAGTAATAAAACAGAAATTAATAATAGATTTATAAAATATATAATCAAGGATTATAAGTTTGTTATTGATAATATTCCAGAACTTATTAAAGAGTTAAGATCAAAATACTCTTGTCCTTATGCTTGGTATTATAATGCAAATGAAATAGAACAATTTGTTTTTAATTATGCTAACTTAAAATATAAAGCCAATGGACATAATAAGGCTTTTGCTCAAATAGAACAAATGGATAGCGAGAAAGTAAAATCTTACTTAAAAGATTTAATAAAAGATAACTTAAATGTTGGCATAGAAATATTAAAATCAAAATTTGACGAGGAATAATTAATGGAATCCTATAAAAAACAAATTTACAATTATTTAAAAACAAGTGTCAATGATGCTTATCCTCATTTGTTTGATTTCCAAAATATTGACGATTATTGTGATGCAAAGGAATTTTGTAAAAATAATACTAATTGCTCAATTATTAATGTGAAAGATTATTGTATTCCTGATGAAATGCCAAATTTGGATAAACTTTTGTATGATATACAAAATACTAATTGTAATCTTGTTATAGAAGATATATCTGTGTTTTTAAAGATACAAGGTAGTAAATATTTAAAAAACATATTATATACAATATTGAATACAGCCAATAGCAAACAAATTGTTATTTTAACTTATGAATTAAAATCATATATTAGTATTGTTAATGATCCACGAATAAAGCAAAGAATTCATTTTGTAGAAAATGAAATGAAAAATAAAAATAATACAACATTAGTGTTTGTAAATCCAAGATTAACAATACCAAATATAAGTTATATTTCAAGTCTATCTGTTATTGATGAAACGTCTATTGCATCTAATTCATGTGTGTTTATTAAAACAAATAAAAATATTCAAGATTTTCCATTATCATTATATTCCATGAAGCAGATTAATTCTTCTTATGATGTATTAAAAAAAATATTTATTGAGGATATTATTGATCAAAAGTGGGGAAATGAAAAACAATGGCAATATTTGCTATCTTTGTTTCAAAAAGATAATTTAAATAATTTAAGAACACTGTTAGTTTCGAAATTTGACAATATTAACAATTTAGAAATCTTTTTGCGAAATTGGAATAATTATAATGAATATGAAAAATGGTTATATTTTCTTGCTCTAAAAATTTTTGGGGTAAATAGCAATTGGTGTTTGCAAAAATCAATCAAAAAATCACAAAATTTGGATTCGTTTATTCAAAATATATATTATTCGTTGACAGATGAAGTTTTATCTGAAAATGATTATTGGATAAAATATGAAAATTATAAGAGAACCGTTAGTGAAATACATGATGCTATAAAATTGGATAATTATTGTAAATTTATTTCTACAAAAGGTGAAAAGGCAATTTATTATTTGACAGATAATACACCACAAGAAAAAGAATTAATAGTTGAGTGTATATCCGAAAAATTAAAAGATTCATTATCTTTTGAAAATTTACAAAATATTTTAAAACATGTATATCTCGATTTATATGATTATTTATCTCCATATCAATTTAATGAAAATATCTTTACAGATTACATACAAAAATATAAATACCAAAAAATTGTCAACATAATAGACACTAAATTTGAACAAATAGTTAATAATTTAGCAAAAGATAGAATTTATAATAAGTATTTATCACCACGAAATGTATGTATTGATAAATTAAAAAAAGACAATTCAAAATTATATTTTATTGATGCTATGGGTGTTGAATACTTGGGGTATATAATTGCAAAATCCAATAACTTAGGATTGTGTGCAAACATTCAAATAGGGATTGCTAATATTCCAACTATTACCAGCCTTAATAAAGATTTTGTAGATCGTTTTAAACAAAAAGGTATTGAAGTTACTGAAATTATAAAATTAGACAAAATAAAACATAATCCTGAAGAAAAATATAATTATGAAAAAACAAAACTACCAACTTATATCATAAGTGAGTTAAATCTTATAAAAGAAGTGTTGAAACAAATTAACAGCGAATTAACTAATGGAAAATTTGAAAAGATTTTTATTATTTCTGATCATGGAGCAAGTCGTTTAGCAGTTATTAATAATAACACTCGTACTTTTGATGTGGATTCAAAAGGTACAAATTCCGGTCGAATTTGCAAATATAATGATTTATTACCTAAAATTGATACAGCCACTGTAGAAAATGATTATTATGTTTTGGCGGATCATTCAAGATTTAAAGGTGGACGTGCTGCAAATGTAGAAGTTCATGGTGGAGCTACTTTAGAGGAAGTAATGGTTCCAATTATAGAACTTTCAAAACAAAATATTCCAGATACAATAGATGTAAAAATTTTAGATAATAATGTTATTTATGTAAGTTATAGAAAGAAAGCAAGCATTTGCTTATATATCAGTTGCTCTAATTTAAAAAATGTAAAAATCAAAGTTGAAAATACTTTCTATAATGCATACAAACGGGAAGATAATCAATATGCATATATTTTTGATATGCCTGAATTAAAGAAAGCAAAACAATATAGTTTTGATGTATACTTAAATAACAATATTATCAAAAGAGATTTGTCATTTGAAATAAGGAAAGAAGGATCACAAGAAAATGAGTTATTCTAATATTGAAACTGAAAACAAATTAAAAGAATGCTTTGATGAAATGGTTGTATATAAAGATTTAAAGAAAAGCAATTTTTTCTCTTCTATTAGTTTACCTTCTTTTCTTAGAGATTGGTTACTAAAAAGATTTGCTGATGAAAATGGACAATATGATATAGAGGAAGTTTCAAATTTTATTCATTCATATTTACCTCAAAAAGATGATTGGACAAGTATTAAAAACCGAATTGTTTACGAAAACGAAAGAGTTAAATTTCTGACAAAAATATCTGCTGATATTAATATCAAAACACAAGAAATTTCTTTTTCCCTTCCCGATTATAGTTTAACTTCAAAAGAAACCTTAATTGAACCGAATGTTTGGGAAAAATGTAAAGAAGAACTTGTTAAAGGTGAAACTTGGGGTATTGTAGAATTAGGTTATCGTTTTCCAGAAGATAAAAAAATACCAGGAAAAATTAAATTGGTAGGTTTTACTAATTTTTGTCCATATAAGATTGACTTAGATTTTTTTAAAGATGTAAGAAATGAATTTTCAATAGATGAATGGTTGGATGTTATTCTTGGAGCTATTGATTACAACGCATCTGGATATAAAAAAGAATCCGAAAAATTAGCAATGCTAACCCGCTTATTACCTTTTGTAGAAAAAAGATTAAATTTAATAGAATTAGCTCCTAAAGGTACTGGTAAATCATATTTATTTGGTCGAGTAAGTAAATTTGGTTGGCTCTCTTCAGGCGGAATAATGTCTCGAGCAAAAATGTTTTATGACATAAGTAGAAGATCTTTAGGTCTTGTAAATAGCAATGATTTTGTTGCTTTAGATGAAGTGCAAACAATTGATTTTACAAATATTGATGAAATGCGAGCAGCTTTAAAAGGTTACATGGAATCTGGAGTATATACAGTAGGTAATTATGAAGGTGTAGCAGATGCGGGTATATTATTGCTTGGAAATATCAGTCAAGACAGAATGGATGAATATAAAAATATGCTCATAGAACTTCCTAAAATATTCCATGAAAGTGCATTATTAGATAGATTTCATGGTTTTATAAAAGGTTGGGATATTCCAAGAATGCATGATGACTTAAAAATATCAGGTTGGGCTCTAAATTCCGAATATTATTGTACGATTTTACACTTGTTGAGAGAGGATGCCAGTTATAGAGCATTAGTAGATGAAATTATTTTTGTTCCAGAACATTCTGATACAAGAGATACTGAGGCAATTAAACGAATTTGTACTGCATATTTAAAATTATTATTTCCAAATGTTAGACAAGTTTCCGATATTAATATGCGAGAATTCCAAAAATATTGTTTGACGCCTGCTATAAAGATGCGAGATATTATTAAAATTCAATTGGGTATATTAGATGAAGAATTTCGAGGTAAAGATGTACCAAATTTAAAAATTAAGGATTCTTTAAATGCAATATAAATGTATTTCTTGTAATAATACAAATATAGACAAAAATACTATTGGAATTAATAAAAAATTGTTAGATGAAAAGACAAAGAAATTCTATTGTTTGGAGTGTTTAGCAATTTATTTGAATTGTACCGTAGAAGATTTACTTGAAAAAATTGAAGAGTTTAAAACAGAAGGATGCAAATTATTTAATTAATTATGAAAAAATATATTTATGCTGATAATGCAGCAACTACCAAACTTGATAAGAAGGCATATAAAATAATGAAACAATACTTGATGTATGATTATTCAAATCCTTCTCAATTATATTCATTCTCAAAAAAATCAAAAAAGGAATTGAACAATGCAAGAAAAATTATTGCAAAATGTATAAATGCAGAACCAGAGGAAATATATTTTACTTCAGGTGGAACAGAAAGTAATAATTGGGTAATTAAACAACAAAAAGAAAAACCTTATACGATTATAACATCAGAAATAGAACATAAATCTATTTTGAATTCTTGTAAAACAATGGAACGATACGGAAATAATGTAATATATTTACACCCTGACAAAAAGGGAATAGTTTACCCTGAAAATTTAACGAAAAATATTACGCAAGATACCAAATTAGTATCAATTATGTATGCAAATAATGAAATTGGCACTACTCAAAATATAAAAGCATTAACCGATATTGCCCATAAAAACAATTCACTGTTTCATACTGATGCTGTTCAGGCAGTTGGGCATATTAAAATTGATGTAAAAGAATTGGGCGTAGATTTCCTTTCTGCCTCAGCACATAAATTTAATGGTCCAAAAGGCATTGGATTTTTGTATATAAAGAAGGGCATAAATGTTCATAGCTTTATTGATGGAGGTTCCCAAGAATATGGATTACGAGCAGGCACAGAAAATATTGCATCAATAATTGCTATGGCAGCTGCATTAGAAAACAATTGCAAAACAATTGATAAAGATCAGATAAAATTACTTAAATTAGAAAAACATTTTTTTAAAACTCTTTCTCCTGGTATTCAGTATAAAAGAAATGGATATAATCAAATATTAGGAAATATTAGTTTATCATTTTTTAAAAGAGATGGAGAAGCGTTATTACATCGATTAGATTTAATGGGTATTGAAGTTTCTACTGGTTCAGCTTGTGATACGAGAAAAAAACAAGTTTCCCATGTGTTAAAAGCAATTAAACTTGATAAAAATTTTATAAAAGGAACTATAAGAATTTCTTTTGGAAAGTATAACACTATTACGGAAGTTAAAAAAATTGCTATGGCTCTTAATAAAATATTAGAATAAAAAATTTCAAATAATATATTTTTTAGTAATATCAATAATTTCATTATACTCAACATTTGTTAAAACCAAATACGGTCGTGCCGGAATTGTTGTTTTCAAACCTTTGCCGACTTGACCACCGAGTTGATGTATTCTTGCGTAATCTAAATTTGAACCGATAACGGCAGAATCATTGTCATATTGCGTTGTTACGGACAGAGCAAGCCGACCTTCAACTTGCAAAATTTTACCAGGATAATGTTTTGTTTTTGTACGCTGTTTTATCGTCCTTTTTGCAAGTTCCTGCCATTTGTCAGGTCTGCCCTCTTCCTCGAAATTTTGTTCCGTTGCATCAGCCATAATTCCTGCGATATTTTTCATTAAAGGTCGCATATTTTCGCACTTTTGAGCAACCTGCAATAATGCTTTTTCAACAGCTTTGCTATCAAGCCTTATTTCAACGGTGTCTGCCATTTTTCGTGTAGCTCTTTTATCGGATAGTTAGCAATAAGAAGTTCTTTGAACATTTTGTTTTTACGTTGCGTTCCGCCGTCTTTGTTGTTGATGCCGTTTAATCTTTCAACCTCGATCATTTCATAGCCTTTGTATAATTCTCTGACTTTGGGTGAATCGTCATAGGAAAGTAAAAATCTGCCTTTGATATCTTTTAAGGTATCTCTCAGTCGTTCGTGTTCAAAGCCCTCGGTTGTTGTAATTTCATAACCACAACCGTATGTGTACGGAGGATCGCAATAAAAGAAAGCATCTTCAAAATCATATTGCTTGATTAATCTTTCAAAATCTCTGTTTTCAATCATAACTTTATCAAGCCTGTTATGAATCGCATCAATTTTTTCGGCAACATTTTTTTGACTTTTGCTTGCACCACCCGATGATTTTTTAACTGTACCGAAAGTCTCACCACGACCGCCAAAAGAACGGGTAATCAAAAAGTAAAACTGAACGGCTTTTTGAATGTCGGTGTAGGGTTTTGCGGCTAAAAACTGTAAGAACATTTCACGAGAGCCGAGCAGGTATTTAAACTCTTCTTTAAAGGCATTCGGGTGATATTTTACTATTCTGAATAAATTTGTGAGTCTTCCGTCTAAGTCGTTATAAACCTCTAAATCCGCCCATTTGTCTTTGTAAAAGAGCACCCACGCTCCACCTCCAAACGGCTCAATGTATGATTTTATATCCGTTGGAATTAACGGTGCTATTGTTTTTCTGAGTAATCTTTTCCCACCCACCCAGTTAATGAGGCATTTTCTGTCGATTGTCATTAGTAAACTCCTTATAAATATGTGTTAAATGTGTTTTAAATTTCTTTTGCAGGGTTATAGCTCCATCCGATATCTGGTGAAACTTTCCGTCCCGTAAGCGGATCGGTATAAACTTTGACAGGTTTGTATTCACCTGATTTTTTGGAAACAAGTTTCATTTCTTCCGATATTAAGCCGTCAGAGTTAATGCTTTTAATGTTCCGTTTTTGCAGGTTATAGTTTAAAAGAGCATTAACTCTGCATCTGCACCTCCAACCGTTCGGAGGGTAAAAAGCATCCCAAAACGGATCGTCATACCTGAAAACAAGCCCATGCATTTCGGCGTGTTCGGGACGGGTTCTTCCGTCTAAAACAGCGATATATTGCCAATACGGTCTGTTCTCAACGTTCTCGATTTGTGTTTTGTATCTTCCGACCTGATAAGCAGTCTGCATATTAACCGAATAAATTGTTTTAAGTCGGTAAAGAGAGCCGAGCTGAACTTTTTCGGCAACACCATTTGAATCAACGATAATTTGTTCACCCCACCAACCTTTCTTTTGCAAAATCGGTTTCAGTTCTTTTTGGAAGTCGTGAAAAGTTTTACCTTCAGAAAGTGCTTTGTCGAGAGCCTCCCGGATATCTTCCAAAACGTGAGATTTAACGGCTTTTGCAACGGTGAAAGTCTTTTGATGTGCGGATTGCCAAAGTTCGTACCAGTCCCAGGTCTGTTTATTTTTTTTGTTCCTGAAATATTTTATTGCTAATGCAGGAGAAAGTTTAAATAATGCTTTTAATTCAGCCATCAGTATTTCACCCCCAAGAAGTCCAAAACTTTTCCGCAACCGAGATCCTTTATACAGTAAACGTACTGTTTCGGATGTGTTACTTTCATTTTTTCAAATTTATTCGGCGATTTTTCACGATGAACGCCAAACATACAGAACATACAACCTGTGCGGTCAACATTTGTGGTGTAATATTTTCCTTTTTCATCTTTTAGAATATCGCCATAAACAGAGCAGTAAGGGACATTAAACTCTTTTATATATTTAAAAATATCCTGTTCCGTCCAAAAACCGAGCGGAGTTGAGGCAGGTCTTTTAGAATCAAAAGAGTTACAACCTTTTTTAAGGTATTCTGTTTTTCTTAAATTACTTTCCGCCGCCATTGTTGCGATAAACGGTTTCAGACCTGTTTCTTTCTCTAATTTTTTTGCCGGAGTCTTTTTCATAATACGGCAACATTTTGACGATATCGGAATGTCGCTGTCTCTTAAAAACTGCCATTTTGCAAGACAATAGTGTGAGCCGTATTTTTTCACATATTCACTGTTGGGATCGAATTTCCGTTGAGTATAGCCTAACGGATTTTTGCGGTTTTCCTCGATAAACATTGCAACTTCTTTGCTGATAACGGGATAACCGTATTCATTCAATACTTGTTTAAAGGTCTTTTTAGGTCTGATTATTATTGTATTTTCGGTTTCTTTGACAAATTGTCTGACTTCGGGATATTCAAGACCTGTGTCTATAAAGACGGCAGGAACTTCGGGGTACATTGAACGGACAAGATGTAATAAGACCGTTGAATCTTTTCCGCCTGAAAAAGACACATAAACTTTACCGTCAAAGTGGTCATAAAACTGTTTGATTCTTCGCTTTGACATTTGAATTTTTAAATGCAGCGGCAGACTTTGTCTTTGTTTTAAAAAATTCTTTTTGATTATATATTCTTCACGAGAAATGGATGCCATATTATTATTCCTTATTCATCAAGACCATCTGATCTGCCCTGCAATTCGCACAAGAAGATTGCTTTTTGGATTGACTGTTCAAGCTGTTTTGTATGCAGGTTCCGGTCCGTTAAAAGTTCTTTTGCTTCTTCGTAAGTTTCGCAGTTTTCAAGTAAAGACAGAAGCGGAGCTATCATTTTTTGAGCCTTTTCTGAAAGTTCCGTTTCGGCTAAAAAGTTAAACAGGTTATCAATTTGGTCTTGTCCCTCAATATGAGGCTCCTGTGAAAATTGTACAAACTGCGTGTTTAACGGTACATCTTCTTTGATTTCAAAATCTTCTTCTTCCAAGCCGTAGGTTTTTAAGAAGTATTCTTTTGAAAATTTAACACCTGTTTCCGAAAGTATTTTGTCTCTTTGAGCCAAATTCAAATCAACATCTTCAATTTCATACATTTCAAATGTCGGTATTTCGGAATTGGGAAAATTAAATTCATAAATCCACTTTATGAGCTGATTTATTGTGCTTTCAACAAGTTTTTTATCCGAATCAATAAGGTCTTGCCTTATTTTTAAATGTGTATTTGAGGCAGCATAGCTTCCACGAGAACCGACTTCGGTTGTAAGGGTTTGACCTAAAATAGCCTTTGAAATTTCAGCATTCATTTTATCTATGAGTTTTTCAAAGATTTCGGCGGAAGATGATTTATTTGCTTCCTGAATTTCAACGGAGGAATCATCGGGAATAACAGCAATCGCATCTTGTATCATATTTTCGAGCAAATCGGCAAGATTGTCTGTTTCTTCCTGACTTGCACCACGAGGGTGTTTTCCGATTAAATGGGGAATACCGTATTTTTCCGAAAAAGTAACCCAAAATTTTAATCCGCCTTTTTTGAAAGTTACAGCCCAAAAGACTCGTGAAAGAGTTCTTTCTCCGTAGGGGTTTTCGTAAGTCGGATTTGCCTGTGGGCATAAAAACTTGCGTGGCGGAAGTTCTTTACCCCAAGAATGTTCTTTTGTTCTGAATTTTAAAATGTTATCATCATCAAAACAGAACCAATCAACGGGCTTTGCCTTTAATTCAGACGGCAGAACATAATTTCCGAATTTTTTCCATATGATTTCAATTGGCTGAAAACCGAAAGATGTCGCATTGAGGATATCGCTAATCAGTTTATAAACATCGATTTTTTTGAATAAATCCTCAATAATTTGTGTATTTTTATCTTTGTTTTTACCTCTGTTTATTTCCCATTCGAGAGAGAGAACACCTGATTTTCTTGACTGAACACAGGCAAAAACGTGGGGATCATATAGCAGTTGCTTATAAACCCGAATATCCTTACCTTGCTTTTTGAGAACCTCATCGGGATCGGGCAGATATGAACCCAATGAGTAAAAATTTATACTTCTTTTTCTTGTTGCAATTTCATCGCTTAATTTGTTTTTCATAATTTTTCCTTTTTGATTTAATCTCAAACCCGATTTAAAACCGATTTAACTCGATTTAATTTTAATTTTTTGAGTGAGTCAGGTATAATTTATCCTCTGGAAATTTTTAAGTGGCTTAAAAGCCGTTTTAAAAATTTTCGGTCATTTTTACAGACTCTCTTTTTTTTCTTGTTGAAATATGAATTTCACCCGAGCCGTTATCAGCGGCGTGAAGTGCAAGTGCTAATGCCCAAAACCTGTCAGCGTGTCCGTTTTCAGAACGGTCGGCATCAAACCGTATGTTATTTGCAGAGGTTGTAATTCTGCGAATGGAATGTAAATCCTCTCTGATTTCGTGTCTGCTCGGAATAAAAACTGTTTTGTTTTCTAACTCTGTCCGGAGTCTGTAAGCCAAATCTTCTTTTACACGATTTGTAAAAGTTACACCTTCGACTCTGAATTTTCCGAATTTTACCTGTGCATTTTCTGCCATCTGCATACCGATGCCGGTATCATCCTGACAATCACGTCTGAATAATTTGTGAGCCAAAATTTCGTGCAGAATTTCTTCCTGTTTTTGAAAGGACATTTTTGAAAGTTCAATAACAGCTCTTGTGTATTTAATATTTTCAATTTTTTCCAAAACCCAAATGACAGTTAAATCTTTTTTTCTGCCGACATCAACCCCGACATAGAAATCGTGCTGAATTTCATCGAGGGGTTTTAAAATATTATTCATTTCACAGGAGGTTATTAAATCGTAGGGAAGAAATGCACTTGCTTCATCGACTGCGATACAGCAGTATTCCTGTAACCAGGTATATTCGTCAAAGCAGTTTTCTTTTTCGTTGTTCAGCCATTCTTCACGTTCTTTGGCTGTTGTTTTCCGCTGATAAATTTTATCAACAAGACCTTCGGATACGGCAAGCTGAATCGGTGTTTTATGAAGACTCCAACTTAATTCACCGTTATTAACCTGATCAATAAATCGGTAGTACAGACAGTTTTGTCCGTTGTGAGTGGATAATATCCTTAATGGATAACCCCAGGTTATACATGGACGTGCCGCTTTCCAAAGTTCTTCGGGATTATTGTGAAAGGCAAACTCGTCAAGCACAATTTTACCGCCTTTTGAACGGAAGCCTTTAGGGTTTGATGAGAGTGCGTGAATTTTTGTGCCGTTTTTAAATTCAATAACAAGAGCCTTTATGTCTTTATCCGAATCAAGAATTATTTCACCAAGACTTTTTGCGGCAACGTGAAACAGTTTTACCCATTGTTCGCAATAAGAAATATATTCTTTTGCGGCAGATTCATCGGCTGATGAAAACCAAACGGCAGGAACTTTTTTATCAATGCAGTCTCTGACGTCTTCATAGCTTTGGACGTAAGTTGCTCCGATACGGCGTGATTTTTCCCATATCTTTATTTTTGATTTATCCTTAAGCCATCTTAACTGATAGGGTAAAAAGTAGTTATTCTTCATTGTATTTTACCCCTAAAATTTCTTCTTCTATCAGCTTGATTACTTCGGGAGTAAGACCTTTGTTTTCGGTTTTGGTTGATTCTTTTTCAAGAACGGAATCCTCGTATTCTTTTATTTTGTTTATCAGAGGGAGCATTTTTGTAAACGCATACATTCTGCCCGGATCGATTTTTTCGTTGTTGTCCATATCGCATTCGATGGTAATCATCAGCTTTCGGGCAAAGTTGAACAATTCTTCGTGAAACATTCTGAGAGTTTTCAGGTACTCGGATTTTTTCACATCCCATTTATACAGTTGTTTCCACCGCCGGACAGTTTTTTCGTTCACTTCAACTTTTCTTGAAATTTCCTCAATGGTGTTGTGATCCATAACATAGAGCTTTTGTGCATATTCAAGAACGACATCTCTTTTAGTCAAAGTATGCCTCCAAGTCCTCAACTTTTTTCTTTGTTGTTTTGAGTTCCGTAATAATGCTGTTCAGTTTTTTTTACAGAGGACAGAGCTTTTTCAATTTCGATTTTTGTCAAATCTTCTTCAAAAGGGTTTAAATATGTCCGTATCAGAACGATAAGACCGGAGGCTTCCATATCAAGATTTTTAAATTTTGATTTAGCCTCTGCAAGTTGTCCTTTAAGCTGAAGTCTTTCCGTATTCATTGATGTTTTATCTCCTTTTTCAGAACGGGACACCAGAGATTGCCGTCAATTTTACTCTCAATACGGGACAAAACCGTTGCATTGTATTGGTTGGTTTCAACCAAATCTTTCAGGATTTCAAAATTGTTGTTGATGATTTTTTCAAAGGTTTTTACCTGGGCATTGTGGTAAACATACCAAATGACAAAAATCACAGCCGGGAAGCCGACACTTTCAAATAATTTTAAGAGTACAGAGTAATCCATCTTGTTCCTTTCGTAGAGTGTTCAGGGCAAAAAGAAAAGAGGCTTTTGCCCGTTTTCTTTCAAGATACATCATCTCTTCAGACACCTTCAAATTGTCGTGGGCAGTGTTTTCTGCGAGTGGCTGTCAGAAGTGTTATAAATGACTGCTTATCCACATTTGAAGTGGTTTTACAGGTAGATTTATACTGCCAAAAGGTAGCAAAATTTATCACTCACAAAATATGGAGAAACCAAATGAAATTTTTTGAAGTTTTTAAAGCGGGAACTTATCCCCAAGGCAATTTTACGCAAGCCGAAGTTCAGGAACTGGCTAAAAATTATGATCCTTCTTTTTGCGAAGCACCAATCACCTTAGACCACGAACAAAAAGGTCCGGCATACGGCTGGGTTGATTCTCTGAAAGAAGAAAACGGAACGTTAAAAGCATCATTCAAAGATTTGGCTGATGATTTAAAAGAGTACGTCCAAAAAGGAAAATACAAAAAAATATCTGTTGAAATTTACAGAGAATTAGAAGGTAAAAAGCCATATTTAAAGGCTGTTTCTTTTTTGGGAGCATCTATTCCGCAGGTCAAAGGAATGAAAGCCGTTGAATTTAAAGACGGTGAATCTGACATATATATCTTTGATACAACAGGCGGAACGAATGAAACAGATGAGTTAAAAGCCACCATTAAAGAACTTGAAAAACAGGTTGCCGAATTTGAAGAAAAAGCAAAGAAAAATACGGAAATTAAGGATTTAAAATCAAAGGTAAAAGATTTAAATATTCAGTTTGCAAAATTCAAAGATGAAGCAGAAGGCAAAGAAGAACTTGCAAGAGAATTAAAAGAAATCAAAGAAAATTTAAGAAACAAAGATTTTAACGAATTTATCGACAAACAGATTGAAGAAGGTATTTTAACACCTGCAAATAAAGATGCCGTCTTTTCCATTTTATGCGATTTGGATAATGTCAAAAAATTTGACGAAACTTCTGACAGCATCAATAAATTTAAGACTTTTATTTCAGCACTTCCCAAGCAGATTGAATTTGACGAGATAGCAAAGAAAAAAACAACAAAGCCGTCCGTTGATGTCGAAAAGTATGCCGAAGCCGATGAAGAAAGTCTTGAAATTTACAAAGAGGCAACGGCTTTGGCTGAAAAAGAAAAAATATCATTCAGAGATGCACTGTTAAAAATTAAGAAATAAGGAGATATAAATGGGACGTTTAGAAGATTTACGCATAAATGCGTATTTGTCGGAAGTAGCAAGAGGCTACCGAAATAATGAACTTATCGCTCATTATTTATTCCCGACTATTGAATCGGAACTTGAAAAAGTGGATATATTTGAATTTAACAAAGAAGCCTTTAAGGTTCACGATACCGAAAGAGCAATAAGAGCCAATTCAAATGTAATCAGCCCTGAAGGTTTCAAAAAACATACGGCAACATTGACCGAACACGATTTGGCATACCCTCTCGATTACCGAGAAGAACACGAATCAAAAGAAGTTAAATTACAGCTTCACGCAACAAATGTTGTAACCCAGGGTTTGCAGTTGAAGCACGAAAAACAATGTGCTGATTTGGTTCAGGATGCAAACAATTACAGCAGTGGCAACAAAGTAATTTTATCGGGAACAAGTCAGTTTAATGATGAAGCCTCCGATCCCGTTACCGTAATTGACACTGCAAAAAATGCGATTTGCAGTAACATCGGTCAAGATCCGAACACA
Organism: uncultured Candidatus Melainabacteria bacterium; assembly: GCA_934754505.1. GTDB lineage: Bacteria > Cyanobacteriota > Vampirovibrionia > Gastranaerophilales > Gastranaerophilaceae > RUG841. The sequence continues at coordinate 44,196 of CAKVIE010000011.1, forward strand.
ATGGTTATCGGTCAGGAAGTATGGGAAAAGTTAAAAAGACACAAAGTATTAACAGGTTTGCTTTCTAACAGTGAACACAAAATTCTTACCCTTAGCCATTTAAAAGAAATCTTTGAAATTGAAAACATTGTTGTCGGCAAAGCCGTTACGGTTGATGAAAACAATGTTAACCACAGAATTTGGGGTAAAAATATCATTCTTGCCTATGTGCCGAAATTAGACACAAGAACGGAATACGATCCTGCTTTCGCATATACAATCCACCTCAAAGATTCTCTCAAAATCGATGAATATTACAAAGAAGGTAACAAGCTGAAATATATCAGAGCAACTGATATTTACACACCGTTCCTGGTCGGTCCGGAAGCAGGTTATCTGATAAAAAATGCTGTGGCATAAGGAGTAAAAATGGCTAAATACAAAATTAAAAACACGAATTTGATGCATAACGGAAGTTTTTACGGAATCGGTTCAACTGTTGATTTGACGGAAGAAGAAGCAAAACTTTTGAGTGAATTTATCACACCCGTCAAAGAAACAAAAACACCGACTCCTGCAAAAACAGTAACTAAAACTAAAACTAAAACAACTACAACTGAAAACACAACAACAACCGAAACGACAGGAGGTACAAATGACAAATAAGACATATAAACCGCTGTTGATTGATTCGGTAAAAGCGACTGCCGACCTTCCGAAACAAAGGTTTGTTTCTTTTGGAGGTGCTGTATGCACAGCAGGTGAAAAAGCATTTGGTATTTCTGATGTTGAAACGGATAACGGTCAGTTTGCACCTGTCGGTGTTCTCGGAATTTTTCTGATAGAAACGGGCGGTGCAATTACCCGGGGTGATGCAGTAACCTCTGATGCAGACGGAAAAGCTGTTACCGCAACGGGCGATACCATTGAAAGCACAACCGAAGATGAAACAACAACTTACTCTATTCAAAAAGGTGATGCTGTCAACGGTTATGCTCTCGATACAGCCTCTTCATCAGGTGAAATTATTCGTGTAGTAAGAGGAATTTAACTGTGTATTATTGCACTCTTGAAGATATAGAAACGCAGATAAGTACCGCCGTTTTAATTCAGCTGACTGATGATACGGGATTACAAAGCACAATCAATTCTTCTGTGGTTGAAGAAGCCTTGATATATTCTTCAACATTGATTGACGGGTATTTAAGAGGGCGGTACACCCTACCTCTTGATACCCATTTCCCTTTGCTTCGGATAATCGCCATTGATTTGAGTATTTATCGGCTTTATTCAAGACGAATTCAGACAGAAATACCCGAAGCCGTTCTCGAAGCCTACAAGAATGCAATAAAAACCCTCGAACAAATAAAAAAAGGAATAATTTCACTTCAGACAGAAATAAATAACGAGGTTTCGGGAAGTCCCGAATACAGAACAAACAAAACCCAAAAGGACAGATTATTCAATAAGGAAAAATTATATGAGTATTAGAGATATTGAAAATCAAATAATAACAAAATTAAATGAAAAAATTTCCGATTTGCTTGTTCAGGGTTTCCCCGAAAAACCGAACGAATTTATCTTACTGCACCCGACAGGAGCAATTCTTGTTCACTATCGTGGCGGAAGTTTTTCAAACTCAAATGCCATAGATATTATTTCTCAAGAAAAGAAAATGGATTTTGCAATAACTCTTGTAACCCGAAATCTTCGCTCCAACAACGGAACTTATGAATTATTAGACAAAATCAAAGCTGTACTTTGCGGTTATAAACCGGACGGTTGCACCAAACTCACACCCGTTAAAGAGGGCTTTTTATCCGAAAATAACGGAATTTGGCAATACGAAATTACATTTACACTCTCAACACCAAGTGTTGAGATTTTAGAAGAAAGCGAGGTTTAAATGCCGACAGATTACTTACATGGCGTTGAAACAATAGAAATGGGCGGTTGTCCGAAAGCAATAAAAGGAGTTAAAACCTCTGTAATCGGAGTAATAGGAACTGCTCCGTTAGATGAAGTTCGAGAAGAAGATCGTACCGTTAATAAACCTGTTTTGCTTACAAGAAGATTTGACTGTTATCAATATTTCGGAAACAGAAGAGACGGATACACTCTGCCCGATGCTCTTGATGCGATATATTCCCAGGGTTCGGGAATCGTCATCGGAATAAATGTATTTGATCCCTCAAAACACGAAACCGTTGATGATGTAAGCGTATATGATGTTGTAGGCGGTGTTGATCCTGTTACGGGAAAAAGAACAGGTTTAAGTGCATTTGAGGATTGTTATTCACTCTTTGGATTTTATCCCAAAATAATTATCGCACCGACATTTTGCGAAGATGTTTCCGTAGCTAATGAAATGCAAACACTTTGTGAAAAAATCAGAGCAATAGGTCTTATTGATGCACCGCTCGGAACAACAGTTCAGGAGGCAATAGAAGGAAGAGGACCGGAGGGTAATATTAATTTTAATATATATTCTGACAGAATGGTTCTCTGCTATCCTCACGTTCAGGCTCACGATGCAGCTTGGCAGACAATAGTTTATCAGCCTTATTCACAATATCTTGCAGGTGTTATTGCCGCAAAAGATATTGAAAAAGGCTACCACTGGTCACCGTCAAATACAGAAATAAAATGTATTCTCGGAACAGAAAGACAATTAACCTCAATGTTTAATGATGAAAATTCCGAAGTGAATCTTTTAAACGAAGCAGGAATTGTCACCATATATAACTCATACGGTACGGGTTACCGAACCTGGGGAAACCGCACCTCATTATTCCCTGCCAGTGGCGGTGATCCTATAAACTTCATTAACATAAGAAGGACGGCAGATATTCTTCACGAAAGTGTCGAATACGCAATGCTCCAATATATTGACAGCCCGATTGATGACGGCTTAATAGATGCAATTAAAGAATCGGTTAATGCTTTCATAAGAACGTTAATCGGTCGTGGTGCTTTGGTTGACGGAAAATGTACTTTCCACCCCGATAAAAATGATGTTTACCAAATGGCAGACGGTCATTTAATTTTCGACATTGAGTTTATGCCACCACCGCCGGCTGAACGTATCACCTTTGAAAGCTACGTTAATCGTGACCTTCTTCAGGGATTGGGGAGTTCATAATGAAAGCCGAACTTGATGCTGATCAAAATGTGGTTATCGGCTGTGCTGATTATGATTTGTGCCAAAGCTGTAAGCATATAATGAAATGTCCTCTGATTCAGGCTATCACACAGGAAATCGTAATACTTCACTACGCCGACATCGCTATCAGCGAATGCGGATTATTCGAACAAAGGAAAAAAAGAAGATATGAGTAAAATTAAAATTAATAAACTTACAAACGCAAATGTTTATATGAACGGTGTGAATCTTCTCGGTCGTGCGGAAGAAGTTCAGCTCCCTCAAATAAAACACAAAATGGCTGAACATAAAGCACTCGGAATGATTGGCTCTGCCGAATTCTTTTCGGGCATAGATAAAATGGAATGCAAAATAAAATGGAATGCCCTCTATCCCGAAGTTCTTCTCGCCGCTGCATCACCTTTTACTGCCGCAATGTTGCAGGTAAGAGCATCTCTTGAAACCTATAACGGAATGGGAAAAGTTGAAGAAGTTCCGGCTAATGCTTTTATTATCGGAACATTTAAAGAGTTCCCTCTCGGAACAATTAAACCCCACGAAAACGCAGAATATGAAACAACGATGTCCGTTACTTACGCAAAGTTGGTCGTTAACGGTGTAGATATTTTTGAAATTGATGTTCTTGAAAACATCTACAAAGTCAATACTGTGGATACTCTCAAGGATTTCAAAAAGAATATAGGAGCATAAATGTCTTATGAATAAAAAATTAGGGGATAAGAATCCCCCGTAAAAGTTTTAAAATATATTTTTATATTAATAACAAGTTTTAAACTTTTGAAGATTAACAAAAATACTAATAACGTCATTATCAAAGCCCTTTCGCTATCTACGGCTGTCATTTTATTGACTCCGTCAGTAAAATTTAATGAAACATGATGACGAACCCGAAAAAGGAGATATAAGAACGATGACAACAGAAATAATATTATCTGACGGCAGAAAAGTAACAATAAAAGACGGTAAGGGAAAAAATCTCTTAAATGCTCAAAAAATAGCAAAAACTCCCGATGAAATTCCGTACGCTTTACTTGCCGAATTATGTGATTTTGACGGACAGCAGTTGGTCTATGAAGATATTTTGGAGCTTCCGATTGAAGATGTTATCAATCTTCAGGCGGCAATTTCGGGGAAGTTTCAATCGTCCCTGCGGAATGCATAATACATCTTTCAAAAACAACCGGCTGGACATATACGGAAATATGTCAGATGCCTCTTGATACTCTCGATTTCTGGGTTAATGAGGCTGTGAAATATACACAAAAAAGAAACGAACTCATAGAAGAAAGTTTACAAGATGATTGATTCAATGATGAAAATATCATTAACACTCATTGCCTTTGACAAAATGTCGAGGGTTATTCGTGATGCCGTTTCAAAATCAAATTCAGAGTTTGATAAACTTCAGAACAAAATCAAAAAGACTTCTCAGGTTCTTGATACTCTCGGACAAAATATGACAAAACTTGGAGCAGGTTTAACTCTTGCCGGAGGTGGTCTTGCATATAAATTGGGAATAACAGATGCAATTCCCGAAGCCGTTGAATTAGAACATCAGTTAAGGGAACTCGGCAATGTCGGACAGTTATCAGCAGAGCAACTTGCTCAGATGGATAAAAGGCTCGGCTCTATTTCAAAATATACAAATCAATTCAGAAGTGAAATTGTCGAGGGTTTAAATGTTTTGGTTGCATCAGGTATTAATCCCGAAAAAGCTCTTGATTATATGAACGTTATCGGAAGAACAGCAACTGCCGCTCAAGCAGATATTGCTGATATTTCAAAAACAGCCTTTGCGGTAACGGATAACCTTAAAGTAAATGTTAATGACCTTGCAAAGACAATGGACATTCTTGCCCAAGCCGGCAAAGAAGGACGATTTGAATTAAAAGATATGTCTGCCGCCTTTCCGAGTTTAACAGCAGGAGCAGGTATACTCGGTATGAAAGGAATACCTGCCGTTACTCAGTTGGGTGCGGCTTTGCAGGTTGCGATGAAAGGTGCAGGAAGTGCCGCTGAAGCTGCAACAAATTTTGAAAGTTTCTTGCAGTCAATAACTTCTCCGATGGCGGTTAACCGTTTTAAAGAATTGTACGGAGTTGATTTACCCAAATTTTTAAATAAAACTATCCAAGAATCAAAAGATCCGATTGAAGAAACAGTCCTTTTAATAAACAAACTCACAGGCGGAGACGTATTTAAAGTTTCCGAAATTTTCAGAAATAAAACGGATTTAAACTTCCTTAAACCTATGATGCAAAATCTGGAGGAATACAGAAGAATTAAAAAATCCTCCCTTAATGCTGACGGTATTATGGACTCCGACTTTAATCATATGCTTGAAACAACAAGCGAACAATTCAAACTTCTGAAAATAAATATGAAAGAGCTTGTTTTCCCTCAGTTGCACAAACCGTTGGAATTATTAAACAAAGCATTAACTGCGATAAACAAAAATCCCATACTTCAAAAAGGAATCTTCGGAGCAATAATAGGTTCAATCGGACTCGGTGTTGTTCTGACTACTCTCGGAACAGCAACACTATTAGTATCAAAACTCGTTTCGGGCTACGGAAAGTTTTTGGGATATGCTCGTGATTTAACACCCGTTTTAATAAAAAACTCTGTAAAAACTCTTGATTCAATCGGGTTATTCACAACCTCCCACAATTTAAAATTTAAAGCAAACCTTCTTCAAAACGGTGATAAACTCGGACTATCTTCGGCTTTTTCCATAAAAGGCGGTTTGATGGCTGACATCAGAAGAATAGACAAAGATTTAAGAGCAAAGATTATAACTACCTTTAAAGAATTGCCCGGCAACATTTCAAAAAGTATTTCCGCTCTTAATACATGGATAATAACATCTCTTAAATCCATTCCTGCAAAATTTATTTCAGGTTTAAACGGATTAAAAACAGGTTTTTTATCAATCCCTTCATTGATAAAAACGGCAATCGTATCTTTCAGAGCTTTTTCGGTTACTTTACTAACTTCTCCTTTGGGCTGGATTGCAGTTGCAATAGGTGCGGTTGCCTTTGTTATTTATAAATATTGGAAACCTATTTCGGGATTTTTTAAAGGTGTATGGCAGGGTTTAAAAGAAGGTCTTAAACCCTTAATGCCGATATTTAAACAATTAGCCGTTGCCCTTTCTCCCGTTATTACTCCGATAAAGAATATAATTAACTGGCTCAAAAAACTTTTTAAACCTGTCGAAGATACGGGTAATGCCGCTCAAAATATGGGTGTGAAATTCGGAAAAGCTCTCGCTAATATTATTGTTCAAATTGTAAAATTCATATCAAAAATGTTTGAATTCGGGCTTAAAATTCCGACAATGCTTGCTAACGGAATTTTAGCAGGAGTTTCAAAAGTAAAAGAGGCAATATCAAAAGTTACTCAGGTAATAAGAGACCACCTTCCCCATTCACCTGCCAAGACCGGACCGCTCAAAGATTTGCATAAACTGAAATTGGTCGAAACTATTGCATCAACAATAAAACCGTTGCCGATTACAAAGGCGATGAACAGTACCCTGAATGCTTTTTCTAACGGCTTAAAAGCCAACGTGAGAGGAGCATCTGTCGGCAGTTCGGTTGTGATTAACTACAATCCGACAATAACCGTATCCGGCGGTTCAAAAGATGAATTTCTTTCTATGCTTAAAAAACATAAAGAAGACATCTTAACTATGTTCCGCAAAGAACAGGAAAGAAAGTTGAGGTTGTCCTTCTGATGTTTGCTACACTCGGCGATATTGAATTTGATTTAATAAACTGTTTCAGCGAAATTGGTGAAACAAACACCTATAACTTCGTACAGCACGAACGCATCGATAATAAACCACGCTTGCAGTTTTTAGGTTCGGACTTGCCGGAAGAGAATATAAAGCTGAATTTTCACTCGGGTTTTTGCTCTCCCGAAGAAGAACTCAAAAAACTCAAAGATGTTGCAAAAAACGCAACAACTCTGAAATTTATAAAGGGCAACGGTGAGTATGTCGGAATCTTCGTCATCACCGAAATAACCTCCGCAATCCAACAAACAACAAAAGACGGTGATTTAATCGCTATTCAGGTTGATTTGAAACTTCAGGAATGTGCAGATGAAATCAAAGAAACATCAAAATCCACAGGAGGTCTTAAAAAACGATGAATGAATATTACTCATACATCACTCAGGACAATGACCGTTGGGATTTAATTGCCTACAAGTTTTATGGAGATGCCACAAAATACGAACGAATTATTTCGGCTAACCCGAAAGTTAAAATCACACCGACTCTCAAATCGGGCATTGAACTCAAAATTCCTGTAATTGAACAGGACGATACCATAAAATTTATTCTTCCACCCTGGAGAAAATAAAAACTAAAATTCGTACATTGAAAATTAAATAATTAAAAATTTGAAAATCGCAGAATTAGAATAATTCGCTGTGACTACCTGTTGTAACAAGAATTATAACCAATTCGTTGTTTATAACTTCGTAGATTAAAAGCCAATCAGGTTCAATATGACATTCTCTGCAACCCGAATAATTCCCCGTTAAAGAATGGTCTTTGTATTTGATTGGCAACGGTTCACCTTTGGTTAATAAATCAAGAACTTCATTGAGTTTACTTAAATCTTTTCCCTGCTTTTTTAATAATTTCAAATTACGCTTGAAATGATTTGTATATCTTAATTGAAACATTAATCTTCCTTTAATATGTCATCAATCATTTCTTTTGCTGATGTATAAGGCTTTGATAACCCGATTCCGTTATGTGCATCTTCAATAGCTTTTTGTGTCTCTTTACTGTAATCGTTGATTGAAAGAGCAAACGGTATTCCTTTTTCTCTGACAACAGCTTTTACAAAAATATTAATTGCAGTTGACATATTAAGTCCTAAATCATTGCATAATTCATCAAATTTTTGTTTTAAATCGTCATCAATTCTGATACTGATATTTGTTTGTGCCATTTAATTTATCTCGCTATTGTCTATACATTGTATTAACAGTATAACATGCTTTTGAAAATTTTGCAATCTGTGAGGCTCTGATTTTTAAATTATTTAATTTAATTTTTCAAAGGAAAATTATGCTAAAACCAACCTTTAAAATTGAATATAACAATAAAGATATTACTCGTGATGTATCAAAGTATGTGACGAGTCTTGAATATACCGATTTTGAGACGGGTGAAAGTGATGAACTTTCAATCACTTTTGAAGATGCCGAAAAAATATGGCAGAATGCTTGGATACCAAACAAAGGTGATACACTTCGTGTTTTTATCGGATATGCCGGAAACAAACTTTTAAACTGCGGTTTGTTTGAAATTGACGAAATAGAATTTTCAACTCCGCCCGACACTTTAATTGTCAAAGGTCTTTCTGCCGGAATTAAAAAGGCTTTAAGACAAAACAATTCCGTTGCCTATGAAGATAAAACCTTAAAGCAAATAGCAAACGAGATAGCCAAAAGACATAATTTAAGACTTGTCGGAGCTATTGATGAAATAAAAGTTGAAAGAATTACCCAAAATCAGGAACGGGATTTGCATTTCTTATACAGACTTGCGGAACAGTACGGCTACATTTTTAAAATCGCAGACGGAAATCTTGTCTTTTATAAATCCGAAAAACTTATCAAAGCAGATGTTGCAAAAACCTTATACCGAAATGAAATAACAAGAATTAACCTTACGGAAAAAACAAGCAAAAATTATAAAGCCGTTACTGTAACCTACCACAATCCGAAGACGGGGAAAAATGTCAAAGTAACCGTTAAAAATCAGAATGTTGTAAAAGGTGATACCTTAAAAATAAACGGAAGATGCGAAAATAAGCAACAGGCTCTTGTAAAAGCAAAAGCGGCACTTGAAAAAGGCAAAGATACCATTGAGGGAACGGTTGATTTATGCGGTGATCCTTATCTTGTTGCAGGATTAAATATCAATCTTCAAAACTTCGGTCATTTTTCGGGCAAATATCACATTACTCAGGCGAAGCATACGATTGATAACAGTATGGGTTTTTGCTCAAGCCTGGAGGTGAAATCGTGTTAAGGTTCGGAACAGTAACAGCGATAAATCCTTTAACGGCAAAAGCAAAAGTTCAGTTTGCCGAAGATAATATGGTGTCTTTTTGGCTTCCGATTTTGCAACAGAAAACAAATAAAGACAGATTTTATTCGATTGTTGATGCAGGAGAAGAAGTTGCTTGTCTTATGGACGAAAATTCCGAAGACGGAGTTGTTCTCGGTGCTATTTATACAGGTTTAAATGAAGTTCCTGCTCAGTCAGAAAAACAGCATATTATAAAATTTGAGGACGGAAGTTTTATTGAGTTTAACAAAGAAACCCAAAACCTTACAATTTCTGTCAGGACATTAAATATAATTGCGGATATTATCAACAACGGCACATTTCAGAATACGGACGGAATCACATCCGATGCCGATATTTCCGATGAAAAATCTTCAATGCAGGCAATGAGAGATGTGTATAACGGACATTCCCATACGGGTAATCAGGGTAGTCCGACCTCTGCTCCGGACGGGAGGATGGAATGACTTTATTACACGAAATTCAGTATGCCGACTGGCAGTTAAAAATGAATGAAATCGGTCAGCTTGCAGAAGGTGTTGATGATATAAATCAATGCATTTCAATTATTTTAAAAACTAAAAAAGGTTCAGTTCCCCACCGACCGACCTTTGGTTCATATATATATAAATATATAGACTATCCTGTTAATTTTGCAAAACCGAATATTGTCAGAGAAACCATTGATGCACTTTTGGAATGGGAAAAACGGATTCAGGTCAAAACCGTTTCATATGAAATTAGCGAATCAAACGTAAAAATAGAAATTGAATGGCAGTTAAAGGATTCAACTGTCAGCGGTATTGCGGAGGTTACTTTATGACAAAACTTCCCGAACCGAATTTTATTGAACGTGATGCAGACAGAATAACTCAGGAATGGATTGACCTTTACGAAGAAAAAACAGGCAAGACATTGCAACCGGCACAGATTGAAAGAATTTTGATAGATGTGGGTGCTTATCGTGAAAATCTGCTCAGGATACAAATTCAGGAAACAGCAAAATCAAATCTTTTAACTTACGCTCCGATTGAAGTTTTAGAACACATCGGAGATCTTGACGGTGTTTCAAAAATTGATGCAAAATTTTCAAAAACGATTATTGAATTTTCGGTTGACGAAAGTTTAAATTTTGATGTGTATATTCCGCAGGGAACGGAAGTTGAAACCTATGACGGAAAATATATTTTTGCGACAGATGAAACTGTTGTTTTAAGTTCGGGAACATTATCGGTAAGTGTTAATGCAACCTGTAAAACATCAGGAGTATCACCAAACGGTTATACTTCGGGACAGATAAATAACCTTCTTTCATTTTTGGAGATTAATTTTTATACGGTATCAAATACGGAAACCTCTTATGGCGGAGCAGAGGCAGAAAGTGCCGACAGCTTAAGGGAAAGAATAAGGCTTGCTCCCGAAAGTTTTTCAAACGCAGGAAGTATCGGAGCATATAAATTTCATACGTTATCGGCTCATCAGGATATAACCGATGTTGAGATATTATCCTCTTCAGCAGGAACGGTTGATATTTATCCGCTTACAAAAACGGGTAATCCGTCAGACAGTCTTATTACCCTCATTTCCGATTATTTAAATGCAGATAAAATAAGACCTTTAACAGACAGAGTTATTGTTCATAAACCCGAAAAAATTGATTTTGAAATAAATGCCAATATTATTTTATTTCTTGATGCCGATTTAAACACCGTTCAAACCATAGTTAACAGCAGATTAAACGAGTATAAAACGGAGATGTCATCAAAACTCGGCAAAGATATTGTGCCGTCTCAGATTATTGCGTTATTAAACTCTGTTTATGGTGTCTATAAAGTTGAATTAACCTCTCCTTCTTATCGTGAATTACAAAAAAATCAATGGGGATATTTAACGGATTGGAATATCAATTTCGGAGGTTATGCAAATGAATAAACTTTCACCTCTGAATGATATTAATATAAATATATTTGATGAAATTATCGAGGAGAGATTTTCAGGAATTGATACTGAGGCTCTGCTTGTAATTTCACCCGATAATGCTCCATCCGAAGTGCTTCCGCATTTGGCAGAACAATATCACATTATGGGAAATGAAGGCTGGCTGTTTGCTAATTCAGATGAAGAGAAAAAAGCCCTTATTAAATCAGCCATAAATATCCACAGGTATAAAGGGACAAAATATTCCCTTATTAAAGTTTTGGAACTGCTTAAAATAAACGGCGTTATTCAGGAATGGTTTGAATACGGCGGTGAAACTTACTATTTCAAAATAGTTATGAATGTTTCCGAAACCCCGTTAAGTTATGACAGGATTAACCTGCTTTTTGAGCTGATAAATGAATATAAAAATGAACGCTCCTGGCTTGAAACGGCTGAAATCATTTTGACCTCTTTTTCAAGTCAGAAAACAGCATCATTTTTTACATTAAACGACAAAATTGTATGTATGCCGAGGGAAAATTTATGAGTGAATATTTTTCAATAGTTACAAGAAATGGTCTTGCCAAACAAATAAGATGTATTGCCGATCAGACAAATTTTGACATAGCAGAAATTGCTGTCGGTGATATGAATAATTCAGATGTCACGTTAACCGAAAATATGACAGCACTTGTCCACGAAATGTGGCGAGGAGCAATAACTTCTCATGGAATTGAAAACGGAAAATTGTATGCCTGTGTGAATGTTCCTTCAAATGTCGGTAATTTCACAATAAAAGAAATCGGTCTTTTTGACTCTGACGGCACTTTGCTTTGTATCGGCAAATGTCCTGCGACATATAAATTTCAGCTGACTAACGGTTCGTTGCAGGAAGTATTTATTAAAATCTATATGGATATTTCCAATTCCGACCTTCAAAATTTAATTGTTCAGACAAGTGTTAATCTTGCAAGCATGGACTATGTTAATCAGCAGTTTGCAACCAGAACTTTTGATAACCTTAAACCCGAAGCACAGGCATTTTTTGATGCAAAACAAGATGTGCTATCTGAAGGTGAAAATATCCGAATAACAAATAATATTGTTTCAGCTCCGAATGTTTTGACAATCTCAAGGATTACAAACTGCATTCTTTCAGCACCTAACGGTGTCGTTGATATAAATTCAAACGGACAAACAGTTATCCACAGAGGTTTAAATTTTCTGTCGGCAAACGGAACAAACAGCGATAACACCATAAATAATATTGAGGGTACTTTACCTAACGACATTGTTTTCAGCAACAGTTTTCCATCTTCCTCAAACGGAAAATACAAATTATTTCTTTCAAAAGAAAGAGATTCATCAACGTGGATTGTGGGCGGTCGTGCTTTATCTTCCCAATGGTACGAACAGGAAGACTTTCCCTTTAATGCTCTCGATGCAACCTGGTATAATCCCCAAGACCATAAATGGAGGAATATAAGAACAGCTGACGGGGACGGAGTTTGGTATGAATTTAATGTAGTACCTCTCGCCGATGTTACCATTACTAACGGAAATATTACATCTGTTGATAAAATATATTTTCCTGCCGAAATTGTAACTTATTCAAACAGGCTGACAAATTTAAATGAATGCGACTATGATTCACCTGTTTCAATTCCGTATAATACAATCTTCACCGCTCCCTATGACGGCAGAATACACGTTTATTCGCAGACATATTCGTATGCAAATGTGAATGACGGCAACAGTAAAGAAGTCGATATTATCGGTTTATCGGGTAAAAATCTCACAACATCATCGATTATCTTCCTCAGAAAATCTTACACAACACCCGGAACATACGTTTTAAATATTCCGACAACGGGTTGGTACAATATGATTTTAGTAGGTGGCGGCGGAAACGGTGCGAGCCACATCAACTCAATGGGATATATGAGTTATGCTTCGGGCGGTTCGGGTGCGGGTTTTGCAGGAGAAGTATATCTTACAGCAGGAAACCACACTATTATTGTCGGCGGAGCTGCCGAAAACAGCAGATTTGACAGTTTGGTAATTGCAGGTGGAGGCGGAAACGGAAATTACGGTCCGAATTATGCTCTTGATCCATCGGGCGGTGCCGGAGGTTCTCTGACAATTAACGGTCAAACTCAAAATGTTACATTGCGAACAAATGGAAATCCCGGCACTTCTTCAAACGGAAATGTTCAGCAGGCAGGCGGTGCAAGTGTGTATGGCGGTTATGGTGCAGGAGGTGCATCAAACGGCTCGCCAACAAACGGTTATGTCTATATCCAAAAATATTCGGCTCAGACCGACACCAACGGCACTCAAATTTATAGACATTATAACCATGTGAAATGGGATGGCTCTGCCAATACTGTTTCATGTTATAACTCTAATTCTGCAATTATTGAAGTTTCAAGACTCGAACAGGTCATTTTTAAATCACTTCAACAAAACGGTACTATCACCGCATTTTCAGCAATTTTTTATCCAAAGAAAAGAGAAATACAATGATATATTTTAACGACAGAAAAATACCCCATATGCAAGAAATCAACAACCCTATATGTGTTATCTCAGACGAAGAATGGGCAAAAATCACACCCAACGATAAACTCGGAGTTGAATGGGATATTGTTGACGGAGATTTTATTCTCATAAAAGAAACCGAAGAATATATCCAAAAACAAAAAGAAAAAGCACAACAAGAAGAAGAAATAAGAATCGGAAATCTGCATATGACAAAACTCGATTTTTATTTGTATGTCTGCAAGCCTTTCAACATAACCTATACGCAACTGCAAGAGGCTATTTCTCAAAACGAAGATTTAAGTGCTGCCTGGGAACTTTGCAATCACGTCTATCGTGGTAATGAAATTCTGAATAATTATATACAGTCGGTAATACCTGACATTACAGATGAAATTCTGACACAAATTTTTGAACGGTACGGGATATAAGGAGAAAAAATGCTAAAAAAAATATGTCTGCATTGGACGGCAGGTTCAAATAAACCCTGCGAAACAGATTTAAACGCATATCATTTTTTGTTTGACGGCGTGGGAAAAGAATACACAGGAAAATTCACACCCGAAGATAACATAAACTGCTTGGATGGAAAATATGCCAAACATTGCGGCGGAGGAAATACTGACTGTATCGGAATTTCCTGTTGCGGAATGTACGGCTTTAATCTGAAAAATAAAAAAGCAAAATATCCTCTCTCCCAAAAACAGGTTGAGGCTATGTGTAAAAAATCAGCCGAACTCTGTCTGAAATATGCGATTGAAGTTACCGAACAAACAGTTTTTACACACTTTGAATTCGGGAGAACACACACTAAAACTTCAAGTGCCGGAAAAATAGATTTTACTTATCTTCCCTTTTTGCCAAATCTTGCACCGGACAAAATCGGAAGTTACCTAAGAAATAAAATACGTTGGTATCAAATACAGTTAAAAAAGAAAGGAAATTAACATGAGTATTTTTTCAAAATGGAAAGAATTTAACACAGCTTGGAAATTAATCGAACCGTTTGTAATCAACCTGATTAAAAAAGAAGTCCCGAAAAGAATTGTCAGATTATATGAAAATCTTGCAAAATTTACCCAACCTGCAATTAACAGTCTTATTAAATTAAAAGAAAAAATAAAAGAAACTCCAAACGAACTGGACGATTATTGTTTTACCCAGGGTGTTGATACTCTTGAAATTTTTGCAAATTACCTGCTTGAACAGGTCAAAAATTTAAGGAGTTAAAAATGGTATTCGGATTTTCTGCTCTCGGAAAAGCGTTTCTCGATTGTATTTCAAAGTTCATAAATTACCAGACAGTCAGCATTGAACATCAGGAAACCACAACTCTTGTCAGAGATAAAAAGAACCTTAAAAAAGCCGTTAATTTTGCGGAACAAATTATTGAAATCGCAAAAAAATACGAACCCTTAATGTCAAAATCCGACAAGAAAAAGTTAAAAAAACTTACTGAAAAATTTAACAAGACAGACTAATTACAGGTTCAAAAAAAATATGTGTCGAAATGATTCGGAATAGTCTCAAAACAGTTCCAATTAGGAATCTTTGAGCGATGAATGTCATTGTGCATAAAAAAGGAGGTCTATATGACAAACATTACTGCTGAAGAAGCACTGAAATCAAAAAAGAACTTTGAAGAGTTCTTGGCATATTACAACAACCCAGTTGTTGCATCGACATTAGCCGAATACACAAACGGCAACACCACAACGGTTATCGCACAAATCTGCGATTTAACTCAAAAAATGGAAACCTTTACGGATTTATTAAACGATCCCGAAATTGAAAATTTAAACAAAGCTCCGTTTATCGCCTGGTACGTTACAAGCGAAAAACCCGAACTTGTAAAAGCTATGGAGGTTTTGAACAAATTTTCGATAAAAGGAATAAAGGTATTTATTTTCAAAGCCTTTTTAAACGTGGATAAAATCGATGTTAACTGCATTTTAAAACCTCAAAAATCAACAACTTTTTCGGGAGGAAGATCAAAAGAAATTCAGCTTGAATATTGGAAAAAATACAGCGAAATCTGTGATGAATTATCCGAAGGTGATTTTCAGGTAATACCAAAACCCCAGCATTGGCAATATATTCCGCTCGGTAAAACAGGAGTATCCCTGCAATTAACAGTAAATACCCAAACCGACAGCATCGGAGTTGATTTATTTATCGCAAACAATAAAACTCTTTTTGAAAAATTAGAGAAAAACAAAGCCGAAATTGAAAAAGAACTCGGCACTTTGGAATGGATAAATAACTCAAATACAAAATCTGCAAGAATCAGACAAATGCAAAGCTGTGCAGTCCAGGATTTAAACCCAGAAGCAATAACCCAACATATTGAACTTGCTAAAAACTTCAAAGAAACCTTTAAAAAGTTTTTATCAAAAGGAGTTTAAAAATGGGGAAAATAACGGTCAGAAACAGAAGAACGGGTGAAGTGGTAAAATTACCGTTTCACCAATTTAAAATAAGGTTTCAAAGAGAATTACAACAGGCTTTATTGTCTTACTCCTCACAACAACAGCAAAAAGATATGTTAAAGCCGTTGGCTCTTTGGAAAAATCATAACGATTATAAATTGGATTTTTATTTTGATTTACGGTGGAATTTCAACAACTACGCTATGTCCGAATGGTACATAGAACGTGTTGTCTATTAAAAAGGAGAAGAATTATGGCAACAACAAAAACGACAGATATTATTGAAGATGTTTCTTTTAAATCAAGCAAGCAGTCAATTAACAGAAGAGTTATTTATAACTATAAAAATACGAAAATCAGATTATCACTTAAATCAGATTCTTACAGACAACAATGCTATGCTCACGCAGAAGCCTTGGACGGTTTTGAATGGAAACTGATTTATTCAATCCCTCCGACATTAATGGCAACTCCGAAAGATTTGAGATATTATCCTCAGTTTCAGCCTCATAATGCTGATTTTTCAAAGGCAAAATCGTACTTTGAAACAGACGTGCAAAATTTGAAAAAATCAATTGAAAAAATATTGGAGAAAGGAATAAAAAATGTCTGTAATAACGTATAACAAACTATTACAAATGAAAAATGACGGTCTTGTTTTTTACGGTCTGTTGGACGATTTGGAAAGTTTCCGTACAATTATCAACGATGAATTAAACGCAAAAGAAATCGGCACAGGAACTTTTGAAGATAAGTTTAAAGCCGCATATGAAATTTTTACCCAGGACGGCAGACGTGATATCGTTTTTGAATTTGCGGAACAATCATCAATACATATCGGTAAACTTGCAATATGGAGATTAGCATTAAACGGTCTTGCAAGTTGGATTTCCGATTATGTCGTTAACTGCAGAGCAGATTTTGAATTAGCTCCCGTTAACGAAGAAACTTAATTGTGTCGGAATGATTCGGAATAGTCCCTCAATAGTTCCAACTTCAGAATAGTTGAGGGATTAATGTTTCTGTAAAGGCAAAGGAGAACATTATGAAAAACAAAGACAACACATTATTCGGAACAAAAATTTTAAACAACAAAACAAATGAAATCGGGCTTATCATTTACACCTGGACAAATGTTTATGCAGACGGAGAAGTACCGTTCGCAACCTGCGTTGATTCAAACGGAAAGAGATATAACACTACGATGGATAACATTACTCCGGTCGAAGATTAATTTTAATATTATTCGGAAACAAAAAAGTCGCTGTTTAAGCGACTTTCTGTTTGGCTTTATTTATCACAGGATATCGGATAAAATATCAAATTCTGTCAATTTTTGATTTATTTGACAGCCTGTTTCTCTGATAAAATCTTTCTTATTTAAATATCCGAGGTGAGCCGCAATAAATTCCACAGGTATATTTTTTGAAATAAGTTTTTCAAAATAATTAACATACAATTCTCTGAAGGTTATACCCATGGAAGTCTTTAAATCTTCGTTTTTGATTTCCGAAGTAATTTTCATAGCCTTAATTTTTTCGGTTTTTAAAATATCAAACGTTCTGCCCGATAAACTGACCGAGCGTTCGTATTTTGTCGGAACGATATTGCCGTTAATCATAATTTTGTTAATGATTATTTTGTGATTAGCAATATCAATATCATCCCAAGACAGAGCATTTACTTCTGATATTTGAAGTCCCACAGCTCCGACTAAAATTGTCGGTAAAAATAAATCCGTATCTTCTGTCTTTTTGAGAAAAACATCTGATACGGATTTTTCATTCTGAAATATTGTTTTCTGTGGCGGAATATCTGTCTTTGAAGTTGTCGGATTGCTTTTCGGAACGGATATTTTTTCTTTAACTTTCGGCTTTGAAACCTTTGCATTTTTGGAAGTAAAAAAGTCGGATTTATCATTGTACTGCCAATCAAGTAAATTCCGTAGCCAGGAAATCAGCCGTTTCGCATAAATGAAATTTACATTGTCCTCATTAACCATTTTTTCGTAAAAATTGGTGATAACATCATCAGTTATATCCTGAATTTTGTAATCCTTAAAAGCAGGAAGAACGTGTTTGTTAAAACAACCGAGCATTGTTCCTCTTGATTTTGGATTCATACTTTGAGCAGTTTTTGAATTAAAAAAGTCATTCATATAATCTTCAAAAACTTTTTCTTGTATTTCATCTGATGTGCTTACGGCAATAACTTCGGTTTTCGGTTTTTCTGCTTCGGGGTTGGAATTATTTTCCGTATATAACCAATAGCCGTTTGAAAGATTTTTGACACTTCCGTCTTTTTCAAGTTGTTCTAAAATTTCAATAACTTCCTGTTCGGGTGCTTCAGCAGAAAGCACAATATCGTCTGCCGAAAACTTAGTCATTCTTTTTGCTAACTTCAAAATCTTCTGTTTCATAATTAATCGTCTCCTTTAACATTATTTCATCTACTGTTGTCAAACCGTTTGACTTTGCTATAAGTTCACCTTTGTTGATTATTTTGACTATTTGGCGGAATCGTCTTGTCTTTGAACAAATATACTTTATTGCACATTCCGTAAATTCAATTTCGGAAAGCTCTTTCACAATTTCCGCAAGATCTTCTTTTGAAAACATCTCAAATTTCACAACCTCTGAGATACGGTCATAAAGGTGCTTAAACCTTTTGAGTCTTGAATTTGCCTCTGCCATTCCGACCATAACTATAATTGTGTCTGTTCGGTCATTGATGTCTCGCAGGGTTTCAATAACCTGATTGTCAATTGACAAATAGTCAATTTCATCAATAATAATCGTTCTCGGATTCATATTTAAACTCGAAACGATTGTATTAAAAGCCTTAGATGTTATCGGCTGAGGTTCTTCGTCAAGTCCGCTGATAATTTCATCTAACAGCCATTTGTGTGTCATTCTTTGGGTACACCTTACAACTACGGCATCATTTTTAAATGCCCACCAATTAATTGCCTGTGTTTTTCCCAAACCGGGTTCTCCATAAACCAAACCCATTCCTGGGACTCCCGATGACCTATTCTGCAAATTGCTCATTAAAGTAATGAGTTTCTTTACGTTTTTCGTTTTTACAAATACTTTTTTCATTTGCCCTCCTTTTCCTATTTGTAAATTTCTCTGTATTCCGCAGAATTTATGTAATTTTCAAACCATCTTCTGTCGTCCTGACCGATACAGCCGTTTTTGAGATGCCATTCGTAGCGTTCGTAATTTGTTTTGAAAATCGGACGAGCCACGATTGAAGTTTTTACTTTCGGAACAATTTTTCCTGTGTAACCTCCTGTGGCTTCTCTGCTTCGAGTTCTGTCGGAGTTATTTCAGTTAATTCTTTTTTAATAAGCTCAATATCTTCAAGATTAAAATGTTCTTTGACGGCTTTAATAGTTTTCCGTCTTAATTTCGCCTGTTTCTCGATTTTCTGTTTGTAATCTTCAATGTCTTTAATATCACCCATTTCATTAGCGAGGGGGTGTGTTTCCGTAACTCTCGGTGCATTGCAGATAAACTCGCCTTTAAGAGAATATATTTTTATCGATGTCAAATCCTGCAAATTGTATTTTATTATTGCTTTTCCCTTAACTCCGTACAGAGCCTCATCAAAGTAATCAGCTTTTAAAAACCTTATTCCGTTTCTTCCGATGTGTTTGATTTCCTGTGCCATCATTAAATCGTCAAGTTCTCTTTCGTTAATGTTCTGTTTTTCAATTTCATCAAGCACTTCCTGAATTGTCTGACATTCGGAATTAGTGCAGGGTTTTGAGTGTTTGTATTTAAGCCATTCGTTTATCAGTGCGATTGTCTGCTCAATAGTCGGAATAAAGTTGTTTTTTTCTTTGTGTATCTGTTTATGCAACTTCTCATTTCTTTTTAAATATGCAGGTTTATTCTCAATACTTGTTCCTATATAACTCGGCATCAGTTTTTCAAACCCTTCCTGAAAATCGAGGAAAAATCTTTCGATTACTTTTGCTCTTGCGTTATATGGAGTTGCGAATATCGGTTTTATTCCAAGTTTTTGATATATACCAGTAAAGCCTAATTCTTCAAATTTTGTATCACCGTTAAAGAATTTGCTTTTAAAGGCTCTGCCGTTATCCTGATAAACAAAATCGGGAATGTGATCCATATTTAAAATTGCATTTCTTAATGCAGATGCAATATTTTGCGTACATTCTTCGAGCATAATATCGTAGCCGACAAGACCACCCGACTTCCAGTCCAAAAAACCAAGCAGAGTTGCTCGGCAGGGTTTTCCGTTAAAGGGGTTTATCACCTGAAAGTTTAGGGTATGACCGTCAGCGATTAACACCTGTCCGGGTTGCAGGAGAGCAGCATTTCTTACAATGTACGGTTCAACTTTATCTTTAAGTGCTTTTTGTCCCTCTCTTGCAAGCACCCATTTATCGTAGTTCGCATCTTTAAACCAGTTAGCATATCTTCTGAAGGTAACATCTTTCGGAAGTATTTCATATCCTCTTTCCTGAAGAATATGTTTTGTAAGTCCGATGGCTTTGCCGATTGAAAAAGCATTTGGGGATAATAATATTTTCAGGAATATTTTTATCTGTTCTTCGTTTAAGGTTGTTCGGTATTCATTGTTTGAGGTGTATCTGTAACTTCCGACAAGAGCAGTCCAGTCGTTGTTGTAATTTAATAATGACCGCCATCGGTAAAGAGAGCCGAAAGAAATTTTACCTAATATATTATATATAGTTTCATGTAATAACCCTGTGTTATACAGTTCGAGAAATGCTTTATCAGAGCTTCCTTTATTCATTTTATTCTTTTTGCGTTCCTGCCTGAAATCAAGCCAGCACATCACAAGGTCATATTTTGCAAGAGCCATTGTTTTTTGTGTTTCGGTAATTAATTTTTCCTGCTTAATTCTGACGTTTTTGAGTTCAATAATTTCGTTATCGATAAATTTAAAATCGTCATAGTATTCATTTATATATTTAAGCTGATATTCTTCTTCGAGAGAGGATAATTTTATTCTGTAGGTTTTTCCGCCTCTGATTTTTTCTATTTTGTATTCATACTTATTTTGGTTAAGGTAAAGACGGACAGCTCGCTTTGTGATATTTTTCAGTTTTGCGAGAGTGTCAACATCTATCCATGTATCTTCAATATTTATATTTTCGGGTATGCTGTTTCCCATAGAGTTCTCCTGTGTAGTATGAATGTTAAATCCAAATTTAAAAATTGGAACTCATTTTTGGGGAAATGTATCGTTTTTTGTACGAAAAAAATGTAATTATTTTTAATTTCAATTACACGATTTTTAATTTTCAATTACATCAATCTGAATAAAAATTTTAACTTTGAAAACTTTACAAAAAATCAGCAAAATTTTAACAAAAACTTCCTGCTTAAAGGGTTTGAACCTGATTTATATGCTTAACAATTACATTTGAACAATTACACGAGATGGGAAGCAAAATCGGGGGGAAGAAAAAACCGTTTAAACGTGGAAAACATTATTTTAAATGGGGTATAGACACTTCCGAGTTTTGAGGGAAACAAAATTTCGATTACATAGGCTGTTTTTAAAATGTTCACCTCGTAAACGCGCACAGCGAGGGCAATACAGCCAATTTTGGCATTTTAAACCCGGACATTTTCGGTCTTAAAATCGGACAAAACGGACATTCTTTTCGTCTGATAGGGAAGTAGCCTCAACCCCATGCAAACTCTAAAACACAGGCGAAAAATACTTAGGCAACATTTTGGGAAATGCCCATGTCAAATAATAAATTGCTATCAGAAATGACAACACTTATTTTACAGACCACGAGGTGCACAAAGTTCTTGAAAAATTAGGTTGTTACAGATTCCCTAATTCTGAATGGTTTGAATGTACATTAGAAGAAGCACAACAAGCAATTTTTGCCGTAAAAAATCATAAAACAGAAGTTTCAAAACGCATTGCTGATTTTAAAATGCGTCCTGAACAAGCACAAGCCGTAAAAGTTACAAGTGAATATTTTAGACGATATCCTTATGAGGTAGAACACAAGACTCCTCACTTTTTATGGAATGCAAAAATGCGTTTTGGTAAAACATTTACAAGTTACCAACTTGCAAAAGAAATGAATTGGAAAAAGATTTTAGTTCTTACGTTCAAACCTGCTGTTCAAAACTCATGGGAAGAAGATTTAAAATCACATATCGATTTTCAAGATTGGCAATTTATTTCAAGAACAGGCACACAATATTCTGAAATCAATCATGACAAACCTTTTGTTTGGTTTGCAAGTTTTCAAGACGTATTACAAAAAACAGAAGCGGGTGGTATAAAACCAAGAAATGAAGAAATTCACCTTATAAATTGGGATTGTATTATTCTTGATGAATATCACTTTGGTGCGTGGAGAGATTCTGCAAAAGATTTGTACGATGCTGAAGATAAAAAAGAACAATCTAAACAAAATGGCGAAGGCATTGATTACTACGATGAAAGTCAAATGCCATTAACAACAAGTGCCTACTTATATTTATCAGGTACTCCATTTAGAGC
>CAKVIE010000012.1 GCA_934754505.1 uncultured Candidatus Melainabacteria bacterium
TTACTTGCGGCAAATCTTTTTAAAATTCAAAATAACGAAATTTGTATTGTTGCTTCTGACAATATATGCTTTTTTGATTCAAACAAATATCATTTAACGTGTGAAAAAACTAAAATACATATTCCTCAACAAATGAGTTATAAAGTTTCTGGAATTGAAATTAAAAATAATCTTTACCTTTTAATTTGCGGTAATTTATATAAAGTTAACTATAAAACTAAAAATATTGTGCAAATTTTCTTAAACCATAAATTTACCACAAATTCAAAACTGTTTCGAATAAACACTTCTGATTTATTAGTAATAGATTCTGATGCTATTTATATTTATAACACTGAAAACAATTCATTAATTAAAACCGATAAAAGTTTAAAAAATAAAAGAGAAGATTTTAATGCCATAAATATTTCTCCAAACCAAATTTTGGTTCTTGGCGGTTTTATTCCAACATTACTATCTCATCAATATGACTCAAATAAAGTATATTATGAAAATCAAATTTATAATATAGAGAAAAAAAATAAAAAAGGTGATATTACAATAAAGAAAAATGGCTCTCTCGTAACTCTTGTTAATCCTAAAAATACATATGAAATATTTGAAGTTTCGAATAACAATAAGATTAATCAATATATTGGGAATATTGATTTAGATTCCAATTTCGTACGATTGCAAAGTTTACCAAGCGGTAATGTTTTTGTTTTAGGTTCTTCAGATTCGAAAATATTTGATATTAAAACAAAAACTCTGAAAAAAATAAGAGAAAATTCTTTCAATGTTAATTGTAAAAATTGTGTACCGATTAAACTTAATAATGGTAATGCTTTGTTTATATGCGAAAACAAAAATTCTAAAAATAATATTCCTCATGAAAAAATAATAATCAAATACGACGAAAATCAAAATAAATTTGAAATATTAACAAAACAAATTTGTTTCTTTAGTTATTTTCATAGATTTATTCAAGGAATACAATTATCTGATAATAATATTTTGATAATAGATTTATTACCGACAATAATTACAATGGAAAAAAAACTAAAATAAGGAGAGTACGTAGGTTGGGTTTTAACCCAACAGAAAAATTTACTGTCTCGTGGCAATCCAAAAAACATGTCATTGCGAGAAAATCGTGCGAAAAACTTATGAATAAAGCAGATTAACCAAACTGAAAGGCAACAAGTTTTTCTGTTGAATTTAAACCCAACCTACGGACTTTAATTTTGAAGTATTCTGAATGGATTGCCACGGAAAACTACGTTTTCCTCGCAATGACAGTGGAAAAGAAAGTCGTCATCACGAGCGAAGCGTGGTGATCCTGTGAAATTGTGTTGTTAAAAGAATACTACTTTTTTGTTTTGTTATTTAATAAAAATTCTTTATCCAAAAGATTATTAAAATTTATATTTTGGAGTTCTTCTTCTGAAAACAATCCGTTGTTGTTTGCAAAATCTTTATCAGTATACATAAAGCCATAAATTATTTTCATATCCTCATCTTTTTCAATTTGATTTAACAAATCAACACAGAAAGAATTTTTATAGATACGATTTTTTTCTCTTACATCAAAAGAGAAAAAGAATGGGTGCAGTTCTGAATCTTCATAAAAACTTTCGTCTAATAATGCTGTTTTTTTATGCAAAGATGCTACTCTCAGAATTTTTTCTATTTGGTAATATATTTTTTTGTGTGGTCGTATTTTTTCATTTATTACTTTGGAATATTCCTGATAATCGAAAAAAAGTAATATTGTTGTCGATAC
Organism: uncultured Candidatus Melainabacteria bacterium; assembly: GCA_934754505.1. Classification (GTDB taxonomy): domain Bacteria; phylum Cyanobacteriota; class Vampirovibrionia; order Gastranaerophilales; family Gastranaerophilaceae; genus RUG841. Next base: position 1,763 of record CAKVIE010000012.1, read on the forward strand.
AATCAAAAAAATGTTTACAATAAAAGCTTTTATACATTGATTTTCAATGATTATTTTTAATAGAACTGAATTCAGAGTAAAGATTATCATTGAATATATAACGTGCAAATCTTTGTGTATCAGCCAGTAGTTTCCAGGTTGATAATGGGTTCTGCCTAAAGCTTTTAGCATAAAAAAGAATATAAAAATTCCCGCTAAGAAGCTTATTGCCAAATGTATTGTTCTTTTTACATTTTCGTTTTCTTTAATTTTTATTTTAATTGTTGCAATTTGTATAATTATTAAGGATAATCCTAATGCATGTTTTACAATTATATATTTAAAATAATCGTAACAAAAATTAAGTTTATCAGTGAAAAAATTTGCAAACACTTGAAATGAAAAAACATCGTCATCACATTTTCGAGAAAAAGCACCTGTTGAAAAAATCAGAATAAAACCTAATAATGCACACAAAGCTAAGATATAACTAAAATTTTTATTTTCTTTTTTATGAAAAAACGCATAAATCATCAAACCTGTTAAAGTTGTGATACAAATCATTTCATTAGATGTGCAAACAAGAAAAGTCATTAATCCGGTAAAAACTTTTTGTTGAATTGTAATTACCAGGTTTTTTTCTAATATAAGGAATAAGAATATCCACAATACCGCAGCAAAAAACATTCTAAAAAATCCATCATACACGAAGAGCATCAAAGGTTGTTCCAAAACAAAATAAAGAATTGCAGCTGCAGTGAATATAAAATAAACCAATTGCGTAAAGTTGAAGTCTTTTTTAAACCTAAAAATCTTACTTATTGTAAAAAACAAGTAAGTCATAACAAAACTTTCTATATGTGAAAAAATCAGTCTGTTTACTTCCGATGGATGAATATATAAAAATCGTGGCAAAACATTTCCAAAAAATCTATCGAAAAAAGAAGCAATTGGTATTCCGTTACCAGGAAAATAAAATATATTATCCGAAAACATTATTGCAGAACCGAAATCATCTAAAAAGAAAAAACTTTCTTGTAATAAAATTTCAAGCAAAATAAATACAGCTATGAACACAAAAAAATTACCAATAAGATATAAAATTTTTTTATTAAAAATTTTTGCCATACATTCAAAACCCTATCTTTTATAATTTTATTATAAAAAAGTTACCAGACAAGTAAAAAACATTTTAAAGAATAAAGAAAAGAGAACAGTTTTAGCTTGTGTTTCAGAAATTTTGCAAAAAATTTTCAAATTATCGTTTTTTATACTCCAATAACACTTTATAAAAGAACTCGACATCATTTTCATTTGAAGTTTTTAGAATTTTGATAATTGCTTTTATCAAATCCTGTTTAGACCTTTTCTCATTTTGAAAATTGAATAAATCAGAAATATTAACATCTAAAACCTTGGCGATTTTTTGCAAATTGTCATAACTTGTGAAGTATAGACCTGTTTCTATACGACTTATTGTCTGGTATTCAACACCAATTAATTCCGCCAATCTTTCTTGTGTTAGATTTTTCGATTCACGCAAGTGTTTTAAATTATTTCCGAAATTTTTGTTTCCTGGCATAAGACCTCTCATGCACACGTTACACACTCGTTAATAAAACTTAAACAACACTATGCGTATAATTTTAAACATGGATAATAAGCATGGCGTATAATGCATGATTTAACTATTATTAAAATGTTATAATCACTCGCCGAATTTCACAGAAAATGCGGAGTGTAAAAAATAGAGGTTGTAAAACTCAATGGAAAAAACAGAAAACAATATTATAACTAATAAAGACAAAGCTTTGGCATTGTATAAATACTTAAAAGAGTTTTGTGCGCTTAACAATAAAAAAATAACAAATATACAAACATATGATTGGAAATTGTTTTTTGAAGATATTCCAAATGACAAAGAAAATATAAAATTTTCATATAAAGATAGAATAAAAGTCCGTAGGTTGGGTTTTAACCCAACAGAAAAATTTACTGTCTCGTGGCAATCCAAAAAACATGTCATTGCGAGAAAATCGTGCGAAAAACTTATGAATAAAAGCAGATTAACCAAACTGAAAGGCAACGAGTTTTTCTGTTGCATTTAAATCCAACCTACGGACTATCAAGACCCGTTTTTATCCGCAAGTGTTTGCCACGCAAGGATTGGTTTTAACTGAGTAAAAATCAATTTAGCCGCAATGACCGCAAGTATGATGTTCGCCGTGATGAGAGCAATTTGCTTCTGATTGGAAATTCAAATGCCCGTTTAAAAATGCTTCGACCGCCTCATCTGCATTGCCCGAAACGCCTGCACATAAAATAATTCCGTATTCTTGAAGTGCAGAAATTGCACAAGGTCCTATCCCTCCGCAAATTAAAACTTTTGCTTCCGCATCATTAAGAAAATCAGCTATTGCACTGTGTCCGTTTCCGTCTGTTGATAAAATTTCACTTCCGATAATTTTATTTTCTTGAACATTATAAACCTTAATTTGTTCCGTATGACCGAAATGTTGAAAAATCTCACCGTCTTGGTAAGTTACTGCAATTTTCATAAAAATCTCCTTCTTTTTAATTGTTTTCGGACTCGTTAGTGTTGACAGCCGATAAATTTTTTCTTACATAAACCTTGTTTGCAAAAGATAAGAGTGCCGAACGCACAAGTTTTTGAAGATGTGTTCTTTCCCAAACGCTGTTTGCCTCGGCGAAATCTCTTGCTCCAAATGTAACATTCAAAACGTTTTCAAGCTCAATGGCAAAAAAGTCATATGCCTTTCTGAGCGGATATTGCTTAATTTGCATTTTAATAAGCTGTGCAATGTCAGAAATACTCAAAACATTTTTTAAAACCCCGACAACAATCAAATACATAATATGACTTCTGCTGTATTTTTTGTTTTTCGGCGGGTGAATAACTTTTTGTTTGACATAATTATTAATCATTGTTGCAGTCACAATAGCATCTTCGCCCTGACTGTGAAAAGGTGCGAGATACTCGTTCAAAATTGCTACAAGCTGATCCATATATAATTCTATTTTAGGCAAATCTTCATATCTTGGACAATGATAGTCTAAAATATTGTCTTCTGAATTTTTTTCTTTTCCCATTATTCATTAACCATACAAGTTATGTTCAATTATTATACTAAAAACCTCTTTTGTCAAATAATATCGGATTATTCCACTTGACATAGTATTTGATACGAGATATCATAGTGTGTGAACAGAAAAAATTAAGTAAGTAAAATCAGGTGTGATGTGGCTTATATTGTTATAGACGAAAAAAAGTGCAAATCTTGTTATTTTTGTGTTGAAGCATGCCCGAAAAGACTCATTAAAATTGGGAAGAACGTTGGCAAGACGGGAAATTGCACGGTGGAATTTGATGATAAAAACGGGGAGTGCATAGGCTGCAAGTCTTGTGCGGTAAGCTGTCCTGATTTAGCGATAACAGAGGTTTACAGATAGTGGCAAAGAAGTTAATAAGCGGAAATAAAGCAATAGCACAAGCGGCATTTGATGCAGGTTGTGATTGTTATTTCAGTTATCCGATAACTCCGCAGACGACAATAGGTGAGTACTTAAGCGAAATCATGCCGAAAGCGGGACGTGGTTATGTTTGTGCCGAAAGCGAAATAGCTTCGATAAACATGGTAATGGGTGCGGCTGCAACAGGTGCAAAGGCGATGACTTCTTCATCATCTTGTGCAATAGCTTTGATGCAAGAGGGTTTGTCTTACGCAGCAGGTGATGAATTGCCGTTAGTTTTGATAAGTGTTATGAGAGCAGGTCCGGGGTTAGGATACATTTACCCGTCGCAAGGTGATTATGACCAAGCTGTAACAGGCGGCGGAAACGGCGATTACAGAATTATTGTTCTTGCTCCGTCAAATATTCAAGAATGTATTGATTTGACACACAGAGCATTCTATCTTTCTCAAAAATACAGAAATCCCGTAATTTTGTTATCTGACGGACTTTTGGGACAAATGATGGAGCCTGCCGAATTTGTGAAAGACCAATATCCTGAAATTGATAATTCGGATTGGGCTTTGACAGGTGCAAAAGGCAGAGCCGCAAGAAAAATTCGTTCGCTCGAAACAAAAGAGTCCGACCACAACGTCAAAATTGCTAAAATCTTTGAAAAATACAAAAAGATAGAGGCCGAAGAAGTTTTATACGAAGAATATATGACCGAAGATGCTGAAATAATTATTACTGCATTCGGAAGTTTATTCAGAAATGTAAAAGCGGCAGTAAATGCAGGCAGAAAACAAGGCTTGAAAATAGGCGGTTTCAGACCGATAACACTTTATCCGTTTCCGAACAAGCGTTTGACGGAACTTTCAAAGCAAGTTGACAAAATTATTGTTGCCGAAATGAATATGGGTCAGATGATAAGAGATGTAAAAGTTGCGGTAAACGGTCAGGCAGAAGTTGTTCACATCGGCAGACCCTACGGTGAATGGCTTGATGAGGATGAATTTCTTCAAGCAGTCAGAAACGGAGAAAAACATGCAGCAAGTATTTAAGTTACCCGAATGTATAAAAAAAGATGCGAATTTCACGTTTTGTCCGGGGTGTGACCACGGTGTAGCCTTGAGGCTGCTCGGAGAAGCCATTGACGAATGCGGAGTTCGAGAAGATGCCATTGCGGCTCTTTGTGTAGGCTGTTCGGTATTTTTGTATGATTTTTATGATATAGATTGTTTGGAATGTCCTCACGGCAGAGCAACAGCGGAGGCAACAGGCATAAAACGTGCAAGACCCGATAAATTTGTATTTACATATCAAGGCGACGGGGATTTTGCGGCAATAGGTTTTGCGGAATCTTTATACACTGCGACACGAGGAGAAAAAGTAACTTCAATTTGTATAAATAATACAACTTACGGAATGACAGGCGGACAAATGGGTCCGACAACACTTTTGGGACAAGTTACAACAACAACACCTTACGGACGTTCGGCAGAATTAAACGGTTATCCGATGAAAATTGCGGAACATATTGCGTTATGCGGCGGTACGGCTTTTTCGGCAAGAGTTTCATTAGACAGTGTACCTAATATTATAAAAGCAAAACAGGCTATAAAAAAGGCTTGTGAAGTTCAGATAAAAGGTTTGGGCTTCGGTTTTGTTGAAATTTTATCGGGTTGTCCGACGAACTGGAAAATGTCACCGCAAGAGGCTCATAAACATATCAGAGAAAAAATGATACCCGAATTTCCGCTTGGAGTATTCAAAGACGTAACGAAAGGTTAGAAATGGAACAAAGTATTGTAATTGCAGGATTTGGCGGACAAGGTGTTTTACTTGCGGGAACAATTTTGGCAAATGCATTTATGTATAACGATAAAAAAGTGACATGGTATCCTTGTTACGGAGCTGAAATGCGTGGCGGAGCGGTGAATTGCGAAATTGTTGTGAGTGATGAAGAAGTTACCTCCGTCCACAAAAAAGAAGCCGATATTTTAATAGCATTGAACGATTTGTCGTTTGAAAAATTTATAAACAGGGTTAAATCCGGTGGAACATTAATAGCAAATTCTTCTTTAATAGAAGAAAAACGTCCGAAAGATGGTATAAATTATATATTTGCACCTATTTCGGACATCGCCGGAAAAAGCGGAAACATTAAATCAACAAACATGACTGCATTAGGCATTTTGAGTACGGTTTGCGAGAATGTAAATGCGGAAAAACTGGAGCAGGCTATTGAAACAGCTCTTTCACCGAATAAAATGCATTTAAAAGAAATCAACTTGAATGCCTTAATGGCAGGCTGTAATTACAAAAACTTCGAACAGGAAAAATAATATGAAAACTGCTATAAAAGGAATGGAATTTAGTGTTCCTAAATTAATTTTAACGAATGACGATATGGCAAAAATCGTTGAAACGAGCGACGAATGGATTAGGCAAAGAACAGGTATAGGCGAAAGACACGTTGTTTCGGGTGAAGAAGATGCCGTAACTCTTGCAAATGATGCGGTTGATAAATTATTGAAATCAACGGGAATTGACCCTGAAACTATTGATATGATAATATCTTCAACATCAGCACCGCAAAGACCTTATCCGTCAACAGCCTGCGAGGTTCAAGCTCATATCGGGGCGAAAAACGCATCAGCATTTGATATAACGGCTGCTTGCTCGGGATTTTTGTATGCACTTCAATTAGGTCGTGCAAATATTGAGTCGGGTTTTGCAAAAAGAATTTTGGTTTTAGCATCAGATACAACTTCTAAATTTATAGATTGGACAGACAGAACAAGCTGTGTGCTTTTCGGCGACGGTGCTGCTGCTACGATTTTAGAAGCAACTGATGATGAAAACGGTGATATTATTCATATTGAACTTGAGGCTGACGGAAGCTGTAAAGAGTTTATTTCTTTGCGTGTTCAAAGTGAAAATTGTCCGCTTGCTGAACAATCAAGCTATGACGGTACTTACTTTATCAAAATGGCAGGTAAAGACGTTTACAAATTCGTTATGAAAAAAATTCCTGCCGTAATCGAAAAAACTTTGCAAAATGCAAATATGACCATTGATGATGTTGATTATTTCATTCCTCATCAGGCAAATATGAGAATGATAGAGGCTTTGACGGACAGAATCGGTATTGCTCCCGAAAAAGTTTTATCAAATATCGAAAAATACGGAAATATGTCGGCGGCTTCAATTCCGTGTGTTATTTCCGAAAAAATTAAAAGCGGTGAGCTTAAAACTCCTTCAACAGTGCTTTTGAGTGCTTTCGGGGCGGGCATGACTTCTGCTTGTGCTATAATAAATTTAAGATAACATTAATTATTGATGACATTAATAATGTTTATTTTTTGAAAAAGAAATAAAAAAGGAATTAAGAATGAAAAGAGTAGTTGTAACAGGTACGGGCTGTATATCACCATTCGGAACAGGAAGTGAAACTGCGTGGAAGTCTGTTTTGGCAGGCAAAAGCGGAGTGAGGCACTTATCGTTTGATACAGACGGTCAATTAGTTAAAATCGGGGCAGAAGTTCCTGCTTTTAATGCGGAAGAATTTGTTGACGCAAAAGAAGCTAAAAGACTTGATAAATTTATCTTGTATGCAATCATTGCCGCTGATGAAGCCGCTAAAGAAGCAAATTTTGATATAGAAAAAGAAAATCCTTACAGAGTCGGAGTAATAATCGGTTCCGCACAAGGCGGTTTGGCTTCTATGGAACAAAATCACAACGTTATGTTGAACAGAGGTTTTTATAAGTGTTCACCGTTTACAGTGCCGATGATGATACCGAATATGGCAGCAGGTAAAGTTTCTATCAGGCTTGGTGCAAAAGGTATTAATAAATCGGTTGCAACAGCTTGTGCAACAGGTGCTCACGCAATCGGAGATGCATTCCGTGCAATTTCTTGCGGTGATGCCGATATCGTTTTTGCAGGCGGTACGGAATCTAAAATTTGTAACTTCAGTGTCGGTGCATTTACAAGTGCAAAAACTTTATCAAAGCACAATGATGAACCCGAAAAGGCTTCAAGACCTTATGATAAAGACCGTGACGGCTTTGTAATGGGCGAAGGTGCCGCAGTTGTTGTTCTTGAAGAATATGAACATGCAAAAGCAAGAGGTGCAAAGATTTTGGCAGAAATTACAGGCTATGGTCAAAGTGCTGATGCTTATGATATGGTTGCTCCCGATCCGGAAGGTAAAGGTGCAGAATATGCGATTAGAGCTGCGATTGAAAATTCAGGCATTACAATCAATGATGTTGATTATATCAATGCTCACGGAACAAGCACTCACGTCGGCGATATTGCAGAGTCAAAAACTATTGAACGTATTTTTGGCGACAAAGATGCCAATAAAAAACTTCTCGTAAGCTCAACAAAATCAATGACAGGACACCTTTTGGGTGCAGCAGGTGCAATAGAGGCTATTTTCTCAATCAAGGCAACTATGGACGATGTTGTTCCTCCGACGATTAATTTGGAGAACCAAGATGAGGAAGTCGGCAACCTCGATTACGTTCCGAATGCTGCAAGAGAACATAAAGTAAACTATGCAATGTCTAATTCTTTCGGATTTGGCGGCTGTAATGCTGTTTTGATATTCAAAAAATATATTGAAGAATAAAAATAATATCAGGCGGAAAATCTGTTTTAAAAACAGATTTTCCGCTTTTATTTAACTGAAAAATTAACTAAAATTTTAATGGTTTCAATGCTCTTTCTAAAATCCCAAGACAATAGGAAATAATTATTCCGTAATTTGTTATCGGAGTGCCTGCTTCTTTTGATTTTGCAATTCTTGATAAAATTTCCCGTCTGTTTGTCATACAGCCCCCGCAATGCACAATCAATGCATATTCATTGGCATTTTTCGGAAATTCATGTGATGAAACGTGTTCAAATATCAAATTTTTTCCTGTTTTTTTCTTCAATAATCGGGGAATTTTTACTCTGCCGATATCGTCTGCTATTTCGTGGTGAGTACAGCTTTCGCATATCAAAATTTTATCGTCGTCTTTCAAATTCTCAATCGCTTTTGTCCCTTCGACAAATTCCTTTAAATCACCTTTTAATCTGGCAAATAAAATCGAAAAAGATGTTAATCCGATATCTTCGGGAATTATTTCGGCAACTTCTTTAAATGCCTGCGAATCGGTTATAACAAGTTTCGGCGGATTTTTCAGTCCGTCAAGCGATTGCTTTAAGGTTTTTTCAGTCGTTACAACCGCAACACATTGATTATCAAGAAGTTCTCTCAAAACATTCACCTGAGGCATTATAAGTCTGCCTTTTGGAGCTTCTTTATCAATCGGGGTTACTAAAACAACCGTATCGTTTGCCTCTACAAGATTTTCAAGAATTTCGGGCGGATTGATAAATTCTGCCGGCACGCTTCTTATAAGCATTTCTCTAACTCTTGCAGGAATATCCTTTTCCGTTTGAGCTGAAATTTTCAAAACAAAATCAGTATATTTTTTAATTTCTTTGATTTTATCCTCTGAAATATCTTCAATATCTGTTTTATTTACAACGGTAGCTATCGGGATATTTTTCGATTTGAAAATCTCCGCAAGTTTGGTTTCAAAACTGTCCCAGCCGTTATAATCGCTTACAATAACAGCAATATCGGTTCTTTCAATGATTTTAAGCGTTTTTTCAATTCTTTGACCGCCCAATTCGCCGACATCGTCAATTCCTGCCGTATCAATGAAAACCACAGGACCTAACGGCAGCATTTCCATTGTTTTTTCAACAGCATCGGTTGTTGTCCCCGGAGTGTTTGATACGATTGACGTTTCTTGATGGGTCATTATATTTATAAACGTTGATTTTCCGACATTTCTTTTGCCGAAAATTCCGATATGCAATCGCATTGATTTAGGGGTTTTTTCCATTATTATCAACTTCTTTCTTTTTAAAATCCGAAATTTTTATATGATTTTGTAAAACAAAAATTGCTGCAACAATAAAATATGCAATAAGCATAACACCTTGCTGTGACAAAGCTATTGTCAAAGATTGAGATTTGTCAATGTTAAACAAACCGAGTGCCAAAATAAATGCATATTGATAAAGTCCGACATAAATCGATGAGGACGGAATAATCGTTGACAGGGCTATAAACGACACAATAAACATTGAAATAGTAAAATCTGCCTGTATTCCGAATGCAATTACGAGCAAATATACAAACAAACAGTCACCTGCCCACGAAAGAATACTGTAATATATCAATTTTAGCATGGTTTTGCTGTCTGAAAATGTTTCAAATCCGTTTAAAAACGAGTGTAAATGCGGATTGATTTTATCAATCAAATTTGCTGTTTTTTCTGATTTAAAAATCTTTTTAACCAAATTGCAAACGACATCAATTTTGTTCTTTTTGTAAATCCAAAGAACAGTAAAAAAACTTGTAAAAAATAAAACAAACGCAGCTGCAGTAAGCTTTATGACAAAAACAGAACTGTTATGAAACATAATTGCCAAAAGCAAAATTCCGACAACGGTCATTCCGTCTAAAATCCGCTCCGCAGCAACTGTTCCGATAGCTTTTAATTTCGATATTCCGTATTTTTGCCCAAAATAGCAGCCTCGAAAAATATCTCCTGCTCTTGCAGGTAAAAAAATGTTCAGTAAATTTGATGTCATATAAATTTCATACAAAGAATAAAATTTGCAGTCAGTTTTGGGAAGAATTACTCCCCATCTCAATGCTCTCATTGTCATTATTACTAAAAAAACAGGTATTAATAAATACAAAAATTTGATATCAAATGCCTCAAAAGTCTTTATCATCATTGATAAATCGATTTTGTATAAAACTAAGCAGGTGAAAAGAATTGTTACGGCTATCGCTATAAAATTGTTTTTGAAAAATTTCATCTGCTAACTTCCTTTTATCAGCTCAAAACAATTTCGAGTATAAATAAATTATACTCAAAAACAGCCGAGAATAAAGACTCTATATAACTTTAATATTTAATGCGGCAATTTTTTCTTTGACAGAAAGCTTTTTCTTTAACAAAGTTCTGTTTACAACAGACATTCTGTCAGCGTCTTCTGCTGATACACGCTTTTTGATTGCGTCTAAAAACTTTTGAGCTTCTTCGTATTTTTGCATTTTAAGCAATAATGCAAATTTTAAATCATAAACAGGTACATATAATCTGAAATTTTCAATCGAAAGATTTTCTTGTGCAACATTTATAAATGCAAGTGCCTTTTGATAATCGCCCATTGCATCATAAGTCGAGGCAATCGATGATAAAATATGTGCATCATTCGGTTTTAAAGCCCCTGCAACCGTGTAGCTGTCAAGTGCTTCTTCCATTTTGCCCTCTGTGTAATAAATATCTCCCAAGAATTTTAAACTTTTTGTATGGTGCGGTGATAACGCTAACCCTGATTTTAATTTGCTTACGGCTTCTTCAGGTTTGCCAAAATAATAAAAACAATCTTCAGCTTCCCTGTAAAATCTTTCTGTGTCTATATTTAAAACATTATCATCGTAAAATTTTATATTCTTTAAATCAGTCATTGTTTGTGTGTCTTTATCTTATTTCTTTGCCGCAAAAAGCAAATATCTTATATATTCCCCATTTACTATTACATCATATTTCGATTTATTCCTCATGACTACTATCTTTTGTGAATTTCACCTTAACAACACCCCCGAAACCCATGCATGGCATGCGTTTTCATAATTTTAAATTTTTGTTAAGCTCACGTCGAAACCTTTGCAATAATTGGCTTTCAATACCCCTGAAACCCATGCATGACATGCGTTTTCACCGTTTTGAAAAAAAATAACCGCTTTTTTACCGATTTTTGATATTTTTTGCACTTTTTTCCGAAAATCCGCTTATTGCAACGGGCATGCCCGACAATGTCCGTATTATTTCGATGTATTTATATGAAAAAAGCTTAAAAGTCTTTTTAAGGCTAAAGATGATTTATAAAAATTCTAAAATTACATCATAATATTGAGTTTTTTGCCTAATTTCTTTTTGAGTTCTTCTTCATTGCTCAAATTATTCATTTGTTCCATTTCGGGAGAGGCTTGAATTGCGTTTGAACCTGCCAAAATTTTATGATTTTCGTCGAATTTATTCATTAACGAAAAAATATCGGCATTTTTATTGTTGTTATCTAATCCGCTGAGTTTTTCTTCTAAATTTTGTTGAGGCTGAAATTTATTTATCTTATTGTTTTGAGCAAAAATATTGTTAGAGCCGTCAATTTCTCCCATTTTTGCACGATTAAAGACATTTTCTTCTTCTTTATTCGGTTTAGGGTTGCCGACAACTGAACCCGCCGTTTGATTGTTGGGGTCGATGTTGTGTTTCATCGCCCATCTCGGGTCTTTTAATAAACTTTTTAATCCAAAACCTAATGTTTTCATTTTTGCCTTTTCAACTCTTATATATATATTAAAAATTTTTGTTAATCTCAAAATCAAAAAATATCTTTTTTCGTTACAAACTTAATATTTTCCTCAAATAAAATCAGATGTAAAACCAACTTATTAAAAAATAATGATTGAAAGGTTTTTAAGAATACATTATAATATTTTCAATCAGATAAAAGGAATTATGAAATGGTTGAATTTTCCGTAATTATTCCCGCATATAATGTTGTAAAATATGTACCGTTAGCATTAAAAAGTCTTATAGAACAAACATATAAAGATTTTGAAATTATTTGCGTTGAAGATTGCAGTACGGATAAAACGCTTGCAATGCTTCAATTATTTGCGAAGTTAGAACCCAGAATTAAAATAATCAGAAATAATACACATTTAGGCCCCGGAACATCGAGAAATATTGCCTTGAAAATGGCAAAAGGCAAATATATTTCTTGTGTTGATGCAGATGACGTTGTTGATAAAACTTTTTTGGAAGAAGCACATCAAAAACTTGAAACGGAAAATGTTTCGTCAGTTTGGGTAAAGGCTGATATTTATTGGCAGGAAGAAAAAAGAGTCACGAAAATGAATACTTTTCCGAAATTAAGAGATTTGCCCGAAGGTAAACTTAAAATTTCAGGAAAAAACATCTGCGATTTTCCTGCATACTCGTGGTACAAATTTTACAAGAGAGAATCTATTGACGATTCAATAAAATGGGCTGACGGACACCTTTTTGAAGATGTTGAATTCTATTACAGATATTACACCCAAAATCCTGATGTTTATGTTATAGATAAATCCTTGTATTTATACAGACGTCATTCGTCCTCGATTATGGGCAGAAGCATTCACGATTCTGCTTACCAAAGAGATTTGTTTACGATAATTCATCACATATATCTTTTCTTGAAAGAAAAAAAATTGTTCAAGAAATACAAAAAGGCATTTTTAACCTTTGTAAAAGACAGTATTCTCGACTTTGAGGGCTATTCTGATATAAAAGATGCTCTTGAAAAAACCGTTCTTGAAACGCTCGACAAAATCGGATATCCGCAGGAGTATGAAGATTTAGCTAAAAAGTTACCGTCTTTGGATTAAAAAATTAAAGAAGCCGTTATCACAAAAACAGCGGCTTCTTTTTTATGCAGTTTTGTTTTTTGCTTTTAAGCAAGACCCTGTAAAGCCTTGATTTCCTTTTGCTTGAAGAAAATTTGGTGATAAATATCGCCTCGTCTTTCGCAAAGTTCTGCTAAAACATGGTAAACAGACGGGTTATCTTTTATTGCATCTGTGTACTTCAAATAATAGAACATTGCCGTATCTTCATCTTTTTTGAGGAATAAATAAACGTCGCCTAACATTCTGTTAAATTCTTCGCATTCGGGATATACAACATTGAAGAAATGACATAATTTTGTAAGTTCATCACAGCGTTTTAATTTTAATAAAGTTTCTAAAAACGGCAGAATGTAGTCATTGATGAAAATTCCGTCATATTTTAATTCTTCGACTTCAGGAATATTTCTCGTGAAATTCTTCAAGAATTTGTAGCTGTCTTGCAAACCGAGTTTTTGCATTTCATTTTCAATCAACATTGTTAAATCCTTTGCGGCTGTTTTAACGTTGTCGTTGACAAATACGGTTTCTTTTGATTTGTTAATGTTGTTTTTTGCAAAATCCACACGTTCTTTTATGTTTTTTGCAATTTCGATTTTTTCATCTTCCGAAAAATCATGGTCTTGAGCAATGTTCAAGGTGTGTTTTTGGTCAAAATCGACTACGACTTTTTCGAGATATTTACATTTTTCAAAGATGTTTTCTGCAAGTTTTCTTGTATCCTCGTCTTTTATGACATCAAAATGTGAACATATATTTTTAACTTTGGATTTTTTGTTTTTGATTCTTTGTGAAACAATTTTTTCAATCAAATCCCTGCCTGCAAAAGTAATTGCAACCTTTTGAGAGGTTTCGTCATAAGCATCAACATACGAAATTAAAAATAATTTTTCGATAGCTTCATTATTCTTTTTATTTAATAAATCATGTTCGACAAAATAGTCGAAAACATTTTCAACCATGTAAATTCTGTCTTTTTCGCATTCTTGTTTTTTAGCAATAACCTCGCCTCGCAAAGAGCATAAACGCATATTGTAATAATGAAGTTTTTCGTCAAGATAATAAGCATTTTTACAGAAAGAGGTATATTTCCACCAAAAAGCATTATCTTCATAGAGTCTGCCTGCGGGGAAAGTAATATTATTATCTGATATTATGGACGCTCTATACAATTTATTCCAAGGTACAACGTCGGTTTTGAACTTAACATCGTTTGTTAATTCCACTTTGCCTTGAAATTTAAGTTTGAAATATCTGTCTTGAAACCATTCCGTATAAGATAAATCATCATCGGATACAACATTTACCGCCCAAATTACCAAATCGACATCATTTTTCATTTTAGCAAGGGCTTTTTCATAAGTGTCTTCTTTTACATAATCATCGGAATCAACAAACCCGATAAATTCACCTGTTGCAAGTTTTAATGCGTTATTTCTTGCAACAGACGGTCCTGCATTTTTTTGAGAAATAACTTTTATTCTTTTATCTTTTTTTGCAAAGCGATTGCATATATCGAGGCTGCTATCTTTTGAACCGTCATCAACAAGAATAACTTCAATATCTTTTATTGTTTGATGAGCAAGACTTTCGATACATCTTTCAAGATATTTTTCCGCATTGTAAACAGGAACGATAATAGAAATTTTGGGCATTTTTGAACTCCGTATAATATTTTATATTACTATTATTTATGTATTGTAATGTTTTGTCAAAAATTTATAATTTGTTATATAATAACAAAAACTTATTAAATAAAAAATTGAGGGTTCGCATGAATTCAGAAACTAAATTGTTACCGAATTTTACATTAGGCATCGGCGTCGGATTTTTTGAAAACAATAATATTTTGAACGGATATAAATATTTCAAAAACTATATTTCGCAAAATGGTAATAAAAAAATAGATTCAGAGATAATCTATAATATTTTGAAGGGAAAATTTAACGAATATAAAGAAGATAAAAATTATGAGCAGGTGCTTTTGATAGGCGAGGTCATAACTCAAACAACAGATGATAAATTTTGGAATAATTATGAATTTTGGCTCACTTCTGCTGAAAGTGCAAAGGAAACGAAATCCAATTATTTTGCTTTAGAGTGTTATAAGCAATGTTTGAACTTCAAAGAATGTGATAAAGATATTTATAGAGTTATCGGAGATATTTTGTTCTTTGATTTGAACAATAATTCACCCGAAACAATTAAATTTTACGAGAAATATACGGAATATTTTCAAGACAATCCTTTTGTTTATAATCTTTTGGGGCATTTATATGAAGCAAATTATAAGTCTGAATTTATAGATAAACAAATAGATTATTTCCGTAAAGCAGTAGCAATAAAACCGAATGAAGCACAATTCAGAAGAAATTTGGGTCTTGTTGCGGGCAGAAACGGAATGACGAAACTTTTCAAAGAGAATTATGAGCAGCTTTTAAATTTAGACCCGACGGAGAATGATTATTTTGATTTTGCTTGCTGGGGTTTTAACAACAGATGTTTTGATGTTGCACATAAATATTTTTGGCACAGATTTTATAAAGAAACAGGACCGACGCAGTACAGCAATTTGACGTACAAATTATGGGACGAAAAAGAAGATTTAACCAATAAGGTTTTATATCTTAAATATGAACAAGGATTTGGCGATACGATAATGCTTTCGAGATTTTTGCCCGAATTTATGAAAAAGGCTCCGAATTTAATGGTGCAAGTCCAAGATCCGCTTTGTTCGCTTTTGCATTACAATTATCCGAACATTAAATTTGTATCTGATGAAACTGACAATATTGATGATTCTTGTTATGATTATCAATTCCCGATGATGGAATTGCTTTCGTATCTCAAGGTTACGGATAAAAAAATTCCGTTCAAAGATAAATATCTTGATGTTGATAAGAAAAAAGCAGCAGATTTCAGGAAAAAACATATTAAAAATAATAAGAAATTAAAAATCGGTGTAGCATATCACGGACACCCCGATTATTTAGGTGATAACAGAGAAATGCCGATTGATATGTTTGCTGACCTTGCTCAAATTCCGAATGTTGAAATTTATAATTTGCAGGTTTCAAATAAAAATGATTTTATGTCTAATGAAAAATGCAAAAATGTAATTGATTTAGCACCATATTTTACGGATTTTGAACAAACGGCACTTGCTATGAAGAATATGGATTTAATTATTTCGACCGATAATGTCTTGCTTAATCTTGCGGGAGCAATGGGGTTAAAGACATTCGGATTATTCAATTATTATACGGATTACAGATGGTTTGCGATAAGAGAAAACGATTCAGGCTGGTACACTTCGATAAAAATTTACCGAGCAAAGAAAAACAACGGCTGGGAAGAAGTTATGACAAGGGTTATTGATGACGTTTCCAAACTTGCAAAAGAAAAAAATAAATAAATTTTAAGCCGTGATGTTTTTCGTCACGGTTTTTTTTTTGAGGAAAAAGGAAGTTACATTTTTAAATGGAAAAATATTCAAAAAAGATATTATTGAATTCAGCCAGAAATTGTTTAAGGTATTTGACGAGAGTTTTTGGTATCAGAGAAATCAGCATTCCGTATTACATTTGCCCCGTAATTTGGCAGGAATTAAGGCGAGAAAATGTCAAAATAAATTTTTATCATATAAATAAGGATTTTTTGCCTGCAAAAGATTTTCAAGAGGACGAATTTATTTTGTATCCGAATTATTTTGGAATTTGTGACAGACAAAATGCCTTACTTGCTTTGAAGTATAAGAATTTAATCAGTGATAACGCTCATGCTTTTTTTGCCGAACCGAGGGGATTTGGAGCTTTTTATTCTCCGAGAAAATTTTTAAAAGTTAATGACGGCGGAATTTTGTTTTGCAAGGAGCATAAAGAATTAATTTTGGAGCGAGATAAAGACAGAATTGCAGATACTTCAGAATATGAAAATTTTGTCAAAAATGAGTTGTCTGTTGATAATCAGGAAGTTAAGAGAATGAGTTTTCAAACGGAAAATTATTTAAAAGAGGAGAGTTTTCGGGAAGAAAAAATGCAAAGGCTGAAATTTTTCGGTGAAATTGGAGCGGTATTAAATAAATACAATAAAATTGATATAAATTTATCGGAGAAGGATATTCCCATGGTGTATCCGTTTTTGGCGGAAGATATTGATTTTGCCGATAAAATAGCACAAGTTTTGATTAAACGGGGATTAAGAATAATAGAATTCGGGGCAAAAATTGATAATATTTTTTCGGAATATTCTTTTAGGCAAAAAATTTTACCTGTACCTTTGCGGGAAGAAACCGTTTCGTGTTTGAGAAAAATATAAAAATTTTGTCAAATGTGTTATAATTTCATTACTATTTTGAAAAAATTCTGTGTACAAATTTTATGATTAGATGTTAGAGTTGCATTAAAAAATGAAAAATCTTTGGAAATTTATAAAAATAATATCTGTTAATATTGTATTATTTGTTTTGTTTATATGCCTTTCTGACATGTTAATATATCTTAAAACTGGAAAAACGGTATTAAAAAATCCGTTGAAATGCAAATATATATTTCTGATAAAAAATCCGCCATTGCTAACACCATGTCGTGTTGATTTTTTCTCTGATAAAGAAGGTTATTCGGGGCGGGCACCTGTCGGAGTAGAGTACAAAAATAAAAAACCGATAGTGATTTTCGGGTGTTCTTATGCTTATGGTTATTCATTAGAAAAAACAGATGTTTTTGGCTATAAACTTTCTCATTATTTGAAAGTTCCTGTTTACAATAGAGCAATAGATGGCGGCGGATTTCAGCAGATGTATATGCAGACAATAACGGAAAGCTTTTTCAAGGAAGTTCCGCCCGCAGATAAGGTAATTTATGTAATGATAAACGACCATTACAGAAGAATGTATGGAGAAGCCTTTGATATAGACAGCTTTTATTTGAATCCTTTTTATAAAGAAAAAAACGGAGAGTTGGAGTTGGCAAATTACAATAATTACTTTTTGAATTTTTTAAGATATTCTACGTCTGTAAGGCTTATTAAATGCCTTTGGTATAAAAATTATTTGAATAGCAGTTTTAATCAAGACAAAATAACTGATTTTGCATTACTTCATTTGAAGAAATCGAGAGAAAAACTTGAAGAAAAATGGAATAAGAAAATTAATTTCACTGTTGTTTTGTATGATGATACACCGATAAAATTCCAAGAATTGTTAATTAAAAAATTAAAACAAAACGGTTTTAATGTATATGTCACCAGTGAATTGACAGATGAAAATTTGTCAGATGAAAAATATCTTTCTTCAAAAACGGAACATCCTACGAAAGAGGCTTGGGATTTATTAACACCTTTAATTGCGGAAAAAATCCGATAAAAATTATTTATAAGAAAGTAATCGATAAACAAATAATCAGTTTTATTTTTTTATTTAATATGCTATTATTTTTGTGAAAAATAATGATGAACGGAGAAAAAACGTGTTTTGTCCTAATTGCGGAAAAGAATATTTTGAAAACCAAAATTTTTGCAGATATTGCGGTGCGAAATTGAATGAGAATAACGTTAATGTCGAAAATAACGAGATTAACGAAAATAATGTTAATAACGAAAACAATGAAAATTCCACAATCTCTCAAGATTTTTCGGAAAATCAACAGATAAAAGAAAACAGTGTTGAAGAAGGGAATGTAAAAACTGTTTATAATATTGATTTAATAACGGGAGTTTCTTCCGAGGGCAGTATTAATCAATCGGGTAAAGATGGCGAAGCGGAAGAAACGGATAAAACTGCGGAAACTGATGAAAATTCGGGAGATGTTGAGGCTTTAGGACAAGAGGATAAATCCGAAGAACAGAAAACCAATTTTGATGAAATAAGCGAGAACGAGGAATACAAAAAATATAAAAAAGAATTACTTCAAAAAAGAACGCAATATTTAGACAAACAGGTAGCGGAAAAGCGAACGGAAGAATTTGAGAAACAGCAGAAAAAATTATCATCGAAAGCGATAGTCGGGATTGGAGTATTGGTAATATTTCTTGTATTTTTCGGCAATTTGTTGTGGAGTATAGATGTAGAAACGCAGATTACTCCATCGGAAACGGGAGAAGCACCTGAGCTTAATTTGCCGACAGAAGATGAAAGAACATATACACAAGAGCCGGAAAGAACAGTTCAGGAAGAACCGCCTGTTGTCGAGGAAAATAGCGGTATGTATTCGGAAAAAGCGGAAGAAACACCTGAACAGGATAAGGCAGCGGAAGATAAACCTATAGAAAAGCAGGCAGCAAATCCGCAGCATGAACCGATAAAGGAAGTCAAGGAGGTTAAAAAGGCACCTGCATCTGTTGAGCCGCCGATACCGCCAATGCCGAAAGTTCAAGAACCGAGTTTAAATTTTGAGCCGGTTGGAAATTAGAGAGATATTAAGGAAAAAGAGATAATGACCGAAAAATTTTTATTTCGGTGATGGTGTTTGATAAAAACATGGGGGTTGATTTTTGATTTTTAGCGTTCATAATGGAAGTATGAGGGATTTACGGAAGTAAATTTTTCAGAGAAAAAGACGAGAAGTATCGCGGGGTAGAGCAGCCTGGTAGCTCGTCGGGCTCATAACCCGGAGGTCGTGTGGTTCAAATCCCACCCCCGCAACCATTTATTTAAAAAAGCCTTTGAGAATTCTCAAAGGCTTTTTTGTTGCTTTTTATTGTTATAACTAGACACTTAAATTTGAAATGTCTGACACATAAAATTGAAATTTTCAATTTTATGTTATTTTATGGGAAGTGTAATTTATTGAGTGCTTTGATTATTACAGATGGTGCGATTTTTTAGGGCTTTTGGCTTAAATAGGGCGTTTGAGGGGTAGGAAATAATACTACCATTCGTAATTCAAACTACTCCAAAATACTCATTTTGCGGACTAACGGATGGTGTGATTATTTTGGGCAAAATGTTTCAAATGCGTGTGATTACTAATTTAAGGGCATATTTAAGACTCGTTACGAATGGTTTGATTATTTCGGGTAGTCCATTTTGAAATTTTGCTCCGAGAGAGTGCCGAAAAATTAGGAAAAATTTTTTTTCAAAATTCCTGTGGCATAAAAAATTTTAATTGATTCAAAACAGACATAGGTCATTCTTGGCAAGATTAAATCGAGCCTTAGAAGGACGAATGCAAAATACTAACATTCCAGCAATCTCTGATTGCGTTAGAATGTTAAGTGTTGTTGCCAAAGATCGGAATTGGTGTTCTCATTTGCATCTGAAAGTGCAAGATTAACTTCACTTAAAACTTTTGATTGTCAAGTTTTATAATATTTCATTATAAGTTTTTTATTTCAAGTCTTTGGTTTCTTGAGATTTGACAGTTCCTAACTTAGCAATATCTTTATCTGTTCTATTGCCCCAAATTTTTATTTTTTCTAATTCTTTTTCAATTTTTATAAACTCTTCTTCTGTTAATTTAATATTTGAAGCACCTAGATTTTCAATAACTCTTTCATTTTTTCTCATTCCTGGGATAGGTACAACATGTGGGTATTTGTGTAACATCCATGCAAGAGAAATTTGAGCAGGTGTTGCATTTTTTTGAGTTGAAACTTCTTTCAATAAGTCCAATAGCGGTTGATTTTTCTCAATATTTTCCGGAGCAAATCTTGTAATAACTCGTCTTACATCATCTCCTTTGTATTGGGTATTTTTATTGTACTTTCCGCTTAAGAATCCGCTTGCCATTGGAGAAAAAGCTACAAATCCTATATTTAATTCTTTGCATAAAGGAATGACGTCTTTTTCAAATATTCTTTCCATCATAGAATATTCTGATTGTATTGCTGATAATGGTGTAACTGCGTGAGCTTTTTTTATCTGTTCAACTGTCGATTGTGATTGTCCCCAAGCTCTTATTTTACCTTCTTTTATAAATTCTCCCATCCAACTTGCGACTTCTTCTACATCGCTATCTAGGGGAACCCTATGTTCGTAGTATATATCAATATAATCTGTTTGAAGTCTTTTTAAAGAATCGTTTAATGCATTAGTAACTCCTTTTTTAGAAAGTTTTCCTTCAGGAATTTCTTGACCTTTCTGGAATACTGGAACAAATTTTGTTGTTAAAATAATTTTATCTCTGAAAGGTTTAACAGCTTTTCCAACAAGTTCTTCATTAACAAAAGGTCCATAGGCTTCTGCCGTATCAAACAAGGTACAGCCTAAATCATAGGCTTTTCTTATTAGTTGTATAGAGTTTTCTTCTGATGGAATTTCGCCATATCCATGACTAAATCCCATACAACCCATACCGATTTCAGATACTTCTATATTTCTTAGTTTTCTGTATTTCATAAATTTTTCTCCTTAATTAAACATTGTATTCCATCGCACGTTCAAGAAAATCTTTTACAATTTCTCCTGTATTTCTTGGAATAAAACAAGTTCTACCGGTGTCCAATTTTTTGATTTCATCCATTTCATATTGTGAAATTTCAAAATCAAAAATATCCAAATTTTCTTTCATTCTTACCGGATTTGAAGATTTTACAATAGGTACAATTCCTCTTTGAACTAACCATCGAAGAACTATTTGTGCAACTGTTTTGTTATGATTATGTGCAATTTGCAACAATGTTTCATTTTCAAAAAGTCTTGATTGCCCTGCTGCGAGTGGCGACCAAGCTTGCATTAAAATATTTTCGCTATCCAAATATTTCTTTTCATCTTCTCGTTGGAAAAATGCGTTGCACTCAACCAAATTTACCATTGGTTTTATTTTATTAAAGAAAATAAAATCAGCAGTTCTATCTTGGGTAAAATTATCAATTCCTATTGCTCTGACTTTTCCTTCTTCGTAAAGTTCTTCTAATGCTCTCCAAGCTCCATAATAATCGTTATATGGTTGATGGATTAAATATAAATCCAAATAATCCAACCCTAATTTAGATAAGGATTTTTCAAAACCTCTTTTGGCTCCTTCGTAACTCGTATCAGTTATCCATAATTTAGTTGTAATAAATAATTCATCACGAGGAATTCCGCAGTTCTTGATAGCACGACCGACAGCTTCTTCGTTCTTATAAGCCGCAGCTGTATCAATCAACCTGTATCCGGCTTTAATTGCTTCTATCGTTGCTTTTTCGCATTCTTCTAAATTTTCCATCCGAAATACCCCAAATCCTATTGGGGGAATTTCTACTCCGTTATTCAATCTGATTGTAGAGTTTAAGTTTTTAATCATGTTTGAGCCTCCTTGGTTTTTAACCATTTATGCTTCATTATATATTTTTTATCATCTTATTCTTATTATAAAATATTTTTACAATAATAACCAATATAAATAATCTATCGTTTATTATAGCTTGAACGAATAGTTTGTTTTGTTATAATTATGGTGAAAGAAGTTAGGTGTATTATGGATATTCGCTTATTAAAATATTTTTTAGCAGTAGCAAGAGAAGAAAATATCACACGAGCAGCTGAAAAATTATATATTTCTCAACCATCACTATCAAAACAATTGATAGAGCTTGAAAAGGAATTGGGTAAAAAACTTTTGGTTAGAGGAAAAAGAAAAATAACTCTAACAGAAGAAGGTGTTATTTTGCGAAAAAGAGCCGAAGAAATTGTTTCTTTGCTTGAAAAAACAGAAAGAGAAATCGGTTCAGATTTAAGCAATATTGAAGGAGAAATTTCTATTGGCGGAAATCCTGCAAAAACAATGTTAAAAACTGCATCTAATTTAGTAAAAAAATATAATGGTGTTAAGTTTAATTTTTATAGTGGTGATGCCGAAGATGTATGTGAAAGACTTGAACATGGAAGTTTAGATTTTGCGATCTTACTGGAGCCTGTTGATAGTGTGAAATATGACTACATATCCTTACCGGACGGTTCAGAGTGGGGAATATTAATGTCCTCTGATTGTAAATTGGCAAAACAACAGTTTATAACAAAAGAAAACTTAAAATCCTTACCGCTAATTTTGCATAGAAGAATTGGATTACAACGTGTTATTGCAAAGTGGGCTGATATAAATTTGGAAGATTTGAATATTGTAGCATCTTATAATGTTGTGCAGGGTAGTCCAATTTCGTTCGTAGAAAGCGGTTTGGGGTATTTTTTGACAACGAAAGATTTGATTGAAAAAAGCCTGAATGAAAATGTATGTTTTATTCCACTAAAACCCAAACTTGCCACAAAGTATGCTTTAGTTTGGAAACGCTATCCAATATTTACAAAACCTGCAAATGCGTTTTTAGAAGAAATAAAAAATATTTTGAAATAATGTTTATTTAGACCTTGATAAACTTTAATTTCTTGATGCCATGACAAAAGATAAAGTTCGTAGGTTGGGTTTAAACCCAACAGAAACTAATATTTACAAAATACAAACTACCGCAACATTTCTTTGACCGCAAAGAAACGTTGCACAAAGAAACTCTCTCGCTGATTTCCGCTCGTTATTTGTTTGTAATTTCTTGTTTGCTAAAATTTCAAAACTCGGACTTTGTCTTCAAACATTGAAATTTTTTAACGCAAACTTCAAAAACAACAAATACTCGCTCCAATATGCTCGATTTATTTTTTTATAAATTATCTGTAATTTCACTGGATCACCACGCTTCGCTCGTGATGACGACTTCCTTTTCCGATGTCATTGCGAGAGGCTTTGCCTCGTGGCAATCCAGACTAAAAACCTATTTTTTTTAATTTTATACATATACTTATAAATATTTCGCAAAATCACTGGATCACCACGTCGCTCCGCTGTCTTGACTTTTCCGCTCCTCGTGATGACGACTTTTTTTTCGATGTCATTGCGAAAAACCTCGCTCGTGATGACGCACCATAAAAATACGTCATTGCGAGAGGCTTTGCCTCGTGGCAATCCATAAGAAAAACTAATATTTATAAAATACAAACTAACGCAACATTTCTTTGACCGCAAAGAAACACAAAGAAACTCTCTCGCTGATTTCCGCTCGTTATTTGTTTGTAATTTCTTGTTCGCTAAATTTCAATCTGTTTTTTTCAAAATAAAAAGCCCCCCGAAAACAATACGGGGAGCTTTTTTATTTCTGTTTTTTCAAAAATTTAATCTCTTTCGGGCATGGGTGGTCTGCCTTCGTGGTGATGTTTTGGCGGTTTGTGAGTTTTTTTGAACTCATCAAGTGTTTTCTTTTGTTCAGGGGTCAAAATCTTTTCAAATTGAGCCATGTCGTTTTGACGGATTTTGTCTGCCTGTTCGTGAAGTGCTTTCTTTTTCTTCAAAAGCGGTTCAGCTTTAGCTTTTTTCTGTTCTTCTGTAAGACTTGTGTTTTCTTTTATTGCTTTAAGTTGTTTTTTGATTTCATGACGTTGTTTGCGAAGCGGTTCAAGTTTTTTCATTGATGCTTCACGAATTTTATCGGCTTTTGCTTTTTGTTCTTCGGTCAAATTCAAATCAGGGCCTTTTGGCGGGTGATGTTTGAATTTCAGAGGAGGTAATTCTTTTCCGTTTTTGTTGTAAACTTTTTCTCCGGGTTTGGGCGGAGTTTTAAGCTCATTGCCGTTTTTATCGTATAATTTTGGGCGTTCGTGACATGCCGGCGGTGGTGTTTTAATGTCTTTTGTAACGCTTTTTTCTGCTGCTGTTGCAAAATTTGTGCTGCAAAGGAGCGAAATTGCGAGTAATGCTGACATAAAGGCTGTTTTTTTCATGTGTAATCCTTTCTATAATAAATCTTTTAATAAAATGGAAAGCTCTTGTCTTGCCTTGAAAATTCTTGATTTTACTGTGCCTGTCGGGCAGTTGATTTTTTGGGCAATTTCATCGTATGAAAGCCCGTCAATTTCGTACATTACAATTGCTTCCTGAAGTTTTGGCTTCAAGGATAAAATTGCTTCTGCGACTTGTTTTCTGCGTTGTTTTTGTTCTACATAATCTTCAAGACTGACTTTGTTTTCTTTCAGGTCATACATTTCATCTGTCGATACGGAATTGGCGAAATGCTTGCAATAAGAAGATTTTAAGTAATCTCGGCAAATATTTGCAGCAACAGTGCTAATCCATTGTTTGAATTTGCCTTGTTCCTTGTATTTGTCAAGGTTTTTCCATGTCTTCAGGTATATTTCCTGCTCCAAATCTTCGTTTTGTTTACCGGTAATATTTTGAATAATGGTTTTTATATTGTTTTTATAGCCGGCTATGATATTTTTCAATGAAAAATCCTCTATTCGTAAGCGAAAAATCCGTATTCATCAACAGGAAGTCCTTGTTCCTCTATAATCGAAGTTTCGGTTTCCGTCGAAGTCATTGTTATTGTGGTATTGACCTGATTGTGAATTTGAAAACAGGAATATGTGCCGAAAAATATGAAGAAGCTTAAAATACATACTGCTTTTTTTATAAAAGATTTTTTGCTTTTTTCAGCCTTCATTGATTTATAGATTTTCGCCGAATCTTTTATCAATGAGGAAAGCTTACATTCTTGCTCCCGAATTGCTTGGCAATCAGGGCATTCTTGAAGATGCTTTTCAAAATCTTCTTTGCTTGCAAAGGTAAAATATGCCTCGTATTTATTACATTTTTCTTTCATATATTGCCTCTTTCATTTTATATAACGAGGAATTTTTCAAAAAGTTCATTTTTTGTCCCGTAAAAGGTTTCTGCTTTTGAAAAGTCTTGAAAGCCTTTATTTGTCTATATTTATTGTAAAACTTGAAAGCCATAAAAGCGGTGATGTAACAATTTCTTTACAAACTCTTTTTTCTGTTTCACTTGTTATATTTGTTATACACCTCAAGTTGCAGATTTGAAAAAAGCCTGTTATATTGAAATCAGCCTTTGGTTTTTAAGTTTCACATAAGTCCTAAACAGGCGTGACAACTGACAAACAATTTATGAAGGAGGGGTTATAGTGTTGTTATGTTGTGGCAGACAGTTTTATGCTGCCGAAAAAATTATGTTGCCAAAAAGGGATAAACTTTACAGATGTCTTGAATTTGGTCATTGTCCGAATTGCGGTACAAGGGTTTCGAGGTTAATCGAACAGGATAAAAATTACGAGATTTTTATAAAAGAAAAACGTGGTGTTAAAGCGTTGCGAGCTTTTGAAAAAGCTGTTATGCAAAGAGAAAAGCACCTCAACGCAAATGCCTGCGGTACAAAATCAAACGAAAATTATTATTATGGCTGTTTCAAAAAAACAAACCGCTTTGACAGTCACAATCAGCCGATTTATTTGCAGCTAAAGAAAAATTTTAACAACAAAGCCGAATTGATGGGCGAGGTTGTTACCTATTATTCAAAGATTTGAGGAATTTATGCCTGAAAAAAAGAAAAAGTTACCTGTTACAAAAGCTCAATATAAAACTTTGGTTGATGACTGTTTGAATTTGATTTCGGAATATAAACTTTTATTCATAAATGATTTGATAGCACTTTTGCCGTTTTCCAAAAGTACTTTTTACGTTTACGGACTTGATAAATCCGAAGCTGTTAAGGAAGCTATTGAAAATAACCGTTCATTGATAAAACAAAAATTGCGTGCAAAATGGTATGAAAGCACAACTCCGACTTTGCAAATTGCACTTTATAAAATTCTTGCAACACCGGAAGAAAGAAAAGCAATGAGCAGCAGTTCAAAAGAAGCGAAAAATGATGGTATGTTTCCGCTTGAAATCCAAAAAGCCTACCTCGCAAGCCTCGAAAAAATGGCTGACGATGAGGAAGATTAAAATATTTGCTTTAATTTTGAAGTATTCTGAATGGATTGCCACGGGCAACAAGTTGCCTTTCAGTTTAGCTAATCTGTCTTTATTTGAGAGTATTTGCACGATTTCCTCGCAATGACATTTGAAAATAAAGTCGTCATCACGAGGAGCGGTGAGCGACGTGGTGATCCAGTAAAATTACAGATAATTTATAAAAAAATAAATCGAGCATATTGGAGAGAGTATTTGTTGTTTTCGAAGTTTGCGTTAAAAATTTTCAATGTTTGAGGACAAAGTCCGAGTTTTGAAATTTTAGCAAACGAGAAATTACAAACAAATAACGAGCGAAAATCAGCGAGAGGGTTTCTTTGTGCAATGTTTTTTGCGGTCAAAGAAATGTTGCGTTTGTTTGTATTTTGTAAATATTAGTTTCTGTTGGGTTGAAACCCAACCTACGGACTAAAATTAAAAAATATGTTTTTCTGGATTGCCACGGAAAACTACGTTTTCCTCGCAATGACATTTGAAAAATAAAACTTTAATTTAATCCCGTAAATTACCAATTTTATAATTTTTTCACTATTCAAATCAAGTTAGCAATGAGGTAAAAATGACTAAACCTGTTTTCGATATTGAATATCAGGCGGCATATACTTCTGCCGTTCAATTTCAAACCAAAATCAACGAAAAGCACACGGGCGGCGAACAACGTTACCCCGTTTGGACTTATCCGAAAAGAACTTTTACCTTGAAATTCGACAAAAATTTCAACGGACGTCAAACCCTCGAAAATTTTTACATCAATGTTTGCGGAAAAGAAGGTAAATTCCTTTTCAAATGGGACAAATCAAAAGGCGGTAACGATAAAACTTACATCTGCCGTTTTGATGAGGACTCTTTTAAGCAAAATATCTATGATTACGGTTTTTCCGAAAGTGAAATTAAACTCGTAACTATTGATGACAGTGAAATATCTTCCGTATCCGACTTCGATTTTTGGCACTCCGCCGAATGTGACTATTCACTTGAATTTGGTGAAATTGAAGATAGAATATTTTCCGCTCAAGATAATGTCAAAAATTATTGGTCTAAACCAAAACGAAAATGGAGTCTGCATTTTCAAAAAAATGCTGAAAATCGCAAAAAAATCGAGGATTTTTTCACTGCAAAACGTGGCAGATTTCGCTCCTTTGACTGGGTTTGGGCAAAAGACCGAGGCGGTGACGGAAAAACTTATAATGTTCGCTTTGACACTGATGAACTTAATTTTGACATTTACGATTACGGATACAGTGAATTCACCATTGATATAAAAGAGGTTTTCAAAAACGAAAATCCTTTGAGTGAAGTTGAAAAAGACGAAATTATTCCGAGAAAACTGCTTAAAATCGAGCTTGAAGGCGGTTCTGTTTATATTCTTGACAACGAAACTCTCGAAAGCATTGAATACAACGGCGAAACTTATCTCGGAGCACCTTTAAATCACGGAATAATTACAAATGACGATAATTCTGCTGTCAACAAGCTTGATATTGAGCTTTCAAACGTAAGTCTTGCCATAAGCGGTATTATTGCAAATCGTGGTGATGTCATAACAGGTG
The DNA here is from genome assembly GCA_934754505.1 of uncultured Candidatus Melainabacteria bacterium. Lineage (GTDB taxonomy): Bacteria > Cyanobacteriota > Vampirovibrionia > Gastranaerophilales > Gastranaerophilaceae > RUG841. The sequence continues at coordinate 30,039 of CAKVIE010000012.1, forward strand.
CTTTTGCGGTTTTAACATTGGTTTTTCTCAATGTGAATACAAATGAGCTGATTTCGGGTGTGCAAAAAGTTTTGTACAGCGGAAGATGCAATAACGTCAGTTTGGATTTTGAAAAAGCTGAAATGAACATAGAATCTGAACTTGGTGGCTATGACAAATTAGCTCCCGTAATAAAATATCGTCCGACTTGTCAAGTCAGACGGTTTAAGGATTGCCGCTGCGGTTACACAGGCAGTGAAAAAAGCTGTGACAGAACATTTTCAAGATGTCAGCAACTCGGTAACACCTTGAATTTTCGAGGTTTTCCGAGCTGTGTTTTGGAAACGGTAATAAAAGTATAGAGGTTTTTTTATGAGAAAAATTGAAGAATTGCTTGAACAAATCGGTCGTCCTTATGAAATGTTCAATGAGGACGGCACTTATCAAGGTTGTTTTTATCCTGTTCAATTTCTATACCCCGACAAACCGAAATATAAAATGCGGTCAAATGATGATGATAAAAATTACTGGTGGGGTTGTGCGAAAATTCGTGAAAATTGCACCGAAATTGACATAAATGACAGATATGAAACGGGCGATATTATCGTAACAAGGTTCCGTGATGAACTCCACGTTGCGATATTTTGGGAATTTGGAAAAATAATCCACGTTTTCAGAGGTCACGGTTTGCAAATCGGCAGGCTCAAAATGTTCAAAGAATACAAGGTTTTTCGTGTAAATAATTAGAGGTTCTCAATGTCAATTTCATCGGTTTTATTTTCGGTGGGCTCAACCCTCGTAAAAGGTGCTTTTAATGCCATAAAAGGCGTCGCCTCCGGGGTTTCTAAATCTTTGGTTTCGAAATTTGTCTATGGCGGCATTATGGCGGCTGCAGGCTTCTTAATGACCAAAAGCTCCTCAAGAACGGGCATGAGCGGCTCTCCGACTTACCAAAGTGCAAAATATACACAGACAAACCCTGATTTGCCTTTGCCTATAATCTATGGAACGGTCAAAACAGCGGGTAATTTGATTTGGCAAAATTCGCAGGAAAGATTTTCTCAAAAGGTAATAGCTTTTTCAGAGGGCGAAATTACTGATTTTACTGACATCAGAGTAAATGATATTCCGATAGAGCAGATTGCAGGCTCGAAAATTGAAAAGTTTTTCGGCACTTCAACTCAAACGATTGCTACCGTTGTTTATGGTGCTTCTCAAGAGGATAAAGCCTCAAGAGTAGGTTCGCTGAAAAATGTTGCATATCTCGGTTTGACGGTGTTCAATGATGAAAAAGTTTCGTCAAATTACAATCTTACGGCGGTAGTTAAAGGCAAAAAAGTCCGAGTTTATTCGACTCCGACTGCATACAGTGTTCAATACAGTGAAAACCCTGCTTGGATTTTGCTTGATTTTTTAACCTCTTATAACGGTTTAGGGCTTGCGTTGAATGATAATTCCGAAGTTGATGATTCTTTGATGACAAGTATTTTCGATATGAACAGCTTTTTAGAAGCGGCAGCGTATTGTGATGCTTTGGTTTACGGCAAGCCGAGATTTACGTTTAATATGATTTTTGATGCTCAAATGTCTGTCAGAACATTATTGGACGAAATTTACCGCTGTTGCCGAGGCGGTTTGTTTTTCAAAAACGGACTTCTTCAATTCAAAATTGACAAAGCCGAGCCGATTTCAAAAGTTTTTAAATCTGATGATATTTCAAACGAGGTTTTTAAAGCTGTCCCGAGTGAAGAACATTTCGATATACTAAAATGTGTTTATATCTCGCCAGACCACGAATGGCAAAAAGTTGAAGCCTTTGCCGAAATTCCCGAATACAGGACGGGCATGCCGACGGAAAATACCATTGAAATTTATTCTTGTACGAATTTTAATCAAGCGAGCAGATTGGCTTGGTATTATTCAAACAGCAAGGTTTTACAGCCTTATTACGGAAGTTTTGATACAGATTATCGGGCTTTCGATTTGGAAGTCGGTGATGTTATAAAATTTGACAGTATTTTAATGGGGATAAGCGGTTACAAGGTCAAAGTTACTCAAATAACCGACGACGGGGCAGGTACTTATACCGTTAATTGGCAAACTTATGATGAAAGGCTTTATGCAGATACTTTGGGCAGTTTAGAGCCGAGAATGATTGTTTCCAAGCTGAATGATTTATATGTTTATCCGCCTGATGTTACGAATTTCAATGTTGTTCAATCGGGTGCGGAGTTTAATTTTATTTGGAACAAAATCGAAAATGTGACTTATGAAATTCGTCAGGGTACGGATTGGCAGACAGCGAAAGTCATTTCGACCAAAATTGCGGATAATTTTTATTCTTGTGAAGTTGATGCTTGCGGACTTCATACGTTTTTAATTAAAGCGTTTAACAAATATAATTACTCTAAAAATGCTACGGCTGATATGATTTCGGTTGACTATATTCCTGAGAGCAACATCGTTTTAAGTCAAAATGTTCTCACGCAAAAAGGTTCGTTTGAAAAAACTTATTTGTATCACGGTATTTTGAAACTTGCTATTGAAAACAAAAAATGGCAAAAACTTTTGGGAATGTGGAATGATGTTGAGCTTGAAGAATATACTTCTCAAGGTCTTTGGGGTTCGGCTCTTTATTCTGACGGAAGTTTTGAAAGCGAAATTTTTGATTTGGGTAAAAGTTTCACAAGCACGGTTTCAATGACTTACGAAAATAAAGGTAAGGCAGAAATATTCTTTAAATTCGCAGATAGTTTGGAAAGCCTTGCAACTAAAGAGTTTAAAACCTTTATAAAAGGTGAATATACATTTAGATACTATCAGGTAAAAATTAATCTTATTCGAGATGATGACACAAACAGTCTTTGTTATCTGAAAAATATGATTTTGACGATTGATGTTCCAGATAAGACGGCAACTTATTCGATTGTAGTAACAGATGCCCAAAACGGTTACGATTTGAATTATTCGGAAGTCGGATTTTATGCAACCCCCGGAATTGTTGCGACGGTTACGGATTCGATATATTCCTATGCTTCAACCGCAAATAAAACTCCGTCATCTGCAAAAATTTATGCGATTTCAAATGACGGGGCTAAAACTACCGGCAAAATTGATGTACAACTTTTTGGTTATTAAAATTTTAAGGAGAAAAAATGTCAGAAAAATATAACTGGACGGATAATCCGACGGAAGCTCAAATTTCGGCGTATAATCCCGATGTGCTTAATGATTGTTTAATGCATTTGAAATATAACAATCTTCCCGCAAAAACAAATGTTTTTTGTATAAATAGCGGTAATGTAAATATAAAAGGCGATGCTGATTTAATAGAATCTGAATTAAGTACGAATTTGGTTTTTGCAACAGCAGGAACTTATACGGTAAATATTCCGACAAGCGGAATTTATGATGTTGTTGCAATAGGCGGCGGAGCTGGCGGTGCTTGGGGTTACGATGTTTACGGAATAAGACATACCGCATCGGGCGGCTCAGGGGCAGGTTTTGTCGGAAAAATCTATATTGCGGCAGGAACTTATACCGCTTACGTTGGTGCAGGCGGTGCTCCTGCGGGTAACGGCGGTTACGGCGGTGCAGGCGGAAATACCGAAATAGTTGGAGTAATTTCTGCAGGTGGCGGTGCAGCAGGTGCTTATGCAACTTGGGGTAATCAAACAGGTTCGGCAGGCGGTGTCATGTCGATTTCAACGTCCGTTGAAAGTTCGTCTTTGAATGTAAACGGAAATTCGGGAAGCGGTGCTTTAAATGCTGCAAGTGTAGGCGGAGCAAGCGTTTTGAACGGGTATGGAAAAGGCGGAGGTGCTGATCTTTCTGCTTCGTATTATGGTTCTGCAGGTTTTTTGTCTTTGACTTTTTCAGGACAAACTTACATAAATTACAAAATTGGTGGCAGTTATCCTGCCTTGCAAATAACTGATTTATTAGGAGAACAATTTGTTGTAAACGGATTAAATTCTGATGATTCTCAGTATTTGACCGACGGCACATATCACAAATTTGTCGGAGCTGACGGAAGTTCCGAACTTATTAAAAACACAATTTACAGACAAGCACTCTCTCCTGCTGCAAATGCAGGTGATGTTTGGATTAATACTGCTTTGGAACCTTTTTCTGTCTTAAAATATAACGGTTCTTCTTGGGAAAGTTATGACAAAATTCCGCTTGGCGAAATAATTGTTTCAAACGGTGTTGTTTCTTCTTTTAAAACTTTTCCCTATAACCAAAACGGTTATAACGCAAATATGAGAAGTCCGCTTGGAAAGCCGTCGGGAAAAATTACGGATTTGCCAACGACTGCTTCAGGCGGAGCAGTAACGGCTCCATATAACGGATATATACAATTAGCGGCTCTTGCCTGCAATTCTCTGCAAATTTACAACAACTCAAGAACAGGTTTTTGGGACGCAGTCGCCAATCAAGCAGGAAATGCCGCAAGTGTTTGTATCCCTTGCCAAGAAGGCGATGTTATTCAAATTTACTACGAAATATCAACTCCACGTTGGTTCAGATGTTATGCAGATGAGGGGGCTATCTGATGTACTTAATTAAACAAAATGATTTAATCGCTTATGCGGTCGCAACTCAAGACGAACTCGAAGAAATTAAGGTTTGTATGCCTTTTACCGAAATTGTCGAAACAGACGAAAATTATATTCTTTTAAATGGTGCTTTCGTCACGGAAACAGAGGCTTTGCAGGCTAAAAAAACCGAAAAACAAGCCGAAAATACAATCAAAGCTAAACAAGCCGTCGAAAACGGGCATGTTGTGTTTAAAAATGCACAGTTTGAAACAAACGCACAAACGGTGGGTGATTTGACCGCAACAATGCTTTTGATGCAGGCAAGCGGACTTGAAACGTATTCTTGGCTTTCAAAAGATGATTTGGCGGTAGAGCTTACGGTGGAAGATTTCGGCACTTTGGGCGGTTTGATTGCGGAATATAAAAACACGATTTGGCAAGAAAAATATATTGCGTTCAAAACCCAAATCGAACAAGCTGAAACTCTTGCAGAGCTTGAGGAAATTGAAATTGAATACTAAAAATTGTACAAATTGCCAATTTGAATACAAAGAGGTTTGTTGCAACGATAAAAGCGATAAATGTTGCGAATTCGTCGGCAAAAAAGATGTTTGCGAACTTTGGAAAGGATATAAAAATGGAAGTTTTGACATATCGAGAAGCAGCGAAGATGTTTAAAATGCCGTATTCGACGTTTTTGGTCAAAACTTCACGTTCGGAATTTGCAAAATTTCGGGTTAAAGAAACCCGTCAATACAGGCGGAAATGCAGAGGCAAAACGACAGCGGTTTACAGGCTTGTAAACTGTTTTAGGGTAGATGAGGAATTTAAAAAATTAATGAAAGGATTTTTAGAATGACAAAATTTGTTGAGATTTTGAATTTTATCAAAGAAATTATTACAGACGAAGCGAAAATGATGAAATTCCGTGAAATAGTTGCGGATATTAAGGAATTAATTTCGGACGTTAAAGACGTTTCTAATTTCTTTAGAAAAGATGAAAACTTTTCATAATGACTGCGACGTTGTATGTCATCACGTGGCAAAGCCTCTCGCAATGACGTGTTTTTCAGGATTGCCACGGGCAAGAAGTTTTTCTGTTGGGTTGAAACCCAACCTACGGACTGCAACGTGATATGTCATCACGAGGAGCGAAGTAAATTTAAAACAGTGAGCGACGTGGTGATCCAGTGATTTTTTATATTTTATAAATATTTGCTTTTCTTTGTACCCATTCTTTTTCTTTTCTTTTTCGATGAGAAAAGAAAAAGAACGTGTACCCCCAGAAAAAGAAAAGACACGACCACTGCCGTGGGGGCTGAATTCGTTTCACTCATAGACAAAACTTCGTTTTGTTTATTATTTTCAGGATTGCCACGGGCAACAAGTTGCCTCTCAGTTTAGTTAATCTGCTTTTATTCACAAGTTTTGGTTTTAATTTTGAAATATTCTGAATGGATTGCCACGGAAAACTATGTTTTCCTCGCAATGACGGTTATCACGAGGCAAAGTCTTTCGCAATGACATTTTTTCTCATTTTGCAAGGACATAAAATATAATATTTCTCACATTTACGAGGTTTTTATGCCGATTGATTGGACTAAATCAAAATACGGGAAGAAACATAAGCTTTTTTTGAGCAAAAAGCCCGAAAATATGAAGTTTTTTACACTTTGTGACGGTGCTGCCCGCTCGGGAAAAACTCTTTCCATTATCTACAAAATCCCACAAATGTTTTCTTTTATAGGAAATGATTATCTCAAAGTTTTTTCGGGATTTTCAAAAAACACAGTCAGAAACAATGTTCTCATTGAACTTATTCCCTATTTGAAAAATTATCACGGTGCTGATTGTAAATATAATTCTCAAACTGGTGAACTTGATATAAAACTTTGGGGTAAAACCTACAACTGCTTTGTCACGGGCGGCGGAAAATCCGACAGTGATGCCGCTATTCAAGGCGGGACTTGGGATTTCTGGTACGCAAACGAATTGCCGAAACACCACTACTCCTTTTATAATATGGCTCTCAGCAGGCTTACTCCCGAAAATGCCCGTCTGATTGCGGACAGTAATCCCGAAAGTCCCAACCATTGGCTTTATAAAGAAAAAATTAAGCCCTTCCTCGACGGAAATCCCGAAGTTAAAAGCGTTTTCGATTATTTCCATTTTACAATGAATGACAATGCCAATTTAAGTAAAACCTTTATCGAAAATCAAAAAAAACTTTACAAAGGTGTTTTTGAAGCCCGAAAAATCAAGGGTTTATGGATAATTGCCGACGGTTTGGTTTACGACACTTTCACCCCTCTCAAGCATACTTGTCTGCATGATGAAATTTTGGAAAAAATTAACAACTATGAATTTATTGAATACTTTTTGGGGCTTGATTGGGGTTGGAATCACCCGTTATCGTGCGGACTTTACGGAATTACGAAAAACAAAGTTTATTACAAAATTGACGAGCTTTACGGTTCGCATTTGAACGAAAATGATGTGATTAAATGGATTTGTTCAAAACAACAGGAATACGGAAGGTATTTTCGTTTTCTGAATGCCGATAATGCCCGTCCCGAACAAAATCACAAGCTCCGTCAAGCACTTCCGAATATGCTTATCTATGAAGAAAAACCTAAACTCCAAGACAGCATAAGCGTTTTGCGGAGTATAATCAATTACGATTGTCTGATTATTAACTCCGAAAGATGCAAAAATACTCTGCGTGAATTTGCTTCATACCGCTATCCGTCAGAAGATGAAAAACTTTCGGCAAAAGATGATGTTCCGCTGAAAGAAAATGACGACACAATGGACGAAACACGCTATGCTATTACGTTTTACGAGTCGCATTTTGTCAAAAGATATCTGTAATTTTTTAGAAAGGATTTTATGAATAACAATGATTTCATGAAAAATGTAAATAAAAATTTTTCTGATTTTGCAAAAAATTTGAAATCTTTGCTTCCCGAATTAAATCAGTTTTCCAAATCGGTTGTAAATCTCGGTGAAATTGCCGCTGATACTTCCCCATACCAAAAAGAAATCGATAAAATTAAGGAAATGACTGTTCAAACCGAAAAGTATAAAGAGTTGAAAAATTCGCTTTCGGAAAATTTAAACAGTAATGAAAATAACGTCAAAAACCTTACGGCGGCTTACGAAGAAACACTTCCTCTGCTGGAGCAGCTTGGTTTGGACACGACTGAATTTCAAAATATTTTCACTTCTGCATTTGATAAAATTACCCAAAAATCCGAAACTTTCAGCGATACGATGAAAAATATGCTTGATGATTTGAAAAACTATTTTATCAAAACCATTGCAAAAGCCATAAGCGACAAAATTGTCAGTTCCTCTGCGAGTGAAATGTTTTCAACCTCACTCGCTTCCCAAAATTCCGATACTTCGGGCGGTTTTAATATTTTCGGATTGATAAAATCTTTCCTTGGAGTTTTTTCGTCATCATCACTCTACACAAGGCATTCGGGCGGTGTTGTTCCCTCGGGAACAGGCGGCGGCTATGCTCTCCCGGGAACTTCCGAATATCTTGCAGTTTTAAAAGGCGGTGAAAGAGTTTTAAGTCCTGCCGAAAATTCCGATTTCAACAGCGGTCAAAACGGACAAAACGTCGTCGTCAACAACTTCAACGTAAAAGCCTGGGACTCAAAAGATGTTCAAAAATATCTGCTCGACAACAAAAATCTTATCGCAAATATCACTGCAGATAACATTAAATATAACAATGCTAATTTAAGATATATGATTGGTGGTTCGTAAAATGAATAATATCAATGATTTCGCCTGTCTTGTCGAAATAAACAAGACCTTTTTTCAATGCGAATTTGACCATAAAAGTATCGATATCCTCGAAACTGTTACGGGCATGGGTTTTTACAAAATTTATGAAGATTTCGTTTTTAAAAATTCTCTGTCTGCAAGAAATATGATAAACCTTGTTGCGACAAGCGTTTACAAACATCATAAATCTCTCGGTATGCAAAAAGTTAAATGTGCCTTGATTGCTAATCCGCAAATTGAGCTTGATAATCTTGCAACTTTGAAAACGCATTTCAAAAATCTTCTTCCCGATTTGCAAAAATTCAACAAAGATATGAAATACATTAATCCGAAAGCCTCGATAAATCCCGTCGCAACGGAGTTTTACGATTTTGAATCCGCTTATTCCGCTGCTAAAAAAATTCTTAATTGGTCGGAAGACGAATTTTGGCTTTCTACTCCGAAAAAGTTCTGTTTTGCCCTTGTTGCACTTGCAAAATATGACAAGGAAAAGGAAAAATTAACCCAAAAAATTCAACAACAAAATGCCGTAAATGTTTTGAACGGCATAAAAAATTTGCTCTAAAAATTTAAAAAATAAGGAAGGAGTTTTATGTCTGAATTAACTCAAGATTTTTCGCAAAATGATTTGCAATCAATAGCTGAAAATCAAGAAAAAAATACCAATGAAAATACGCCAAAAGACTTGCAATTAAAAGGTTTTGATAAAACAACAAATGCCAAAAATACCGGTTGTTCCCCCGAAACCATTGCAAATATTGATGATAACGGTTCCGAAAAAATAGAATTACACACTGACAGTGTGCAAAATACAAAAATACACACTGACAGTGTGCAAAAAATTGATGCGGAAAATTCAGAGGATTTGTCTGCAAACTCAAATTTATCAGAGTCAGAAAATAAGAAATCAGAGATTTCTAAAAACGAGATTGCGAAGCTTCATCGTGAATGTGCAAAGTATCGTACGGCTTTGAATACTACAAATGATGAAAAAGCCAATCTTCAAAAGCAGTTTGACGAATTAAAAATTGAGCTTGAAAAAATTGTGAATGTAAAAAAGGAACAGGAGATTTTGTTCAAACTCGAAAAGGCAGGCTGTTTGAAACCGAAATTGGTCTTGTCCGAAATTCCTGCGGATTGTGAGGATGTAGACGGATTTATCAAAAATTACAAGAATGAAAATCAGTTTTTATTTGAACGCAAAAAACAAAAACACGGATTTTCGTTCAGAGGTTCAAGAAGTTCAAACTACACGACCTCACAACAAATGAACAATTATATTCGTTCAGCTTTAGGAAGATAAAAATTAAGGAGAAAAATTATGACACAAGATGCGCTTTATATTTCAAGAACAAATGCTGATGCACTTATCCCCGTTGATGTTGCAAACGAAATTATTCAAAATGTACCGTCCTCATCGGCGGCACTTCGTTTATTCAAGCAGCTTCCGAACATGAGTGCAAAACAGCAGACTTTACCGATTGCGGCTTCTTTGCCGAGTGCATATTTCTTAAACGGTGATACGGCTCAAAAGAAAACAACCAATGCCGAATGGGATAAATTGACTTTGACGGCGGAAGAAATTGCCGTAATTATTCCAATCCCGGAAGCGGTTTTAGATGATGCCGGTTATGATATTTGGTCGGCTTTGAAACCTCAGATAACAGAGGCTTTCGGGCTTGCGATTGACTCTGCAATATTCTTCGGCACAAATAAACCGACAAGTTACCCTACTGCAATCGTGACGGCTGCAACAACTGCCGGTAATTGTATTGAATTAGGCACAAATACTGATGTTCTTGATGATATTATCGGCGAAAACGGTTTAATGGCAAAAGTTGAAGAATCAGGATTCAGAGTTTCGGGATTTTATGCAGACAGTTCTATGGAATCTAAATTCAGGGCTTTGAGAGATAAAAATAATCAACTTTTATTTATGCCGTCTGTTAATTCGGAACTCCCTGCATCTATTGCAGGCAGACCGCTTTATTACGATGAAATAGGAAATGTTTTTGACACGGAAAAAGCCTTGATGATTGCAGGCGATTTTTCAAAGGCTGTTTATTCAATCAGACAAGATTTGACTTACAAAGTTTTAGACCAAGCAATTATCCAAAATTCAGACGGAACAATCGCATTCAACCTTGCTCAACAAGATATGGTTGCACTCCGCTGCGTAATGAGATTGGGTATTCAGGTCGCAAACCCTGTCAACAGAAAAGGTAAAACAGGTAAATATCCGTTTGCGGTTCTTAAACCTGCTGCTAAAACTCCAACTCAAACAAATACAGGTTCATAATGCTCTTTGAGCTATATTTATTCCCCGTTCGGGCAGAGAAATCTGTCCGAACTTTTTTTAAAGGATTTTGATTATGACAATAATTTTATATGAAAACAGTTTTGTTGCTTTGGATTTTGCCGATGAGTATTTTGAAAATCGTCCCAATTCCGATTTATGGGAGAATTTGACTGATTTGCAAAAAGAAAAGGCTTTGATTTTTGCAACAAAGAAAATAAATAATTTTAATTTTATAGGTCAAAAAAGAACAGCTCAACAACAGCTTGAATTTCCGAGAAATTTCTGCCCCGACATGCCCGCAGAAATCCAATATGCGGTTTGTGAAGAAGCATATTCTCTTATTGAAAATTCGGCTCATTCAAAGAATAAACAGGCGGGAATTTCATCAATTTCGATGGGAAATACTTCCGTTTCTTACTTTGATAAGTCGAATACGGGAGTTTTATTATCTCAAGAGGCTTTTAATTTCGTTTCCAAATGGACGGAAAAAAACTTTGATATGAGATAGCGGAGGTGTAATGTTAAAACATCTTATGAATGATGTCGCTGTTTTGAAAAGCGTTCAAAATGCCGATGAATACGATATTCCGACAATTACGGAGCTTAAAACCGTAAAATGCAGAATGGAATTTGCCGTAAAGTCTGAGCAATCGTCCGTTTCTGTCAGCAGAAACAAGCCTGCTCGAATGTATTGCTATGACGAAATTAATGTCGGCGATATTATTTCTTATAATTCCGAAAACTTTGAAGTTGTTCAAGTCAATGTTTACAAGGATTTAGACGGTAATAACTCGCTTAGAGAGGTGTATCTGGTATGACAATTTTAAATGATTTGAAAAATTTTCTCGTCGAAAAAAACTTTCCAAGCGATGATATTGTTTTTAATTTTGATGATTTTCATTCGGGCATGAATAAAATTATTCTTCTCTGCAAAGGCGGCGAATTTAGCGACATTGCAAGGAAAACCACCGTTTCCGTGATTGTGAAAAATCAATCAATGAGTAAATCGGAATCAATTTCTAATGAACTTTTTGATGATTTTTGTCCGCCGAAACAGTATGAAAAACCGCTTTTGATTAACGGAAAACTTATGCTCGTAAAAGCGGCTCAACCACCTCTTTACAAAGAAAGAGAGAAGAACGGCAGGCATGTTTTTATGTTTGACCTCAACATTGTACACAAAAGATAAGAAAGAAGGATTTTATGACAATATCTAAAAAAACGGCGTTATTAGGGGTAAATGATTTGAAAATTTTCCCGATAACAAAAGATGATGCCGAAACGTTTACAACAGGCAGTGCTATTGATGTTCCGGGGATAAGACAGATTTCAATAACCTTTGACATCGACGAAAAAGAACTTACGGGCGATGAAAAAACCCTCGCAGTTGCTTCAAAAGTTAAGGCTGTTTCTTTTACCTCGGAATATGCGGAATTGAGTCTTGATGTGCTTGCTGCTTTGAGCGGCGGAAGTGTTTCGACCGACACGGATACTCAAAACTCAACCGAGAGTGCAACTTTCAGCTTCTCCGGCGGTGATAAACCCTCTTATTTCCAGCTTCAAGCCAAAATTGACGGTACGGAAGGCATAACAGGCGGTGATTGTCATATTTGTATTTACAAAGCAAAAGCAACGGCTATGCCGATAAACGGTGTTCAGGGCGATTTTGCGACATACACTTTTGAGGGAAAAGGTGTCTTTACGGAATGTTTGTTCGGCGGTACGAAATCTAAACTTATCGATATCGATTTCAATTCTCAAGCCAAAGATTTGACCGCAAAAACTTCCGCATAATCGGCTTGATTGAATTTAAAGGATAAATAAATGATTACAAGATTTGATATTATTCAAAAAAACGGTAAATTGGCGATTGATGATGAAACCGTTGCAAGATTGATTAATTATGACCTTTTTCGGGATTTGTACAACGGAAATTTTAAAACGGCTTTCGCTAAAACTTATGCTAAAATTTGTGCTAAATATCCCCTTGATACTACAACGGCTCAGACTTTTGTCGAACTTAATCTGTTTTATGCAATGACCGATTTCTACAAAAATCTTTTGACAAATCAAGGTCTGTATATCAATATCGACGATAGTCTTCAAAAAATTTGGGACAAAATTGATGAAGATAATAACTTCCTCTCCGTCCTGAAAGAAGTCTATGTCGATGTTTCGAGGTTCGGCAACGGGCTTTTTAAAGTCGCTATGGGAGATTTCGGTGCGGAAATTACTTCTGTTTCCCCCTCAACTTGGTTTCCCGTTTTCAAAAAAGGCTCACTGAATAATGTTTGCGGGCATGTGTTGGTTAATACTTTGAGTGATTTCGTCAACGGGCATAAAATTACTATGAAGTTAATCGAAAAACATCGTCGTGGCAGCGTTGAAAGTGAACTTTGGCTTTATAAAAACGGAACTTTTCAAGAAAAATTAAATGTTGAATCCGAGCTTGAAATTCCCGAATTTGATGATTTTTCTGATATTTGGAATGATTTTTTAATTTTTCCTGTCAGAAATACTTCCGAAAGTGACGAGTATTTTGGGCAAAGTGATTATGTCCGCTTTAAATCGGTTGTTGAAGAATTAATGCTTACGATAAGTCAAAATTCAAAGATTTTGAACCGACACGCAAACCCAAAAATGACGGGAAGTAACGAAAACCTTGAATTTAATCCTGTTACGGGAAAAACGGAATTTCCGAATAAAGATTTTATCCCCGTTGGTCGTGACGGCATAAAGGCGGAATATATTACTGCTGATTTGCAGGAAAATGCCGTTAATCAGCACGTTGAAACTTTGATGAAATTTTTCCATATTTTGACCAAAACTCCGCCTCAGGCTTACGGAATGGATATTTCTAATAATATTTCGGGTGAAACTTTGCGAAAAGTTTTTATGACCTCGTTGACGAAAATTGACGATATAAAACAAGTTTCGTTTAACGGGGCGGTGAAAAACCTTGTCAGATGTGCAATGGCACTTAATCATACACCTGTCAGCGAGGTTAAAGTTGATTGGGGTAATCCTTTGCCGGAAGATAAATCCGAAATGATTGATAATTCCGTAAAACGAATAAATTCAGGCACTTTGAGCAGACTCTCCGCAATTTGCGAACTCGATAATATTTCGACAAATGATGCAAAATCCGAACTGGATAAAGTTGCAAACGAAACAACGTGTAATTTGAAATAAAAAATGTGTTTACCCGATTGAATATCTATTGTATAATAGTTTTATGAAAAAACTTATTATAACTTTTTTATCGGCAATAATGATTAATTCGGCAGCAACTGCAATGGCTGACGAGTTTTCTGTACCTGTTCCGACTGAAGAATCAGTTGTTCAATCGGGTCCTGACACAAAATATACAGTTGTTACAAAGTTGAGATTTGATGCGTTTCAAGATGCTGAATTGACTACCCCGACAAGCATTTTGGCAGATAAAATGTCGGTGAAAATTTATAAACTTGCACCTAAAAAAACTTATTTGCAAAAAGTTAAAATCCCCAATGCAAAACTTATCGAATATACAAACGGCTCATACGATATTAAGTTTAAAGACGTACCTGATGTGATTTTCAGCTACGATAAAAACGGTGATTTGAAATCATTTGCAAAATATACAAATAAGGGCAAAATCCCGTTTATAACCTATCATTACGATACCACGGGAACAATTATCGGCATTGAAGTTAAAGCTGACAGATACCGCTCTTTCGAATACGGACTTGACGGTGTTTTGACGAAATATAAAATTGACGACAAAGTTTATGCTGCAAACGGAAAAATGATTCTTCGCAGAAAAAATCCGTTTTTTTAGAAAGTAGTTTTTTTATTTGATTTTCCATTGAAAACTCTTGGACTTTAGCTTTCCATCATGAGGAGTTTTTTAGGTTGGGTTGATTACTCAAATCGTCATCACTCTATGCAAAATCCGCAGTTCAGGATGACGAAAAATTATTGATTTTCTCGCAATGATATTCCCTCCAAAATCGTCATCACGAGGAGCGGAGCGACGTGGTGATCCAGTAAAATTATGGATAATTTATAAAAAAACAAATCGAGCATATTGGAGAGAGTATTTGTTGTTTTCGAAGTTTGCGTTAAAAATTTTCAATGTTTGAGGACAGAGTCCGAGTTTTGAAATTTTAGCAAACGAGAAATTACAAACAAATAACGAGCGGAAATCAGCGAGAGAGTTTCTTTGTGCAACGTTTCTTTGCGGTCAAAGAAATGTTGCGTTAGTTTGTATTTTGCAAATATAGGTTTTATTTTGTACCCATTCTTTTTCTTTTCTTTCCGAGAGAAAAGAAAAAGAACGTGTACCCCAAGAAAAAGAAAAGAATACGGCTCCTGCGGAGTGCTTTAACTCACTTCGTTCGTTTCTTTTGGATTGCCATGGGCAACAAGTTGCCTTTCAGTTTGGTTAATCTGCTTTTATTTAAGAATATTTGCACGATTTCCTCGCATGACATTAAAAAATATCTGTCATGCTGAACTCGTTTCAGCATCTCAATTTTTAGCTCCTAAACCAAGTTCAGGATGACATAAAGTTTTTGATTTTTTTCGCACGTCATCACGAGGAGCGGAGCGACCAGTGAGCAGAGTGCGGAACGGTCAAGGCGGTGAGCCTTGCCGTGCAGACACGTTTATTGCGAACTGGTCAAGACAGCGTAGGGTGGAGTCGAGCAGAGCGAGCGAACCTGAAGTATCAAAAAACATAGCGAATGGTTGCGAAATGAGCGACTGTTTTTTGTGAAGCAAATCCAAGACAGTGAAACGACGTGGTGATCCAGCCTTATCTCTGGATTGCCACAAAAATCTAACGATTTTCTCGCAATGACATCGGAAAGAAACACGTCATCACGAGCGAAGTCTTTTGCAATGACATAATGCAATATAAAAGGACAAAAGATGTTTACAAGCATATCTGCTATGGTAGAGGCTCTTGCTCAAATGGGCAGGAGCTTTGCCGAATTATTTAAACAACAAAAACAACAACAATCCGAAACCGCTATGCTTAAAGACCGTGAAAAACTTCAAAAAGCAAGCGATTTGACCGAGCAGAATTTTTGGCTTATGCGTGAATACCTCGCAGCTGACAGCCAATTTACGATGTGGATTGCCCGTCTGATTTATGACAGTCTGAATAAGAACGAAAAGCGTTTGTTCAGACGGTTTTACAAGCAAAAATCAAAACTTAAAAACCGCATTGAAAAAATACAAAAAGAATTTGAGAAAGTAAATTAATGGAATTTGAACACTATATAACATTTGCGACAATTTGTATTTCCGCCACGGCATTGGTGATGTTTGCAATAATAAAAGCCTGCGATTGGCTTATCGGACTGAAATACAAAACGATTTTTGATTGTTCAAAAGATTATCAATGTTTAGAAAAATCTTTGAAAGCCGATTTGAATTGCCTTAAAACCGATTTCGCAAGTAAAGAAACAGTCAAAAATATGAAAGAAGATATGGACGAAATGAAAAACAAAATTAATGATATTCACGATGTCATTATGACTTTCGCCGTCAATAATTTCAAATCCGACAGATGATTTTTTACTCTTGAAAAACTTTGAAAATCGGTTATAATAATAAAAGCGACAGGCATTAAGATTACTGCTAATAATCTTAATTTTTAACCCCGTTCGCTATTAATGACTTAATAGCGTTACTGCCAAAATGGTTAGTAACGCTAACTTTTTATCTTTTGCGGTTAATAAAATTAACCAGATTAAAAATAACGTTTTAACCATAAGCGGTATCTCCTTTCTACTTTTGCCGACCTTTTAACAATTTGAAGTTGTAAGGCGGAATTTCAAAATTTGAACGGAGTGCCTATCGCTTTTATGATTATATAAATATAGGAGAAATTATGCAATTATCTGAAAAAGGTAAAGCTCTAATTAAAAAATATGAGGGTCTGAAATTATCTGCCTACAAATGTCCTGCGGGTGTTTGGACTATCGGTTACGGGCATACGGCAGGTGTTTTTGAGGGGCAAAAAATTACTTCTGACCAAGCTGATGATTTTTTTGACAACGACATAAAACAGTTTGAAAAAATTGTTTTGGAACTTTGCAATGTTCCTCTAAAACAAGGTCAGTTTGATGCTTTGGTTTCATTTGTCTATAACGTTGGTAAAACAGCTTTTGCGAATTCAACTTTGCTGAAATTATTAAATCAAAAAAAATACACTGCTGCAGGAAATGAATTCTCCCGTTGGGTTTACGTTCGGGATAAAAAACTTCAAGGACTTGTTAAAAGACGAATTGATGAACGATTTTTATTTTTTGCTTCTTAAAAAATCTTTTTTATCGGTTAAAAATAATCTGTTTAATACTAATGAAAATATTTGAGAAAAACACTTAAATATTTTTTTTAGTTATAAAACGGAAAATATGTTAAAAAAAATATTACCCAAGTGGGCTATTATTTAGATACATGTTGTATATGAGTAATTTAATTGTTATATCTATTGCCTGTTTTGCAAGGATAATGGAGGAATCATGAAAACAAATTTAAAAACGCAAAAATGTGTGTATGAAAAAATAATCGATGCAAAAACGGCTTCGGAAATTCTTGGTATTTCTCGTTCGACCGTTTATAAAATGGCTGACAGAAAATTAATTGACTATATTGAATACCCTGATGCAATAAGGTTCTACGAGTCTGACGTTTTGGATTATCTTAAACGGCATCGGATAAAGGCTAATATTAGAAAAATTTAAAAAACTCCGCTGTCATTTTGATAGCGGAGCTTTTTTGTTTTTAATTAAAGGTTTCTCCGTCATCATCAATTTCGTCCGTAAAGGTTGTTTTGATTTTTTTCTTGACAGGAAGTTCAAGTTTATCAAGTTTTGCAATCTTTTTAATAATGCCTTGATTTCCTTTTATCGGTTTCATAAGGTCTTCAAAATCGTCATTTAAACAAGAAATTTTATTTTGAAATTTATCTGCTCTTTTGACAAACCGTTGAAGAGCTTCATAAGTCGAAGTTGCAATTTCTATTACTTCTGCTAAACATTCATTTCTGTTTTTTTCAATCCAAACTTTATTAATTGTTTTCAAAGTTGCTAAAAGTGTTGACGGGCAAACAATAATGATATTTCTTTCTTCTGCTTTTTTAATTATATCATTTTGCGTATAAATATATCCTGCACAGGCTTCGAGCGGAATGAACATCAATTTGAATTGAGGTGTATTTAAGCCCTCAAGATTATTGTATTTCCCGCTTAAATCCTCAATCATGCCCGCAACCGATTTATAGAAAAGTTTAAGTTGTGTTTGTTTCTCATTTTCATCTTGAGAATTTGCAAATTCGAGAAAATTATTTAACGGACATTTTGAATCAATAATAATATTTTTGTCATCGGGGAAAAACACGACAGCATCGGGACGAGATGGTTTAGAAGGTGAGGAAATATCTTTAAATGTATGTTGAGTTATGTAATTCCCTTTTTCTTCATCATCATTTTTATTTACCAAACCTGCCTGCTGCAAGAGGTTTTCCAAAATCATTTCACCGAATGTGCCTCTGACTTGAGAATTTGCTTTTATAGCATTACTTAAATCATTTGCGGTCGTTTTGATAGAACTGCTTTCATCAATCAGTGTTTTAATTTGTGTTTTTATTTCGGCGGTATTTGTTGCACCTTGTTTGTTGAAATCTTCAACTTTTTGCTTAAACTCATCGAGATTTTCTTTTAAAGGTTTAAGTTTTTCTTCCAAGGCTTCTCTGTTTTGTTCTCGCAAATCGGATTGTTCTTCTTTAATAACTTTGTTTGCTATTGCCGTAAAATCTTCTTTTACAATTTTTTGAAGCTGTTCAAGCATTTCCAATTTTGTTTTGTCGCTCGCATTTTGGCTTTTTAAATTTTGTATTTCCGAAATTAATTCTTCATTTTTTTGTTTAATTTCATTTTTTTCATCGGTAATCCTTGTTATTTCTTGTTTTTTAACAAGAAAGCCAACAAAAATTCCGACAAGAAAAGTTATCGTTATGACAACCGATGCAACTGCAAATTCCATAAAACTCCTTTATTATATTAAGTTTCCGTGAGTATCCGTTCCGCCTGTTTTGATAAGATTTAATTTTTCGGCAATTTTTTTGACACTGCCTGCTCTGTGAAATTTTATTATTCCACGATGTCTTTTGTACGGATAAAAGCATTCCAAGCCATCGAGTCCGATTTTGATCATTTCTTTGACAAAATGTTCGTGATTTATTGTCCAACAGCATGCAGAATGTGCTAAAACAGCTATTCCGCCTGCTTTATGAATTGCTTCAATCATTTTGGGAACATTTCTTGTTGAAAAAATTCTGATGATATCCTTTTCGGTTTCGGCTTTGTTTTTTGCCAAAAACGGCTTCAATTCTTCCGAATTAAGGTCAAATCCGTAGCCTAAAAGATGAAGAAAAATACCTTTGTACCAGCAGTCAAACTCAATTCCCGTAATAAGTTCGGGATATTCGTCCAAATTAATTAATTTGTAGCCGTCAAGTGTGTTGTGGTCGCAGATTGCAAAGTGTTTAAGCCCCTTTGCTCTTGCCTGCCGAACGAGTTCATCGGCTTGAACTTTGCCGTCAGATGCTGTTGAATGCAAATGAAAATCGACTGTTGTTTTGTAATCTTCTTCGGTTAAATTATTAAATAAATTTATTATGCTATCTTTTGTTGAAATCATATTGTATAATTCTCTTATAAAAATAATTATATAATAAGAAATAAATTATGGCTAAAAAATCAAGTAACAGAATTTTAATGACGTTAAATATCTTTTGGGAAGGTATTGTTCTTTATTGCAAAAATTTGGATACATTTATAAAATATATGTTTTTCCCCGTATTTGGTGCAATTCTCGGACTTATTTTGATTTTTGCGGCTGATTATTATTTTATTATCAGCATTCCCGAATTGATTAAGAAATACCCTGTTTTGGATAATATTCCGCTTGTTTTTACGCTTGTGATAATTTGCGTATTTCCCGGGTTTTTGATATTTTGCAAAGCATTTTTTGATTATATGGTTGCAATGGCTTCGTTAAATTCTATGGTTTACGTTTCCCGTGGCGGAAAAATGAAAAACAAACCATTAGATACCAAGGCTCATGACGATTTGTTGAAAAATAGACTCGCAAAATACATTCTTTTCCTGTTAATTTTGGCGATTGTTTCAACTATCGGAATGTTTCCGCTTTTCATAATTCCGTTTGGTGTTATTGCGGTTTATTTGTGTCTTATTTTTCAGGTATTTATGCTTGAAGAATCCACATCTGTTACAGGGGTGTTCAAAAGAAGTTTTTACCTTGTGAAAGGTAATTTTTTGATAACCTTTATTTTGCTTGCTTTATCGTTCGGTTTGACTTATGTTCTTTTGCCTAATTTATTGGTATGGGCGATTGAAAAGGGTAAAATTATGAAATATTTAGCACTTCCTGTTCAAAATTACCTTGATATACTTCCCATAAAAGCTATTATTGCTGAATTTTGGGAAGCTGTTATAATGCCGATTGCACAGCAAAATCCTGCATTAAATCAAGCAACTTTATCACTTGAGCCGAAAACGTTTTTTGATACTGCTGCGTATTCCCTTTCATTTACAAAAACTGCTGTTGCGGCTGTTATGACGGGATTTCTTTTGCCGCTGCGTTGTGCTTGGTTTACGCTTTTATATAAAACTTTTGATACCGAAAAAACTGACGAACTCCGTAAATCTGAAACTAAAAAGGGTAAATAATGTTTGTTTGCAAAAAATGTAAAAAAGCAGATAAATTTGAATTGATGTTCAGCCCTGATTACGAGGGTGAGAAAAAAATTACGAAAAAATACGATTCAAAAGGAAGAATAAAAATTTCGGTTGACGGTTATACATTTACGCCCGATTTAATGTTTATGAACAATCATGCCGTTTGCAGTTATTGCGGAAGCATTTATTCTTGGGAATATCAAGGGTGAGGAAAATGAGCAATTCAGTCGGAAAAGTTGAAACAAAAATTTTGCATTATCACAATAAAATTAAACTGAATTCGGGAGTTGAATTTGGTCCTGTTCAAATTGCATACGAAACGTACGGAACTTTGAATGAAAATAAAGATAATGCGATTTTGGTTTTGCATGCATTGACAGGTGATGCTCATGCTGCGGGCTTCCATAACGAAAATGACCGCAAAAAGGGTTGGTGGGACGATATGATAGGTCCTGATAAAGCCTTTGATACCAATAAATATTTTGTTATTTCATCAAATATGCTTGGCGGCTGTTCCGGAACAACGGGACCGTCCTCAATTAATCCTGCGACGGGTAAGCCTTATGGACTTTCTTTCCCTGTAATTACAATGGAAGATGCGGTTGTTGTTCAAAAAATTCTTGTAGATTCTTTCGGCATAAAAAAGTTGATTGTAGCAGGCGGTTCGATGGGCGGAATGCAGGCTCTTGAGTGGGCAACGGCTTATCCCGAATATGTTTCAAAAGCGATTATAATTGCTTCAACTTCAAGATTAACGGCTCAAGGAATTGCATTTAATGCAGTCGGACGTAATGCGATTTTGTCAGACCCCGATTTTAATAATGGCGACTACTACGATAAAACTCCTCCCGAAAAAGGGCTTGCCGTTGCGAGAATGATAGGACACATTACATATCTTTGCGAAGAATCTATGCATAAAAAGTTTGGCCGCCGTTTGCAAGATAAAGATAAACTCGATTTTGATTTCGGTATAGATTTTCAAGTCGAAAGCTATTTGCAGCACCAAGGTTTGACCTTTGTTGAAAGGTTTGATGCCAACAGCTATCTTTACATAACAAAAGCCGTTGATTACTTTGACCTTTCGGCAAAATACGGTTCTCTTGAAGATGCCTTTAAAAACACTGATTGCAAGTTTTTGATAATTTCCTTCTCTACCGATTGGCTGTTTCCGACTTTCCAATCTAAAGAAATTACAAAAGCTCTCGTCAAAGCAGGAAAAGATGTTTCTTTCTGCGAAATAGATTCTCCTTGCGGGCATGATGCATTTTTGCTTGAATTTGACACTCAAACCGATATTATAAGTTCATTTTTAAAAAGGGATAATCAATGAACAAGGAATTTCTAACACACCCGAATTATTCAGAAATTGTAAATCTCGTTGAAAAAAACTCAAAAGTGCTTGATTTGGGTTGTGGTGACGGGGTTTTACTGAAGCAGCTTATCGACAAGAAAAATGTTAAAGGTTCAGGAATAGAGATTAATCAAAATAGCGTAATAAATTGTATTCACAACGGTTTGTCGGTTATTCAGGGCGATATTGATGAGGGTTTGGCTGATTTTTCTGACGGAGAACTCGATTATGTGATTTTAAATCAGACGTTGCAATCGGCACAAAAGCCCGATTATGTTATTAATGAAATGCTTCGTGTCGGGAAAAAAGCGATTGTCGGTTTTCCGAATTTTGCTTATTGGCGGATTCGTTTTTATCTGCTTTTTAACGGTAAAATGCCGAAGTCCGAAATGCTCCCGTTTGAGTGGTACAATACTCCGAACATTCACCTTTTGACGGTTCGTGACTTTTTTGATTATTGTGAAAAACGAAATATAAAAATTACTGAGTCGATTTTGCTTCGTCGGGGCAAAGTTATTAAATCTTGTTTTAAAAAGGTTTTTGCCGATATTTTTGCAGAGGAAGTTATTTTTGTAATCGAAAAATAAAAATACCTCATTTGATGTAATGAATTTTTCTCGAAAAAGGTATATTCTAAATATACAGAGAAGGGTTTAGTATGGATAAAAACGAACAAGAAAAAGAAAAAATTGTTCAATCCTTTAGCAAAAAAGTAACTCCTGAAGTTGCTTTGCTCGGGCAGTATGTTCCTGTCACTAAAACGAAAAAATTCGACCTCAAAGGTGCGGATAAATTGCAATCAAACCCTTTTCAAAAAAAAGAAACGCCTAAATTCTGCATTTACGACGGCGATTATCTCGGTATTGATAAAAATGATAATTCCGAAAAGAAACAAAAAGTCGTTTGGAGAATTTTGAAAAACATTTTGGCTAATATGCCCGTCATCAGTTTTTTTTTACTAAAGATAAAGCAGTTAAAGTTAAGGGAATTTCTTACTACGCTTGAGGTGGTGAATGCGAATACGGATAGAGCGGCAGAGTTTTTCGAGGGTAAAACGGTTTTAAACGAGGAAAAATACAGAAAAATTTGTGCCGAATTGAGAAATGCCCAAGAACTCGGAAAATTTTCAAAAGATATTATCGGCTAATGCTTGTTATGCCTCGGTTCGGGCATGGTTTTTAAGTATTTTTATTTTGCGAAAGAATTCGGAGAATTTTTTTGAAAATTTTGAGAAAGGGTTTTTTGTATAAAAAAAAAGACCCTTTTTTGAGGGTCTTTGAATTTTTATTTTATTGATTAATATTAGCCGATTTTCTTGTAGCCTTCTTTTGCTTCGATTTCATCAGCTTGTTCTCTTGTGTAAATTCCGCCTTTTTCTGCAAGATATTCACCAAATGCCTTAACTTTGTTGAATAATTCAGGCATCGTCTTGTCAAGTCCTCTGCGTTCCATAATGAATCTGTATGTATCCATTAAGTTTAATCCGTAACCGTCTTGAACTGCTCTGTGATAATTTTCTTCATAGTTCTTTTCAAGTCTGCATCTGTATTCATCTTTTACAGGGTTTTTCCAGTGTGTATCAACTTTATCACGTCTGCCGAGTACATCGTTGTAGAATGTGAAGTTGTTTTTAACGTTGAAACATTCTGCAAATTTGCCTAATGTGAATTTTCTGTTGTTTTCGTTAACGTTGTTGTTATCTTTGAAAAGAGTCCAATCGTGAGTGTTGAATACTCTCATTAATGCGCCTACGTTTTCTTCTCTGATTTTCGGGTCTTCGGCACATTCAATAACACTTTCTCTGTCGTGGTTGTTCGTTCCTATTAACATTTGGTCGTCGTTTAAACCAACGTGGTCTTTTAACCATCTTGTATTCTTCCAGCCAAAGTTTTGTGCATCGTTTCTTTCTTCAACTGTTGTAAGAACTAACATTCCTTTTACATCTTTGAACATATTTTTGTTTTTGATTAAGTCAAAGTCTGTTGTGTTTGCGTCAAATTCATAAACTAATTTTCTTTGGTCGAAATCTTCACCTTTGATCTCTGTTGCAAGGTCTTCAAACATGTGCATGATTTTTGTTGTTTCTTCCAGGTGAATCATGCCGTTACCTTTGTCGTAAATCGGTTTCGCATGTGACCAACCTACATCAAATCTGATACCGTCTGCTCTCATAAGGTTGAGTGCTGTTTTATCTCTTAAAAGTTGATGAGCAGGTCCTTCGTCTTCGTTTACAAGGCTGATAACATCTTGTACGGGAAGTCCCCAACCTAATGATGCTTTGTTGCCGTTGTTTCCGTTGAGGAATGCATCAGGGAATGCAAGTTCTTCTTCGTATGAAAATCCGATTGCTTGGTCAAGGAATAAATCCATTCCTTGTGCGTTTAATTCTTTTTTATATGCTGCCAATTCTTTTTCTGCGATAAATTGTTTGAATTGGAAAAAGTCGATTTCTTCTGCGTGATCCTTTTTCATTTGTTCAAATTCAGGCATCTTTTGTGCTCTGACTTCAGGATTTTTGTCAAAATCATAGAAGAATTTCGTTTTGTTTTCTTTTACAAGAATCGGCGCTAATGCTACTCTCGTTTGAATGTTTTCAATATCAACAGGTTCTTTTTGTGATTTGTATGCGTCAAATTCGTTTCTTAATTGTTCGAGTTCCGGTGTTGCTTCCATTTCTTTGAAGTTTTTGTATGCAACTTTTAACGTTTCGTTAATCGGATATTGGTCAGGAGCTTTTTTGCCAAGTTCATTATCATAATCGATTTGATTATCGCTTACACCGCTTTTTGTGTGTCTTGCAACAACTTTTTGTGCTTCCGCTTCGGGAAGAATTGAACCGTATTCGGGCTTCGTTAAGTTGAAGATGTTAATCATATCTTCACCAATCGTTAATGTCGAACGTTGGTATGCTCCGTAATAACCCTTTTCGTTATATGCTTCTTTAAGTCCTAATTGTCCAATGGGGAAGCTTGGTTTTACAGCCGTTGCACCTGCATAAACTTGCAAAAGTTCATTCATTCTGAATGATTCGGGAGAATTTATTTTGCCGACACCTGTATCTTGACTTGCCTGTGTAGGTAATCCTTGTGCATAACCTTTGCCTACCGATATTGCATCGTCATGCCCCAATGCGTGTCGAACTTCTTTTATTAACTTCTTTTGTTCTTCTTCTTGTCTTGTAGAAAGAGCATTTCCAAAACTAACTTGTTGAAAACCGAGATTACCTACACGCATTATAAATTTCTCCATTTTTTATCAAATACCACACATCAATCATAAAAGAAAAGCAATTAAAAAATTGCTAAATTCAATCAAATTGTTACAATATTTGAATGAATTGTTACAAATACACTTGTTTTTTAATTCGCAAAATTTGATTTTTTTAGCAAAAACAGCATTTTTTTGTCAATTTTTAGTCGATTTTTTCAAAAAATCATCAAGTTTTTAAGAAATCTTAGTTTAAAAAAACAAAACCCATGCCCGTCGAAATTTCTCCTCTAAACGAAGTATAAAAATTTCTGAAATTTTTAAAACCCTTGAAAATAGCGAGTTTCGGAAATTAATATCCCTAAAATTCACTGTTTTCGGCAAAATATTAAGTGTAACCGTTTTTTAATCTCTCTTTTTGTTAATTTTAAATAACACTATTCGTAGGATTGCATGACATGACTTGTTTTTCGCTGTTTACATTTCTTAATACATGTTTGAGCAAAAAGGCAATAATTTAAGGAGTATATACTTTATATATACAAGAGAGAATAAAAAAGAGAGTAGATTATGGCAGATTTCGCATACGGAAATTTATTAACAAGCGTATCTAAAAAAATATTCCCCAACGGTGTTGCATTTGAGGTATCGCAGCGACTGGACAGCATGACTGTTTTCAACGGTGCAGGCGGTGCTAACACTGACGGTTTGAGCGGTGATTTTAAAGGTTTGCAATCGCAGGCCATGAATATATTTAACTCTGTGAACGTAAATAACGCCGAGGAGCTTGAAAGTGCTTGTAAAAGTGCTGATATGGACGTAAACGTTACGGAGGTAAATTCCAAATATCAACTTGACGGTGACAATAAAATTTCGGCTTATACATTTATTGATAAGCACGGAAACGAAGTGACAATCAACAATGCGAATGCTAAAGAATATATTCAGCATGAACGGCAGGCTGTTGACGATTTGATTACGGGGGTAATCAATGAGGTTGCATCGGGTGAAATTACTCTGCCTGACTTGCCCGAGGACGATTTAGCCGCATAAAAGTTTAAAAGAGGTATTTAAAAAATGCCTCTTTTTTTGTGGGTAATTAATCTTTTTTTAATCAACAAAAAATTGTGCGGGAGTTGCGTACTGTATATTTTTGTAGGCATTTTCGGCTCTGAGTCGATTTACCGTTTTTATAAGAGTTTTTTTATCTGATATTAATTCTTCCGAATATGGAATTTGTCTTTCTTGTTCTACATAATATGCATAGGAAAATATCTGATAAATAAAATTTTCTTTTTCCGCCTTTGATTTTGCGTAATCCAAGAGATAAAGCACATGAGGAGAAATATCTTTTTGGTTATTTTTTGCGGTATAAGTTGCTTCAACATCAAATACAATATCTTTAACATTCAATTCTTTCATTTTGTCAAAGAATAAATCAATTTCTTCTACGGTATCATTATATCCGGGAGTAATCAGATATTTCATCATTATTTTGCTGTTTGAAGATTTATTTGCCGATTTTACATATTTTTCTATTGTATTTGTTACAATATCAAACTTATCGACATTTTTAATTTTTTTGTAAGTTTCTTTACAACCGCAGTCGAGTGAAATACAAGTTTGAATATTTCCTCTTTCTATTCCGTTAGAAAGAATTTGGCTAAAGCGTATTGCGGAAGTATAAACTTTTATGTTTGCATTTTGTTTGATGAATAAATCTGTTAAATCATCAAAATGCTTCATAATGGTTGGTTCTCCGCCTACGAATACAACAAGTCCGCTGTCCGTTACTTTGAAATATCCTTTTTCGACCAAATCCACCATTGCAGGATATACATCGTAATATTTTTTATGAAATCTGTTTCCGTCACCGCAATAAATACATTTTGCATTGCAAAGTTTTATCGCAGAGAAAGCGAGTTCGGATATGTATTTTTCTTCTGTATCTTCTTTTTCGTAAAGGTAACAACAACCTTCACACTCTTTAAGAATAGATTTTTTTTGGCGTTCTATTTTTTCTCTTTTGAGTTTGAAAATATGTTCCCAATCAATCGGTTCTCCGTTGTAATTTTCTATTAAGTTAGGCATTCCGAGTTTGTCGTGGTGTATAATACAACAATCATCAACTCGATTGCGTTCAAAAGATAAACCATGTTCTAAGTAATTACAGCCAAAATATTTCATACAAAATCCTTTTTCGATTATTATAGAATATTTATATTTTACAGGCAAATTATAATGGTTCGGGCAGTTTTTAAATTTTGAATATCTGTTTTGAAAAGCTATGAAGTTAATATTTCTCAGTAAACGATGTTGGCAAAGGGAGTGCCGATAGGATTTTTGTATAAAATTTTTAAGACTTCAATATCGTTTTGGCTTAAATTTGCGAGAGTTTTTGTGTGAGGGACAAACATAATGTCGTTTTCGTCTGTGCCGTGACCGAGTCCTGTGGCATGCCCGAATTCGTGAATAGCCGAGTGACGAATAGTGTTATCGGTTATTATCTTTGGCGAATTGGGGTTCGGTAAACCGATTTCGATAGTAATTGCTTTGATTTCCGAGGCGATTATGCTTCGATATTTGCACATGCCCTCAAAAACTCTGCCCGTTTTGACCCAATTAACAACTATGTCGGCATCGGTTGGCGTTTCGGTCTTTTGATAGTTAAATATTCCGAGCGGATTGTAAACAAGGGCTGCGTTTTCGACGATTTTGTAATAGTTATATTTTTCGTGGTCGGGCATGGGTGATGAGATTTTTGAGATATAAAATTTGATTATATTTTTTGAAAATCGGCATACACGACCGTTTATCATTGAATTTTTTATGTATTGTAAAAGTTTTTCGTCCATTAGATTATGGTAAATCATGCCGAAATTTTTTGCAAATGAGTTGCGTTTTTGTGATAAATTTTATTTGTTATGGTAAAGAAAATTTTCAAATTTCTATTAGGATTTGCGATATTATTTGCTTTTTATTATTTGAGTTTTTTCATTGTGAAAAGTTTTAATATCAAGCTCCCCGCAGCGGTTTTGGGGTTAATTTTGTTTGCCTTGTCTTTGATTTTCGGAATTGTCAAAGAGGAATGGATTGATACGACGGTAAATTTTTTGTTGAAAAATATGGCACTTCTTTTTGTTCCGTTTGTTGTCGGTTTGAGTGCGTATAAATCGTTTTTGGCGAAAAATTTTGTCCCGATTTTGCTTGTTGTTTTGGTGACGACTACTTTGACAATAGTTTTTACGGGACTTTTGGCGGAATATGGTATTAAATTTGTCAGACTTCTCAAAATAAAGGGGGCTCATCGTGATTAACCCTTTTGGCTTTGTTTTGAGCGTTTCTCTTTATAAAATTGTCGAAAAATATAAAAATATTCCGATTTTGAAATATTTTCCGCCCATGTTGATTTCGGGTATATTAATAATAATTATATTGGCAGTTTTTCATATAGATTTTGAAAAATATAATGAAAGTGCCTCGTGGCTTACGTTTTTGCTCATGCCTGCGACGATTTCGCTCGGATATCCTTTATATAAAAATATTCAAATTCTTTCTAAAAACAAAAGGGTAATTTATCCGATGTTTTTTGTGGCGGCTTTGTGTGCGGTGATTGCGACATATATTGTCGGAAAATTTTGCCATGCGGATATGAACGTATTGATTTCAATGCTGCCAAAGTCTGTTACGGCACCGATTGCCGTTGAAATTTCCAAAACCTCGGGAGGAGTTCCCGAATTTACGGTTTGTACGGTTGTTTTAACGGGTGTTTTCGGGGCTTTGACGGGGCATAAAATTTTGAAATTTTTGAAAGTTAAAAATGATATTGCAATAGGACTTGCAATGGGGGCTGCAAGCCATGTTATCGGGACGGCAAAATGCCTTGAACAAGGTCGTGAAAAACAAGTTGTTATGAGTACTTTGGCACTCGTTACCGTCGGGATAATTACGGCTGTCATAATCCCTGTTCTGCTTTATTTATTGCATATTTAATTTGTTTTATGAATTTATTGTTTATCTTTTATTTTTGTGCTAAAATTGGCTTAAAATTAATATAAAACGATAAATGAGGCGGTCATGACATCTGCTGAAACAATAACAACAACTGAAAATTTGCCAAAAGATGAGAGTAAGAAATATTCACCGAAAGAAGAATTTTTGAATGCATTTTCGCATGCATTGGGTGCAATGTTTGCAATTTATGCGATAGTTATGCTTGCGGTACATTCTTCATCACCTTTGGAAGCTGCAACAACGGCGGTTTATGGTGCAATGTTGTTTATTTTGTTTCAGTCATCAACTTGTTATCATGCGATGACGAATGAAACGGCAAAAAAAGTTTTCCGAAAAATTGACCATAGTGCGATTTATCTTTTGATTGCGGGTACTTACACTCCTTTGCTTATGCTTGTTGTCGATTTTCCTTATTCCGTAATTATTATGGCGATTGTTTGGTATCTTGCCGTTACGGGAATTGTTTTTTCGTGCTTAACGCTTAAATTTAAAGGGCTTTCGACGGGATTATATATATTAATGGGCTGGATGTCGGCATTTTTATTCTATTCGCTTTGGAGTGCATCAAAAGAAGCCTTTTGGTTTTTACTTGCTGGCGGTTTGGCTTATACGCTCGGAAGTGTTTTTTATATGAAGGATAAAAAATATATGCATGCCATTTGGCATTTGTTTGTTTTGGCAGGTGCGATAATGCACTATTTTGCGATTTATTCGCTTTTATAATGTTTTTTTTGTTTTTTTAAGCTTTTTTTCAAGGTCTTTAAATAATTTTTTTGCTTTTTTATCTTGTGAATTTCTGCTTAAGCATTCTTGAGCATTCTCAAAAGCCTTTTGGTATTGGCTTTCTGCCATATAAGTCAATGCTAATTGATAATAATTTTCTGCATGAGGTCTATCATAATAAATTGCTTTTCTGAGATACAATTCCGAAAGCTCGTAGTCTTTTACATAATCGCGGTAAACTACGCCTAAATGATGGAAGGTTTCTGCGTTATTCGTTGATATGTCTAATGCTGTTTTTAACAGAAATACAGCATCTTCCCAGTTTTCGTTTTCGTAGTAAACAACCGCTAAATTATTTAATGTCTGAATGTGGCACGGATTAATTGTTAATGCTTGTTTGTAATAATCTTCTGCTTCTTGAGGCATTTTTAATAAATAATAACAGCAGCCTATATTAAAATTATTTTCTGCTGTGCATCCTTCACATTCAAGAATTTGTAAATAGTATTTTAACGCATCTTTGTATTTACCGATAATTAAGCTGTAATATGCAAGATTTTTTATGTTTGACAAAGTATTGCAAACTTTTGCGATTTTCTTTCTGGTTTTAACTAATGATTTATAATCTTTTGCATCGGTATATAATTTAACTTTGTCATAAAGAAAAGAAATATCTTTTGTTTGTTCAAACAGCTGTTCTAATATTTCTGCAACTTCCTCTGTTTTACCTTGAGAAAGTAATTCTTTTATTTGAGCAGGTAAATCGGTTTGTGTTGGCATAAGTTGTTCTATGTCTCCTTGTTTGAGAAAAAATCAGATTAATTTATTTTAATGGCAGCAACGTTAATGTTGCTGCCATTAAAGCTGTGTTTCTATCTTGCTCTTGTGCTTGTGGTACCTCTTGTCGGAGTCGGTTTAGAAGTGCTGCTTGTTGAAGCACTGTTACCTGTACCGCTTGTTCCTGCAGCACTTGTAGTACCTCTCGTTGGAGTGGGTTTAGCTGTTGAACCGGGTTTAACTGTTCTGCCAGTACCGCTCGCACCTGCGGAGCTTGTAGTACCTCTCGTCGGAGTCGGTTTAGAAGTGCTGCTTGTTGAAGCACTGTTACCTGTACCGCTTGTTCCTGCAGCACTTGTAGTACCTCTCGTTGGAGTGGGTTTAGCTGTTGAACCGGGTTTAACTGTTCTGCCAGTACCGCTCGCACCTGCGGAGCTTGTAGTACCTCTCGTCGGAGTCGGTTTAGAAGTGCTGCTTGTTGAAGCACTGTTACCTGTACCGCTTGTTCCTGCAGCACTTGTAGTACC
>CAKVIE010000013.1 GCA_934754505.1 uncultured Candidatus Melainabacteria bacterium
CAACCTCTCGGTCGGCTCGCCGGCGTGTCCGCTTCCGTCCACTCCTCTAATCTACGACAAACATTTTTTTTTTGCAACCCCTTTTTTATTATTTTTTTTATTTTTTTTATTTTTATTTCATCTGCTATCCTCAAAATTCAACAACGATAATCGTTTTCAGTTTTAAAAATTTTTTATTTTTTTTGAAAATTCACACTCTTTTTTCATAAATTTTTGATTTTTTGGCATGCCCGTCACCTGAAAAATTTTGGCATGCCTTTAAAATTTTTCCGCAAAACAAAAATAGAAATAATTAATATATATAAATTTTTTGAATATTATATAATTATATGTTAATATTCACACAGTAATTATTAATAAGGAGTTTTTCATGGCAAGAATCATAAGACCGACTTGGGCTATCAGATGCAACCAATCAGGCTGCAAGACGCTTTTCGAAGTTGCGAAAACCAAAGATGGCGTTCAACAAGAAGTTATTTGCCCGAATTGCGGTGAACACTATATTTACCCGCCTGTTGAATCAGACAAAGACAACATTCAAGATTAATGTCTGATTATTATTTAGCGTTTGGTGATTATTTAAAACATCTGTTTGGTGAAAAAGTTTACAAAGTCACACTTGATGCGGGGTTTTCCTGCCCAAATCGTGACGGAACTCTTTCCCGTGACGGATGTATTTTTTGTGATGATACAGGAAGTTTTTCAAGGCTTTATTCAAACGCTCTGCCTATTTCCGAGCAGCTTGCCGTCGGTATGTCCAAAATTAAAGACCGCTATCACGCAAAAAAGTTCCTTGCGTATTTTCAAGCCTACACAAACACCTATAAACCTGTTGAAGAGCTGAAAAAAATCTATGACCAAGTTTTTATCGATGATATTGTCGGAATGTCTATCGGCACCCGACCTGACTGTGTTGACGAGCAAAAACTCGATTTAATAGCATCTTACAACAATGAAAATCGCTTTATCCAAGTGGAATACGGCATTCAGTCCGTTCATGACAAAACTCTGAAATTCATCAATCGAGGGCATGACTTTCAGTGTTTTCAAGAGGCATGCCGACTTTCTAAAGAAAGAAATATTAAAATTTGTGCTCACGTTATTTTAGGTTTGCCAAACGAAACCCGTGAGGATATGCTTCAAACCGCAAAAACTCTCGCAAGCATGGGGCTTGACGGCATAAAAATTCACATGCTCGCCGTCATGGAAGGCACAAAAATTCACAAAATGTTTCAAGACGGGCTAATCAACCTTATGTCGGAAGAAGAATATATCAATACTGTCTGTGATTTTCTCGAACTTTTGCCCCCTGAAATGTCTATTCAAAGGCTTGCAGGCAACGGGAAACGTGAATTTCGCATTCAGCCCCGCTGGCTCGGCAAAAAACTTGAACTCGTCGGAAAAATGGAAAATGAATTTAAAAAAAGAGGCACAAAACAAGGCTCAAAATTTATTGCAGTCTGATTAACCGCAATAAATTCCGCTGAAGCCTTTTATCTTCTGACTCCACCGCCTCCGCCACCCATGGCATGCCCGCCGGTGCTGCCGTGTTGCTGCTCGTCAGGTTTTATTGTTTCTTTTTTAGTTGTGTGGTTTCCGTTCTCGTCGTAAATAAATTTGAATATTACAATCGTTCCATCTTCAAAATGTTGTTCCTGATATGATTTTGTTCCGTCTTCGTTCCAGCCGTCCACATATGCGACACCATCTGATGTCCATTTGCTCGTTTTAACTTGTCCGTTATCGTAATATGTTTCCATATCGGTTTTTCGTACAGAATCCGATTTTTCTCTGTTTTCGTTTATTAAATTTTGAACAAATTCTGCTGTTTCCGGCATTGTTTTTATCATTAATTCTGCCCAATCAGAGCCGTTTTCCGTATCTTCAAAACCTAATTTATTATACCTGTAAAATGTTGCAACAAATTCTGTAGGATAAGACTCTTCTTCATAAGATGTTTTCCAAGGGTGTTCTTTTCCGTATTTTTCCTCATAGGCATCTAAAAAATTATTTACTTCTTCATCAAATTTAGCTTTAGCTTCAGGATTATCTCGCAAATATCTTGATAATGATGATTCATTTACCGATACACCATTTACACTTCCTTTTGTTGTGTCAATACCGTGACCGAGTTCATGTGCAATAATAAACTTAGCATGGTCATCTAATGTTAATGCCAAGTTGTTTGTTGAACAATTATACCAACCATATTCATCCTCTTTTGCAGGTACAATTTCCTCAATCTCTTTTGCTAAATCAACAAGCAGCTCTGCAGGTAATTCTTTCAAAATCTCTTTCAATTTTTCTTTATCTTCAGGATTTGAAAAATTCTTCGTAATTTCTTCAAAATTAATTTGGGTAATATTGCCATCATCATCTTGAATACCAATACCGTATTCATTTGTTATTCTTATATATGAATTATCTTCGGTTTTTTCTATTGCCATGGTTCTTCCATGTGTTTTTTCGGCTGAAGTTCCCGAGCTACCCGCAGTGCTTCCTGTTCCTTCAGGCGGTTTAACTTCAATATCTTCTATTTTTTTTCGTTTTGGTTTTGCCGGCCCTGTGGAAGAAGATGCAGAAGTACCTGTTGAAGGTGATGTCGAAGAATTTGATAACGTTAATTTTTTAGCACCTCCATTATTTCCTCGATCAACAAGTGCCTCATCAAGTGCTTTTGTAATGCTTTGCTCAAATGTTTCATACGAAAAAATTTCATTTCCGTCTGCCTGAAATCTGTTCTCTAATGTGTGTTTTTCTGCAGAAATATTATCCGCTTCATTAAGTTCTAACGTGTGTTTTTGAGCATTGTTTAAAAAAATTTGAAAATCATCAGAAATTTCAGACTCCGAAAAAATACTCTCAAATTTTTGAATATCAGAGTCACTTAAAGTCTTTCCTTTTGCTTTATTAAATAATTCTCTTATTTCTGCATTTGTTGAAACATTTAATCCGAAACCCATAACACAAACCCCTATATTTTACTTATAAAGAGGTTATCGACGTTGCAATCAAATAACTTTAATACAGTTTTTCAAATGTTAATTTTTTGTAACATTCTTGCGTATTTATAAAATTTTAGACCCTTTTATCTTCTGCGACCGCCTCCGCCACCCATGGCATGCCCGCCGGTGCTGCCGTGTTGTTGCTCGTCAGGTTTTATTATTTCTGTTTCGGTTTTTAACCAATTTCCATTCTCATCATATATATCTCGAATTATTTTAATTGTTCCGTCTTCAAAATGTTGTTCCCGATACGCTTTTGTTCCGTCTTCGTTCCAGCCGTCAATATAACTGAAACTGCCATCGCTCGACATACCGCTGCTTGTTTTCTTTTGTCCGTTATCATAATAAGTAGCGGTTTCGGTTTTTCTCTCTGAATCAGATTTTTGTCTGCATTCTGCAAAAATTTCATCTAATTTTTTCATTGTTTCGGGCATGTTTTCTGCCATAATTTCTGCAAAATCCGTATCAGACTCTCCCAAACTCTTTAATACGAAATATGTTGCCGCTATTTCCGATGGCCCAACTTCTGTTTCATACTTCGCCCAAGAATGCTCTTTGCCTGTCGCTTCTTTGTATGCTTCAAAAAAATCATTTAATTCTTTATGATAGGTTTCTGAAAATTTTTCATCTGTATTAACAAGATTTTCAAGACTTGAAATATTTACATTTACTCCATTTATGTCTTTATTTATCGTTTCAACACCATGTCCGAGTTCATGAACAAGAATATATTTTGCATTTTCATCTAAGGTTAATGTTAAAACGTTTGTTGAGGAATCAAATACACCATATTCTTCCTCACCTGCAGGTACAATTTCATCAATCTCATTTACCAAATCAACAAGCAGCTCTGCCGGTAATTCTTTCAAAACCTCTTTCAGCTTTTCCTTGTCCTCTTGTTTTGGAAAATTCTTCGTAATTTCTTCAAAATTAATTTTGGTAATATTGCCATCTTTATCTTGAATACCAATTCCGTATTCATTTGTTACTCTCGTATATAAATTATCTTCTGTTTCTTCTCTTGTTATGTCAGGTCTTTGTGTTTTTCCTGCCGAAGTTCCTGAACTGCCCGCAGTACTTCCCGTTTTTTTGGGCGGTTCAACCGCAACATCATTAATACAAACAGGTCGTACCTTTGTGGGTTGCGTAACTGATGTGCTTGATGACGGAGAAGTGCCTGAAGATGGAGAGCTTGACGAATTTGTCGAGGATAATCTATCTGCTCTAACCTTGTCGCCATCAAGTGCTTCGTCCACTGCGGTCGTTACATTCTGACCAAATAATTCATACGAAAATATTTCATCTTCGTCCGGCTGAAATCTGTTCTCTAAAGTCTGACTTTCAACCAACTCGCTGTCAAATTGTCTGTTTTCAAGTGTGTTTATTTGTGAATTTTTTGAAAATATTTGAAAATCATCAGAAATTTCAGACTTCGAAAAAATACTCTCAAATTTTTGAATATCAGCGTCGCTTAAAGTCTTTCCTTTTGCTTTATTAAATAATTCTCTTATTTCTGCATTTGTTGAAACATTCAGACCAAAACCCATAACACAAACCCCTATATTTTACTTATAAAGAGGTTATCGACGTTGCAATCAAATAACTTTAATACAGTTTTTCAAATGTTAATTTTTTGTAACATTCTTGCGTATTTATAAAATTTTAGACCCTTTTATCTTCTGCGACCGCCTCCGCCACCCATGACGTGCCAGATGTTGTTGCCATGTTGCTCGTCAGGTTTTATTATTTCTGTTTTAGTTGTGTGGTTTCCGTTCTCGTCGTAAATATCACTGATTATTACAATCGTTCCGTCGTCAAAATGTTGTTCCTGATATGCTTTTGTTCCGTCTTCGTTCCAGCCGTCAATATAACTGAAACGGCCATCGCTCGACATACCGCTGCTTGTTTTCTTTTGTCCGTTATCATAATAAGTATCGGTTTCGGTTTTTCTCTCTGAATCAGATTTTTGTCTGCATTCTGCAAAAATTTCATCTAATTTTTTCATTGTTTCGGGCATGTTTTCTGCCATAATTTCTGCAAAATCTGTATCTGACTCTCCTAAACTCTTTAGTACAAAATATGTTGCCGCTATTTCTGCAGGGCTCACTTCCGTTTCATATTCCGCCCAGCAATGGTCTTTTCCTGTCTTTTCCTTGTATGCTTCGAAGAAATCATTTAGTTCTTCATGATATTTTTCTGAAAATTCTTTATCTGTATTTACAAGATCTGACAACGAAGAAACGTTTATATTTACCCCGTTTACATCTTTACTTGCTGTTTCAACTCCATGACCAAGTTCGTGTGTAAGTATATATTTAGCATTATCATCTAATGTTAATGTCAAAACATTCGTCGAGGAATCAAAAACGCCATATTCACCCTCTTTTGCAGGTACAATTTCCTCAATTTCTTTCGTCAAATCAACAAGCAGCTCTGCCGGTAATTCTTTCAAAACCTCTTTCAATTTTTCTTTGTCTTCCGATTTCGGAAAATTCTTAGAAATTTCTTCAAAATTAATTTCCGAAACATTGCCGTCTTTATCTCGAATAACAATACCTTCATCGTTTGTTATTCTCGTATATGAATTATCATCGGTTTTTTCTGTTGTTACAGTTCTGTCTTTACCCCCAACCGAAGTTCCAAAGCTGCCCGCAGTGCTGCCTGCTCTTTTAGGCGGCGTCGTTTCTAAACCGGTAATATCCGTTGACTTTGATGCCGATGTTCCTGCTGTCGCTCCCGTTGAGGATGGTGCTATTCTTTTGGCTGCAGTCTTAACTCCGTCATCATTAAGTACATCATCAACAGCTTTTGTAATGCTTTGCTCAAATGTTTCATACGAAAAAATTTCATTTCCGTCTGCCTGAAATCTGCCCTCCAATGTGTGTTTTTCTGCAGAAATATTATCCGCTTCATTAAGTTCTAACGTGTGTTTTTGAGCATTGTTTAAAAAAATTTGAAAATCATCAGAAATTTCAGACTCCGAAAAAATACTCTCAAATTTTTGAATATCAGAGTCACTTAAAGTCTTTCCTTTTGCTTTATTAAATAATTCTCTTATTTCTGCATTTGTTGAAACATTTAATCCGAAACCCATAACACACCTTCGTATTTGTTATAAAAGTATTTTCGACTTTTCAAACATAAAACTTTAATAATCCGTTTTTTATATTAATATTTGTAACAATCGCTCCGCATTTTCAAAAATTAAATTTGATTTTCACGAAGCGGAATGTTCGACAAATCAACATTTCCCAATGCTTCATAAAGTTCGGGACGTAAAGCGTTTATCACATCGTCAGGAATATTTTTATTTTTCCATGAATTAAATATTACAGACAAATAATCAGTTTTTTTAAGATTTTGAGCGTTTACTATCGGCAAAAGCCTTTTCGCAAGATTATCCATCTCCATTTCGTAATAAAATGCTCCCAATCCGAATGTATCTGCAAGCTCCATATAACTCGTCGGAGCCGCAATATGCCTGATTCTCTTTAAAATAACCAAAGAATCTCTGTTAAATATTTTTTCATCTCGCAAAAGTTTTTCCCAATCTTTTACGGACAACTTATTTTTGTAACCTGTTTCAATTTCCTGCCATTCATCTTCCTCATCGTGGTCATGACAGCCGCAATCACAATCATCATCGTGTTCATGGTCATGGCAATGACAATTTTCATCGTGGTGATGATGATGTGCAATATGTTCTTCCAATTCTTCAATATATTCTAAAACTCTCTGTCCGTCAGGTGTTTTATCCAAAATGCTTCTGATTTCATTATCCATATTTCTTGCTCCTGCTTTAAATATATTGTCGAATTTCTCTAATTTTAAACTAAAAAAAGAGCCTTAACAATTAGGCTCTTATTTTTTAAATGGAGCGGGAGACGAGGCTCGAACTCGCGACATCCTCCTTGGCAAGGAGGCATTCTACCACTGAATTACCCCCGCATTTCTGCTTTGTTCCTTTATTATACATGCCCAAAAAAATTTTTCAAGCGGGTAATTATATTTTTTTTAAGATATGTTATAATTATTTAAATTTATTTCGGAGATATTTTTTGAACAACTATTTTAAAACCATTAATATAATTGATTTTGAGCTTTCACAAATTGATAAAAATATTGAAAAAATCATTTTAAAAAATCAAAATTTTTTATCGGAAACTTTTTTGAAATATATTTTTTCAGGTTCAAAAAAAATCCGCTCCGCAATAACAATACTTCTTCTAAAGGCTTGCAACGAAAACATTTCGGACAATGTAATTTCGACTTGTGCCTTGATTGAGTTAATTCATAATGCATCTTTAATTCACGATGATATTATCGACAATTCCGACATAAGAAGAAATTTATCGTCTTTTAATCAGCAATTCGGGAACAAAACGGCGGTTATTGCAGGGGATTTTTTGCTTTCGTTGATTTTTGACACTTTGAGCGAAATTAATAACCCGAAAGTTACAAAAACTTTTTCACAAACAGTTAAAAATCTTTGCATAGGCGAGATTTCTCAAATTGAAAACAAAAATAAAATAACTTCTCTCGAAAAATATCTTCAAAAAACAGAACAAAAAACGGCTGCACTATTTGAATGTGCCGTAAAATCAGCATTTTTAACAAAAAATCAGCCTCAAAAACTCGAAATTGCCGAAAATTTTGCAAAAAATTTCGGACTTGCTTTTCAAATAAAAGATGACCTTGAAAACTTTACAAAAACAGAACAGAACAAGCCCTCGGAAAACGACTTCTTGAGCGGAATTTTGACCGCTCCCGTGATTTTTTACGCCGAACAACATTTGATTGAACAATTTGATATAGAAACATTTAAAAAAATTAAAAATTCTTTTGCTATTCAACAAACCGAAAAATTATATTCCTCTTTTTCCGCTAAAGCTATTGATTTACTCGAATATTTTTCGGATAATCAGTATAAACAAGCCCTTATCGGTTTGTGCAGGCAATTTATGGCACAGTAAAGGCATTCGTAATGAAATTTGATAAAGAAACTTTAAAAAGCTGGGGCAAAGAAACTCTCGATACGGTTGTTTTCGTTGTCGTTGCTGTTATTATAATAAGATTTTTCCTCGGGGAAATCCGTTGGATTCCCTCGCTTTCAATGTATCCGACTTTGGATATTAAAGACAGAATTTTCGTTGAAAGACTTACGAGATTTTACGACACACCAAAACGAGGCGATATTATGATTTTCTATCCGCCCTCAACCGAACTTTCTTATGATGCGTGGTCATTGTTCAAAAGGCTTACGGGCTTTGGCTGTACAGATGTTGCATTCATAAAACGTGTTATCGGCATGCCCGGCGACAAATACGAAATTAAGCCCGATAAAGACGGGATTTATCACGTTTATATCAACGATAAAGTGCTTGAAGAAGATTATGTCAAAAGTGATTATTCCGAATGTACACCTGATATGAACTGCGGACCTGCCGTTATTCCTGAAAAACATTATTTAATGTTGGGCGATAATCGTGGAAATTCCGAAGACGGCCGCTATTGGGGACTTTTACCTCAAGACAGATTTATCGGCCGTGCTAAATTCAGATTTTGGCCGCTTACAAGAATTAAATATTTTGAACATAAAACTTACGAAAACGTCGATTAATATTTCTTTGGCTTTTTGACTTCGGCAAAATAAAAGTGATATAGTCGTTTTATGAGTGAAAATTTTAAGCGAAAAACGTTGAAAACATTATTTTATGCTGTGTTATTTTTCGGAGCATTGTCAATGATTTTGCCGTTTTTATTTATGCTGACCTTGTCTATATCGCCTGAAAATCAAATTTTTTCATTTCCGCCCAAATTTATCCCGACAAGTGTAACTTTTGAAAATTACAAAAGTATTTTCACGACAATTCCGCTAAAACAATACTTCCTAAACAGTTTTATCATCTCGGCGGTGACAACTTTCGGGCAGGTGATAATTTCGGCTATGGCAGGATATGCTTTTGCAAGATTGAATTTTAGGTTTAAAGAACCGCTCTTTATAATAATTTTGATAACAATGATGATTCCGCCTCAAGTCAACATTATTCCGCTTTTCTTTGTTATGAGAGAATTAAATTGGACTGATACTTATCAGGCAATGATTTTACCCGGAATGTTCGGCGGCTTTGGCGTTTTTATGATGCGTCAATATTTTAAAATGTTGCCAAAAGACCTTGAAGATGCCGCTAAAATCGACGGCTGCGGAGCTTTCGGAACATTTTTCAAAACGGCACTACCGCTTGCGGCACCTGCAATAGCCTCGCTTGGAATTTTTATGTTTATAACAACGTGGAATGCCTTTATGTGGCCGTTAATCGTGACCGTTTCGGAATCTATGCGGACTCTGCCCGTCGGACTTGCGTATTTGAAATCGGGATACAGAGAAGTTTTGATGTGGGGAGAATTGTGTGCATATTGCGTAATCTGCTGTGCTCCTGTAATCGGACTGTTTTTGGTCGGAAGAAAATATTTTATTAACGACATTATGAGCGGCGGCGTGAAAGAATAAAATTTAAAACACGTCATTGCGAGCGGATTTGCGTAGTAAAATAGCTGTTCAGTTTATCTAATCTGATTTATTCATAAGTTTTGGGCTTTAATTTTGCAGTATTCTGAATGGATTGCCACGGAAAACTACGTTTTCCTCGCAATGACATTCAAAAAGAAGTTGTCAACATGAGGCAAAGCCTCTCGCAATAACACATATTTGTTGAGTTAAGAAAAACAGATTTTAACCTTTATTTTTCCAAGTCTAAAAGAGTTTTCTTTACATCAAGACCGTATGCATATCCTGTCAACGAACCGTTTTTCCCGATAACTCTGTGGCAAGGAATAATTATCGGCACGGGATTTTTATTATTCGCCGAACCGACAGCCCTTTGTGCCTTCGGATTGCCTGTTTTTTCAGCTATTTCACCGTAACTTGCCGTTTTTCCGTATGGAATTTTTTTAAGTTCTTCCCAAACTTTTTTCTGAAAAACAGTTCCTTTCGGATTTGTCGGAATATCAAATGTTTTCCGTTTCCCGTCTAAATATTCTTCTATTTCTGTAAAAGTTTTTTTAATCAATTCGGTTTCGCAAATTTTGCCTTTAACAATATTTTTATCAAAAAATATTATTTCACAAACTGCCCCATCATCTTCGAAAACCGTTAAATCACCGATTTTAGTCGTTTTTGTAAATTGATTTATCATTATTGAAATCCATATATTTTGCAATGTATAAAAATGGTGTATCGCAAAGTGCTATAAGAATTTTCAAAAGATAAGTCGTCAAACATAATTCGAGGACAACCGACAAATTAAACACTCCGAAAAATGCCATAAACGTAAAAAGTACCGTATCGACAAGTTGGCTTGTCATTGTTGCACCATTGTTTCTGACCCAAAGGAATTTATCAGAGGGCAGAAAATCACGTATTTTTTTATACAAAAATACATCTAACGTATTTGAAACAAGGTAAGCACAAAGGCTTGCAAGACAAATTCTCGGTGTCAAAGAAAAA
The DNA here is from genome assembly GCA_934754505.1 of uncultured Candidatus Melainabacteria bacterium. GTDB lineage: Bacteria > Cyanobacteriota > Vampirovibrionia > Gastranaerophilales > Gastranaerophilaceae > RUG841. The sequence goes on from CAKVIE010000013.1 coordinate 10,513, forward strand.
AGCGTTTTCATAGCATCATGGGCAAAATCGTTGCTGCTCGGAATATAAAGCAGGTCGATTTGTGTAAAAAGTGTAAAAATCAAAAGAGCAAAAAAGCCTAAAAATACACCTTTTTGAGCCTGTTCTCTGCCATATTTTTCATTCAAAATATCTGTTGCAAGGAAAATACTTCCATACGTTACGTTTCCGAGTGTCAAAGGAAGTCCGAAAATATCAACGCATTTGATAACTTCAATATTTGCAATAACCGTGGCAAGAGCAATCCACGCAAATATTCCCGTTTTATTAAACAATTTATAGGAAATTATTACTCCCGTAAAATTTAATATTATCGCTATTACAAATAAAATTTCGTTCATAAGCAAATGATATCATTAAAAAATTTTTTTGACACGGGTATAAAAATTTTTTCATAAAATCTACATGAAAATTTTCACAAAAAAGTTGTATGCAAAGAAAAGATGTAATATAATTTTCGATATGGATAATTCGGAAATTTTGGCAAAAGCAAAAGAAATTTTAGGACGAGATTTAACCTGTATCGTTCCTTTTGAACATTTGGATTTTTCTTGTGACGGAAGTGTTTTTCCCTGTTGTCCCGCATTGATTGATAAATATTCATTTGGTGATATTTTCAAAGACAAATCGGTTGATAAAATATGGAATGGCGAAAAGGCTCAAGAATTTCGCCGCTCAATTTTAGACGGAAGTTTTCAATATTGCCGTTTAGACAGTTGTTTGAACTTATCAAATATTAAATATGACGACAGGTACAACAAGGATTTGAGCAATAAATCATTGATTTCCGATTTACCGAAAGAAATATATTTTCACATCGATTCGGCATGCAACGTAAGATGTATTACCTGCCGTGACGAAAAAGTTTTTATGACGGAATTTGCAAACCAATATGAAAAAATTCTCGATAGTGTTATGGTGCCTTTTGCAAAAAACGCAAGAACCGTATATTTCAACGGTGCAGGAGAAATCTTTGCAAGCAAATTGTGCAAAAATCTTATCCAAAAATTAACAGAGGCATATCCCGATTTAAAATTTAATTTGATTACAAACGGAATTTTAGCAACAAAAGAAAATATTGAACTGTACGGCCTGAAAAATAAAATTTTATCAATAGAAGTTTCAATGCACGCAGTAACAAAAGAAACTTACGACAAAATTGTCCGAGGCGGTGATTTCGATGCGGTTATGAAAAATCTCAAAATGCTTTCCGAAATGAAGAAAAACGGCGAAATTAAATATCTTTGGCTTAATTACGTTGTAACATCTTATAATTATAAAGAAATGATAAATTTTCAGAAATTAGCAGATGAGCTTGGAGCCTATACAAGATTTTGGGAATATCGCAAATGGGGAACCGCCGAGCTTGATAACCGTTATGATGAAGTTGCAATTTTCGAGCCGACTCACCCCGATTATGATAAATATCTCGAAGTTGTCAAAGATAAAATTTTTGACGAGGAAAACTGCTGTATAAACTACAAATTGCGTCCGTTTAATTAACAGGATTCTCAAATGAGCAACCAAGAACTTTTAGAAAAAGCTAAAGAAAAATTAGGAAAACCTTTGAAATGTGCTATGCCTTTCGAGAGTTTTTATGTATATTCTTCAGGAGAAGTTTACAACTGCTGTCCAGCCTTTATGAAAGAGCAATTGGGCAATATTTTTGAACAAAATTTTGATGAACTATGGAATGGCGAAAAAGCTCGCAAAATAAGACAATCCATACTTGACGGCAACTTTGAATATTGTTCTTTGGATAATTGCGTTTTTAATTTAGACAAAGATGAAAAATTTTTATTTGACTATTCTCTTTATCAAAGTGATATTGCACCTTTGCCCAAACATTTTGAGTTAAATATTGACAAAACTTGTAATGCCCGATGCATTATGTGCAGAGATAAAAAAGAATATTGCCTTGAAGATGTAAAAAAATTCGAAAATATCATTGATTCTAAAATTATTCCAATCCTTAAAAATGCCGAAACAGTTTATTTAAACGGTGCAGGCGAGGTTTTTGCAAGCAAATTGTGCAAAAATTTAATAAAAAAAATCACACAAACTTACCCTAAAATCAGATTTGAATTAATAACTAACGGTATTTTAGCAACAGAAGAAAATATTAAAGAATTAGGTTTAAAAGGGCGCTTAAAATCGGTTGAAGTTTCAATACACGCTGTAACAAAAGAAACTTACGATAAAATTGTCCGAGGCGGTGATTTCAATGCCGTTATGAAAAATTTGAAAAACATTGCAAAAATGAAAAGCGAAGATGAAATCGAATACGTTCAAGCAACTTTCGTCGTATCTTCAATTAATTACAAGGAAATGATTGATTTTCAAAAAATGGCGAATGACTTGGGCATAGCTGCATCATTTTGGGAATATCGAAAATACGGAACTGCCGAAATGGATAATAATTATGAGGAAATAGCAGTCTTTGAACCATATCACCCCGAACATGCAGAATTTTTGAAAATAGTTCAGAACGATATTTTCAAAAGTCGGAATTGTGATATGGGAAATAAAATTCGTCCGATAGATTAAATTTTTAATTTTCGGAAATGAATTTTTGCAGCGTTTCTAATGAGCGGTTTGACATAAATTCTGTTTTGATTTTTTTGTTTTTGAGAATTTTACGGTCAATGCCCGTTTTATCAATAATTCCCCAATTTGAATTAATCGGCTGAAAATGTTCCTGTTCCTCAAAACTGATATAATGAGTCAAAGCTCCTAACATGGTTGTTTCGGGAAGTTCAAGTAATTTTTCACCTTTTGCAAATCTGACTGCATTAAGCCCCGCAAGAAGTCCCGTCGCAACGGCTTCCGTATAACCCTCCGTTCCCGTTAATTGACCTGCGAAGAAAATATTCGGGTGTTTTCTCATATTCATTGTCGGATTGAGAATTTTGGGCGAATTAATAAATGTGTTTGCATGCATAACACCGTATCTGACGATATTTGCATTCTCAAGCCCCGGAATGGATTGGAGCAATTCTTTTTGTGCTCCCCATTTCAAATTAGTCTGAAAACCGACCAAATTGTATAAATCGCCTGCTTTGTCGTCTTGTCGGAGCTGAACAACGGCATAATTTTCTACTCCTGTTCTGTCATCGACAAGTCCGACGGGCTTCATAGGACCAAATCTCAAGGTGTCAACCCCTCTTGATGCCAAAACTTCTATCGGCAGGCAGGATTCAAAGAATTTTTTTTCAAAATTTTTCAATTCTGTTTTAGGAGCATTTATCAAAATGTCGTAAAATTTTTCATACTGCTCTTTGTTCATCGGACAGTTGATATAATCGTCAGTACCCTTGCCGTATCTGTTTTTGAAGAAAGCAATATCAAAATTTACGGTTGATTTTTCAACAATCGGAGCTATTGCATCGAAAAATTTGAGTTGATTTTCACCGGTAAAATCAAGAATTTTTTGAGCAAGTTCGGGTGCCGTTAAAGGTCCTGTCGCAATTACCGTTACACCGTCTTGCGGAATTTCGGTGATTTTTTTACGGATAAAATTGATATTCGGGTGATTTTCGAGCATATTTTGAATAGTTTGAGAAAAGCCCTCTCTGTCAACTGCAAGTGCAGCACCTGCCGGAACTTTACAGTCAAAGGCTGTTTTCATCAAATAGGAGTTCATAATTTTTAATTCTTCTTTTAAAAGACCGCTTGCAACGGTTTTATCATAAGAACCCAAACTGTTTGAACATACAAGCTCTGCGGCTTTTTCCGTCTTGTGAGCACCCGTAGATGTTTCGGGACGCATTTCGTATAAATTAACTTTCATACCTGCATTTGCTGCCTGTAATGCGGCTTCCGAGCCTGCAAGTCCTGCTCCTAAAATCGTTATTTCCATTTTTTGCCTTTTTAATGTGTATTTTTTTATCTATCTTAACAAAAAATATTTAATATAGTAAAATGTATTTATGAACAAATCAGTTAAAATATTTATTACCGAAAAAGACCCCATGACCTCTGCAATTATTGAGGATTACCTCAAAAGTGTCAATAATGAATTTACACTTGTAAAAGGTGATGAGATTTCCGATGTTGAGGCTCAAATCGATGATAAAGCTCTGAACATCTTCGTTTCGGACATTTCTGAAAATCCTGAAGAATTTGTTCAAATTATCGACGATTTGGAAGAAAAACATCATACTTGTAAATTTATATTAACTTCCTACGGTTTGAAAACTGATTTAATCGTGAAATTTTTGAGAAAAAGTAAAAAAGATTTCTTTACAAAACCCATTGTTAAAACGAAATTTGTCGATACGGTAAACGAAATTATTGAAAAATTAACATCAGCTCAAGATTTCAGCGGGCATGGAAAAGTTATCTCAGTATTTTCAAATAAAGGCGGTTTGGGCAAAACCACACTCGCCGTAAATTTAGCTGCGGAGTTGGCTGATTCCAATCGTTTTGACAAAGTAGCACTTGTTGATATGAACATGTTTTTGGGTGATATAACGACGTTTTTGGACATTTGTCCGCCTTATGACATCAAATTTATTGCAGAAAAAGCAGCACAATCGGAGGATATAGAAGATTTACCCGCTCAATACAGACATAAAAACCTGTTTGTAATTGCGGATTCACCGTTTAGAGATTTCACCAACACAATTCCGGCTAATGCTGTTATAACTTTGTTTAATGCGTTAAGAAAGCATTTTAAATATATTATTGTTGATTGTTCGTCGGCAATTACGGGCAAAATAAAGAATATTTTTGATATTTCGGATTTGATATTATTAATTTCGGAAGCTAATTTACCGACAATTAAAAATTGCAAACGGTGTCTGGATTTCTTTGAACGTATCAATGTTGCGAAAAAAACAAAATTGATTTTGAACAGATTTGCCTACGATGATGAAGTTCAAGTTGAAGATATTGAAAAATTTTTGCATAAAAAAGTTTTCATGAAAATTCCGAATGACTGGCAGACTGTGATACAATCAATAAATAAAGGAAGAACAATCGGAGAAATCGCTCACGATTCAAGTATCCAAAATTCATATATAGCTTTTGCAGAGGCGGTTATCAAGTTATTATGTCGTTAAAAAGCAGATTACAAAAAAACAGAGAAGCAAAATCTTTCGGGTCGGGAAGTTCAGGCTGTCCCGATTTCGACTTGATTTTATATCTGAAAAAACACCCCGAAATTACTTCTTTGACTGCTTATTCCCACGATAATATTTTTGCCGAAAAAAATGGTGTTTCGAGAAAAATCATCAAATCTTTTGCATCAAAAGAAAAATATTTTGAACAAATAAAAAAACTTTCCGCATTAAGCAATTCAAATTCTTCGGAAAAAAATCTTCATTTCACGGTTAATTTACCGCAGGGTTATTTTGCGGAAGTCTTTTTACCGCCGCTTGTTCAGCCCGAACCAATCGTGATTGTTTCAAATTCCTCGATTGTTAAAAACAACGATTTTGACAAAATTATCAGCGATGAAATGCTTGAATATTTAAAAAAATGCGTTGATAAAAAAATAAATATTTTTGTTGTTGCACCCTCAAACATCGATAAATCAAGTGTTTTGAATGTTTTATCACAAACAGCCGACAAAAATAAATCAATTCTTTTATGTGACGACAAGCAAACTTTAGTTTCGCAAAACCCTTGCAATATAAAATTTACAAAGGCTTTAATAAAAAATGAAATAAAAATTTCGGCGGATAATATTTTCTGCTCCGAGGCAGATACAGATGATTTGCTCAAAATTTTCAAAATGATTTTATCGGGTCAAAACGGTTTTGTCGTTTCGCTTTCAGCTAACACAAATTCCGATTTGCTTATGACAATGAGAAATCTTATTTTGCTCTCGAATATGAATTTATTTGAAGAAAATGCTGATTTTATGGTAACTTCCGCTATGCAGGTTGTTGTTTTGCTTGAAAGTACAAAAAATGGCGGCTATCGAGTTTCAAAAATTTCCGAAATGTCACAAAATGAGGACGACGAGTCGGAATTGAGCGATATTTTTGTTTGGGATAATGTCGAAAGCCACATCTCAACGGGCATTCAATCAAGATTTTTGACGGATAAATTTGTCCTTTCAAAAACTTTATTTTCGGAATCGAAAAAACACGGATATACCCAAGCTCAAGAGGTTTTTGAAAACATCAAAGATATTTCTCAAAACGAAATAGCAAATGATTTTTCAACCTACTCGGAAGTTGAAGAAACGCCTATGGAGATTGTTGAACAAGCTCCTCAAAAATCAAAACTCGAAAAATTAAAAGAAAAAATTAAAAAGAACAAAGCACAATTTGCCGATTTGACAGAAAAAGTTGAAAAAACAGAAAAAAACGGCTCTGCAGATATTGCCCAAAACATTGAAAACACAGAAAAAACGGTAATCGAACAAGCAAAAATTAATGATACACTTTTACAAAAAAATGAAATCACGGAAAAAACAGATTTACCGCAAAAAGAAACGGCAATAAAAAATATTTTAGCCGACTCAGCCGAAGAAACCGAAAATAATGCAGAACTTCAAACAACAACGGATTTACCGAAAAGAGATGTTCCGCAGAATGATTTTCAAAAAGAATTAGATTTGCTGACAAATTCTGCGAATAAAGAGGAAATTGAATCAATTTTCGGAAAAGATGCTTTAGCCGATACGAAATCCGAAAAAACTTCTTTAACCGAGGCGGTTGCAGAATCGAAAAACGACAAAATTTATAACATTTTACAAGCTGAAGAAGATAAAATCGAGATTTCCGAAAAACCTATAAAAAATATTTTAGCTGATGAAGATGATGAAATCAGTGTTTCAGAAAGTCTTGAAACCGAAGAAAATGCAGAATCAGCAACAGACGTTAGCCAAGAAGTTCGAGATAAAGCATTTTTCGAGGGTAAAAGTGCCGAAATCGTTGAAGAACCCGAACTTTTTGATGAAATAAGCGGCATTGATGTTGATGAATACAGCGATGAGGACGAAATAATTGAATTACCCGACGATATTTAAACCATCGGGTAATAAAATAAGGCTTTTAAAAGTTTAATCAGTCAACTTTATCAATAATTCCGCCGCCAAGAAGTACGTCACCATCGTAAAACACTGCCGATTGACCGCATGCTATTGAACGTTGCATGTCTTCAAAAACAACTTCCACATCGCCATTTTCGAGCGGATAGATTGTTGCGGGTGTCGGTGATTGAGTTGAGCGGATTTTTGCCTGACATTTTTTAGGTTCTTTCAATTCATCAAAGGCTATCCAGTTAAGTTTTGTTGCGGTTAATTTTTCGTTGAAAGTTTTGTCTTTAAATCCGACAACGACTTCATTCGTATCTTTTCTTAATTCCACAACGTAAAGAGCCTCGGTTGAACTTACGCCCAAACCTTTTCTTTGACCGATTGTATAGTTCCAAATTCCGTTGTGATGACCTAAAACTTTTCCGTCTGTATCAACGATATTGCCGTCTTTGCCTTGAACTTGAAGAAGTTCGTTGTAATCGCCTTCATAAAAATCTTGGCTGTCAGGTTTGTCGGCAACTTCCAAGCCAAAAGATTTTGCTATTGCTCTGATTTCTTCTTTTGTGTAATCTCCGAGCGGAAGCATAATTCTTTTGAGCTGTTCTTGTTTTAATCTGTACAAGAAATAGGATTGGTCTTTTTTCGGATTTATGCCTCGTTTGAGTAAAAATCTTCCGTTTTCTTCCGAAATTCTTGCATAGTGACCTGTTGCAAATTTGTCGAATTGTATTCCGTTAAGCTCTGCAACTTTCGGCAAAACGTCGAATTTAATCAAGGAATTGCACCAAATACAAGGGTTTGGAGTTCTTCCTGCCAAATATTCCTTTTTAAAATTATCTAAAACGATTTTTTCATACTGTTCAGCACAGTCGAAAACGTGGAATTCTATTCCTATTTGTTCACAAATTTTTCTTGCCGACTCAATGTCCTCTTTTTCATCAGGTCCTAAACAAGCGTTATGAGTGGATTGTTTTTTGGGAAGTTGGTTTATTTTTTCCTGAATGCTCTTATAAACACCAGTTTTGCCCCAAATAGCCATTGTTGCACCGATAACTTCATGACCTTGTTCTTTTAATAATAATGCGGTTGTTGAAGAATCTACTCCGCCTGACATTCCGACTAATATTCTCATTGATTGTGTTCCTTAATTACTTCTTTTTTCAGTAAACCACGAAAATCCCGATTATTCCATAGTTTCAAGTTTTTTTTGAATTTTTTTTACGGAAAAATTCAGATAACCGATTATTACTCGGTTTTTTTAATCTTATAAAAAATAAAATTTACATGATTTAAAAACTCGTTCATGAAAAAATTTTTATATGATAACATGCCAAAGTAAGGAGAAAACCATGCCCCAACAATTAGTTAAACAATCTAAAAATAATCTTGTACCGCAAAGTATTGATGCGGAAGAAGCTATTTTAGGTGCTGTTTTGACGAGTTCAACCGCTTATGCCAAAATTGCCGATATGATTATTTCTCAAGACTTTTACAAACCTGCAAACAGAGAAGTTTACGAGGCGATAAAATATTTGAGCGAAAGAAATGAACCTGTTGATATCGTAACGGTTTCAGAAAAACTTAAAGATTGGGGTAAACTTAAAGAAGCAGGCGGCAGAGATTATATCACCGATTTAGCTTTAAATTCGGTTTCAACCGTTAACGTGCAGTATTATGCCAAAATCGTTAAAGATACTGCTATCAGAAGAAATCTTATCTCCGCAGGCTCCGAAATAGTTAATATGTCTTACGAAAACGAATCTCCGGATTTGGTTATTGATTGTGCGGAAAAACTTATTTTCAACGTTTCATCACAAAGAAATACTTCTGAAATTCAACCGATTACCAACCTCGTTTTTGAAACTTATGATGATATCGAATACCGATATAACCACATGGACGAGCTTTCCGGTGTGGAAACGGGATTTTATGATTTTGACCAAATGACATCGGGCTTGCAACCGTCAAACCTCATAATTTTAGCGGCACGTCCTGCAATGGGAAAAACTGCTTTTGCCCTCAATATCGCTCAACATGTCGGACTTAAAACGGATAAAGCCGTTGCTATATTCTCTCTTGAAATGTCAAAGAAAGAACTTATGAAAAGACTTCTCGCCTCTGAAGCCGAAGTCGATGCAAGAAGAATGACATCAGGACACCTTCAGCCTCAAGACTGGGAAAAAATTACAAACGTAATGACAGCATACTCCGATAATTCAAAAATTTATATCGACGATACAGGCGGACTTTCAGTCACGGAAATGAGAGCTAAATGCCGCCGACTCGCAATGACCGAGAAAAAACTCGGTTTGATTATCATTGACTACCTTCAACTTATGCAAGGTACAAACCCAAATGACAGAAACCAAGAAATTTCAGCTATCTCAAGAGGATTGAAAACACTTGCAAGAGAATTGAATATTCCTATCATTGCACTTTCTCAATTATCTCGTGCATCAGAAAAAAGAATAGATAAACGTCCGTTGCTCTCCGACCTTAGAGATTCGGGAGCTATCGAACAAGATGCCGACATTGTTATGTTTATTCACAGAGAAGAATATTATGACCGTGAAAACCCCGATTTAAAAGGCAAAGCGGAATTAATTCTCGCAAAACACAGAAGCGGTGAAGTCGGAACAATTAATCTTCACTTTCAGGCAAATATTACGAAATTCAAAAACCCGACAAATACCAACGTTTACTAAATATATTCTACATTTCGGTATGAAAAATCTTTTTTAATTTTTTCATACTGCTTCAAAATTTCAGTTTCAGTTGTGGGAAAGTCGGGTTTTTCCGTATTTTGCTCAACAATAAGTGCAAAAGTGTATAATTCACAAATAAGATCTTCTTTTTGACTTTTATATTTTATGTACTCAATTAAATATCTTATATTTGGTAAATTGTGTTCATAAATACCGGAATACCAAGCTTCAACATCAGCAACAATCTGTTTTACATTTGCTTCTTTAGCTTTTTGCAAAAATAAATCAACTTCTTCTATTGAATCGTTTATTCCGGGAATAATTATCATTTTAGCTTTAACGTGTTCTCCTGTATCAACAGAGGCATATTTTTTTATATTTTCCCAAACTCTGTCAAATTGTTTTACTCTTTTTATTCTTTCATAAGTTTCTTTTTTACCTGTATCCGGAGAAATTACAATATTTACAAGTCCGTTTTTCAGACCGTTTTCTATTGCTTGAGAATACTTTATACCTGATGAAAATATTTTTATTTTGAAATTTCTTTCTATAAAAATATCTAATAAATCATTAAATTCGGGTAAAAGTGTCGGTTCTCCTCCAAGAAACAATATTTCTCCACAGGGTTTTAAACTGTTTTTTTCGATTAATCCTTTTACAAACGGTAAAACGTTGTAGTAAAAATTTCCTCCATTATATTTTTTATCACAGTATATGCAATTTGAATTACAAGTGTTCCAATGGTTGAAACTTATATACGAAATGTAATTTTCATCGTTTGAATAGTCTTTAAAATCAGATAAAAATATACAGCCTTTGCATTTTGCAGGATCTTCTATTTTTTCTTGCTTTAAATCTTTTTTTAATGAAAATAATTTATTGTAATCAATATTTTCAATATCATCAAATTGCATTATAAAGGGGAAACCTTCTTTTTCTCCATTACGTCTGACACAGCAATCTCTTATTTCATATTTCTCTATGTGTAATCCATGTGATAAAAAAGGACAATCCATATTTACCTCGTTTTTAGTTTTTAAAAAAGTGCAAGCTGTTTTGCAAAATGTTTTTCCAAAAAACTCTTTCTATGATATTCGGTAACTCCGTATTTATCAATAGCATCAAGATGTTCCTGCGTTAAATACCCTTTATTCTTTGCCCATAAATATTCAGGGTGCTTTTTGTCGAGTTCCGACATATATCTGTCACGAGTAACTTTAGCTAAAATACTTGCAGCTGCTATACTCGCAGATTTTCCGTCACCTTTTACCAAAAATTGCTGGTCATAGTCAAATTTAGGAACGAGTTTATTTCCGTCAACCAAAATTTTGTATCTTTCAGCTGAAACCTTTTCTATAACTGAAAGGCATGCCTTTTTCATACAATTTAAAGAAGTTTGTAAAATATTTGTTTTTTCTATCTCCTCAACACTACCGAAAATAATCTCATAAACAGAATTGTTTATAATAACATCAAACAGACGTTCCCGACTCTTTTCGGTCAATTTCTTCGAGTCGTTAATTTCTTCAAGCTCCTTTATCAAAGCTTTATCAAGATTTGGAAAATGCACAGCAGCTGCAACAACATCTCCTGCCCCCGGTCCTCTGCCTGCTTCGTCCGTTCCTATCAGACAAAGTCCTTCCTCGATTATCTTCTCGTCAAATTTTATCAGTTTAGATTTCATCGAGTGTAAGCCTGCCGAGTCTGCCGTTTCTGAAGTCGTTCATTAACATTGATGCCGCTCTCAAGGTGTCGGGTGTCGAATTTTGCCCGATTAAATTTCTCTTAACGGCAATTTTTTCGAGTGAAAATTCTTCTCCGTCATCAAAACCATATCTCTCTTTTATAATTTCGGGGTATTTTTGTGACATTAATTTCAAAAATTCTATCGCTATTCCCTCGAGTTCATAAGCATTTTCACCGATTGAATCAACATAAGCCAATTTTAATGCCTTCTCCTGTTCAACCTGCTTTACGGGAATAATCCCCGGAGTGTCTAACAAATCAACCCTCGGATTGATTCTAACCCATTGCTGCTGCCTTGTGACACCTGCTTTTGCACCCGTTTTGGTCTTTGTCTTTTTGATAAGTTTATTAATTATACTTGATTTACCCACGTTCGGCATGCCGATTATCATTGCTCTTGCAGGTCGTGGCAATAAACCCTTTTGTACAAGTTTCATAATCGCAGGTTTGCTTAAATCCGCTATTTTATTCACTATCTTGGTTATATCACGATTATCGTTGCTGCTTGTTGTGATTATTTCACTTCCGGTTTCTCGCTTGATTTTCTCCGAAAATATCTTCGTTTGCTCACTATCAGACAAATCGGCTTTGTTTAATATGATTAATCTCGGCTTCTCTCCGATTAACCGCTTTATATCAGGATACATTGAACTCAACGGCAGCCTCGAATCTGCTACCTCTACAACAACATCAACAAGATTAAGCTGCTCTTTTAACTTCCTCTCTGCCTTTGCAATATGCCCCGGATACCAGTGAATAAACTTCATTTTATCTCCTTATCAGTAAAGCCATAACCTCTCGATTATGGCTTCTGAACTTTTCTTCCTGTAAATTTGCAACTTATTTTCTGTTTTCAACTTTTTCTTTAATACGAGTTGCTTTTCCGGTTCTTTCTCTCAAGTAATAAAGTTTAGCACGTCTTACGTCACCTTTTCTTATTACCATGATTTTTTCAATTCTTGGTGAATATACAGGGAATACACGTTCTACACCTACGCCTTGGAAAGTCTTTCTAACCGTAATTGTCTTGCCGACTCCGCTTCCGTGTTTCTTTATGATTGTTCCTTCAAATGCCTGAGTTCTTTCTTTATTACCTTCGATAATTCTTACCGAAACTCTGACAGTGTCGCCCGGATTCAATGCCGGTAATTCTTTATTTACAGTTTCTTTGTTTAAGTCTTTTACTATAGGATTCATGACTTAGTCCTTCCTTTTTGGATTTGCCTTTCTATCATAATTAAAACATATTTTTTATACAAGTATTTTTTTAAATTTTTTTATTAAAACCCTATAAAAGATGTATTCAGATTGTTATTCCTTGTTGTTATGATATTTCTGTACCCCGATTGTACCGTTGAAATCTATCTCTAAATTGATTTTAATGTTATTGGGGATATTATTTAGAAAGGTTTTACACTATGTCAGCTATTAAAGATTTTTTTAAAGACATTTTTATGTTGGCTCCCGAAAAAGGTTTAGTCGGTCTTTCCGGTCTTAAAAAAACGAAAAAATCAGCTAAAAAATCTATCGTTAAGTCAACTAAATCATCTGAGCCGAAATTGTCGGATTTGATGAGAAAAAGTTACAAAAAACTGGAAGTTTAAAAATTTATTTTTTACAAAAAAAGAAGGCTGACCGCTAAAAGGTTGACCTTCTTTTTTTATTTTTTATTTTGGGTCTAATCTTTGATATCCTCTTTTTTCATAATGATATTTACTGCTTTTTTGAGCTTATTCGCCAAAGTATCATTCATTATTTTTTTGAGTTCGGGATAATCCTTGCCGAGCAAATCGATTTCTTCCTTGCTCATCTTCGTTGCGTGAAGCGATTTTACCATTTTATTGTAATAATCTTTTTTATACTGCGGTTTTATCATTGTGTAATAGTACAAAATGTTATGCACCTTGTATCTCAAGAAATCAAGCCTGAATTTTTCCCAATTTCCCGTTTCCTTGAGGACATTTTCCACCACATCATAAATCTTGATGTGGTCAAACATTCTCGTATCGTTATCGGATAAAATCGAACCTTCTCTGCTGTGTCTGTAAACATAGAGTTTTTCTCTGATAAAATATATTCTTTTTGCCGTAAACAACGTTTTGAAAATACATTTGTGATCTTCAAAATCCAATCCTTCCGCAAAATCTATATTATTGTCATCAAATAATTTTTTCGTATAAAGTTTATTCCACACGCACATCGGGTATGAAAACGGTGAAATATCGTCTTTATTGAAAATTTTATTATCCAAAAATGACGGGAAGTTTGAATCTTGGAAATATAAAAATCCCTCGTGTTTCTTCGTCTTGTCATTGTAAACATCAGGTGTAAACATTACTATATCAAGATTTTTTTCCTGCAAAATATTATACAATCTCTCGTACATATTCGGCAAAATCCAATCATCAGGGTCAACAAATCCGATGCACTCGCCTGTCGCCATACGAAGCCCGTCATTTCTTGCTGCTCCCGTGCCTGCATTTTTCTTATGCAAAACCTTTATCCGCTTATCTTTTGCCTGATATTCATCTAAAATTTTTCCGCTGTCGTCCGTCGAACCGTCATCAACACAAATTATTTCTAAATCCGTCAACGTCTGTGCAATTATACTGTCCAAAGATTGCCTTAAATACGGTGCTACATTATATACCGGCAATATTATAGAAACTTTCGGTCTGCTCATCGGTTTCTCCTCTATTTTATTCTTAAATGATAATATTTTATCATAGTTCTCTTTTTGCATTTCTAATTGCTTTTTCATCAATTCCTGATAATACTCTTGCTCTTTTTCAAGCTCGCTCTTGCTGTCTTTCGCAAGATATGTCTTTTCTCGTTCAATTTCTTCCATATACTTGTTAGCAAGCGTGTTTTTGCTCTTTTCGTAAGCTATTCGGTTTAATTTCTTCTGTCTTTCGCCTTGTGCCTGCATTTTATTGTATTTGTCCCAAAGCTCCTTCTCCGTCTGCAATACTTTCTGCTGAAGTTTTTCAACTGCTTCGGTCTTTTCGTTTAATTCTTTCTGTTGTTTTTCAAGCTCTTTGTACTTGTTTTTAATCTCAATTTCACTGTTTTTTATATCAATCTTTCGATTTTCTATATCGTTAAGCTCTGCCGAAATTTTTTCTTTTGCCTGATTAATATATGCAATACCTGCCGAATCCTGATTAAAAGCAAATTTAATCACTTCTTCATAACTGTTTTTTCTTATTTCGCTGAAATATCCGAAATAAGGTGTCTTTATAAGCGATTCTTCAATCCTTGAAATATCAAGACTTCTGAATAATTTCTGCATCTCAAAGAAATATTCCCTCTGATATCTGCTGTCAATCGCTAAAAATCGATAAAATATATCGTGAATAATCCAATCAGTTACTTTTGTCTTGATATCTTCAAAATACGGCTGCTTCTTTAAAATTTCATACGTTGCAAAAACCATTGGAATGCGGTTTTGCAAACTTCTGCCCGTTCTCGTCATTGTCGAATTCGGGGTGTTTATTCTGTAATAATACAAATATTCATCAACAACGACAACACTTTTCGCCTTGGTATATGTTTCAAAAAAGAACGGCAAATCCTCAAATATATTGCCTTCCGAAAATTTTATCTTCTCTTTTACCAAAAAATCCCGTCGGTATAATTTGTTCCAAACCGCTACGTTTATCTCTGTTATAAAGTTTTTTGTATCCTCGTGATTAAAATTTTTCTTCGGGAATTTTTCAAAACACTTCAATCCGTAATAATCATCATTTTTCGTCGTTTGGGTCTTTTCATCATACAACAATGCCTTGCACATAACTATGTCGGCTTCCGTTTTAACAGCTTTGCTTAACATTGTCTTAAACATGTTTTCATCAACAAAATCATCAGCATCAACAAATCCGATATATTTTCCCGTAGCGGCTTCTAATCCCCTGTTTCTCGAATAAGATTGACCTTTTGTTTCTTCATTTTTGATAATTTTTATTCTCTTATCCGCTTTCGCAAACTCTTCTGCAATATCTAACGACTTATCTTGCGAATGGTCGTCAACACAAATAATTTCAAGCTCTGTCAACGACTGGTTGACAATCGAATTTAAACACTGACGGAGTTGGTTGTCAGCATTGTAAAGCGGTATTATTATTGATATTTCAGGTTTTTTCTTTGCCATTTTTATTTCTTCGCCTTTTGGGTGTCAACCATTTATTGCGGCTGCATATTTTTCATATTTTTTATGATTTCTTCATACCGAAGCTGCGTTTGATATTTCTCTGATAAAATTTGACTTTGAAGCTGATTTTCTCGCTTTTTTGCCCTGATATAGGTGTCAGCCAAAGTTATCAAAAATTCCGGAAATTTCAAGTTGACACAATTTTTATACTCATTGTAATAATAACAATTTTCAAGTTTTTCTTTATCTACGCCATCTAAATCCAAGTTCTTAAACAGCTTTTTCATCAAAAAGAAAAATTCTCTGCGATAACGGCCTTCTACAATCGTATATCTGTGGAATAAATCTTCTATTATCCACGTTGCAACTTGTGTTTTTATCTCATCAAAATACGGAAGCTCTTTGAACATTTCATACGTCAAAGCAACCATATCAACCCTATCTAAAACTTTGCTCTCCATTCTCGACATTGTCGAGGATTGACGGTTTATTCGATAATAATAACAGCAATCCCTTATAAAACAAATGTTTTCTGACTTGAACCACGTTTCATAAAAAAACGGCATATCCTCATAAATATAATATTCCGGAAATCTTATTTTGTTTTTATTTAAAAAATCCGTTCTATATATTTTATTCCACAATGCTACGTTCAAACAGCCCGTCAAAAGATTTTTAGTTTCTTCATGTGTGAAAACCCTGTTATCAAACTCTTTAGGGATTAAATACAAATTATAATAATCATTATTCCAAATAGTTTTGCCTGTTTGATCATCATACAAAGCCGCCGCACAAAACGTCACTTCGGTTCTGTTCTTTTCCGCCTCATTATAAAGCTTCTCAAACATCGCCGCTTCAACCCAGTCATCTCCGTCAACAAAGCCTATATATCTGCCTTTGGCAATATCAATGCCTCGGTTTCTCGCATACGCCTGACCTTTGCTTTCTTCGTAACTTAAAACCTTTACCCGTTCGTCTTTTTTTGCATATTCTTTTGCTATATCCAACGAATAATCCGTTGAGCCGTCATTTATACAAATTAATTCTATATCCTTCAGTGTCTGATTTAAAACACTCTCTATCGCCGTTCTCATGTACAATTCCACATTGAACAGCGACATTATTATACTGACTTTTATATCCTTGTTTTCTGATTTTTTCGTCATTTCACAGAATCTTCCCAATCCTCAAGCTCTGAATACTTGAATGAAAAATCAAACTTGATTTTTAACCAGTATATTGCTACATACATTCTGTTATTGTCGTACCAAAGATCAAAGATTTTCGGACGTTTTTTAAAACAAAAATGGAATTTTTTGATTTTGAATGTATAAACTTTCGGATTTGTATATAAAATTGCCATTATTTTATGCTTGCAATTTTCTATGAAAAATTCCTTTATATATTGCTCATAAGTGTTATCTCTTACGAGTTTTATGTTTCTGTAAGTGTATGGGTATTTCTCCTTGAAAAGGTCATCTTCAAGGGTTTCTTTATCAATGTTAAGCCAAAATTCACGCCATTTATCGTAATAATACTTTTTATATCTGTTTTGTATTACCTGAAAACGGTATCTCATATCCTTGAATTTTTTACGTAAAAAATATGACTTTATCTCATTGAAATAACTCGTTTTTCGCATATTAGCAAGCATTTTGCTCACTACATAAAAAATATCAACAAAGTTTTTATCGCCTTTTACGACAATCGAATTTGCCCGATTTACCCTGTAATAATAGAGAAAATCACGAACTATTGTGACCCTTTCCATATCAAAGTAAATATCCGTGAAAAACGGACCGTCCTCAAAAATATATCCGTCAGGAAATCTTGCGTGTTTTTCTTCCAAAAAACTTCTCAAATACAATTTATTCCACGCCATTACGCAAAAATCTTGGAAAAAACTTTTTGTATCATAATGGTTAAACGCCCTGTTATTAAGCTCTTTCGGAAAATATCCGAGGGTATAATACGGATCATCATCAAAAACAATTCCCGTTGTATCATCTAATTTATGGTTTGCACAAATTACCATTTGCGAGTTGAAATGCTCTGCATTGTAATACATTAACTCATACATTGCATGGTCAATATAGTCATCCGAATCAACAAATCCGATATATTTGCCCGTAGCATAAGGCATGCCCGTATTTCTTGCCGCAGACAAACCGCCGTTTTCACGGTTGACAATTCTTATTCGGCTGTCTTTTTTGGCATATTCTTCCAGAACCTTATCCGAACCGTCCGTCGAACCATCGTTTACACAAATGATTTCTATCTCTTTCAAAGTCTGTCCGATGATTGAATCCAAACATTTCGGCAAATAATTTCTGACATTATATACAGGAACAATTACTGATACCTTAACTTCTGACATTAATCTTTTCCGCCTTCTTCTTTTTTCGCTTTCTTATTAATGGCATTTTTTAATCGATTTTGTATTTCTTTGATTTTTTCGTTTGTCGTTGCATGAATGTTGATAAGTTTTTTGAACGGTTTCATTTTTGCTTCATAAAAATCAAGGAACAACTTCAATTCTTCTTCGTTTCTACGGGCAGCTTCGTCCATTTCCTTATACATTTCAGCCTTTGTATCCGCTTTCGCTTTTTCAATTTCACTCTCGAAATATTCAGCCTGCGTTTTAAGCTGCTTTTTCAACTCTATTCTTGTCCAGCCTTCTCCGTCTTCTTTACCTTTATCATAAGACTCCTGCGTCATTCTCTTAATTTCGCTTTCGTAAAAGGCTTTCGTTTTCTCAAATTCACTGTCGTAATATTCTTTTATCAAAGCAATGTCGTTTTCATGGCTTGCTTTTAATACTGCCGTTTCATTATCAAAGATTTTTCTTTCATCTTCCCGACCTGTATTATATGCAGCATTTACACGATTTTCCGCAATGTTTTCCTGTGTATGTTTTTCTTCTTGGATTTTTTCCTCAAAATATCTTGCTTGAATTTCAAGTTTTTCTTTTGTTTCGGAAACATATTTGTTTTTAAGATTTTCCTCAATTTGCTTTATCTCAAAACGCTTTTCTTCCTCGCATTTTGCTCGTGTTTCCTTATAAACCTCATTTTGAATTTTCTTTTTTTCTTCTTCAAAATTACAGTTTAAATCCTTTGCATATTCTGCTTTGCATTCTTCAAGTTTTTCTCGGAGATTTCTTAAATTCCAATTATTAATCTCGGTTATACGCTCCTCGTATTCCTCAACAATCTTTTCTTTTTCCGCTTCGAATTCGGCTTTGATTTCTTTATTTTGCTGCTTGCATTCGTTTTCAAGCCGGATTTTTAAACTTTCAATTTCTGCCTCTTTTTGTTGCATCAACAACGTTTTGAATTCTTCTTTTCCTTCATTGTTCTCACTTTGAATTTTTTCAATCTTTTCTTCATATTCCGTTTGAAGTTGAACTTTTAAATTTTCAAGCTCGGTTTCTTTTTCTTGAATCAAAAGAGCTTTTACTTCCTTTATTTGTTCCTCGCTTACTTCCGCCTTATCAAATTTTTCCTTTAACTTTAGAATTTCATTGGATTTATCTTGAATTTTTTGTTCATAACAGCTCTTTATTTCATCTATTTCTTTTTGCTTTTCAGCTGCACATTCAATTATGGTATTTCTGTAAACTTCATCTGCTTTATCTTGGATTTTGTCCGCAAAAGTACTTTCAAGTTCTTCTCTTATTTTAGAGCTTTCTTCTGCAAGTTTATTTTCGTAATAAACTTTTAATTCTTCTTTTTCCTGCTCTTTCTCTGCTTGGCATTCTCTAATCGTGTTTTGATAAACTTCATCTGCTTTATTTTGAATTTCAATTTGTTTTGTTTTTTCAAAACTTTCTGTTAATTCACTCACTTTTTTCGAATAATTATTTTCTTGAGTTTCTTGGAAAAGTGAAGTTTTTTCTTCATAAACAGACTTTAATGCTTCAACTTTTTGGTTAAGCATTTTTTGATTTTCAACATCTCTGTTTTTAAGCTCAAGTTCGAAATTATTTTTAAGCTCTGAAATGATGGCTTCATAAGTATTTCTGATTGTTTCAATCTGAAGTCTGATTGCTTCTTCAAAAAAACGGCTCAAATTATTTGATTTCGATTGAATAAGCTCTTTCATCTGCTCTGACTGTTGAGCAACAAGAAATTTCATCGTTTTGTCGCTTTGGATAGCTTTTTCATCGACGTATTTTATGTAATTGTAAATTTCTTCAAGATTTTCGGCATTAGCTTTGGATTTTGATTTTTTAGACGTTTCTTTTTCTGCTGAATCTTTTATATCTTTTATATCTTTTATATCTTTTATTGTTTCTTCAGCTTTTGCTGAATCTTTTTTCCTGCTGACTCTTGCCATTTTCTATCTCCGCAATTTGTACCCTTATCGGTCACATTAATTTTATAATATTATTACGAAAACCTCAAGTAAATTAAATTTTATTTTCAAATATTTATATGATGGTATTATTAATATATTTAAGTTATCATATTTTGTGACGATATAAGGCTTGGATAGGCAATATGGAAGAGCTGTTAGAATATCAAAGTGAACTTGACGATCCCGATTTGAAAAAAGTCGGTATGGAGTTGATGTTTTTAACTCCGGAAAAAACGTCCCACGAGGACGGAATTTCGGCTGTCGAACTTTCCAAAATGCTCAATATCCCCACTGATGTCGTTAAACAAAAACTTAAAATCCTTTATGACAAAAATATCGTTCGTGTCATCGGAATAAGCCCTAAACTCTGGAAATTTGACGAATATAACTTCCAAAGAATGGACGAAGATGATGAAGTTTACAGGCTTCTCTGCTGTTTTGACGACGTCGATTTTGACAGGTATTTCCAATATTAATACCTTTTTATCTGATTTTCATCTGATAAATTACGGGCATGCCTCTTTAATATACTTCTCCTAAAAATACGAGCATGCCAAATAACCGCAAGTGTTTCTGGCATGTTTTAGCAAAAATTTATTTAAAGCAATAAAAAAGCCGCTAATTCAAGCGGCTATTGATTTTAAATCCCCAAATCAATCTCCTTCGAAATTGATTTCTTAAATAATTCATCTCTAATTTTAAAACAATCTTCATGAGATGTGAACAAAATTTTTTATAAAAATTTTCACTTCTATATTAAAAATCACTCAACAATCAATTATAGTATGGGTTTTGTTGATTAAAAAATCGTTACAAAATGAAACGGTAAGTTTTTTACTTTTTGTGGAAGAATGTATTTTATTTTGCCGATAAATATGCTATTATTGGCAAGTAAGGGGGTCGGTATGAAAAAATTATCGTTAGCGTTTGTGTGGCACTTGCATCAACCGAGTTATAAATCGGGTTCCGATGATGTTATGTTAATGCCTTGGACAAGGTTAAATGCCGTTAGAACGTATTCGGGCATGTTTAAGTATTTGGACAAATTTCCGAAGTTAAGATTGAATTTTGACATATCACCTGTTTTGACAGATGCACTTGAAGGTTATGCGACGGGGCAAATCACCGATATTCACGAAAATTTGACCCTTACTCCTGTTGAAGATTTATCTCAAGATGATATGGAATTTATTTTGAATTATTTCTTTGATGCGGATTACAACAACTGTATTGCGAAATATCCGAGATACGAGGATTTGTACAAACGCAGATATGCAAAAGAAGAAACCGACACAGATGATTTTTCGATGTCGGGATATTCCGATATTATGACGTTGTTTAACCTTGTATGGTTTACCGATTCTCAAATTGAGGAGTACCCGTTGGTTGCGGAAGTTGCCAAAAAAGGAAAGCATTATGCAAGCAAGCATAGAGAATATTTAACAGATGCTCAAAAAGATATTATAGGAAAAATTATCCCGAAAATAAGACAGCTTATAGCTGATGAAAAAATCGAAGTTCTTTCATGCCCGTATTATCACCCTATATTACCGATTTTAGCAGATATGGAATGTGCAAAAAATTCAGCTGTAAGAAATTTATTACCCGGAAGCGACATTAAGATGCCTGATTGTGCAGAGGCACAGATAAGGAACGGAAAGCGAAGAACGGAAGAAGTTTTTGGCATTAATGCAAAAGGTATGTGGAGTCCTGAACAATGTATCAGTGACGAAACCATAAAAATGATGGCAGATGCGGGAATTGAGTGGACAATTTCTGACGAAACGGTATTATCACAGACTTTGAATAAGGAATTTGTAAGGGATTTCAAGGGATATCATCAAGACCCTTTTGATTTAAGCCAAATTTATTCGGTAGATTGCGGCGGCAAAGAGATAAAAATTGTTTTCCGAGATGCTGTTTTGCCGAATTTGATATCTTTTGAATACCCGAATTACGATGCACAAACTGCCGCAAGAGATTTATATGAAAGAATTAAGGTGGTATATAATAAATTTTTGAATGCACCTTATGAAAATCATTTGCTGACTATTGCCATGGACGGCGAAAACGCTTGGCGTAACTATCCCGACGGCGGTGAAGCATTTTTGAACGAGCTTTATGAACTTATTTGTAACGACGATACGCTTGAAACGGTAAGGCTCAGTGATTACATAGCAAAAGCCGATAATGTCAGAAAACTGGATAAAATCGAAACGGGTTCGGGTGTAAATCGTGATTTCAGATTTTGGACTGCAGAACCTACTAAAAACATTGCTTGGCGATATTTGTTTACGGCATACGAAGCTATTAAAAAAGCCGAACAAGACGATTCGATTTCTCAAACACAAATAAAAACGGCTTATGAACATTTATATACAGCACAAGGCAGCGATTGGTTTTGGTGGTACGGAGAGCCGAATGATTCGGGACAGGACCATTTGTTCGATTTCTTATTCAGAGAACATTTGAAAAGTATTTATATGGTGCTTGAATTACCTGTTCCGCAAAATTTAGATGAACCTTTGGCAACTTTCTCGGGCAAACCTTCAAGAATACCGAAAGGTTTGATTTCACCCGAACTGAAAGGGAAACAGGATTACGAGGAAGAATGGGCAAATGCCGGTTGTATTGATATTCCTGCCTCACCGTTAATGCAGGAAAACAAATTATTTAACCGAATTTGCTTCGGCTGTGATTATGATAATTTGTATTTTCTGTTTGATGTGAATAAATACGTTTACGGTCTGCAAAATTGCGGCGAGCAAATTTATCAGGTTTATTTGTACATAAGAACAAATAATGAAGATGCGAAATACACCGCCCCCGTAAGACCTTTGAACAAAACGGAAAATGTATGTTCTTTGCTCAAAAACGGCTATACACACGAAATTAAAATAACTTTTATGCAGGATAAAGTCTTTCCGTTATTTTTCTCAACAGCTATGAAAAATAATTTGTGGGTAATGAAGAAAAATAATTCTGTCGAAATGGTTTACGACGAAGTTATAGAGATAAAAATTCCGTTTGAAGATTTGGACATCAAAGCAGGTGAAAAAATAGACTTCTTCGTGATAAACGGTACTTTTGGCAGGGTAGAAGAAATTTATCCGCAAGATTTGTGGCTCACAATTAAACGTCCCGAAAAAACCGAAAGCTTGATATAAAAATTTTCGAAAAGGGAATAATAATTAAACGGGCTTTTAAAATATCTCAAAATGTCATATAATAAAAATATGAGTCAAAAAATGCAATCGGATTTTGAAACGGCAGCAGATATACTAAAGTCTTTGGACTTTAACTATAATAATGATTTTGAAGAACAAAAACAAATGTTGTTTTCAAAATGGAATGAATTTGCAGGCGAAAAACTTGCAAAGTATTCTAAACCTACTGATTTGACAGATGACGGAGTAATGATTGTAAAATGTAAAAATTCCGTTGTTGCAAACGAACTTTTTATGAAAAAGACCGAAATAAATGCTTTAATAAAAGACGAGGCAAAAAAAATCGGGCAAATACCTTTTAAATATATAAGAATAATTTACGGAAAATAAATAAGGAAGAACAGATGATTAAGACATATAAACAAGGTTTTTCATTGGCAGAAGCATTGGTAACGTTAATTATCATAAGTTTGATATTAGCGGCGACTATGCCGGTTGTTTTGAGGTCGCAGAATTCACCGAGTGAGGCTCCTTGGAAATATGTAACACAAGGTTCGTTGAGCCAAAACGCAGCAGTTTTCAGTGTTTTAGGTGCAACATCAACAGCACTTTTCGGGGATAAAAGAATTCCGATTGATGCAAATATAGCAAGTGGCGACAAAGATTTGGTATTTGCAACAAAAATGAACCCCAAAATATCCGTAATAGCAAGAGACAGAGCAAATAATCCTTTAGCCTCAAGACATTTGATTGATTTTTATGAAAAGGAAACAAACGGCAATTATATAAATATCGGTAAAATTTCATTTGACAGATTTTACAATTTATCAATGGGGTTAAATTCTCTTGCATCAATAAAATCTCAAACAGGAGAAGAACAGGCAGTAGTTCTTGCAACTTCAACAAATACTAATGACTGGTCGGATTTAAACTTCACCTCTCCGGGGGTTCTTGATGCAACAACACAAGGTGCATTGAATACGGCAGTCGGACAGTATGCAATAGGAGGAAATGCAAAATATTTAGCATCTACCGCACCTGAAAGAAACATGGTGGGAAATGCAAATACAGCCGTAGGTGCATTTGCCTTAAGAAGATTAAAAGACGGTAACTTCAACACGGCAATCGGTGCTTATGCACTTCAATCATCATCACTTGACTCATCAGGAGTGGAAAACACATCAACAGCAATCGGCTCAGGTAATTTAAACACAGCCGTCGGAACATTCTCGATGAAGTTCAACACAAGCGGAAGCAATAATACGGCATCAGGCGGATATTCGTTGTGTGCAAATACAACAGGTAATAATAATACTGCATTTGGTGCATCAGTTTTACAAAAAAACACAACAGCAAGTTTCAACGCAGGCTTCGGCTCAGCAGCCTTGAGTGCAAACACAACCGGTCAAATGAATACAGGTATCGGTACCGCTTCCTTGATGTCAAATACGACAGGGCTCGGAAACATTGCAATGGGTTACAGAGCACTTTCGCAAAACACAACAGGCAGAGGCAACATCGCAATAGGTAACAACATTGCATCAGGTGTTGCAAACTCCGAAAATAACAAATTATACATCGGCGGCGTAACAAATGAGGACGGTTCATTCAGCAATAACGGTACGGATTCTTTGATTTACGGCGATATGGCAAACAGAAAACTTGTTATTAACGGAACAGCTTATATTAAATCCGGTACAACCGAACATCAAATAGCAACAATAACCGATGTTAAAAATTACTTTGCACTTGCGAGTGCAAACCTCGTAACAGGACAAATAATGTTAAGCGGCGACCCCGGAACAATATATTCCGATGCAAGATTGAAAAATATCATTGGCGAAAATAAGGCCGGCTTGAAAGAAATTATGCAGGTTCAAGTCAAAAATTACACGATGAAAAGAGATAAGAAGAAAGAAGTCTTGGTGGGTGTAATCGCACAAGAATTGCAGAAAATCTTCCCGAACAGCGTTATTGAAGGACGTGACGGTTATTTAAGAATAAAACGTGATGAAATTTTCTACGCTTGTATCAATGCTATAAAAGAACTTAATAATATGTTCAAAGATTTGGCGGCAAAAGTCACAGGTTTGGACGAAAAAATCAGACTTCTTGAAGACAGAAACAAGATGAATGAAGACAAAATTGCAGCACTTGAAAGACAAAATAAGTTGTTTGAAGAACGACTTACTGCACTTGAGGAAGCAAAAAAAGCCCCCGTTAAAAAAGTTAAAGAGGTAAAAGAAACCAAAGTTACAACAACAGAAAAAACGGATAAGGCAGCAGAAACCGAAGAAAAAGCAGCAGCTGTTGAAGATGACAAAACGGCAAAAGATGTTAAAACCGAGGTAAAAAAATAATGCGTCTTGATAAATTTTTAAAGGTATCAAGATTGATAAAACGCCGAACGGTAGCGAATGACGTATCGGAGCAGGGCAGAGTTTTAGTCAACGGCAATCCTGCAAAGCCTGCCAAACAGTTAAAAGAAGGCGATGAAATAACGATTGTTTACGCAAACGGGGAAACAACCGTAAGGATAAAGACTGTTCCGACGGGCAATGTTTCGGTACAAGAGGCAAGTTCATTGTATGAGATTGTGAAGGATTTCAAATAGACCATAAAAAATCGGTTTTTATAAAACCGATTTTTTCATATTTAAAAGATTGTTTTTCTTTTAAAATTTTCATCACTTTGAGAAGTTGTAACAGTTTCAATGTCTGTAATTTTTTTGAAATTATCAAATAAATCATAATAACGATTAGGAATTTGGAAATTTGTACCGTCGAAATTTTTATGATTAACATCAAGAATAATTCTTTTTATTCCTATATTTTTAGCAAGTGAAACAAACTCATCAATATCTTTTTGATTATCCTTCAAACCTTTTATAAGAATATATTTCAGCACCATTGCTTTGGGGGAAATATCTTTGCCGGCTTGGGCATATTTTGGGGAAATTTCAACCACGGCATAAAAAAAATCCGAAAGTATTAAATGTTAATTAAAAATCTTTACGTTACTAAATATTTTGAGATTTTCGAGTATAATTATGCTATTGTAAATATGGTTAGAGAAACAAATATTTAAGTGTAATATATTTGTAAAAAATTTCATATAGTCAAGGAGAATTAGGAATGCCGGAATACCTTACAAAAGAAGAAGTACGTCAATGGAGAAGTTCACTTGAAAGAATTACTCTTGAAGAATATGCAGCAAGACTCGGAAAAGTCGTACAAGGCGAAAAACATACAAACGATATGATAGATAGGGTTATGACACATTCTTTGAATGATATGTCATCGGCAAGCGAATATAATGCACCGAGAGAAAGATTGCAAACATTAGTTCTCGGAAAAAGCATTACGGAACATAAAGAACATACGGTTGTTGTAAAACCTCATAAAGAAAAAACAGAAGCTGTAAAAGAAACAGCAAAACCTGCCGAAAAACCGAAAAAGGTTAAAGAAGTAAAAGAGGTAAAAGAAGAAAAAACAATCGTAAACGAAGTTGAAGAAACAAAAGAAGTTAAGTCCGAAACTGCAAAAGTTAATACGGCAGCTTCCGCATACACCTTCAAAAAACCGCTTATTCCGAGAGAACAAATGATTTTTGATTATCTTTTGGAACACAAAGGCGAAGTTGTTTATGCAAAAGATATGGCAGCACTTTTAAATCTTCAAAGAGATTATGTTTATAAGTATATTAAAAATCTTCGTCAAAAGCTCAATGAAGATGCATTGACGAACGCAAACAACGGCGGATACGTATTATCATAGGTGAAAAAATGGCGTCAGCAACAGGAAAGAAAAAAATAGCATTTCCGCACATGGGAACAATTTCCTATGCTTGGCGAGCTGCCTTAAGAAAATTAGGAGTAGAGGCTTATATTCCGCCTTATACGAACAAACGTACATTATCAATCGGAACAAAATATGCCCCCGAATCAATTTGTCTGCCTTATAAATTAATTTTAGGCAACTTTATTGAAGCATTAGAAGGCGGCTGTGATTATGTTTCTATGATTACATCACCGGGAATTTGCCGTTTGGGCGAATACGGACAATGTATTGAAAACGTATTGAAAGACTTGAATTACAACGACAGATACCTTGAATTATCTTTATATGACGGATTTAAGGGAATGTATGAGTTTTTGGGGAAAGCAAACCCGAAAGCAGGTATTTTCGCAAAAATTGATGCTATTTATACCGTTGTAAGATATGTTTTTGCTTTGGATAGAATTGCTTCGGTTTTATCATATTACAGAGCAAGAGAAATAACTTTCGGAACAGCAGAAAAGGCTTTTAACAAAGGTCTTGAATTGATTGATAAGTCAAATTCGATAAAGGAACTTAAGGCTGCTGAAAAAGAAACAATCCGAATGATTAAAGAAACTCCGATTGACGAGAACAGAGATGTTTTATACGTTGATATAACGGGCGAAATTTATATTGTTTTAGACCAATTTTCAAACCAAAATATCAATCGTGAACTCGGAAAAATGGGTGTTCAAACGAGAACGAGTTTAACGGTTTCAAGTTTTTTGAAAGATGCAATTATTCCAAAATGGATGAAAAAGGGCGAAACGCACTTGGAAAGAGCCTTCAGACTTGCAAGACCGTATTTAATGAGAGATATCGGCGGAGATTCGCTTGAATCGGTCAGCGACGTAGCTTATGCAAACCAAAGAGGAATTGACGGAATCATTCACATAAGCCCGTTTACTTGTATGCCGGAAATCGTTTCACAAAATATTTTCCCGAAGATGAGAGAAAATTGTGAAATTCCGATATTGACATTAATTATGGACGAGCAGACGGGAAAAGCAGGCTATATCACAAGATTGGAAGCCTTTACCGATTTGATGCGACGCAGAAAAAGAAAAAAACAAACAGAAACAAAAGAAAAAGTTTAAAAATCCGATTTATTCGGATTTTTTCAGTAATTTATAAAAATTGCCGTAAAAGTCATATTATTACACGATAAAAAAAAATAAAAATTGCCGTAAAATGAAAATGTAAAAGTTGAGGTATCAGACTTAGAGGAAGGCAAGGGGCAACCCTTTGGTAAGATATGGCAGATATAATCGGCACAGACTCATATTCAAAAATCAAAAGATTATCTCCTGAAGAGCTTGAAAAACTTTGGTATTCGTTTTTAGACAATAAAACAAACAAGAAGTTGAGAGATAGTTTAATCGTTCAATATTTATATTTAACGAAGTATGTAATAGGCAGAATAAAGGGTAATTTGCCGTCAACTTTTTCGGAAGATGATATAACAGGGTACGGTGTTGAGGGATTAATTGACGCCATAGAAAAATATTCACCCGAGAAAGGTGCGAGATTTGAAACTTATGCCATTATGAGAATTCGAGGCTGCATTATTGATAAAATAAGAGCACAGGATTGGCTACCGAGAAGTGCAAGAAAGAAAATAAAAGACGTAAAAGAAGCAGCAGAAAGACTGAAACAGGAACTCGGCAGAGCAGCAACTTCAACGGAAATCGGAGAGGCACTCGGAATTGAAAAAGAAAAAGTAGATGCCATTTTAGCAGAAGCAACATCAGTCGGCTCACTTTACGATAAAAAAGGTACCTCTGATGATAGTATTGAAATAATTGATACTATCGAAGATACAAATTCCGTAAATCCGTTAGACAAGCTTGAAGAAAAAGATACGAAAAAGGAATTACAAATGGCTTTGAAAAGTTTACCCGAGAGAGAAAGAATGATAATGGTTTTATATTATCAAAAGAACATGACGTTGAAAGAAATCGGGGAAACTATTGAAGTTTCGGAATCGAGAGTCTGTCAGCTTCACGCACAGGCTATTATGAAGTTGAAAAATATTCTTTCGGGACAAAGAAATGAAAGAATGAAGAAGTCTATAATATAATAAATTCTTGCTTTTTTCTCAATGCTATTATACTATTTCCATAGTTAATACATTGGGAATTTTTTATAATGGATAATGAAAAAAAATATTTAGATTGCAGTTATTTGAAAAATTCTTTGCACTTTTTTTTCGATAATGTAAGAGCTTGTTGTTCAAACGTCAGCGGCATTGTTTTTTATAAAGATTTTGAAAATATTGCAATAGATTTAGACACTATTTTCTCAATGAGAAAGCAAGTTTTAGAGAATATAAATAACGAATGTTATTCAAACGGAATACCATATTTTTGTGAAAATTGCTGTAAGATAGACGAATTTTTGAGCGATAAAAAAATCGACAAAATTGAACATAAAATAAATACAATATTTTTCCAAAACACAATGGCATGTAATGCACATTGTTGTTACTGCGTATTTAGAGATGAACGAGGAAACAAACAATTATACAGCGTATTGCCTGTTATTAAGGAATTAATCGCAAGAGATTTAATTGCAGAAAACTCTATTTTTTATATGAGCGGAGGAGAAATAACCATTTCACCCGAGTTTGAAGAATTATTTTCTTTGTTATCAAACTATAAAAATTCCTTTATAGAGGTTTTCACATCAGGAATAAAGTATTCCGAAGCTATAAAGCAGTCTTTTGTTAATGATAGAACATCACTTGTAATATCGTTAGATGCAGGCTCGAGAGAAACTTATAAAAAAATAAAAGCCGTTGATTGTTTTGATAAAGTTGTTAATAATATCAAGAGTTATGTCGATTTTTCGGAAAATGCAAAGAGAAAAATACTTTTAAAATATATTCTTGTAGATGATATTAATGATAATGCAGAAGAATTACAAAAATTCGTAAATGTAGTTTCAGACTTGGGCATAGAGCGAATAAGATTAGATTTTGACTACGATAAATACAATTTCCGAAATCATATAAAAGTACCTGAACATTATTTTTCTTTGTATGACGAATTCAATAAAATGTGTGCCGAAAAAAATCTTACGGTTTTGCAAGAACAGCAATGCCAATCAAATTTGGAATACAGCAGAGGGAAATAAATTATAAAAATTAATACGTTTAAATGGTTTACTTTCTTAAAAAATTTATTAAAATAACAATGAAGTACAAGAGAAAGAGGAACGGAAATGGGCGTATTAAGCGGAAGCAGTTTGATTTCATCAGCAGTATCCGGATTAACAAATGCTTACGGCATTTTATCATCACAGAATACTGACGGAACAGGTTTACAGGTTAAAAACCTCACGAATTTATCTGCAAGCACGATAAATCAACTCGGAGGAGCAAATAATTCTTTTGTTTCATATTTAACAACAAACTTCGGCAATATGGATAAAAATAATGACGGAGTTATCTCGGCAGATGAACTTTCAACAGCAACACAAGCTATGCAGGCACAAGGTTTGACAAAAGACCAAATAACAAATTTATGCTCAACAATGTCAGGAACAAATTCATATTCAACAGTTTTAGAATACTTTGACAAAATTGATGCAAACCACGACGGCAGAGTTACGGATGCAGAAATAAGAGCTTTCAGCTATAAAGCTCAAAGACAAAAATTAGATACGGAATTGAACGGAGTTACCGCAAACAAAATGACACTTTACTACGGCGACGATTCAGCTTACGATAAACCGTCAAGCGTTATGGACAGTATGTATCCCGATGTTTAATTCACCATTGTAAACCAATAGCTGACAAAAATATTTAATGATTTAAAAAGCCCGAAACCATTACGGAATGTGTTTTTGGGCTTTTGCGTAAACCATTGCCTGACAACACTCAAAAGGTAAATAAAAAGAGATACCAACTGGTATCTCCGATATGGTGCGAGTAAAATAATCCTTGTAGCATGCCGCTAAAATTGGCATTATAACTACATTTATATAAAGTATTTTGTTCGCTCCGTATTTCAAAGTTTGAAATTTTTGTTACATTCTTAACAAATGCATTCAAAAAGTACGGGGATTATATTTCCCGTCTGCCTTCCAAGGCTCTTGCGAGAGTAATTTCGTCTGCATATTCCAAATCCGAGCCGACAGGTATTCCGAGAGCAATTCTGGAAACAGTTATATCGAAAGGCTTTAAAAGTTTTGCAAGGTAAAGTGTTGTTGCTTCACCTTCGACTGACGGATTTAAAGCAAGGATAACTTCTTTTACATTTTCTTCCGAAATTCTTGTTAAAAGTTCTTTTACACGAATATCGTTTGCACCGATACCGTCGATAGGGGAAATAACCCCTTGCAAAACGTGGTATTTACCTTTGAATTCTCTTGTTTTTTCAACTGCGATTAAGTCTTTTGTTTCTGCGACAACGCAGATGACAGAGCCGTCACGATTTTCATCGGAACAAATTTCACAAGGGTTTGAAGCAGACATATTGAAACATTTTGAACAACATTTTACGGTTGTTTTAGCTTCAATCATTTTTTCAGCAAATTTTTCAACATCAGAAAGAGGCATTTTCAAAAGATAAAATGCCAATCTTTGAGCTGATTTCGGGCCAATCCCCGGAAATCGTTGAAAAAATTCCGCAAGTTCGGCTATTGGTTTTGTGTATTCCATCAGAACAATCCGGGAATGCTGATTCCGCCTGTTATACTTTTCATTGCAGCTTCTGCTTTAACTTGAGCTTTTTCAGTTGCTTGATTCATTGCTTGAGAAATCAAATCTTCGAGCATTTCGATAGTATCTGCATCAACTGATGACGGATTTTCGGGATTAATTGCCTGCGGAGTCAATTTAATGCTTTTGAATTTGCCTTGTCCGTTGCAAACAACCTTTACCGCACCGTTACCTGCTTCTGCGGGAATTTCTGTTGCAGCAAGATCTGCTTGAGCTTCTTGTAATTTTTTTTGCATCTTTTGTGCTTGTTGCATCATATTTGCAAAGTTCATAATAAATCTCCCTAATAATTATTGTGCTTGTATATTATAATTTCACCAAACCTTTTTGGCAAGTTTTTAATTCTTGCTTAACGTATGTTAAAATTTCGTATATTTTTCAATACTTTTTTGGTTTAATTAAACAATAAGTGTGATAATAACAATAAACTTTTTTATTGTTTTTTAATCAAGGAAGATGAAATGAGTAACGAAACAGAAATCAGAGAGGTTTCTCAAGGGCAGGAAGCACGTCCCGAGTGGACATCGCATATGGGTTTTATTCTTGCCACATTAGGCAGTGCTGTCGGGTTAGGTAACATTTGGAGATTTCCTTATGTTATGGGAAAATACGGCGGCGGTGCATTTTTACTTGTGTATATGATTTTAATGTGTGCAATTTGTGTAATTCCGTTAATTTGTGAATTATATTTAGGCAAAAAATTTAAGTTGGCAACAGTTTTGGCATATCAGTCAATCAGACCGAAATTAAAGTATTTTGGCTGGGTTCAAATAGCAACTGTTATCGGAATTTCAGGATTTTACTTTGTAGTCGGCGGCTGGATTATTCACTATATCCTTGTATATTCGTTTAATATGCTGCCGGTCGGTACAAATTATTCCGAATATTTTTCGGGATTTGCATCACAAACAACATTACCGATAATTTATGCATTTATCTTTTTGATTGTTTCGGCCATTTTCCCGTACAGAGGGGTTAATAAAGGTATTGAAACCGCAAGCAAAATTATGATGCCGCTTTTCCTTTTAATGCTTGTTTTCTTGGTAATTGTTGCTCAAACATTGCCTGGAGCAAGGGAGGGTCTTGAATTTGTTTTCAAACCTGATTTTTCAAAGTTTAATGCAGAAATGTTTTTAATTGCATTCGGTCAAGCATTATTTTCACTTTCTGTCGGTATCGGCTGTTTAATTACATACGGCAGCTACATCGGCAAAAATACCAATTTGATTGAAAGTTCATACACTTTGATTTTTGGTGAAACCTTAATCGCACTTGCCGCAGGCTTAATGATTTTCCCTGCTGTTTTCAGCTACGGTTTAAACCCCGGCGAAGGTCCCGGATTGGTTTTTGTAACTTTGCCTCAAGTATTTGAAAAATTACCGTTTATGGGTAACTTCTTTGCGGTTACATTCTTTATTTTATTATTCTTCGCCGCATTAACTTCTTCCATAAGTATGCTTGAAGCATCAATTTCATCATTCAGAGAAGCACTTAATATGTCGAGAGAAAAAGCGACGGTCGTTGTTTCAATAATCGTTGCGGCTTTGGTCATTCCGAGCTGTTTATCTTTCGGTTTGATGAAAAACTTCACAATATTCGGCAAAACGGTTTTTGACTTATTGGATTTTGCAACATCAACCGTTATGATGCCTTCAACAACAATGTTATTATGTTTGATAGTCGGCTGGATTTTGAAACCGTCTGATGAAATTGTTAACGGAAACAAGCTGTTATACTTCTTCTTCAACATCTTATT
Source organism: uncultured Candidatus Melainabacteria bacterium (assembly GCA_934754505.1). Classification (GTDB taxonomy): domain Bacteria; phylum Cyanobacteriota; class Vampirovibrionia; order Gastranaerophilales; family Gastranaerophilaceae; genus RUG841. The sequence continues at coordinate 43,946 of CAKVIE010000013.1, forward strand.
GAAGTATGTAACACCTGCATTGTTATTATTCTCGCTTTTAGCAGGATTAGGTATCGTCAAAATTTAATTTTAAATTTTAAATTTTAATAAAAAAATATACTCCTTTTCAGCAGGTTTTATACCTGCTTTTTTATTTTTTATTTTTTATTTTTTTATTTTGCTTTCGTTTATTGCAAACGCTCAAAACACTTACGCAGCAAGATTTTAACGAATGTGTCGCCAAGTGGTTTACACCATCTGTCAAGAATTGGTTGTCAGCCGAAAAGCCCTGCATTTATTACAAAAAAAGAAACCGAAAAATTCGGTTTCCCTTTTGTTATATTCATTAATCCAAATTTTTAAACTCTGTAACTGTTGTATTTATCTTGAATTCTTCCATCAACTTTTACATCTTCAAAATCTTCTTTTGTCAAAACAGTATTCGTTATTCTGACATTGCCTTTAACCTCTTTAAGCTCGGGCATGTTTTCGATTTTAGAGTTATCAAACATTACAAAACCGCCGAATTTTTCCATTTTCGGAAGTTCTTCTATATCTGTATTTCTCAAATCGGTTGAGCCGCCGATTTCTTTTAAAGAACTTAAATCTTTTATGGCTGAATTATAGAAATGAGCTTCTCCATCGATTTTTTCCAAATTTTTCATTTCAGAAACTTTTGAATTGCTGAAATATGCAACATTTCCATTAATTTCTTTAAGATTATTCATTTCCTTTACTTCTGAAAAATCAAACCAAGCTGAACCGCCGATTTTTTCAATGTTATTAAGGTTTTCCACCTTCGAATTCGTACATTTCAAATCACCTTTAACTTCTGTGAGGTTTTCGAGATTTGTAACTTCCGAACGAGTAAAGTTTGCATTTCCGCCAATTCTTTTTATTGAAGAAAGATTAGTTGCCTTTGATTCATAGAAATTAGCATCGCCTTTAATTTCGTTTACATTCTTCAACAACTCATCTTCATTTACACCCAAATCCGAAAAACTTACGAGGTTTGTCGGCTGTTTATATGCAGAAATACTCATTGTTCCGTCTTCTTTAACTTTCGGATTCATACCGAAATACTTTAAAACCGCAACTGTGTCCTTTTCTTCTATACTTTTTCCGATTTCTTTTTCAAACTTTTCAATAGATTGCTTCTTTTCAGCTGCAAAATCTCTTTTCAAAACAGCCGCTCTTTGGATATTCACGCTGTCAAGAGCCGCATTTGATTTAAAAGGATTGGTGCTTGCATTTTCTTTGCTATATATTGAATACGTATTGATAACAGTTCCATTTATTTCCGAAACACGCATATTAAACCTTTCTCATTTATAAAAATTTTATTAAGTGTACTTATTACATTTTATATTAAACAATAAAAAATAAGTGTTGTAAATAAATTAATAAAAATTTTATATTAAACGGAAAGTCAAGAAAAAAGCTGTTTTGCGGGGGCAAAACAGCTTGATAAGTTGTAACATTTTGTAAACTATTGGATAGTAATTTTTTTAACTGAATCTTTTGGGCATTCAGCCTTTTTAGCGAGGGTAATTGAAAGGATACCGTTTTTATATTCGCTTCTTGTTTTTTCGGCATCTGTTTCTTTACCGAATTCTATTGATTTTACGAAAGTTCCGTAAGTGAATTCCGACATGTGGATTTTTTCGTTTTCGGCTTTTTCTTCTCTTTTGTATTCAGCTTTTACTGTCAAAGTATTGTCAGCCAATTCCACGTCAATGTCTTCTTTTTTCAAGCCCGGTAATTGGATTTTTACGTTATATTCCTTGTCGTTTTCTCTTATTTCCGTAAGAGGTTGATACATGTTAGATTCTGCTTCCGTATCATTTACAAGTCTTTCCAAATTTTCACGAACTGCTTCAAAAACCGGTTCTCTGTTAATAATACTAAATCTCATATTTCCTCCTCGAGTTTAACTCGCTCTTACTTCTTACATTTTTGTTATAACTCTGTTTTGCATAACATCGGGTTTTCTTAACTAATTTTTAACTTTTAAAATTTTTCCAACACAAAAAAGCCTTAAAACTCAATAATTTTAAGGCTTTTTAAAATGTTAATTATTTATAAATTACTGTTGCTTATTTTTAAATAACTCAACCACGAAATTAAAGTAATTTTTCAAAGATTCGGGGTCGTTATACATTGCAATTATTTGTTTCCAAACGTATTTGGGATTCAAATAATATCCGATAAGTGTTTTTCTTCTGTATTTTCTGACAAATTTATGTGATAAAAATTTCGTTCCCATTGGCGGAATTTTTATGCTTCTGTCAGTAATTATCGAATCTTTTAGAATATTTTCTTTTCTGAAAAGTTCTTCTGTTTTAGAATTCGGATAAGCAACAGGCATTGTCAAAAATACCTTATCGGGGCAAATTTTATACATCACTTTTTTGGTAGCATTCAAATGCGTTTCATCTTCCCAAGGATAGCCCATTGAGAAAATTCCATATATTTTAAGTTTGAGTTTTCTTGCAATTTCAACGGAATTGAAACACTCATCAACAGTAAAACCACGACCCAAACGCAATAAAGAATCATCACTTCCGCAGTCAAAACGCATAATTACGATTGAACAGCCTGCGGCTTTCATCTCCATTGCCATATATTCGGTAAATTTAGCAATATTTACATTTGCAATCCAATCAACATTACCTTTCATCGGTGATGCAATTATCAAATCACAAAATTCTTCTATCCATTTTTCATCGTGATTAAACGTATCAGACGGGAATACAAAACTTCTGATACCGTATTTTGAAAAGCATTCGTACATCTCTTCAAAGACTTTTTTAGCAGGTCTTACGGTTTGAATACCGTCTGACAAAACGGGTTCATAGCAATGCAAACATTTACCGCTGCAGCCTTTTCCCGTATAAATCGTTGCCGTAACTTTTTTGGTGTCGGGACGATAATAATATTCATTTTTCATTATGCTTCTTGCAGGGAAAGGCAAATCATTAATATTTCCGTGCGGAGCATAAAAATTAGTATTCTGCATTATTCCATTTCTGCAAATTGTAATGAACGGAACTTGGTAAACCGATTCGGGATTTTCATAATGTGCTTTTACGAGCTTTGGTAAAACAAAAGCCGCATCCGAGCCGATAAGATAATCAACACCGCCTAAAGGCATTTCCGTCAAGAAGTCATTTGACGGATTGAAAAATATCTCGCTTTTTAAAACAACCAAAATTTCGGGATTGGAAGACTTTATCATTCTGACAAGTTTCAAATCTTCAAAAATATCGACAGAACTTGTTTTCATAACGATTACATCAGGAGAAAATTTCAAAATATCGTCCAAAAAATCAAGAGCTGTTTTTTGTTCGATTTTATAATCCCTTAAAAACACTTCATGCCCGTCGGGCATAAGAGTAGCAGCCATATAACCCAAATCGTTGCAGGCTTTCATAGTTTTAGGAAAAATATCGGTTGTATTAAATTTATATCGGTTTTTTATTCTGTCCGACAAATCGCCGGGCGGATAACATAACATTATTTTTTTCATAATACGTATTTTAGCACGATAAGAGAAAAATAAAAATAAATTTTGTAAAAATTTTAAATAAAAAAATATTAAAAACTCGCAAAAAGGATAGAAAAGCATTTATAATCAAAATATTATGAAATCAGTCACAGAAGTTACAGAGTTTGATAAAATAAAAGAATTTGCGGCGGCAAATGCAATAACGGAGCCGGGGCGTGAGCTTACGCTTGCGGCGAGAATTTATGATGACATAGAAAAAATCAGAGAGCAATTAGATTACACGTCAGAAGCAAGACGGCTTCTTGATATGAATTTGCGGCTTCCGCTTGAGCATTTTTGCGATTTAAGCAGTTCATTGAAAGATGCAAAAGCCCACATAAGGCTTTCGGGGCAGGAGATTTTTGACATTGCGGAATTGTTACGCAGCTCAAGACTTGTTAAGCAATTTCTCGAAAAAAATATTGAAGATGCTCCGACATTAAACGAAAAAGCTCAAAATCTTTTTACCGATAAAGAGTTTGAGGACAAGGTTTTTGATACTTTTGACAGTTCTATGAAGGTCAAAGAAAGTGCTTCACCCGAACTCAAAAAGTTGTATAAACTTCTTGATGAAACAAATTTTGCCGTAAAGTCAACCATTTCGAGATTGTTGTCGGACGGAAACTTTACAAATGACCTTCGAGATACGGTTTATACGCAAAGAAACGGCAGAACGGTTTTTCAGGTCAAAGCAGAGGCAAAAAATAAAATTTTAGGTATTGTTTATGATGTTTCCGCAACAGGGCAAACTTATTTTATCGAGCCTAAAGAATTAACCGAACTTCATAACAAACAAAGAGAAATTGAGGTCATGATTACCGCCGAAACCGAAAGAATTTTAAAGGTTTTTTCGGACGAAGTCGGCAAAAATTATGAAAAAATTTTGAAAGCCCAAGATTTACTTGCAGAGATAGATTTTCACTTTGCAAAAGGTAAATATTCTCTCAAAATCGACGGCATTCCTGCTGAAATCTCCGAAACACCGAAAATTATTCTTCAATCACTCAAAAACCCTGTTCTTATGAGTGTTTGTGACAATGTTATCGAAAACGACTTCAATGCAGGTCCGGAAAATCTCTGCACGATTATAACAGGGTCAAATACAGGCGGAAAGACCGTTATTTTAAAGACAATCGGGCTGGCTGTTTTGATGAGTAAAGCAGGATTTCATTTTCCATGCACTAAAGCCGTGATTTATCCGTTCAGAAAGATTTTTGCGGATATCGGCGACCATCAAAATATTATTCAAAGTTTATCAACATTTTCTTCGCACGTAAAAAATCTTGTTTTGATGACGAATGAAGCCGATGAAAGCACCTTGATTTTGATAGATGAAATCTGCTCGGGAACCGATCCTGCGGAAGGTGCTGCTCTTGCCTCTGCAATTTTGAAAAATATTGTTTCTAAAAAAGCCTTCAGCATTGTAACAACACACTATGGAGATTTGAAGAAACTTGCTCTTTCCTGCCAAGGGTTTGAAAATGCTTGTGTTCACTTCGATTCACAAACCTTAAAGCCGACTTACAGATTTACGCAAGGAATTTCAGGAAGCAGTAATGCCGTTGTTATTGCAGAGAATTTAGGGCTTGATAAAACAATTACCGAAGAAGCAAGAAGAATTTATTCCGAAACAACGGGCGATAATACCGAAAAACTTTCTAAAATCGAACAACTTTGGGAAGAAGCACAGCTTAAAAATAACGAAGCAGCAAAAAATGCCGAAAAAGTTGAGTTTTTGAAAGCTAAACTTCAACAACAATCGGAAGATTTGAAAAAAGAAAAGCGAAAAATTATAAACGATTACAAGAAAAAAACACAACACGCTTACGACTCTGCAAACGAAGAAATCAAAGGTGTTCTTGTTAAACTTCGAGAAAACGAAAATCGTCAAAATGCGATGAATTCAATCAGAAAAAATACTCTTATAAGAAAAAATCTTCACGATAAACTCTCGGAAGAATATGAAACATTAAGCGACCAATACCTCGACATAGATTTTTCGCAAATTAAATCGGGTGATAAAGTTCTAATACGAGAACTCAATCAGGAAGCGGTTTTTGTCAGCTTGAGCGAAAACGGCAAAAAAGCTGAAATTTTAATCGGAAACGTGAAATCTACTATTCCGGTTAAAAAACTTGCCGCATTTGATAAACACTTGTTAAAACCCTCTACGCAACCCCTTGTCAAACCTAAAAAAGCAGTTGCTTTTGTCAGAAATGATATTTCCTATACTCTCGATTTGCGTGGAATGCGTTACGAAGAAGCTATGGACGAGCTCGAAAATTACCTCGATAAAGCATGTGCCTCGGGACTTCCGCATGCGATAATAATTCACGGGCATGGAACGGGCGTATTGAAAAAGGCCGTTCGGGAATATCTTGCAGACAGCCCTTATATTGCGAAATTCCGCCCGGGAGAAGATGTTGAAGGCGGCGACGGCGTCAGCGTTGTGGATTTGAATTAATGACAAAAGATTTTCATAATTTAAAAGAGAAAAGATATTGTGCAAACATAAGCATAACTGCATATCGAGCAATAAAAATATTAATGCTGCTGATAGACAGACCTTATTCGTCTGCCGAATTAACGGAAATTTTAAAAAACGATGAAATAACCTGCCGTTCAACTTCCGACGACACACTCCGTGTTACGATAAATTCTTTAAAAGCTGTCGGCTGTGAAATTTCCCGCCCCACACCGAAAAACGAATATAAATACATTTTGACAAACCACCCCTTTAAAACTCAATTTACCGAAAAACATTTTACAATTTTAAATAAAATCAGAAAAAGTTTTTTGTTAAAAAACGATTGGCAAACGGTATTAAAGCTAAACGATTTATATGACAAACTGGCAGATTTTACAGGGCAAGACAACATTAAAAATCTTGTTAATCACAAAAAGCCGTTTAGCAATATAAAACCTGAAGTACGGGAACTTCTTTTAAGCGGAGAAATTTCCGACAAAGAAATCGTTATGACATATTCCAACCGTAAAAAATCACAAAACATTGAAAATATTATTACGGGAAAAATCTTTTGTGAGTCAGGCAGGATATACATTTGGGCTTGGAATTACAAATATAACACCTATTCATATTTCAATGCCGAAAAAATTCTGAATATTCATTCTATAAAACGAACTGAAAACAGCCCGCAGCCATCAGAGTACAAAGTTCTTTACAAGGTTTTGGGACAAGAGATTAAAACCTTTGAATGCAGAGAAGAAGAAAGAATTTTAAAAGCCGACAAAAATTCGATTACGGTTGAATATTCGGTTATAAATGAATTCAAGTTTTTTCAAAGATTATTATCCATGGGTGAAGATTTTGAAATTATTGAACCCGATTTTGCCAGACAGAAATTATTTGAAAAATTAACCGAAATTGAAAAGAGGTATTTATGATGACAAATTCTGACAATGCCTGTCTTATAAATTCCAAAATGCATAATGCAGGCGTAAGAGTTTTGACGCTGTTGAAATTACTTGTCGAAAACGATATCTCCGTAAAAGATATTATGAAAAACACAAGAAAAAATTTCGATGATATAGAAGCTCCCGAAACCATTTTGAAATACCTCACAACACTTGAATTTTCAGGATTTGACATAAAGAAAATCAATAAAAAATACTCACTTTTCAACAGTCCTGCAGGTCTTGATTTGAGTGAAAAAGAACTTGATTTACTGAATATTATCTGTAATGCTTTTCAAGACAGCTGTTTAGAGAGCGAAAGGAAAGATTTTAACGATTTTTTTGCACGGTTAAATAAAATTATCAAACAAAATTTTGATTATAAAATTTTGCAAAAAGATGAAGAAGCGGTTTTGTCACAAAAGGCTCAAACCTACCAAGATTACGTTGATTTAGCACAAAAATTAAAAATAAAATATCAAGGCTGCGAATATTCTGTCGAAGCCAAAAGCGTTGAAATTGAAAACAAAAAGATATATTTGAATGTTTATTGCTTTGCCAAAATGAGTATGATGAAATTTTTGACAGACGAAATCGAGAACATAGAAATTTTGCCGTCAAAAGCCAATAATATAAACATAACAGACAGTGTGGTTTTCGAGGTATATGACAGATTGATAGGCAATTACCGATTAAGATATTGTGAAAAAATTCAAACCTTCGATAATTCAAAGAAAGTCATTGTAAACAGCGGAGAAGACAAAGAATTATTATTAAAACGACTGATGAAATATGGAAAAAATTGTAAAATAATTTCACCGAAATCTTTTCAAACGGAATTTATAGAAAAAATACAGAGAATAAAAGAGAAAGCAACAGGTATCAAAAAATGAAAAAAACAGCCTTAATCCCCATAGACAACCGCCCCGTATGCTATACACTGCCGCAAATGACAGCTGCTATTAACTCGGACTTCAAGCTGAGTATGCCTAATCGAAAATTGTTGGGCAATTTGACAAAAGAAGCTGATACCGAAGCCCTGTTTGAATGGCTTGAAGACTTGAAAGACGTTGATTACCTTGTTATTTCATCAGATACACTGCTTTATGGCGGATTAATCCCGTCAAGAAGAAGCTCCGAAACAAAGGAAGATTTGGATAAAAAAATACTTCGATTGAGAAATATTCTCTTGAATAAACCTAATTGTAAAACGTATGTTTTTTCAAGCATAATGCGAATTTCCAATAACAATGCGAACGAAGAAGAAAAAGAATACTGGTCTGAATGGGGTAAAAAAATTTACGAATACTCCTTCAATCTTCACAAATTTGAGGTCGAAGGCAACAATTCTTCTAAAGAACGTGCAAAAGCTCTTTCTGCCGAAATTCCCCAAAAAATTTTGATTGATTGGCTTTCAACCCGCTCAAGAAATTTCGACATCAATAAATCCTTGCTTAAACTCTATGATGACGGGGTTATTGATACTTTGGTCTATTCAAAAGACGATTGTGCTCAATACGGTTTGAATATTAAAGAAGCAAAATATTTTGAATATGAAACCGCCAACCGCCCGAGAGCAGCCGTTAAAACAGGTGCAGACGAAATACCTTTGGCTCTCATCGCAAGATGTATGTCTGACGGGCATGTGGTAAAAATTGCACCGTTTTTCACAAATCCGGAAAGTATTGATAAAATTTCAAATTACGAAGATATTTCGGTTAAAAAATCCGTAGAAAGCCAGATTTATACCGCAGGCGGCGATGTTTGCGATAAAAAAGATGCCGATATAATTTTGTACGTGAATAACTTTAAAGACAAACAGGGCGAAATTGTCATGGGCGAAAAAACAGAAGAATTTTCGGGCTTTTTGGCAAGTTTTGACAGACCGTCGGCAATAGCTGACATAGTCAACGCAAACGGCTCTGATAATAAGTTTATAAAAGAACTTTTCAAAACAAAATTAAACGGCTTGACAGGTTATGCAGGGTGGAATACAACCGGAAACACTCTCGGTTCTGCAATTTCGGCTGCAATGTTTACGCATTTTGCAAAAAAATCTAAAACCGAAAATACAGAAGCCTTCAAAAAACTTTTAGCAGTAAGATTTTTAGACGATTGGGCTTATCAGGCAAATTTACGAGAAAAAATCAAAGCTGAAAATATTAAAGATTTGTCAATGATTAAAGAACTTTTTAAACCTTACGAAGAAATCATTTCGAAAGTTTTGAGTTTTGATTGCTCAAATGCCAAATATTCTTTCCCTTGGAACAGATTTTTTGAAATAGAAATAGAATTATAATAAAACTCTTTATTTATAAGCATTTCAAAACAACCGTCAGCCACTTATTGACAACTGTTTTTTAGTGTCAACAAATGGTTTACAACACCCCAAAAGTCTTATTATAACTCATGCCCACGGAAAGAAACATGGATATCTTTTTTCTTTTTAATTTCTTGAAGAAGGCAGACAACTCTATCAATAGGCTCATATTTCAATTTTCGATATTCAGCTTCATTGACTGTGAAATCCACAAGGTCATAAAGATAGCTCGGAATATTATCTTTATTTTCGTTATACCATTCCATTTCTATATCGAAGGCAACGCAACCTATTCCGACATTTTGAGATTTATCAAAGTATTTTAGAATTTCGTCTTTTGTGTCATTTACATTGGGGATAATAATATATTTTGTTTTGACAAGACTGTCATATTTTTGGGCTTTCAAATAGAGCGAAATATTGTTCCAAACCTTGTCAAAAGCATCAACACCTTTAATTTTTCGGAACATTTCTCTTGTCCCGGAATCGACCGAAATCATAATATTTACAATATCTTTTTGAAGTCCTTCGGCAATAATTTCGGAATATTTTATTCCGTTTGTTAAAATTCTGACAGGAGAAAGTTTTTTATCGATAAACAATTTAATGAGATTGTCAAAACTTTTGTACAAAGTCGGCTCACCGCCTGCAACAGTAATTTGTCCTCCCTGCCTTAAATACCCTTCATCAGCAAGTTGTTTTATTACAGGAAAAACGTCATATTCTTGAGCATTTGTTTTATGTCCTTGTGTTAACTGGCAGTAAGTACATTTTGCATTGCAATTTATACCATGATTGAAGTTAATACTTGCTATGTAATCTTCATCATCATAATCTTTTTCTTCAAGGTAAATGCAATTTTTGCACTCCGGAATACCTTCACCTGATTTCATTTTGTTGCGATATTGCCTCTTTAAAGCGAAAAACATTTGTAAATCAAGTAAATCACCATGATAATCATCAATAAGTTTTTTAAATCCGCCGCCTTCTTTCGTAGTACGACAGCAAAAATTTATGGAATCCTGTGCAAAATCAAGCCCGTGTTCAATTAAATCGCAACTTAAATATCTCATTTTTAACCCTTTAAGAATGATTTATCGTATTGAAAAAATTTTATCATAAAATCTTGTGAAAATATATATCAAGATATTGTCAACCAATAGTTTACAACTGCAAATGCCTTATAATTATTATCTATACAAATTTGTCAACCATTAGTTTACACTTAATATTTTTGCTTTTTATAATAGCATTTTATAAAGTTACCATAGTAATTTTCAACTTCATAAACAATTTTGCAATTATCACGGACTGTTTTTTCAATCGTTTGAGAATACATAACATATTTATCCGATAAAAAGAAGTAGATATAGGAATTATCGGGGAAGAAATCCGCCAAATCGCCGTCATTAAATTTTGCAATAAGTTTTGAACTGTTATAAGTATGATTTATATCATAAGTTATAAACAAATCTCGGTTGTAATAATTCGGAAAAATATAGTCATCAGGGGTTATATCGGACTTAGCCAAAACCTCAAAAAACTGTTTCATATTGGAAAAACTGTATTCTTCAACAAGATTTTTTTCATTCAGATTAAAAGCCGTAAAAATCTTAACAGAAATCAAAAGCAGGCAAAAAACAATATTGGTTGCTTTATACAAATTTATTCGATTTTCAAAACTTATATCAAAAGAAAATGTCAATAAAACAATAAAAACAGGAATCAGATAAAAACTGACTCTTTCAGGGGCAAACGGGTAGATAGACAAAATTCCGAGTATCAAACCGATAACAAAAGGCATTGTTAAAATAATTAAAAAATATTTATCCGTTTTAAATAATTTTAAAACAGAAAAACCTGTAAACACAAGAATTACAGGGAAACAAAACGACGGCATTCCGCTCAAAAACATTATGAGATTTTTAAATTCAGAAAAATTATGCGGAAAGAACACCGCATTTTGTATATGCCCGCTCCAGAAAGATTGCAACTGAACATTTGAAATATTTGAAACACAATTAAAGAAATAATAAACAACAACCGCCGAACCGAAACAAAGGCAGAAACAAAGCATAGATTTAAAAATTTGTATTTTTTTTAATTTTTCATCACACAGCATTTTGCCGAAATAAGCAAAGAAAAGAGCCGCAACAATAATACAAGCGGTATATGAACAAAACATACATATAATACAGAAAACAGCAGCTAATACGGATTTTTTTGCATCAGGAACAACATCTTTTATATTATAGGCGAAAATCAATAATAAAAGGCTTATTAAAACATCAGTCGTATAATGTTTAAAGATATATGAATAAGTAATAAGTTTTATGTTGAAAGTAAATGTTAATAAAGAAAAAACAACTGCAAGCCTGTTTTTGAATAATTTGTTAATAAGAAAACAAAATAAAAACAGTGAACAAATAGACGAAATAAACGGCAATAACCGCAAATACACTTCATGAATGCCGCATTTAGAATAGATAAACTTCGACAAAATCATAAAAAACGGAGGAGAACATTGAGCCTGCTCCAAAGGCAAAAATAACTGCCAATAACTTTTCACCTGTAAATTATGAATTAATCCGCCTTCATCACAAAAAAACGACATTGGATGTACCAAACCGAATGTTCTAAAAAAAATGCCAAAAAATATTATGTAGAAAATAACGGCGAAAAAAAATCCGTTTAAAATTTTTTTTGAAATGTTAATTTTTGTGTTTACGGACATTATCGTTACTATCACTCATTATTACGGAAAAAATTTTAGCACGAAAAAAACGAAAATTAAAAGTTTTTTGACAAGACACAGCCAATCGGAATAGAATTAAAAAAGATAAAAAATTTGTAAAAGATTAGGGGAAACGGGAATGGGATACCGATTTGAGATAATAACGGGGCCGATGAGCTGCGGAAAGACTGAAGAATTATTAAGAAGAATAAGACGTTTAATAATTGCAAAAAAGAAAGTAAAAGTAGTTTCACCATCAATCGATACAAGAGCCAAAAGAGATTGCATTGAGTCAAGAAACGGCTTGTGGCTTGATACTGCAAAAGTTAAAAATGCAAGAGAAATTCTCGACGTCGTTGAAAAAGATGACGATGTAATCGCAATAGACGAACTGCAATTTTTTGATAAAGAAATCGTAAATGTAATAAATACACTGGTCATGCAGGGTAAAAGAGTTATCGGAACGGGTTTGGATTTGGATTTCAAAGGCGAACCGTTCGGTTCAATGCCGGAATTACTTGCTTATGCGGATAAAGTCGATAAATTAACCGCAATTTGTATGAAATGCGGAAGCGAATACGCCGTAAGAACCCAAAGACTCATTGACGGTGAACCTGCCGATATTAATTCTCCGTTGATAATGATTGGTGCAGATGAAACTTATGAAGCAAGATGTACAGATTGTTGGGAAATAAAAAATTCACAAGCCGGAAAATCAACAATGACAAGCTCTTTAGTACAATAAAAAATAATTATTATTAAGTTTTGTAAATTATTTAATTAAAGTATAGCAATAAAAAAAGATTTTTATTTTAATACTTGCATAAAAATAAAATAAGATATATAATTAGAACATAACCTATGTAATGAGCCCGAAAGGGTGTGTTAATATAAAAAAGGAGAATTTAAATGAAAAAAGGTTTTACTTTAGCAGAAGTTTTGATTACACTCGTAATTATCGGTGTTATCGCAGCTATGACAATCCCTACATTGATGAATTCAACTAACCAACAAGAATTCAGAGTAGGTTTGAAGAAAGCTATCTCAGCAGTTAACCAAGCAGTATCTTTGAACTATGCATTAGAAGGTAAGAGCATTGGTGATACAGACTTAGATTCAAGTGCAGGCGTTGTAGCTAACCTCTTCCAAAAGAGAATGAGCGTTATTTCAACAGCAACATCAGACGTTGCATTCGCAACATCATCAGATGTTACACCTTCAACAGATAACGTATTCTACACAGCAGATGGTATGAGATATGCAGTTAACGTTTCATCATCAGCTACATTTGATACTGATGCAAATGAATACTATTATGGTTACTTGCTCATCGACGTAAACGGTGACAAAGGACCTAACTCATTGACAACTGATGCAAAAGCACCGAGAGATACATATATCGCAACAGTTTATGGTAACAGAGTTGTTGCTGGTAAACCGGGTGCAACATCAGGTGAAGGCTACGCTCCGAAAGGCGTATTGTTCGATAAGAAAACAAACTAATCGAAACTTAATAAGTAAAGCTTATTATAGAAACCCTTTCCAATCGGAAAGGGTTTTCTTTTTGTAAAAAACAAAAAAATTTAAAGAAAGATATGTTAAACAATTTATTTTATATTTTATAAATACACACAAAGCAACAAATAGCGACTGGGAGCAAGCAGGCGTTCAGTTTAGTTAATCTGCTTTTATTTGAGAGTATTTGCACGTTTTTCTCGTAAGGAAATTTTTTTATGGTACGTCATCACGAGGAGCGGAGCGACCAGTGAGCAGAGTGCACTCTGCCGAAAAAAACAATCCGGTGAATTGTTTTTTGA
>CAKVIE010000014.1 GCA_934754505.1 uncultured Candidatus Melainabacteria bacterium
AATTATTTTAAATCAATTCATCTTAAAGAATATTATGGAGAAATTGACATAATTGTTCAAAAAGCAGGATTTGAGATAATTATCGGATACATGTCTTATTTAAAAGAAACAGATTCCGAATATTATGAAAAAATGAAAGAATATATTCGTACGAAAAGTGAAAAACTCAAAATAATCAATACAAAAGAAGTAATGAAACTCTATCAATTATACGAAATTGAAGATTGTCAATTAAAACTTTTTAAATAGTTTTGAATTAAACAAAAAGCCGTGAAATAATCACGGACTTTTGTTTAAACATCGATTTTTAAAATCCCACCCCTGTGGGGATAGATTATCACGACATGGCGAATCACCTGCCTGTATTTTTAGTATAAATTGTAATTACGTCATATTAAGTCGCACAAGTTATGTCTTTTTATATAAGCTGATTTTCATTTTGTCAATTATTGATTCAATCTCTGTATGATATTTTTGAAAAGGTTCAAAGCTTTTGAGTGTTTCTATAATAGCAATTTCTCTTTTGGTAAAGTGTGCCAGTTGTGTCGGATAATAATTAAAGAAGCCCCAGCGTTTTTTTCTTTCATTTTCAGGTTGAATTTCATCAATCATGTGTTCGCCGAAGTTATTTATTATACTTTTTATGTATCTTTCCGCAGTTTTTCTCGCAACACCAAATTCTCGTTCAATATCTTCATAAGACACACCTTTTCTATCTTCTAACATCATATAAAATATTTTGATTATATTGTTGTTCTTATTATCTATTGTTGTTTTTGGCATTTGCTATCCTTTCTGTTTGACAGTTTCTTCTTCATTTTTTCTTGATTTTTTCGCTTTTCCGACAGATTTTTTGCTATTAATTTATATGACCTGTATTTTTTTAATTCCAAGGGAAAATCGTAATTGAAAAGACCTGTGTAATGATAAAAACCGTTTACGGCTTTGGATATAATTTCAGTTTTGGGTTTTGTTTCAACAATAATCATCGCAATTTTTAACGCCTTATCAATATTGTAATTTTTTACATACAAATCTTTTAAAAGAATTAATGTAATATATTCAAACCCTTTATCCTTTTTGGCTTTTGCAATATCTAACGCCTTTTGACAAAATTTTATGGAATGTTTTATTTCATTTAATTCTTCAAAATATTTTGCCCGCAAAAGACAGATACTTTCTGGTTTTATTGATAATTTTTCAAGCATATCAAAATCTTGATTTATTCTTTGACGGTAAAACCTTTTTTGTTCCGAAGTTTTTACATTAGATAAACATTTTTCATATTGTTTAATCCTCGAAAAATAAGGTGAAATATATCGAGGATTTTTTTGAATTTTACACTTTAACCGATGTAAATCTGTTTTGATAATTATTTCTTTGATTTTGTTATGTAATATACAACTTTCAGGATGAAGTTTTAATTGCTCTCCTAAAAGTTCAAATGCTTCTGAATATCTGTGATTTAAAAGATAATAATTCACATAAGTTATCTGTCTTGATAAGCTGTTTTTGTTTTTATCAAAATCGGAAAGGCCTTTTTCTTTTGAGTCTATCAAAATTTTATAAGGAAAGTCTTTCGCACCTTCATATCCTAACTCGATTGATTTTTGCAAATCTTGCAGGGCTAAATCATATTCCATATCATAAAAATATAACATTGCCCTTTTTGCATAATATTTTCCGGCATTGACCTTATCAAGTTCTATTGCTCTATTGTAAAAACTGTAATCCTTCATACACAAAATCCAAATATACTTGAAAAAATAGGGCAGGCTACCCTGCCCAAAATAATTAATTACAACTACGAGAACCGGTAAGGCTGCCTCTATCGTTGTACATGTACAACATGCTTCCGTGTTTCATGGTAACTATGCCAGATGTGTATCCATACAATTCTCCTGTTTTTGACCATAAAAGATGATTGTTTTCATCATAAACATAAATAATGTCGCCTTGTTGTTGTGCCATACCAATAGCCATAATTTTCTCCTTTTTTTATCTGACAAAATCAATATATCAGCCATACCCCCCAAAAACGGTCGTATAATTTTTTTAATATTTTGACCACATTATCCATTTTGTAATAGTTAAGATATGTCGTTTTTTTGTGATGTCAAAATGATTTTTCAAATACGACAGTTATTGACGTGATTAACTTGTATTCTAAAAATAGAAATACAGAAAGGGGTATGATATGAAAAAAGAAAAATTGAAAACACTTGTAATCGGACTTGGAACAGGTGGTTCAGAAATTGTTGATAAAATTGCACAAAAATGCGAATGTTTTAAAGATGTTGATTATTTATGTGTAAATTCTGACAGAAAATCTTTATCCTTACAAAATACAAACATTTTATTGTTGAATAACGATATTGAGTTATATTTTCCAAAAGAAAAATATAAAAAATTATTTCAAAAAGTGATGAACTCTTTTGTTTGTAGGAAATGTATTTCTTGTGGTGAAAATTGGTATATTGGGGAACAAATTTCTCTTGAACATACCGATACAATAAAAAATTTGCTGAAGGACAAAGATGAAATAATAATTATTTCTTCGTTTGGCGGAGGTTTTGGAACTGGAGCAAGTCCCGTTTTTGCAGACATTGCAAAAAAATCAGGGATAAAAACCTCGGCTATTATTACTACACCTTTTGATTTTGAGGGAACACGAAAAGAAGCAGTCGCAAAAAATGGACTCGATGAATTAAAAAAATACGTTGAAAAAATTGATATTGTTGACGGTCAAAAAATTTTAGCACCTGAAGATTTAAAAAAGACATATTATGAGGCATTGCAAAAAAAATCAAGCGAAGTTGAAAAAATATTTGTAAAAAAATTTATAGGATTAAAATAATGAAAGAAAATATTCACGATTGGTTTTTGTATTATTTCAACAATTTCAGCTGTGGAAAGGCGATAATAAATATAAGCACACCATCTTTCTCAAAAGACCCTAAAACTTATTGTATAAACAGAAACGGCGAAATTTTATTTACATTAAAACCATATTTGTTTTGTTCCAATTTTGAAGAAGAAAACGTGCTTTTTGTATCAGACGAATCTAACAAAACTGCCCTTTTTGACCAAAACGGCAACAATCTTACGGGATTTACCTACGAACACATTATATATGGAAGCGAAAACGGATTTTTTGAGGTAACAAAAAACGGATTACACGGTCACATTGACTTGAACGGAAAAGTTATAATTCCTTGTATGTATGATGAAGATGGCGGATATTTTTCCGAGGGGCTTGCGCCTGTAAAGAAAAACGGAAAATGGGGAATGATTGACTCAACAAATACAACTGTAATTCCTCTGATTTACGAAGAATGTGATGTTTGTAACCACAATTTGATTGCCGCTAAAAAGAATGGAAAATTTGGAATTATTGACAGATTTAACAACGTTGTTTGTGATTTTAAATTTGATGATATTTTGTTGAGTTCAAAACGGGAATATCCGCAACATATTGCCAAAATTGGAGAAAAATACGGATTAATTGACAAAAATGGCAAGACTTTGCTCGATTTTAAATATGATAATATTGCTATTTTTGATGATTTTAACGGATACTTTTTAGTCAAATCTGACGAAAAATTTGCAATTTATTCATGTAATTTGGGTGGATTTTTGACAGGATTTGAATTTGATGAAATCGAAGATGTTTTTGTCGGCAGCCTCGAATGTCCGACATTTCCTGTCAAAAAGGGAAACAAATGGGGCATTCTCGATTCTTGCGGCAAATTGATTACAAAATTTGAATATGATTATCAAGGTGGAGTTTCCGAAAACTTGTGCGTTGTAAAAAAGAATGAGAAATGGGGTGCAGTTGATATTTTGGGAAATGAAGCTATACCGTTTAATTATGACAGATTATTTTGTTCAAATGAAAATCTTCTTATTGCAGAAAAGAAAGATTACGAGGGCTGTATTAATCAAAAAAATGAAACTGCTATCAAATTCGGTGAATTTGGAGGTTACAGACATTGGTTTTCCGAGGGATTTATTACCGCAATAGATAGAAATGGTGATTGGCAATACATTGACAAATATGGAAAAATTTTGGATATAAAAAACAAATAATTGTTTATCACATTGTTAAGACCGAATTTGTCGTATCTGAATGTTATTATAGAAATATGATGAGATTAAAAACTGTAAAAGAAAAAATAAATGACAATAAATTTTTTGCAGAATGTATTGAAAAAACGATAGATTTGTTAAGCCAATTTGTCGAGATTAATGATTTTGTATATTTTTTAGGTCACAAAGGTCAAGTTCATTATTTTCTATGCAATAGTGTTGTTTATGTCGTGATTATTGATTTTCAAGATTCCGAAAACGGGCAAATTGTTCTTGAAACGATGAAAATCGAATCATTATATTCCGTAAAACTTTTGTCTGATTATCCCATAAAAGAGTCCGCCATTGAATTTAAAACAATTATTGAAAACAAAGAACATTATACTGTTGAAGAATTTTTAAACTGGGTAACTTCTATCTGTGATATTACGGTTGAAATTGATTTTCCGTTTTGGAAAGTTATAATAGACATTTTGAACGGATACACAAAAGAAACTTTTCAAACAAAACGTTATATTTTCTACTCAAAGCGTGATAATGATTACAGTGGAATAATGAATTTTTATGTTTTTGACAAAAAAACTCACGCAGATATGAAATTGTACATTGATGATTGTTGGGACGAAAATCGAAATAAACATGTGCCTCCAAGGAATTTGAACGATATTACATTGGAAGTTTTGTCGGGAAATGTTTCTCCATACCAAAAACGAAAATCCAAATTAGAATTTTTGAAATACTGTAATGGTCATAACGAAATATTATGTTGTAATTATTGGTTAATGGAGCTCGTAAAATTGACCGTTCAGCCTGTTGAAAAAGATTGCGGCTGGGCAATTCACAGAATTTTTGGTCGAAATAATATTCCGTTTAATAATATTTGGGTTGATGATTTCCCCGAAAAAAATGAAGAACCGTATTTTTTTATCACGGATAACGCTTACTCTTGGGAAACGACTAAGGTTGCAGTTTTGAATTTTAAATCTGCAACTTACCATTCAGCAGGTTCTTATAAACAAGGCTTAATAAAGTTTAGTCGATGGGATCTTGATAAAAATTATTTAAAAAATCTTGTTGATTTTTTGAAATCGCCTGCTGTTTTGAGCGAAACAGAAAGAAAATATTACGGTAATTGGGTCAATACGAATTGGCAAAAATTAATTTTTGAATACAATCACAATACAGCAGGTTGGGAGGATAAAAATCTTCCGCCCGAAAAAGACCCCGACAGATTGGCAGATGTCGAGGCTCTGCCGTTTGATTTGCCAATACCTGATTATACAAAAATCGAATATCCCAAATATTTTGATTTCCGCAGTTGGAATGCCCGTCAATGCACACTATTTGATGATTTTAAGCAATATTTGAAGTCCTTGAATTTAATCGGGCAACCGATAAAAAGGGTTATGATTATTGGAAATATTTTCAATGACATCGACACGTTTTATGATTTCATTAATGGCGATTGGTATGAATATGACGATAATAACGAACCAGTAAAAGTTGACGAAAAAGAAAAACGCAGGATTGAACAAGGCTCATTGTTAAAACCTTGGCAAGTGGAAAAAACTTTTTTGCAACTTGATGAACCGATTATATTGTATATTGGCGATAAACAAATTGAGATAAATTATTGTGAAAATGGAAACGCTAAAATCGGGGTAAATACTTTAAATCAAGGTAATGCAATGTCATTTTTTGACTATCCGTATTGGAAAGATGTGAGTAAACATTTTTCGAAAAATATTATCGGACATAAAATTGTTGATTTTGAAATTGAGCCTTATGTTTTTCAAGATGACATTAAGGGGAGCGAATACGGAATATTTACTATTGATAGAAAAAAAGGTGATGTTTCGTTCGGGAAATTTTCATTTGTCTTGGATAACGGATACAAATTGTCTTTTGATGTTGTTTATGGCGACTATATGGGCGTTAGAGAAGAAAAATAAAAAAGGTTTATTTAATAAATTCCGTTCATATCCGCAACGCCAACATCTTTTGTCTGCTTCTGCCGCATCAACGCTTAACCCGCATTCATCAACAAATTTCTCGTAAATCCAATACTTTACGATATCTTCTTGTTTTAACTGACGATTTTCCCAATATTTAAACCCTTTTATATTACTTTTTTTTACTCAATTCTTTTTGCCAACTTGCAAGTTTGTCAATTAAACTCAATAGCTCGTATTCCTTTATATCAGGACAAAGTGAGTTTACTTTTTGGTTATACTCTTGCCATATATTATCAATCAATGTAATACTCTTTTGTGTAACTTTAATTATTTTTACTCGCTTATCCCCTGCCTTATTATTTCTTGTGATAAAATCCTCTGTTTCAAGTTTGTCTAACAGTTTGGTAATATTAGATGGGGTAACTAAAAGTTTTTTGCTGATTTCATTTTGCTGAATTCCTTCTTCTCCTCCAACAAACCTTATTATCATAAGAATGTTGAATTTTGATAAATTTAAACCCGTTTTGGAAAGCGTTTTATCTAATTCTGAACTCAAAATATTCCATATAAAACCTGTTATATAAATCAATCTTGAATGGGGATTATTAACTTTCATATATAAATCAACTGTTTCCATAATACACCTTCCTAAATTAATACTCTCTAAATAGTTTACCATTAAATAATTTATGTTTCAACAGCTTGTGCTGTGAAACTTTGAAATTTTGTATTTATCTGCTGCAAAGATAAATGAATTCATCTCTTTCTTGATATCAAGGTAAAGAAATGTAACTGTCGTATAGTTGAATGGTTGACTGTTTAATAGTTGAGTGGTAAATTTAATAATGTTGGATTTTTATATTTTCACGCAAGGAGTTTATATGGATTATAGCAATTTGGAAGCAGCTGACATTATTTGTACCTTATTTTTCTGTGTTATAAACATCATTTCACCGTTACAAAATTCATATAAACTTGAACACAAAGAATATTTTAAGTATTATTGACAAATATTATAACTATTGGAAAAACCTATTTATTTTAAAATTTATAAATCTATTTATGTATTAATTTGGATTCTTATAAAATTCTAACAGTGGTTTAAACAAAGAAGAACTTTTTAAAACTTCAAATAGAATGGTATGAAAATAAAGGAAAATAAACATGCAAATACAATTATTCGAATTATTAACACCTAATGTAAAAGTTGGTATCGTTGTCGTATATGCTTTTGTTGCTTTTATAAATATTTTTGCTTATTTGTTAAAAGCCTTATTCAAAAAGAACACGGATAATTTTTTAATCAGAATGAAATCTTTTTGGATAATTGTGGTTTTATTTACCATTGCTTTTAGTTTTAACAAATTAATTGCGTTTTTATTTATAATGCTATTGAGTTATTTGGCTTTAAAAGAATATTTTTCTCTTGTGCCGACAAGACGTGCAGACAGACGAGTTCTTTTATGGGCTTATTTATCAATACCTATTCAATTTTACTTGTTGTATATTAACTGGGTTATTATGTTTTATTTGTTTATTCCTTTGTATATGTTCATGTTAGTTCCAATAAGAATGGTTTTGATAAAAGAAACAGACGGATTTTTAAAATCTTGTGGAATAATTCATTGGGGATTAATGACAACTGTTTATGCGTTGGGTTATTTGGCAATGTATGTTATTTTTCCTGTCGATGTAAATCCTGTCGGCGGCGGTATCGGCTTACTGTTATTTGTTTTATTGATGACTATCGGTAATGATTTTATGCAATATGTTTTTGGCAAAACTTTTGGCAAACACAAAATTTTACCATCTGTAAGCCCTAATAAAACTTGGGAAGGCTTTTTAGGCGGGGTTGGTTCCTCAATTGTTATTTCTGTAATTCTTTCTCCATACTTAACACCATTAAACATTTATCAAGCATTATTTGCAGGGTTGGGATTTGCTGTCGCCGGTTTTTTAGGCGATGTAACTATGTCGGCAATAAAAAGAGATATTGGGGTTAAGGACACCGGAACACTGCTCCCGGGACATGGTGGAATTTTGGACAGATTAGATAGTTTAATTTTCACCGCACCTCTGTTCTTTCATTATATTGCATATTTGTTTAAGATAAATATTTATTAATATAAATATTGTTTAGAGGTACATTTATGGCAAAAGTTTTAAAATATTTATTTTTTCTGTTAATCGTAAAACCTTTTATTTTTTTAGTATTGGGTGTAAATGTAAGAAACACCCAATATTTACCCAAATGCGGTCCTGCTGTAATTATTGCCAATCATAACAGTCATATTGATACTTTATTATTGATGAGTTTATTTAATATTGAAATGATAAATAAAATCAGACCTGTTGCTGCTGCAGATTATTTTTGTAATACAAAATTTAAGGCATTCTTTTTTAAAACTCTTATTGGAATTATTCCGATAATGAGAACTGTTGACAGAACAAATATTAAACATCTTTTTGACGGTATTTATGAAGCCTTGGATAACAAAGATATTGTTATTATATATCCCGAAGGTTCAAGAGGAAATGATAATAAAATTACACATTTCAAGTCAGGAATAGGGCATATTATGAAAAATTGTCCTGAAATACCTGTTATCCCTATGTATATAAATGGTCCTGATAAAATATTGCCAAAATTTGATAATTTAATAGTCCCTTTTATTTCTGATGTTTATATTGGTGAACCCGTTTATTATGATACAAATAAATCAGTAAAGATTTTTACGGAAGAAATTCAAGAAAAAGTTTTGGAACTAAAGTTGCAGCATACAAAGAAAGAAGTTTTATAAGGATTTTTGATTTTATCAGTCTGTGATTTAAAATCGAAGTTCAAAAATATCCAAATAAAACTTTTACGTTAGCAAATATTAGGTTTGAAAATGCCCTAAATATAATAACTTGTGTAGAGCTGCTTTATTGCTGCTCAAAAAAAATAAATATTTCTTTTAAAAATATTGCACAAAAAGTTTTTTATCTGAAAAATAACAACGAAATTATTGAATGGTTAATTACAGTGTTTTGATTTTAACGTATTTTTATTTTTGCCATATTAGGTAAACGTCCTGATAGTGCGTTATACCGTGTTTGAGAGAGTTTGGAACATTAAGAAATGTAACTAATAATTAGTTGAATGGTGGACTATTTAATAGTTGAATGGTAAACTATTAATATAGAATTTATTTTACGTATATTACGAAAGGAGTTTTATTATGGCATTGTATTTATTGAAGTATCCTTACAGAAAGATTTTATTACCGTTGGCAAAAAAGTTGACCTTTTTAAATCCTGATTATTTAGGATATTTGGCAACGGCAGTTGCTTTTGTTACAGCATTTTGTTATGTATATGCTCTTGAAAAACCTGTTTTATTATTGGTATCAGTTTTGTTGACTTTTTTTAGAATGACTTTAAACACGATTGATGGAGTAATTGCAATTGAAAGAGGCAATTTAAGATTAAAAGGAGAAATTGTTAATGCTTTACCTGACAGATATTCCGATATTTTCATTTTAATTGGTTTAGCAATGTCGCCGTTAAGTGATGCATTCTTGGGAATGTTGGCGATGGGCTCAATGTTTTTGGTAAGTTATACCGGAATGTTGTCAAAGGCATTAGGGGCAAATTGGCAGCATCATGGACCTTTGGGTAAAGTTGAAAGATTAATTCTTATTATGATTTTTTCAATTTTAGCATATTTACAGATAACAAATCACATTCCGAATTTAGGAAATTTACAATATTTTGAATGGTTAATGATTATTTTTATTGTACTTGGTCAAGTTACGGTATTCAACAGATTAAAAGCACAATTAAGAGAATGTGCGGTAATTGATTGGTTAAAAAGAAAAAATATTGAGAAAAAAATAGCAATTGTGTATGATTCGCAATCAGGAAATACCGAAAAGGTTGCAATGTCAGCGGCAGAAGCATTAGATACAAAAGCAATTCCTGTTTCTGATGTTTCAAAAGAAAATTTAAAACAATATGATTTAGTTATTTTTGCAGTCCCTCATTTAGGCAGAAATATTATTCCAAGTAAAACTAAAGATTTAATAGATGATTTAGAAATTAATAATTATGCCTTGTTGATGACATCAGGTTTACCTGTTAAAAGAATTTTTTCCAATAACAAATGCATTAAATATTTCACAGAAAAATTAAACAAAAAACCTATCAACACAATAAACATTAAAGGTTATCATCAAATTGCAAAAACATATAAAGGTCATCCTAACGATGTGGATTTAACAGATGCATATTTATTTGCCGTAAAAACCTATGAAAAGTTAGTTTAAATCAAGTTAAGATAATAAGTAAAAAGGAGAATTTTTATGACAACATTATTAAATGAATTTAAAATATCTCTTATTAAGAGAATAGTAAATTCTGTCGGACAGTGGAGTGATGGTATTAAATTGGCATCAAAAGAAGGATTTACATCGGGAGAAATGTTAGATTATATATATGCAAACAAAGCACATGGGCAAAATTTAATCGGTAAAATTATAGACAGAATTTATTTAAGTCATAGAGGCTGGCAATTAGTCAGAGAAAGAAAAGCAAATATCATAAATAATATTAATGAAGCGATTTATAAATCGTACAAAGACTATGCCAAAAAGAATATTTTTATATGTGATGTTGCTGCAGGACGAGCAAAATATATTTTAGAAATTTTGGAAATTCATAAATTTTCAAACTATAATGTTTTGGCAGAAATTCGAGATATTGACGAAAGATGGCTTGTAAAGGCTAAAAATATTGCAGATGAAAAAAAATTAAAATTGAATTATCGAGTTGCTAATGCGTTGAATGAGGAGGATTTTAAATTTGAAACTAAAAAACCGGATATTTTTGTTGCATCGGGGTTTTACGATTGGTTTAATGATGAAGAAGTAATTAGAAAATCAATGAAATTAATATATGATGCTTTAGACAAAAACGGTTATTTTGTATTTTCTGTTCAATCAGGTCATGTTGATTTAGAGATGACAAATGCGGTATTTACAAGTTTTAATAAAAAACAATTAGATATGACAATTTGGGATTATTCCAAAATTGAATTAATTTTGAAAGACATAGGTTTTAATATTGTAGAGAAAAAAGTTGATAAATATGGAAATTATCCTGTGTTATTAGTACAAAAATAATTTAATATAAATAAAAAAAAACTGCAGATGGTAACATTTGCAGTTTTTGTGTACCGTTTTACTTGAAATGAGAATTTGTTTCACCTGAAATGATATTTTCTAAAAAAGTAACTCAAAATTTTCGGGAAAAATTACTTCTTTTTCATTAGAATTTTATCATAAAGTTTTTGTCCGAAACAGGACAAAATAATTCATATTTTTATAAGAAAGATAAAAGAATACTTAACAAAAATAATATGTATTTTCATTAAGTATTCTTTCTGTTATTTATATTTTAACCCCTAACACCTCTTTCCAATAGGATAAATTGTCAAGTTGAATTGTAATATCAGGATAATTTTCTTCAATTTCTGCAAAAATTTTATTATCCATTTTCTTAAATAATTCTTCATATCTATTCCATTCATCTATTATTGATTCTATCTTCTTATTGTTAATATTAAGCTCCAATTCTTCATCTATAAGATCATCACCAAGAGCATTTCCTAAATCATTTTCATACTCTCTTTGTTCTTGTAGCGTTAATCTTATGTTTTTTTGAGATAAATGATTAAATAAAAGTTTCCTAATAGGAAAAGACAGCTCGTTAATTTTATCTCCTACTTTTTCTGAGTATTTAATAAATTCATCATATTCATCTATCATTCCTAATTCTTTTTGAACATTTTTAATTTCGGCTTTATCTTTAATTCTTTCTAATTGTGTACAATATTCCGATAATTTTTGTTTTTCATTTATTAAATTATTCAATGTCTTTTTTATTTCTATTAATTCATTATTTATATTATCAAATTCTTCTCTTAATAACGGTTTATTAAAAGGATTTTTTTCTAATATGTCTTCAATCAGATGTATCCCTTTATCTCTTTTTGTTGTCCACCTATCAGTTGGCACTTCTTCAATAGAAAGAAAAGGTTTTAAATCATCTCTTAATTTATCTAAATCAGACGATGAAAATTTTAAAGCTTGTCTTACTTTATAGATAACACTTAAGTTTTCAAATTCAATAGGTGATACACATATAGGAATAACAGTTCCTTTTGCTCCCCAAGCAACACCAATTTCAGCTAAACACATTTCACTTTCTCTATAATTTGGTGTAATGAATAAAATAATAACATCCGCATTAATTAAGTTTTCGTGAATTGTATTTCGCCAATCACTACCAGTTTTTATACCTAAGCCTTCAATTGACGTACAAAAATTTCATTATGATTAAATCCCATGCCATTTTGAAGAATTTTATCAATAAAAATATCAATAATCTTTTTGTCTTTTGAGCTATGGCTAATAAAAATAGTATTCTTCTTTTCCATTTTTTACCTTTTTTTTTTCCACATATAATACAATTTAATTAAAAATTTTATTCTACATTTAATTATACTAAATTTTTTATAAAAATTTCTAAATTATCTGACAGACATACCTTCATCAAGATATTTTATCAGAGGATAAATGAAGAATTCAATTATCCGTCTTTTACCTACGTTAATTTCAGCAGTTAGGCTCATACCTGTTCTGATGTTTTCATCTTTGCCTTCAACTTTCAAACTGTGAGTCAATGGAGTAATATAAACCTCATAAACAGGTCCTAAGTTTTCATCGTTAATACTATTCTTAGAAACCGTTTTAACTTCCCCTTCAATAAGACCGTATTTTTGAAAATTAAATGTATCAATTTTCACGCTGACAGGCATTTTTTCTTTAACAAAACCAATATCCTGATTTAAAACGGTCGCTTTTATGAGCAGAGGTGTATCCGACGGAGTAATGGCAAAAAGCTGTTGCGCAGGAGTAACAACCCCGCCCAAGGTATGTATAAATAATTTATCAACATAACCGTCACAAGGAGATGTTATTTTTTGTTTTGTGTTTCTGAAAATTATTTGGTCTGCATTTGCTTGTAATTCATTAGCTGCTTTCGTTTTATCAGCGAGTTTTTCTAAATTTGATGCCTTGAATTCTTCCTCAATGGCATTAATTTCTTTCAAGGTTTGAAACTTTTGAGAATTTAATTCACTGATTTTATACGTTAATTTTGTAACCTCAGACTTTAAATTTTTGACCTCATTCACTACATTTTGATAATCATCATAGGCAATAACATCAAGAACATTTTTCATTCTTTTTTCTTTATCAGTCATACTGTCTAAAATTTGCCTTTTTGTTGAAAGTTCTGTTGTTGTGGCAGATAATTCATCTTGAATTTTTGATAATTCTAACTTTTTAACACCTATTTGATTTTGTTTTGCCGCCATACTTGCATTAAATAAATTTTGCTGCATTGCGGCAGTATCACTTTCATTAAAATCTGCTGTAAAATCTTCTCCTGTTGCAGTTGCTTTTAGACGTTTTATTTCAACTAATGTGTCTTTTAAATTTTTCTGTACGGATTCAAGTTCCGGCTCTGTTGTTGCAGGGTCTATTTCCATCAAAACTTGTCCCTTTGAAACAAAATCTCCCTCTTTTACAAGTATGTTCGAAATTACACCTGT
The DNA here is from genome assembly GCA_934754505.1 of uncultured Candidatus Melainabacteria bacterium. GTDB lineage: Bacteria > Cyanobacteriota > Vampirovibrionia > Gastranaerophilales > Gastranaerophilaceae > RUG841. The sequence continues at coordinate 13,702 of CAKVIE010000014.1, forward strand.
ATCAAGCGGTTGTATTATTTTTGATTCGCCGTCTGCAATAACTAATCCTCTTGCACTTACAACAATATCAACCTTGCCGATAGTCAGCCATAAAACAGTAACCACCATAATTGAAACTATTATCCAAAATGTAAATCTTCCAAGAGGACTTACAGGTGCATCTTCTATCTCTGACAAAACCGGTTTAAATTCGTGACTGTCATCTATATGTAGAAATTTGTTTATTATGTTCATTATTACCTCTTTTTTAAATTGAAAATTGAAAATTGAAAATGGAAAATTAAATTATTTTTTCAAATTAATTTTTGTTGTTTTTACAATGCTTGTAAGAATTTTTTCTATTTCTATACAATCATTATGAATTGAAACCATCATTTTCTTATCAATATATTCTGTTGCATATAAAAGCTCAAGCCAGTATTTTGTTTCAGAACATTCTTTTAAAGAAATATTCATTTTCATTAAAAAATCTTTTTTACTCTGACCTTGTAGAGCTTCATTAATATTTGCACCAATACTTGTACCGCTTCTTAAAATTTGTTTTGATAAGACAAATTCATTCTTATTTTCAGATAAATATTTATATAATTTAACTATTTGTATCGCAAAATTAAAACTTTTATCTTTTATTATATTATTTCCCATTTTTCAAAATCCTTACTTAAATAATTTTCAATTCTCCATTTTCCATTTTCAATTTGTAAAGTTTTCAATTGTATTCTGAGCACTATTTAAATACTTATAATATCCGTTTTTATTCATTAATTCTTCGTGGTTTCCTATTTCGATGATTTTTCCTTTATCTAAAACAACGATAACATCACAATTTCTGACGGTTGAAAGTCTGTGTGCAATAATAAATGTTGTTCGTCCTTTCGTTATGTTTTTCATATTTTTCATAATGATGCTTTCAGATTCGTAATCGAGAGCTGAAGTTGCCTCATCCATAATTAAAATTTTGGGATTTGTGATTAATGCTCTTGCGATTGCAATTCTCTGTTTTTGACCTCCCGAAAGGGTTGAACCTCTTTCTCCGACCATTGTGTCATAGCCTTCAGGCAGTTTTGCGATAAATTCATCTGCACCTGAGATTTTTGCCATTTGAATAATCAATTCCACAGGAGCACTCTGCATAGGCAGAGAAATATTATCCCTTATTGTTCCGCTAAAAAGATAGTTTTCCTGCAAAACAACACCAATATTTTGTCTTAACCAATAAGGATTCATGTGTTTTATATCAATACCATCAATATAAATAGCACCTTCATTGGCAATGTATAGTCTTTGAATTAATTTAGTAATCGTACTTTTGCCGCTTCCGCTTCTGCCGACCAATCCGACACTCATTCCTGATTTTATTTCAAGAGAAAAGTCATTAATTACATAAGGTGTATTTATATTATATTTAAAGGAAACATTATCAAATTTTACATTTCCGGCTACGGAAGGCAATGTAATAGCTTTTGAAGATTGTACTTCTATCGGAGTATTTAAAATATCTCCAAGTCTGTCTATACCGAGAAGTGCCTGCTGCAATTCATTCCATAAATTAACAAGCCTTAAAACGGGTGCTGTAAATTGATTTGCGAACATTTGAAAAGCGATTAATTGACCTATTGTTAATTTATTTTCAATAACAAGTTTAACGCCTATATACAAAATAGCGATGGTCATTGATTTCTGAAACAATCCCGAAAATGCTCCCGAAATATTTCCCATATTTGACAGCTGAAAACCTGCTTTAACGTAATTCCCGAGATAATCTTCCCATTTTTTACGCATCGAGCCTTCAATAGCGAGTGATTTAACAGTTTGGATACCTGTTACGGATTCAACGAGATAAGAGTTTGATTGAGCACCCATTTGAAATTTGTTTTCAAGCCTTCTTCTAAGTTCAGGAGTTACAAGCAAATAAAGAATAGCAATTAATGAAACAAAACCGAGTACAACAAATGTAAGTTTTATACTGTATAAAAACATCATTACAACAAATACAAACGAGAAAAATAAATCTATTATTACCGATACGGATTTATTCGTTATGAAATCTCTGATTTGATCAAGTTCTCTAACCCTTGCAATGATATTTCCGACTTTTCTGTTTTCAAAATATGTAAAAGGCAGTGCAAATAAATGTGTAAAAAGTTTTGCTCCGAGTTTTGCATCAATTTTGCTTGCAGTATGGACAAAAATATACTTTCTTGAAATGTTGAGCAAAAATTCAAATACCATAACGGCAATAAATCCAAATGCAAGAACATCAAGAGTTGTCATTGTTCTGTGTACAATAACTTTATCTAAAATAACCTGTGTAAATAATGGTGTTACCAGTCCGAAAAGTTGTACAATAAATGAACCGAGTAAAACCTCTAAAATTACTTGTTTGTATGTCATTATCTCTGCAAAAAACCAACCGAAACCAAATTTTATCTGAGAATTAAAAAGTTTATGAGATAAAATAATAAATTCATTTCCGCAGAGGTTATTTATTTCTTCAAAAGTAAGTTCTTTGGGCTGTTTTTCAAGTGGTGAAAAGACAAGAGCTTTTTTATCTTTAGAGTTGATTTTCAATAAAGTACAATAAGAACCGTCTTTATTTATCATAATTGCAGGAAGCGGGTATTTTGCTTCTGCATCTTCAAGAGAAATTGTTTTAATTTTTACTTTGAAATCGTGATTTTTTATAATTCGCACAAGTTCTTCTTTAGAAAGTTCATTTTCACCAACGGCATATTCTTTGACTATTTTTCTTATATCAACATCAATTTTATTGATTTTAGCCGTTATATCAAAACACATTAATCCCGTATTCATTATAATTTTTCCGTTTCGTTTTCATATTTGTTTATAACAGTTAATTTGTATGCCGATTTATAATCGTTTATTTGTGCCAGCTGCACGTCTAATTTTTGTTGTAATAAATTAATTTTTTCATTTAAGTACGAATTCCTGTCAATGAGTTTGTTTTCATCAAGTCTGTCAAGCATTGCGATATTTGAAATAACAAGCTCAAGCATTTTTCTGTTATTAAAAAGCTGCCGTTTGGAAAACTCGGCATCTGCTGTTATTTTTTCAAAACTTGTTTTTAATTCAGAAATTTTTTGCTCTTTTTCAACCTGTAAACGCAAAATTTCAAGTTTTAACCTATCTCTTTCGCTTTTGTTCTTAAACCCGTCAAAAATCGGCAAGGACGTTGTAAGTCTGAATTTCAAACCTCTTTGTCCGAAATCTTCCAAAGAATCCTTAAAACTTGATTGGTCAGAACCGTACAAATAATAATTTGTCGAAAAGGAAAATTGTGGTAAATTCTGCTTTTTAGTAATTAAAAGCTCTCGTTTCTTTTTTTCTATTTCCGCATCGTAAATTTTAAATTCCGGAGATTTTTCTATATCCAAGAAATCGTGTTTTTCTACACTTGCCTGAAAAACATTGTCGGCTTCCAAAATACTTTCGTCTTTAAAATCTTCAATTACATCTTCTTGAGAAAAATCTTCCCTTGCATAATGACTTAAATCTTTTAATGTTTTGATATGTTCATTTTTTAACTTTTCTATGTTATTTTCAAGGTCAACAGTCTTGATATTTTCAGCCAAAACTTTTGTTTTATCCGTTTGTCCTGAAATATTCAGCCTGTCTTTATTTAAAAATAATTCGTTCTGAATTTTTAAAATTTCTGATTTTACTTCAATCTCTTTTCTTTCCGAAAGTGCTTTTGCATACAAATCTATTGCATTTAACTCAATATCTCTCAAGGTTTTGTAATATGTCCCGAGTTTTGACTTGTTTTCATTTTTTGCAATTTTAAGTTTGTCACCTCTTATTCCGAAATCATAAAGATTGTATGATAATCCGAGAGAAACAGCATTTTGAACAATATCGTGTCCATATATTGCTTCATTTCCGATATATTCAACTTGTGATGCTTTGTTTCCTAAGTATTTTGAATATTCGTTATATGCATACAGTCCGATTTTGGGATAGTATTCAGACCTTGCTCCTAAAATTTTTGCTTTCGATATATCAACATCAATTTTAGAAAGTTCAACTTGATATGCGTGTGAAACTATTTGGTCTCTTGTTGTTTCCCAATTAATTGTTTTTGCTGATACTGTATTTTGTATTAAAAATAATATAAAAAATATAAAAATCTTTTTCATTGCCATTTGGAGTCAGATAAGATGAGCGTTTTTCAACAACTCATCTTATCTTTATTTGTAATTGTATTGCCTGCTAATTTCCCATAACGAGAAGTAAATCTTCATTTTGGTTTTGAGAATTTGTCATAACAACATCATTATCAACACCGTATGAATTTATTTCTTGTATTAATTGATTCACATCAAACTCTCCAAGAGCTTCGGTTTCATCAACAATACTTTGTGTCTGACTGTAATTGATTTCCGTAATCAACGATGAAATATTGGTCAGAATAGAATTATCAGCAAATTTGAATGTTTCAATTTTATATACATCACTTGAGAAGTAATTTTCTATCGTTATCTTACCGCTGTCTCCGATTAAGACCTCAAGATTATTACTGTCTGTCGGATGAACAAAACTCAAATCAGCTGCAGAAATGCCTTGTCCGAAATGGATAGTATCGGAACCGTTTTCATCATGAATAAAATCATATCCGTCGCCGAGGTTGTAAATGTATGTATCGTCACCGCCTTGATCATCCCAGAAATAATCGTTGCCGCCTTTGCCCTCAAATGTGTTGTTGCCTGAATTTCCTCCAAACCAGTTATCGAGGTTATTTCCTGTTGCAGAAATATCATCTGTTCCCCATAAATGAGCTTGTGAAACTCCGTCAGGCAAAACTATACTTTCCACTGAGCCAATTGCTGTTATGTAGTTAGAAATATCTGTAATAACAGTTCCGTCGGCGAGTTCAAATCTTTCAATTCTTTTATTAGGATTTGTATAGTAATTTTCAATAGTAATTCCTCCTTCGAGGTTATGAAACCAAATACTCAAATTGTCACTTGTTTGCATAAATGCAAGATTATCAAGAGTTATACCTGCTCCGAATTTAATGGTGTCAACACCGCCTATATCTGTAATATAGTCTGTGCCGTCTCCGACGTTATAGATATATGTATCATTTCCACCCTCGGAGTCAATTAATCTATCGTTGCCGGCTTTGCCCTCAAACGTGTTATTACCGCTGTTACCACTAATAGTGTTATTTTTTGAATCACCGATTAATGTAATATCAGCAGTTCCTGTAGCTTGAATATCTTGAACAATACTTCCGTCAGCGATTGAGTAATTTTCAGAGGTTTCGATAAAAGCCATATATTGGCTAAAATCAGTAATTATGGTATTGTCAGATAGAATAATTTTTTCGATTTTATTTTCATCATTATTAAAATAATCCGAAACTACAATATTTCCCTCATACCCGTCGAAGTATATATTCAGATTACCATTGTCAATTTTACTCATTCTTAAATTTGAAGTTGTAATACCTGCACCAAAACGGATTGTATCATAACCTCCTACATCGCAAATGACATCACTACCGTCACCAAGGTTGTAAATGTATGTATCATTACCTCCCGCAGTTTCGTGGAAGTAATCGTTGCCGCCTTTGCCCTCAAATGTATTGTTGCCTGAATTTCCACCAAGCCAATTATCAAGGCTGTTTCCTGTTGCAGATGTATTTCCGTCGCCCCACAAATGTGCTTGCAAAACACCGTCAGGTAATACGATACTTTCATTTGAGCCAATTGCGGTTATATGATTTGTGATATCTGTAATTACCGTTCCGTCTGCAAATTCAAATCTTTCAATTTTATTTTCAGGATTTGAAAAATAATTTTCTATAATTATTCCACCATCTCTTTCTTTGAACCACATATTCAAGTTATTTCCGGCTTGCATAAATTCCAAATCTTCTATGGAAATACCAGCTCCGAATTTAAGTGTATCAATACCTCCGACGTCATTGATAGTATCGTCTCCATCGCCAAGATTGTATATATATGTGTCATTTCCGCCTTCGGAGTCAATCAATCTATCGTTTCCGCCTTTGCCCTCAAACGTGTTATTACCGCTGTTACCACTAATAGTGTTATTTTTCGAATCACCTGTTAATGTAATATCTGCACTTCCTGTTGCATAAATATCTTGCACTGCACTGCCTTCGGTAATTGTATAACTTTCTGATGTTTCAACAGATGAGAAGAACTGGCTAAAATCAGTAATCACAGTATTATCGGACAAAACAATGCGTTCGATTTTATTTTCATCATTATTAAAATAATCCGAAACTACAATATTTCCCTCATACCCGTCAAAGTGTATTTCGAGGTTGCCGTTATCTTGTCTGTTCATTCTTATATTTGAAGCTGTTATACCCTCGCCAAATCTGATGGTATCGTTACCGCCAATGTCGGTAATAAAATCATATCCGTCACCGAGATTGTAAACGTATGTATCGTCACCGCCTTGGTTATCGAATAAATTATCATTGCCTAACCCGCCTGTCATAGTATTATTTCCGGCATTTCCCACAATAAAATTATCGTGAGCATTTCCTGTAATGTTAAGGTTTAAATTACCTTGAACATCTGCTCCAATATATTTATCATCAAGAATTATGTTTTCCGTTTCGGAAACGATTCCATACAAAATATTTGACACATCTGTTATTTCAGTACCATCAGCATATTTAATTTTTTCAATTTTATAATCGTTTGATTCATCAAAATAGTTATCTATAAAGACTGTTCCGCCCCAGCCGTTTTCGTTTGAAATTCTTATTTCGAGGCTTTTTCCATTTATATAAAATTTTGTGTCAGATGCTGTTATTCCTTCTTTAAAGACTATTGTATCTTCGCCGTATTTATCATGAAGCCAATTCCAGCCATCACCATAGTTAAAGATATAGGTATCATTTCCGCCTTGTTCATCCCAGAACGAATCATTTCCGCCTTTACCTTCAATAGTGTTATTACCGCTGTTTCCGGCAAAATGGTTATCAGCAGAATTACCAACGACTTCTACATCTTTTTTACCTATTATATTTACACTTTTTATAGAAGAATTTTCATCTAATGTATAATCTTCTTTTACGTATATAGAAGACAAATACGGTGTAACATCAGTTATGATTGTTCCGTCGGCAAATTCAATATTTTCAATTTTACGAGCATCGTTTTTGAAATATTTTGAGATACAAATACTTCCCACTTTTTGACCATTATTATAAATATTTATATAAAGATCCTTATTTCTGTCCTCAAAGTCAACGGAATCCAAAGAAATACCTGCTCCAAATCTCAATGTATCATTACCGCCGACATCAGAAATATTATCATATCCGTCGCCGAGGTTGTAAATGTATGTATCATCACCGCCTTGACGATCTTCTATACTATCGTCACCCAAACCTGCGTTATAAGTATTATTTCCGGAATTTCCGAAAATCATATCGTTATTTGCCGAACCAATAACAGAAGCATTTGTATTTCCGTCAAGATATGCAGCATTTTGATTTGAGGATATAGTAATATTTGAGTCGGACAAAATACCGTTTAAACTGTTTGCCAAATCCGTAATCACTGTTCCATCAGCGAATTCAAATCTTTCAATTTTTTTATTGTCATCAGCAAAATATCCTTCAATTTGAATAAAAACATTATTTTCATTGGGGAAGTATATTCTTAAATCATCATTACTTTTTATAAATAAAGTTTTTGACACCTCAATTCCCGTACCGAATTTTATAGTATCATTTCCGCCAATGTCTAAAACATATTTAGTATTTGAATCTCTGTTGTAGATATAGGTATCATTACCGCCTTGAGTGTCATAAATTTCATCGACACCGCCTTGAGGATTGTAGGTATTGTTTCCGGAATTTCCATAAATTTTTTCATTACCATAAGAACCATTAACAGTGGCATCTTCATTTCCCCATAATTCAACTTCCGGCAAATACATAAAATTATCAGCATATTCTTCGCCTGCAAGTTTACTGATGAGAGAATCGATGTCAGACAAAACACTTCCGTTAGCGAATTCAAACTTTTCTATTCGTTTATTACTATCGTTAAAATATCCCTCTATAGAAATACTTCCGTTCATATATTCTTCTTGAACGTTAACGAAATTAATATATAAATTTCCATTTGTATGTCTAATCAAGAGGAGATTATCTTTTGTTATTCCTTCGCCGAATTTTATTGTATCAACACCGCCGAAATCGTTTATCGTATCGTGACCGTCACCGAGATTGTAAATATAAGTATCGTCACCGCCTTGATCATCCCAGATATAATCGTTGCCGCCTTTGCCCTCAAACGTGTTATTGCCCGAATTTCCTCCAAGCCAGTTATTGAGGTTATTTCCAGTTGCAGAAATATCACCTGTTCCCCATAAATGTGCTTGAGAAACGCCGTCAGGCAAAACTATACTTTCCTCTGAGCCGATAGCTGTTATGTAATTTGAAATATCTGTTATAACAGTTCCGTCAGCAAGTTCAAATCTTTCGATTTTCTTATCAGGATTTGTAAAATAATTTAGAATAGTAATTCCGCCATCGAGATTATGGAACCAAATATTCAAATTATCACTTGTTTGCATAAATGCAAGGTTTTCGAGAGTTATACCTTCGCCGAATACAATTTTATCTACACCGCCGATATCATCGATTATATCGTTTCCGTCACCGAGGTTGTAAATATATGTATCATTACCGCCTTGATGATCAATAAAGGTATCGTTGCCGCCTTTACCCTCAAATGTATTATTGCCCGAATTTCCATAAATTTTATTATCAGCACTGTTTCCGACAACTGAAATATTATCGTTTCCAGCCATTCTGACAGTATCAATGATAGAATTTTCTTCCATCGTATAATTTTCAGACGGGGAACAGCAAGTTATTCTATCTGATAAATCTGTTAAAACTGTTCCGTCTTTAAAAACGAATCTTTCTATTTTATAATCGTCATTCAAGAAATAGTTATTGATTGTAAGACTTCCTTCCTGCCAATCATCACGGAAAGAGATGAGCAAATTATTATTAAAACGTTCAAATTTCAACATATCGGCAGTAATGTCAGTTCCGAATTTTATAGTATCGATACCGCCTAAATCAATTATAACATCGTTGCCGCTTTTCAGATTATAGAGATAAGTATCATTACCGCCTTGAATATCAGTAATTGTATCGTCACCGCCGCTTGCTGCATAAACATTGTTGCCTGAATTTCCGACAATCACATTATCTTCAAGGTTTCCGAGGACAGAAGCATCTCCATTTCCGGTAAGAGTTGCATTTGTCTGGTTGGAATCCATTACAATACTGCCATTTTGAATATTTTCGACTTGGCTGTCGAGATATGATGAAATATTATCAATAACCGTACCGTCAGAGAATTTAAACAATTCAATTTTGTTATCATCAGATGCGAAATAATTTCCTATTCTTATTGAATTATTTTCGGAACCGTTGAATGTAATAACTAAATCATTATTATCTTGAGTAAAAATTATATTATCTTTCGTTATACCATTTCCGAAAATAATAGCGTCTAAACCGTCGTTATCATCAATAAAATCATTTCCGTCGCCCAAATTATAGATATAACGTTCATTACCGCCGATGCCGTCCCAGTAGCTGTCATTTCCAAGACCGCCGTTAAATGTGTTGTCACCGCTATTTGCCCCAATCCAGTTATCGAGGTTATTTCCTGTTGCAGAAATATGATCCCATCCCCACATTGAACCGTTATGAATGTTTTCAGGTAATGTAAAATCGGTATCATAAGTATTTGCATAAAGATATTGAGTAACGTCAGTTATTTCCGTACCGTCAGCAAAAACGATTTTTTCAATTTTATTATCATCAGACGTAAAATAATTTTCTATTGTAATTTTGTTGTCATAATAACCTTCGATATTGAAAGTTATTTCGAGAGAATTTGTTGCATAATTTCTTGTAAAAGAAATATTTTCTAAAGTTATACCTGCACCGAATTCCAAGGTATCAAGTCCGCCGATATCGGAGATTGTGTCGTTTCCGTCACCGAGGTTGAAAATATATGTATCATTTCCGCCGAGTTTGCTTTCGATGTAATCGTCGCCGCCTTTGCCCTCAAACGTGTTATTACCGCTGTTACCACTAATAGTGTTATTCAAATTGTTACCGATTACGGAAATATCATTTGAGCCAATTAATTTAATCTCCTCAAGAGTTTGCCACATTGTGTAATCAGAGGATGCAATATCTTTTTTCAAATAATCTTTGTAATTTGTAATTTCAGTATTATCTGCAAATTTAAAGGTTGTAGAGCAATCGAGGTCACCGATAATTGTTATGTGTCCGTCAAAATTATCAAATGAAATTTGAAGACCTTCTTCGTTTATTTCAAAGCGGATATTTTCAAGAGATATACCCTCTCCGAAAACGATAGTATTGTTATTAGAGAAATTTTCTATTTGAGCGTAAGTACCTTGTTGAGAGAAGACGAAGGTATCATTACTATTTTTGCCTTCAAGAATTTTATTACTTCCTGATTTGAGGTAAACTTTTGTTTTGTAACCACTTGCTATTTCGACATAATCACCGATTTCAGACATGTTATAAACAATCGATTCGGAATTATTTCCGACAGTAATTTCATCTTTGTAATGTTTTGAGCCGTCAGCAAATTCAAATATTTCTATTTTGTTGTTGTCATATTTATAGTTTTCACCTGTTGTTAAAAACCAGTCTTTTACGGTAATTTGATCGGAAGTATTGTTTATTTTAATAATCATATCATTTCCGACTTGTTCAAAAATCAAATCGTCCCAAGTAATTCCGTTACCGAAATAGAAAGTATCGACGCCTTGTTTTTCATAAACGATATCTTGCCCGTCTCCGAGGTTAAATATGAAAGTATCATCGCCTGTCATACTGTATATGGTGTCGTTACCTTTGTCGCCACGAATAATGTCATTACCGCTGTTTGCATAATTAAAATCATCGGAATGATCAGGATAAATCAAATCATCACCATCACCGCCCAAGATAATATCATCACCGTCAGCAGCTTGAATAATATCATTTCCTTCACCGCCGAAGATGGTATCATTTCCGGAGTGGGAAGCTAAAACGTCATCGCCGTTGCCGCCGTCTAAGATATCATCACCGCTGCAGGCATAGAAATAGTCGGAGCCATCACAGCCGTACATAACATCATCTCCGGTAAGTCCATGGAAATTACTGTAATAATCATCATCTTCCGCCATGAAAGCATCGTCTGCACCTGTACCCTCGCCTTCTCCGTCAGGGTCAACGTAAGAAACTTTTCCTATTGAATCAAAAGCCCACTTCAAATCTCTGTCATTATGAGTAAGCTTTGTGTATAGACAATTATCGTCAAAGGGGTCAAAGTAATTTGAGAAGTTTGCGAGACCGAGACCTTTTAATGTTGTTACAAACTGTATTGCCAAGGCTTTTCCCACTTCGGAATTTTGAGCTATTGCATGTTCAAGTTTTGTTGTTACAGTATCAAGATTAAACATAAATTGATTTGTTTCGCTATCAAAATGAGGTTCTATTTCTAAAAGATAATTAAACATATGTGTTTGTTGTATTAAATTAGCATAAATATTTGTTTTCAACATTTGATACGAGGTTTCAAGAATTTGACCTGCATTTAAATTAGGATTTGCAGGATTTACATTTTCTCCGCCATTTTCTTCATCGTATGTTGACCAAAAACTTTGTCCCATAAATTTTTCAAGGATTGCTAAATGCTGAGCATCAATATATTTCCCACGACTTCCTGAAACAATATTTTGTGTATCAGTCCACTTAGCAAGGATTTGTTCAACAAGTTGTTGTCTAACGTTATCATTATTTTCTATTGTAAATTGTTGGACAAGATTTTTGAGTTCACCGCTTTCATCTCTTAACATTGCTTGATGCAGAGAATATACTGTACCTCTTCCATTAATATCAGGTAATGCCGATATTTCATCAGTTTCCTCAAGCCAATTTACGGCAATACTTTCAGATAATTCTCTATCTAAATAATATGCACCATATTTACCGGTTTCTCCATTTGTCCTTGTAAAACTACCTTCTGCAAAACAAGTATTATTGTTTTCATCAATAGAGTTTGTTTCTGTTGTATTTAGATTAATAGATAAAATTCCTGCCTCTGCAAGAGATACAATAGTGCCATCTCCCTTTAAAATTTTAAGTTCATTATATGATGAATCATTGCAATCAATAATTCCATCTTCATTGATATCAAATTGAGAAATATTATCCATTGTAATAAGTTCAGAACCATTATCTGCTTCATCATTATTATTCATATCTATAATTAAAATTCCTTCGTATTCTCCAATCCAAGCTGAGTTTTCTGCAAAACCATTATTATCATGGTCAAAGTATACTCCATAATAAATATTAGTTGTTTCAATAATACCGTCACCATCCAGGTCAAAAATTATAGGATCATGTGGAGATGCTTCAGCTCCACCTCCACCAAAGAATTTACAGCGATAACCATTGTAACTTGCTTCATAAGATACACTTTTTTCGTTTCCACTGGTGCTTTGTATTCCGGTATTATCAATATTATACATTTGAGGAATGTTAATGGAATTTTGTAATCTGTTTTTTGCTATAACATTTTGTATTTTTTTGATAATAGTACTTCTTGACATAAGAAGACCAAGCATAGAAAAACTATTATACTCATCTTGTGTTACCTGTTCATTAGTTGCAATTATTCCTGTTGAATCATCATCTCTGTTTTTTTTCATAACACTTTGAAAAAGAATATCAACGAGTTCATCATATGTTATTTCACCATTTGCATATTTTTCTCCATAATCTGCTCCAATTGCATTATTATTCAAATCTTTGTATGTATCCCTTTTGTAATTTTCTTGATTTCCAAAATTTACTTTAAACCTTTCATATGGATACGTAAATATTTCTTTATAATCCCCCAGATCTATAGTTCCTTGTTTTCCAATTGTAGCTGCAAACAAAGCGGGAACAAATGTATGTTGAAATGCATTATAGTGATTATATAAATCAGTTTTAAAATTTTGTCCATCTTGAGCATTAGAATAATGATAATCATCTATTTTCATCATTTCATTAAAAATCTTTGTTGCTTTTGCATCATAATAACTTCTCATATTGCCGTTTTCATCAAATAAATCATCACAACTTATATGTATTGACGTGTATTTTTCATTTAACTTTGCTACAAATTTCATTATAGCAATTTTTCGGTATAGATTATATAAAATAGCATATTGAGTTCCCTTTATTAGAATATTATTATTGCTATTATTGCTTACAATTGTACAAGACATTTATTACTCCTTCTTATTTTACTATCAACCGATATATTCTTTTTTTACTAAATAAAAGATATTCACTATTACCTATTTGAAGAATATTACTTCTAATAATTTTAAATAATATTATTTTTTCAAAGGCATTAAAATTTTTATCATCAAACCAAATTTTTTGGTTGTTTTTTATATCAAATATTAAAACTTTCTGAACAACTCCAAAACATATTGGAAAAAGAAATAATTTCCCATTTTCAAAAATTCTAAATTTTATTGGAGGAAACATTTCTCTTCCTCCTTCATAAAAAGGTGTTATAGTTTGTGTTCTTAGATTATATGCTTCAATACATTCATAATAAGTAGGATCTTTGGATTTTCCTCCAACAACTAATATTGATTCATCATTAAGAGGAAAAACTGATACAGCTCTATCATGTGGTAATGGTTTACCATTTTCTATTGTAGAAAAATTATTTGATAAAACATCAAATTTAATAAGTTTACTATTGGGTCTAATTTCTCTAACATTTTTTTCATCAACAGTTTTTTCAATAGTTTTATGATTTTCTACTGTACGGATAATACGTTTTTTATTTTTATAAAATTTTGTTGTTTTTCCTCCAAAAATAATGACATTTCCATACTTGTCATAAAAGAACATATGTTCAGCTAAGGGAAAAGGTAAGTCATTTAATTTTGTAATTTTTTTTGTTTTTGTGTCTAAAATTTCTGCATTTGGAAAAGTATAATAAGAATAATTTTTACCATTATAACTGTGTTCTCCACCAGTTATGAGAATATTTCCATCTTTAAGCAATGTGTACGTTGGTTTTCGACCACCATTTTTAAAAATTTCTGGTTTTACATTCCAAATTTCAAAATTGTTAGTCTTAGGATTATATGATTCTATTTGTCCTTCTGAATCGGCAATTAGAACTTCACAAGAAGGTAATATGAATTGCTCATAATTAACATGAACAAAATTTAGATCAGGTCCTTTTATGAGTTTATTTGTTTTTAAATCATATATTTCAGTTGTTTTAAGTGGACTTTCAAACAAAAAATTTTTATATCCACCAGTTATTAAAACTTTACCTCCACACATTAAAGATGAATTCGCTTCTATTCTTGGTTGCTTTAATTTTGTTGTTTTTTTTATATCAAAAAATTTATTATGGTCAAGAACATAATTAACAATACTAAAAATTAATATAATAAGAAATAATAGCATCACAACTTGTATTCTTAGGGTTGACTTAACTCCAACATTTTTGTTTTCATTATTATTTTCTTGATTTTCCGCATTAAAGCTATTCCCGTTTTGCGGGGAATTATCTGCCATTAGATTGCTCCTTATTTTTCTACTTTCGTTCTTTTTATTTTTTCGTTTTTTGTTTTTTGTTCTTTAGCTTTTTAGTTTTTTAGTTTGTTTCTCCGAACCTAAACCGAGGAATATATTAGGGTTTTATTTTTGATTTTGATTTAGATTCGGATGAACAAACTTGTGCATCTTTTTCATTTTTAATTTCAGACCATAGAACTCCTATTCTTTTTTTGTAGAAACCAATGAATACAAAGGCTCTGCTTTACATTTTCAATTATACAAGATTATTAATCGATCGGCTATTAGCCACCTCGGCAATTTACAAATTTGATATTTGTGGTATAATACACCACCAACCATGCCTGTAAATTTTAAGAAAAAGTTGTAATAATTCATTATTTTTATTCTTTATACTTTATTCATTATTCATTGTTGATTGTTCATTGTTCATTATTCATTGTTCATTATTCATTGTTGATTGTTGATTGTTTTTTGTTCATTGTTGATTGTTCTTTGTTCATTGTTCATGATTCATGATTCATTGTTCATTGTTGATTGTTCTTTGTTCATTGTTCATTGTTGATTGTTCTTTGTTGATTGTTCTTTGTTCATTGTTCATGATTCATTGTTCCTTATGCCGCCTTTTTGATAGCATTCTCTATTGATTCTGTTAATTCTGTTAATTCTGTTGGGTTAAAACCCAACCTACGGACTACCTGCAATTAACAAATCATCTCCTTTTCCGCCATATAAAGTATCAGAGCCTTCTCCTCCGAATAAAACGTCATTTCCTTGGTAAACATTATTTTGGTCATCACCATATATTACGTCATCACCTTTTCCGCCATAAATAATGTCAGCATCGCCACCACCACACAAAGTATCATTACCTTTATCGCCTATAAGAATGTCATTTCCTATACCTCCATAAAGGGTATTTTCTTTTGTATCACTTTCATAATCTGAAGCAGAAATATTTGAAGAATTGTTTAAAATATTTTGCAATTCTTCAACCGTTTTTGTTGAATCACCTGCTATTAATAAATCATTACCGCTGCCGCCATAAAGAGTATCTTTGTCATTACCTCCGACGAGTATATCGTTATCTCCGCCACCGACTAAAAGATCATTTCCTGCTCCTCCATTGAGATAGTCATTTCCGTCATTTTCCGATTCAAAATATACAATATTTATTTCCTGATTGCTGTTTTTTAATCCTTGTAAGTCTTCGTTTGTTAATATTGTGGAATCTCCAATGATAAAATCATTACCATCTTTACCATATATTGTATCTGATCCACTTTCGCCTTTTAAAATATTATCGCCGCTTGTTCCTTTAATTGTGTTATTTAATTCATTTCCTGTTCCATTAATATTTTTGTCCCAATTTTTAATAACTTCAGTTACTACACATTCGTACAAATTAAACCCGAGAGTTATATATTCAAAATCAGAAAGTGAGAAATAAATTTTTTGATTTTGTTTATCTTCACCAGAACTATTACAAATATAAAAACCTTTTAACTCATTATTTTGATTGTATACAACACCTGTTATAATTACAGAATGATTTGGATTATTATACGATGCACTTTGATCAACATCTCTACCTATTTTTGACAACAATCTATTTAAATTTACAGATATAATAATAGATTTACCTTGTTTTACACAATTAGCAAGATGATCAGAAGTATAAAATCTTTTTACTTCCGATGAAATACCATACATTGCAAGGATATTAGCTTGTTGGTATGGCGTTGTAGTTCCTATATCATCAGTTTGATTAGCTATTTTTGCTAGTTGATTTATATTGTATTCATTTGTATCATAATCACCCAATTCATCTTGAGAAATATCATCTAATTTCCCGGACATATATAATACATTCAAACAACATACGATTCCACAATTATACTGCATTGCATCTGAAGGAACCATGCCATCAATCTTTTTATTTCCATTTCCTTGTTTATAATCAAGCTCCCATTTATCAGGATATCCGTATATGTAACAATCTTCTCCATTTATACTTTCTATTTCATAATCTAACGGAGCATTCAAAATTAAATTTTCAGTTGTTGAATTTAATGTATAAGAAACACTTGATCGAACTTCTTTAATTTCTTCTTCAACAATATCACTTGTACTATCAATATACAATGTTTCTTCGTTAATTTTTTTAGTCATAATCATTTCTCCATTTTTAAAATAATACATTTATTTTGTATTGACTTAGCTGTTTCTGTCATTCCTCCACATATTAAAATGTCTTTATTGGCTAATTCTAATATAGATGGTTTACAAAAGTCAGTTCTTCGTAAATAAAATGACTGATATGATGCTCCAATTTTATATTGATTAGTTTGGGGATCAAATATTTCAGCTATCATTTTTCCTTTTGAACTACTTGTTTCTCCACCCATTAAAAAAATTTTTTTATTTGATAACAAAATAGCTAATGGTGCATTTTTCCTATTTATAATTGAATTGGGCAGTTTAGTGGATTTTTTAGTATTTATATTTATTTTTTCCGTAAATTGTTCTTTTCCGCCAAGATGTGAATTACCAAAAACTATTAGTTCTTCATTATTTAATTTGACTACAGTTGCATTTGTATAAGTATTTTCTAATGCAATTTTTTTAAAAGAATTTCGTTTTATATTCCATAAATATATTTCTGTTGTCCAAGATCCTGCATGTTTTGAATTCCTATCATTCTTTCCGTAAATAACAATTTCGTTTTGATTCATTTTTATAAATTGTTTATAAAATAATTTAGGGAATTTTATATCTATTTTTTGTAACTTATTTGTATCTATATTATAAATATATGTATTATTGTATTCATTTATGAGGATTTGATTTTCTGAATACATAAAAGATGTTGAATAGCTATCTTTTGAAAAATCTTTTTTATTAAAGATATTAATAAAACTATCATTTTTGTAATTATAAATAAATGAATCATTAATTAGAACATTATTGTTTGGTAACAATAATGAATTTCTCGGTTGAGAATATACTGCAGGAAGTTTATATTCTTTGAACAAACCATTTTCTGTATTAAAAATTTCAAAATAACTATTTAATTTTTCATTATTACCACCGGAAATTATAATATTGTTATTAGGTAATAAATTCATAGATAACGAACATTTTCTTTTATTCATATAGCCAGCAAGAAAAAAATCATTAGTTTTTGCAGATTTATATCTGTTAATATAATTTATTTGTAGTTCTTTTTTTGTTTTTGCAAATAATTTTTTATTTTTGATGTCTTTGATTTGTCCTACTAATATAGGCAATATAGAAAAAGTTATATAGTAACAAAATAAAACTATAACCCCTAAAATCAAAACGGTATTTTGCAGTTGCAGGTCGAATTTCAACTCAACATTTTTATTTTCATTGTGATTGTCCTGATTTTCCGCATCAAAGCTATTCCCGTTTTGTGGGGAATTATCTGCCATTAGATTGCTCCTTATTTTTCTACTTTCGTTCTTTTTATTTTTTCGTTTTTTGTTTTTTGTTCTTTAGCTTTTTAGTTTTTTAGTTTGTTTCTCCGAACCTAAACCGAGGAATATATTAGGGTTTTATTTTTGATTTTGATTTAGATTCGGATGAACAAACTTGTGCATCTTTTTCATTTTTAATTTCAGACCATAGAACTCCTGTTCGTTTTTTTACAGAAACCAATGAATACAAGGTTTTCCTTTTTCATTTTATATTATACAAGATTATTAACCAATAGGCTATTAGCCACCTCGGCAATTTACAAATTTGATATTTGTGGTACAATACACCAACCATGCCGCTAATTTTAAGAAAAAGTTGTAATAATTCATTATTCATTATTTTTTATTCATTATTCATTATTCATGATTCTTTGTTCTTTGTTCATGATTCATTGTTCATTATTCATTATTCATTATTCATTATTCATTGTTGATTGTTGATTGTTCATGATTCATTGTTCATGATTCATTGTTCATGATTCATTGTTCATGATTCATTGTTCATGATTCATTGTTCATGATTCATTATTCCTTATGCCGCCTTTTTGATAGCATTTCCTATTGATTCTATTAATTCTGTTAATTCTGTTGGGTTAAAACCCAACCTACGGACTTTTTCGCAAAATGGGTGGAAATTTTTATAAAAAAATACCGAATCTATCTCAAAAATATCATTTCAAGCGAACAAAGGACAAAATCGTCAAAACACAGGACATTTCTGCGTATTAAACGGTCGTCAAATTTCCCCTTTGACGGACTTTCCCGTACGTTTGAAATGAGATTTTTTTAGAACTTCCGACTGCTAAAACCCAAACACCATGCCTGATTTGCCGAATATCACTTCAACCGTACAAAATCTCAAATGAGGTGAAACAATACAGTCGGACATTTAGTTTTATAAATTCTTCCCTTAAAATCGTTCAATTTTAAAATTTATCATTTTATGTGTCAGACATTTTAATTTTAAATGTCTAATTACACTGTCACTTTTGAAAATTTTTAAAATAAAAAAAGAGCCTTTTGGCTCTTTTTTAGTGGGGCGGGTGGTGGGATTCGAACCCACGCATATCGGAACCACAATCCGAGGTCTTAACCACTTGACGACACCCGCCATTACTGTTCTGTATTCTGCTTTTTCACCCTGCAGCTGTTTCGCTGCCGATGCCAGCCTCCGTATTCTCTTTTTACGTCCGCTGTGATTATTAGTATCTGCTAAAAATACCTTTTTGTCAATATTCCTTTTTTGTTATTCTGCTGTTTTGCGATTTTATCAACAAAAAAGTTATTCGAAAAATGCAAAATATCCTCTATTCCCTTTTTCTATATTTAATCTTTATTTAAAATGCTTTTAAAATATCTTTAAAAAAACTTTCCATTAAACTCAATTTATTTTTATTCAAATAGCTTTTTAACATTCTAAACCATTTTTTTTACAAATGAAAATTTTCATCATTAAAAATTTTATCTGTTAATTCACATATTTATATTATTTACTTTCGCCATAAAAACATTATGATAAAAGTATGAGCATAAAAAAGTTTTTACAAATATTATTAATATTTTCGGTTTTTCAGCTTCCTGCGATGGCTGATGACGTTTTCGAGGGCTTGGACACCACGAATTACGGCGACGTTACGGGAAATTTAAAACCTTTTACCGAAAAACAATATGAAGATGCTATTCAGCAATATAAAAATAAATTTCAAAAACCTAAAAAAGTTAAACAAAAAGATATAAAAACTTATACGACACCGACGGCAGAATCCGAAACAAACCCCGAATTTCAAGTGCTTGAAACAGTTTTGAACCATAAAGGCTCAATAATGATTCCGACAAATTGTTTTACGGAAAGCGGTCAAGAAATTCTCCCCGGCTATTATACACTTGAGTTCAAAACCGACAAAGATAATTACGGCTGGTTAATTTTATCTCAAGGTTCGACCCCGATTGCCAAAATCCGCCCCTATAAATCAAATTATAATGCAGGCGAAGATACCATAAATTATGCCTATGCACTCGGGAAAAACAATATTATAAAACTTCTTTACGGAAATATTGACGTCGCTGTTGAAGCGGATTTAACCATAGAAAATTAGCGGATAATTTATCTTACCCGCTAATTTTATTATTTATTCTGTTTTCGTTTGTATTAAGAATGAGTTTTTATTGATTTCAATTCCGCAAGTTCTTTTTGGAACGGTGAAAGTCGATTGATTTTTTCGATTACTTCAGGGAAAACCTTGCTTGCGTAGTCGATTTCTTCTTCCGTTGTAAATCTGCTTAAACTTATTCTGATACTTCCGTGCAAAGCCGTAAACGGTACGCCCATTGCTCTTAAAACGTGGCTTGGGTCTAAACTTCCCGATGTGCATGCACTTCCTGAACTTGCACAAATTCCGAGCTCGTTTAAGTATAATAAAATTAATTCGCCCTCAATGTACTCAAATCCGATGTTTGTCGTGTTCGGAACTCTGTTTCCTGTTGAGGAATTTAATCTTGCGTTGAATACACTGCTCAAAATGTTTCTTTCGAGTTTATCTCTTAATTTTTTTACTCTCGTAAGTTCATCGCTCAAGCTGTCAGCAGCAAGCTCGGCAGCTTTGCCCATTCCGATAATGCTTGCCGTATTTTCCGTGCCTGCTCGTTTCCCACGTTCTTGGTGACCGCCCGTGATTAACGGTGCAAAAGACGTTCCTGCTTTTACATACAAAGCTCCTATGCCTTTCGGTGCGTGGAATTTATGTCCTGAAATTGATGCAAAATCAACTTTTGTATTTTTGAAGTCCATTTTGATTTTGCCCGCTGCCTGAACAGCATCAACAAAAACTTTCGTTTCGGGATTTTTTTGTTTAACAACTTCTGCAATTTTTTCGTATGGGAAAATTATCCCTGTTTCATTGTTTGCTGCCATTACGGAAACAAGTGCCGTTTCGGGTCTTATAGCTGCTTCAAGTTCGCTGAAATTAATATTTCCGTCAGCATCTACGCCCAAATATGTAACCTTGTGTCCTGCTTTTTCAAGACTTTTATATGTGTTCAAAACGCAAGGGTGTTCGACTTTTGTCGTGATAATGTGTTTTTTGCCCAAAGTTGCATTCACAACACCACGAATTGCAGTGTTTGCGCCTTCTGACCCGGAACCTGTAAAATAAATTTCTTTTTGGTCTTTTGCACCCATAAATTCTTTTACGGATTCTCTTGCATCTTTTAATTTAGCTCCGACTTTGCCTGCAAAATCATACATTCCACCGGGGTTTGCATAGTTTTCGCAAAAGTATGGAAGCATTTCTTCCAAAACTTTTTCATCAACTTTCGTCGTTGCATTATTGTCCAAATATATTAATTTATCAGCCATTTTATACTAATATAACCTCTATGTCTTCTGAAATATGTTTCTTTAATATCTTTTCAACATAATTCTTTGTTAATTGTGATTTATGACAAGCACTGCATTTACCTGCAAATTTGATGTAAATTTTATTTTCATTAACATCAACAAGCTCTACATCGCCGTTGTCTTTGCGAAGTTCGGGAGCAACGTATTTTTCAATAACTTTGCTGACTTTCAAAATTTCTTGAGTTTTTGTAAGTGCAGGTTTTTCTTTGTGAACTTCTTTCAAAATTGCTTCGATTGCACCTCTGCAATGACCGCAGCCACCGCCTGCTTTTGTGTATTCCGTAACTTCTTCAACGGTTTTTAAATTGTTTGTCTTGATTTGTTCTTTTATCGTATCTTCCGAAACATTAAAACATTGGCAAACAATTTTTTCTTTCTTTTCTGCAACGCAAGTTTCACCGTAATAATCGGCAATAGCTGCTTCCAATGCTTCGTGTCCCATTACCGAACAGTGCATTTTTGCAGGAGGCAAACCGCCGAGTTCATCAACGATATCTTTGTTTGTGATTTTTCTTGCTTCGTCAATGTGCATACCGATTATCATTTCGGTCAAAATGCTTGAGCTTGCAACTGCTGAACCGCAGCCAAATGTTTGAAATTTTGCATCTTGAATAATTCCGTTTTCGTCAACTTTAAGATACAATTTCAACATATCTCCGCAAGTCAATGAACCTGCTTCTCCGACTGCATCTGCATCTTCAATCATGCCCGCATTTTTCGGGTTTTTATATAAATCTGTAACTTTATCCGTATATTCCCACATGAAATTCTCCAATCTTATAACTATATTTTATAATGAAAAAAAAGTTAGTCATAAATTATTTATTTTTATTTAATTATTTAGACGATTTTTTAAATACTCCGTTCACTGTATTGATTTAAAATATAAAATCATTATATAAATACATGAGGGTAAAAATACGCTCGAAAACACAGTGGTAAAGCATGATTTCATAAAATGAAACAGTCTGAAACAATTACGGTTATTAAGTTTTATTAATAAAAAATCTTAATAAAAGTAAAAAACGGAGGCAAGAGAGTAATGGGTTTAGCGGCAACACAAGCAAGATATTTAGGACTTACCGCAAGAAAGACAAACATTGAATATGAAGGACAACAGGTAAACCAAACCAGAACGGCTTTGGCAAACGAGAGTGCAAACCTTTATCAAAAATTATATTCAATGCAAGTTCCCGTACCTCCGAGTGTTACGGATTATTATAAAACCGAATACACATATTCGGCAGGCGGTACAAAATACCACGTTAATTCATATTCTCCTGACCCGACGACAGGTTTGTACAATGTAAATGTTACTTATACTGACGTTGTTCAAGTTGGTATGAAAGCATTCGGAACAGGCAATATTGTTAAAAATGCCGATGGTTCATATACTTTGAGAATGGCAGGTACTGATAAAACTTATAACTTAAATCCGAATACGGCAGTTCAAGACGAAGCTATTGATAAAGCTCTCGGAAAACAAAACGGATATTATTGTTCCTATGTCGATGATGATACAAATATGGCATATTTCGTTGACAGAGAATGGCTCGCTCAACAATCATATCCTTTTAACGATACAGTTCAAAGATATTATAAAAATGCCGAAAAACAAGATATTACAGCAGATCACAGTAATTGTAAATTGACTTTTGATGCAAACGGAACGATTACCAAAATTGTTGACCCTGCAATTACGGAATCGGAAATTTCAATGACCGCAAGTGAAGTTCAAGATGAAGTCGGCTACCAAAGTGCAATGAATAACTATACGGTCAGCAAAGAAAATTACGAAAAAGAAATTGCGGCTATCAACTCCGAAACACAACAAATTCAATCGGAAGACCGTTCGCTTGAATTACGACTCAGACAATTAGATACAGAACAGCAGGCACTTCAAACAGAAATGGATTCTGTAAAATCAATTCTTGATAAAAACGTAGAAAAAGTATTTAAAGTATTTGCATAGAGCGAGGAGATAAAAATGTCTTACAAAAATGACAGTTTATTGGTTATTTCAAACAAATACGGTGCAGCGAGCGGTGATGCCAAAACTCAGTTGTTTGAAACATACGACAGATTGAGAGATATTGTCGTCAGCGGTTCTTCAACAGACGGTGCAGGTTTTGGAACGGCAGGCAGCTGGCTCTGGAATATCGCAAGATTTATCGCTCCGAGTTCTTTTATGTCGGTAATGGGCGGTAATGCTTCAATCAACGTCCCCGGTACATCATACTGGACTCCGATTGAAGGCGGTACATCAACCGTAAATGGCGGTAATTCGGCATTCGGTATCGGTGAACTCGGTTCATACCCCGGATTTCCAAACGGTGCAGCTTCTGTTTTACAAGGTTTCGGCTCATCATCTTCAGGCTACTGCACAGGTGCTGCCGCATCAATCGCAGCCGCTTCGGATTTGGCAGGTATTGCAGGTATAAATGCAGCCGCATATTCAACAGGTGTTGCCGCAGGTTACGGTTATGCTAACAGTTTGGTTATTCCTGCCGCAGGTATTATTTCGGGTTTAGGCGGTATTTTACAAGCTGTTTCACCTTATGCAGGTGTTTACGGTATTGCAGGAACTATCGTCGGTAACTTAATGCAAGGTACAGGTAGTGCAGCACTTTCCGCATATCAAAACGTTACCGGAAAAATTCAGGCTAATGCCGATACAATTCTTGAAAACAAAGTTAAAAACATTGAAACCGTTGTTAAAATGTTAGGCGTTCAAAGTGAAGTTATCAACAAAATGCTTAAAAACGAAATGGACGGTGCTAAAGAATCTTGCAACAATATTGCAAGTTAATTTGCAGGAATTTTTGTTACGATTGTAACAATTTTGAGCGAGAACAGAACTTTATTTTTAAATTTTTCTGTTCTCGTTTTTCATGAATACTCCCTCTACAAGGCGGATAGAACATGTTAAGAAATGTTACAAATGGCGAACAAAAAATTAAAGTTTTCGATAAGATGTGTCGATAACATGAGAGTAAGGTAAGAAATTAAGTAAGAAGGAAGCTAACAATGGGTTTAGCAGCATCACAAGCAAGATTTTTAGGATTGACAGCAAGAAAGTCAAACACAGAATATGAAGGACAACAAGTCAACCAACAAAGAACTGCATTAGCTAACGAATCAGCAAGCTTATACAGCAAACTTACTAATTTGACAGTACCTACTCCTCCGGATATCATCAACTACTACCAAACTGAATACTCATTCACTTATGGTGGAAATGATTACAAAATGTCATCATTACCTATTAAAGAAAAAGATGGTTACACAGTTGGTTTAACTCATTCAGTTGAAGTTCCGAGCTACAAAACAGTTTCAGGTGACGGTCTTGATATGACAGGTGCTACATCTGTTACTCTCGGCAGTGTTCAAAACTTGGCAAAACACATTGAAAACGAAAGAAAAGAAGGCGAAGCAAGCCTTTCAAACGATACAGCAGTTAATGTATTCACTCAAAACAACAATACATACTACCAAGTAGGTGAAAAATTCTATCAATACACTCCGACTAAACAAGTTCTCAATGAAACATTCACTGGTGTTCAATTAACATTCAACGAAGCCGGTGATTATGACAGCATCAAAATCCCTCAACTCGCCGGTGAAACAACTCTTAGCGTTTCAACTTCACAAGTTGCTGATGATGATGCATACGATTTAGCTATGAATGCTTACCAAAAAGAATACAGCGAATACGAAAAAACAATGGCTCAAATCAACGCTAAAACTGAAGTTCTTCAACAACAAGATAAGACTTTGGAACTCAGATTGAACCAATTGGATACTGAACAAAATGCTATTTCAACTGAAATGGACGCTGTTCAAAAAGTTATTGAAAAGAACGTTGAATCAACTTTCAAAACATTCGCTTAATCAAAATTTTATTTCTTACTTAATTTTAAACTTACACTTACACTTACATTTCTTACCAATTTACTGCCGGCCTGAAAACCGGTTTTTTCTTTTTTTTTAGGTGACATAATGCCAAAAAAATGATATATTTACGGGTATGAAATCAAACTTCTTAAAAAATGTTTTGGTAATTTTTGTTTTAATATTATTCGGGACAGGTTGTACTTTCGCCGAACAAAAGGAGCATTCTATGATTATTTCAACTCAATCATTTGAAAATAACGGTTACATCGGGCAAAATCAAGCCTACAAAAGATGCGGCGGTGACAATGTTTCACCCGATTTATCTTGGAGTGAATTTCCTGAAAATACAAAAAGTTTTGCAATAGTTTGTCATGACCCCGATGCTCCCCTTGCAGGCGGTTGGTATCATTGGGTTTTGATAAACATTCCTGTTTCTCAAACCAAACTTGAAAAAGGTGAAATTCCCCAAGAAGCACATCTTTTGCAAAATGATTTCGGTGAATTTGCTTACGGCGGTCCATGCCCGCCTGTCGGACATGGCATTCATCATTACAATTTTACGGTTTACGCTCTTGATGTCGAAAACCTTGATATAGCAGACAATGTTTCAGCTCGAGAGGCTGACAAAATTATAAAAAGTCATGCCCTTTCATCAGCAGCGGTTACGGGGATTTTCCAAAGATAATATGAAAATTTCGCCTTTTAAAATCGAAGAGTGGATGAACGAGTACGAAAGTCATGCCAAATATGACTTTACAACAACCTGCATAAAATCTTTTTCCTTGAGAGAATTGTTTGATTTGTGCGGGCATGATGCAGCGGAGCTTTGCGAAAAACCATTGGATTACGGTGATATTACGGGGTCTGAAAGGTTAAAGTCGGCATGTTTAAATCTTTATAAAGGTTTGAATTTTGAAAACATTACCGTGACTCATGGGGCAATCGGGGCGAATGAGCTTGTCTTTAAAAGTCTTATTGAGCCGAAAGATGAAGTGGTGGTGGTTATTCCGATATATCAGCAGCTTTATTCCGTTCCTGAGCAATTAGGTGCAAAGGTCAAATTAGTAAGGCTGAAAGAGGATTTGGACTGGCATATTGATTTTGAAGAACTTGAAAATGCTGTTACGGATAAAACGAAGCTGATTGTTTTTAACAATCCGAATAATCCGACAGGTGCTGTACTTTCAAAGTCCGAATTTGTTAAAATCGTTGAAATTGCAAAAAAGCATGGTTCTTATGTTTTGTGTGATGAGGTTTACAGATTTTTGGAGCATGAAAAAAATAATGATTATGTTTCAATAACAGAGCTTTATGAAAAGGGCATTTCGACATTTTCTATGTCAAAAACTTTTTCGCTTGCAGGAGTTCGTGTAGGGTTTGTTGCGGCGGATAAAAAAATCATTGACGAGATTAATCACCAAAGACAATATAACACAATAAGCATAAGCTTTCTCGATGATTATACTGCGGCTTTGGCACTTGAAAATAAGGAAAAAATTATTGCTCGAAACCTTTCGATAATAGAAAGTCGAAAAAATATTTTATTAAATAAAACCAGTCAAATTCCGCAATTATCTTTTGTTACACCGCAAGCAGGCACAACGGCTTTTATCAAATATCATTCCGAGATGAATTCTTATGACTTTTGTTTGAAATTATTCAATGAAACGGGAGTTCTTTTGCTTCCTGGGGAAGCACTTGAGTTTGATAAATTTTTCCGTTTCGGATATTGCATTGATGAAAAAGTTTTGTCTGACGGGTTAGATGTTTTTGCAAATTGGCTTAAAATAAATTGCTAAATTTTTTATTAAAAAAACAGCGGATTAGTTTTCACCAATCCGCTATTTATTATTTGATTAAGTTCTCAAGGTTTTGAATTAGTCTTGTGGCATATCTTTTACTGTCAAGGCAATTCTGTGTTCTTGAGGAGTGAATTTCTTAATCATAACTTTAACTTCGTCGCCTACATTATAGACTGTGAGCGGGTTTGCATCTGCATTTGCCATTTCTGATGCAGGAAGAAGTGCTTCAACTCCGGGGAAAATGTTGATGAAAGTACCGAATGAAGTTACTTTATTAACTGTTCCTGTGATGATTTGACCTTCTTCAAATTTGTTTTCGATTTCTTCCCACGGATTGTCGCCCATTCTCTTTAAGCTCAAAGAAATTCTCTTAAGATCGTTGTCAATCTTGAGGATTTTAACTTCGATTTCTTGACCGAGTCGGATAACATCTGACGGGTGTTTAATTCTTTGCCATGAAATTTCCGAAATCGGAAGAAGTCCGTCAACACCGTTGATGTCAACGAATGCACCGAAGTTTGCAATTCTTACAACTTCACCTTTTACAACTGAACCTTCTTCGAGGTTTACTATAACATCGTCAACAACTTTTTCTCTTTGTTCAGCGATAGCTTGTCTTTGTGAGAAGATAAGCTTGTTCTTTTGAGGATCAGCTTCAAGGATTTTAACTTCAATTTCTTGGTCGATTAAACCTTCAAACGGGCTGCCTGTTCTGAGTTGGCTTGCAGGGATAAATCCTCTTAATTCTTCAGCTTCTGCAATTACGCCGCCTTTAACGATTTGAACAACTTTTGCTGTAATAGTTTCGTTGTTGAGTTTTGCGTTTTGAAGATTTTGCCATGATTTTGCACATGAAAGTTTTCTCAATGAAAGAAGAATGCAGCTGTCTTCTTTGTCTGTTTCTTCTCTTAATACGTAAAATTCTTTTACATCGCCAATGTTCAATACGACAGAATCTTTATCTGATGCGTTTGAAATTTCTTTGTTCGGTAAAAATGCTTCGGTTTTTGCTCCGATATCTACCAAATAACCGTCATTTTCTTTCTTTACGATGATACCTTTTACGATATCTGCTACTTGGAATTTATAGTTATAGCTTTCTTCAAGCAATCTTACAAATTCATCTTGTTCGTTAATTGTTTGTGTCATTTGTTATTTTCCTTCCTAATATATTGATAGTTTATCATGAACTCTTTGTATAATATCGTCAGGTGTCGATGCACCTGCCGTTATTGCTATATTTTGTGATTTTTTGATTAAATCTTCGTATTCGGACAATTCTTCATCTGTTTCTATGTGAATTGTTGTTGTTATTTCTCTTAAAATTTCTGCAAGATGTGTTGTGTTTGCACTTTTTTTGCTGCCTACAACCACCATTAAATCTGAAACTTCTGCTAAATCTCTCGCTTCTTTTTGACGCATTTGCGTCGATTTGCAGATTGTATTGAAAATTTTGATTTCTTTTGCAAGTGTTGTTAAATAGCACAAAATCTCATTTAAGGTTTCGATTTTTTGTGTGGTTTGAACAACAACTCCGATTTTCTTATGTTCTTTAACTTCTTCTTCTATCGTTTTAAGCGTTTCAATATCGGGAACGACAAAAACATTTTCTCCAAATTGTTTTGCATTTGCATTAATTGCAACAACTTCGGGATGTTCGGGTTTTCCGACTATAATTACCAAATAGTCGTCTTTTGCAAGTTCCATTGCCCTTTGCTGAACTTTTTTCACGTCAGGGCATGTTAAATCGACTATTTCAAAACCTTTTTCGGTTGCGTTTTTAATAACTTCGGGTGAAGCACCATGACTTCTTATAATACATATTCCCGTTTCACCGCAAGGAAGCTCATCAACGGTATTTATTCCGAGTTTTGATAATTCTTCAATAACGTGAGAATTGTGAATTAATTCACCTAAAACCCAAACTTTCGTCGAGTTGTTTTCACGTTTTAAATTTTTTGTTGTTTCTACTGCTCTTTTGACTCCGTAGCAAAATCCTGAATGTTTAGCAGTTACGATATTTTTCAGATTACTCACATCCGTTCAATGAACTAACGGCATTGCCGTCGTAAAAACAATATACCACAAAAACATTTCTGTTCAATAGGCAAAAACATTGTTGATATTATTTATCTGAATTTTGGTATTATAATTTTCAAAATAAATGCAAAAATTGTATAAAGATAATTTTTTATTGCATTTTCATATTGGTGTAAGCGTATGTAAATATTGGCTTTTGTAAAATATGCCATTGGATCAGCCGGAGATAAGCCGGTTAATTTATCAAATTCCTCTAAACTTTTATCATATTGTTTTAATTTGTAATAGGCTTCCCCTTTTAAATAATGCACATACGGTTCTTCGGGAGAAATTTCTTCTAATTTTTCATAATTTTCTAAAGCCTTATTATATTGTTTTGATTTATTGTAAATTTCTCCCCTGTGAAAGTATGCTCCTTCATAATAGCTGTCGAGTTCTATTACTTTATCAAAAAATTCTAAAGATTCTTTGTCCTTTTTCGTATCTCTATAAACTAAACCTTTATTGAAATAAGGTATTGCTTTGTCAGGATTGATGCTTATTGCTTTATTATAATCTTCTAATGCTTTTTTATAGTTCTTTTGTAAGCGATAAATATTTCCCCTGTTTATATAGGAGTCTTGATTTTGGGAATCTAATTCTATTGCTTTGGTAAAATCCTGTATAGCTTTATCATACTGCTTTACATTTCTATAACAGTTTCCTCTGTTATAAAAGATTAAAGAATCATTTGGATTAAGTTCAAGTGCCTTATTATAGTTTTCAAATGCCTTATCATATTGTTTTAAATCATTATATACAATGGCAAGATTTGTATAGGCTTTATCTAAATCAGGCTTCATTTCTATTGTTTTAGTGTAAGCCTTTATAGTTTCGGGATAATTTCTGTCTATATAATGCGAACGACCAAGCAAATAGTATAAATTTACGGTTGGCTCTTTTTGTATTAACTCATTTAACTGCTTTAAAGCTTCATCATTTTGATTGCGGAATTGTAATTCCAAAATTTCTTGTTCTTTCGGAGTGTAATTATTGTTTGCTGAAACAGTGCAGTTATAACTAAATAATACAAACGTTACGATTAAAATATTCAAAAATCTCTTTGACATAAATCACCTATTTATAAGTAAACCATTATTTTTTGTTGTTTTTACCTGAATTGCAGGCAAAAATTCGGGATAACTATTATTTATAGCTATCCCGATTTGTATTTTTCTTATTTGTTGAATTTGTCGATTGCAAGCAATGCACAGCCCAACATGCCCGCATTGTTTCCTGTTGTTGCGAGAACAACTTTTGCAGGAGAAACGAGAGTTTGTTTGTTGAGTTCTGCTTCAATATTTTGGCAGTTGATGAATTCGCCCATACCGCCTGAAATAACAAAGATTTCTGTATCGAAAATATTGTTGAGTGTAATCATACCTGTTACAACGTGAGTGTGCCACAAATCGATAACTTTCATACAAAGTTCATCGTGTCTTTTCATACCTTCGATTAAATCGTAAGTTGTTAAATCGTCGATATTTTTGCCTTCAACTGTTTGAGAAAGCGGGTTTTTGAGAGCTTCTTCTTTGAAAGTTCTGCCAAGACCTGTTCCTGAACCGTAAGCTTCCCAGCAATCGTAGTTTCCGCAGTTGCAAAGACGTCTTTTGTCGGGATAAATTTTAATGTGACCGATTTCGCCTGCTCTGCCTGATTTACCACGAAGCATTTCGCCGTTGATGATAATTCCGCCGCCGATACCTGTTCCCAAAGTTACCATAATGTTGTTATCATAACCTTTTGCTGCACCGACTTTGTATTCTGCCCATGCTGCTGCATTTGCATCGTTTTCTACATAAACAGGTTTTTTGCTTAATGATGTAAAATCAATCGTGTTATAGTCTTTCGGCATATTCGGAGAACTTGATTCTACTTTTGTATTTTCAAGGTTAATTGCACCTGCTGTTGCAAATGCTATGTAATCAACGTCTTTTTCATTTTCTTTTACAATTGTTTGAAAAGCTTCTTTTAATTCTTCCAATGTTTTGGGAGTAGAAACTTTTTTAATCTTATTCAAATATTCGCCGTTTTCATTAATAATAGCGTAGCTGATTTTCGTTCCGCCAACGTCAATCCCGAGTGCCTTTTTCATATTTTCTCCTTTTCGCTGATAGTAAAAACACCGATAAAATCACATTATCTTGCAATTATTATAACCTATCAGAGGGCAACTGCAATACATTTTTTTAAGAAAAAATATAATATTTTACATAACTTTTGAATAAAATCTCTTTACAATAAGCTGCGGTCTTGTGATTGCAGAACCAATAACAACAGCGTGTGCTCCTAAATCAAATGCTTTTTTGACTTGATCCGGTGTCCAAATTCTTCCCTCTAAAATTACGGGACAATCAAGTATTTTAACAGCTTTTTCCAAAAGTTTAAAATCGGGTTCTTCCGTGTTAGAGGTTGAATTTTGCGTATAGCCTGATAATGTTGTTGAAATCATATCAAAACCCAAAGCTCTTGCGGCAATAGCTTCCGATAGAGTTGAAATATCTGCCATTGTTGCTTTTTTGTGCATTTCAACATATTTTATCAATTTGCGTAAGTTATCTTTGCCTCGAGGTCTTGAAGTTCCGTCCATAGCTATAATATCCGCCCCTGCTGAAACAAGTTCTGTTATTTCTTTCATTCCGGGGGTGATGTAAACTATTTGTTTCCAATTTTTGGGAATAACGTCGGGTTTTGTGAGTCCTATGATAGGAACGTTTGTGAATTTTTTTGCATTCTTAATATCTCTTGCACCTGCAAGTCTTAACGCTCTTGCTCCGCCTTTCAATACGGATTGAATCATTGCATTCATGCATTCTTCCTGATACAAAGGCTCGTTCGGCATAGCTTGAACAGAGATTATTATGCTTTTTTTTATTCTTTTAATTACGTTCATTGCCTTTTAATTATACCCCGATTTCTGCATTATTTCAATGGTTTAAATATTTTGTAAGTCTTTTTCGATTTTTGCTAATAGTATTTCTTTGGAGTCGTTTGAATTGTTCTCGGATAATATTTGTTCATATACGTAACCTATATCTTTTATAGAAAAACCTTTTTTTATGAGCTCCGATAAAATAAACTTTATTTTTAAACTGCCAATGACTGCAATTTCTTTAGCTAAAGATTTAGAGTAGTTGTCACTTACAAATTTGGAATACTTTTCGATTTCTTTTAAAGTTATAATTTTATCGGCATTTTCTATTAAGGCTTTTTTAATGTGTGCAACTAAAATATCTACCGGCATTTTTGCTGTAATACCCGAAAAATATTTTACAAAATCAGTTTTATTTATCCAATAAACTTTTTCTTGTGTCAAAGGGTCTATATCTTCAATTTTTTCTATATTATTAAAGACTTTTTCTGCTTTTTCAAAGTCTTTTTCTGAAACCATATATTTTTCGGTATAAAAATTCCCGTTTGCTATTTTTATTTCATGAGCATACAAAATATATTCATTCGGATTTAACGAAACATTATCACAAACTCTTATTATAGGAACAATATAACCGATTTTTTCAGCTAATAGTCTTCTGCAAGCTGTAATTTTTGGTAATAAAAATTTTAAGATTTCTGTATTCGGGTTTGCTAAATTACTTCCTATTTCAAGTCTTAAATCATCTCTTTTTGCTTCGGTAAAAGCCGTATTTGTATCGGCAAGATTTTTTAATTCTTCTCGGAGTTCCTCTAATTTTTTTAGCATTTGATTGGTATATTTATTTACTAAATAATTAAAAACAAAAATAAAAGCTAAAATGGAAGATGTATAAAAAATTATCGGGTTCTCAAAATAAGAGCCACAATATACAACAGCTTTAACATACAAAAAAGTTATAATTATCCAAGAAACATAGCAGAATATTTCTGTTTTTTTCTCATTATTTTTCTTGAAAAAATTTATCCGATTATCAGAAAATTTTTCTTTTATGACTTCTTCTTGTTTTTCTTTTGATTTGATAATTTTGACGACGGTTTGAGGATATATTTCTTCAACTTTATTTTCAACAGTTTCAAAGAAATCTTTATTCATAAGACCTTCGTCTTTTGAATTTTGAATTATTTCAAATACTGTTGATGCGATTATTTCCAAAATTTGATAAGTTTCTTCTTCTGAAACATCTGCTTGTATTAAACAAATGCTTTTGTTTAATACGTAATATAAAATTATTTTGCAGGCAAGTTCTTTTTCCTCGTTCAAAATTTGCTTGTCATTTTTGATTTTTTCAGCGTAAATGTCATAAAAGTTATATATATAATTCTTTACGGTTTGTTCATTATTGTCGTTGAAATTATTAGGAATACATATTTTAGCATTTGTCCAAACTCTATCTATAAAGTTTTTTTCATTAAATGTCAAAGCTTTTTTCCTTTTGTTAAATAATAAATTAATCTACATCAATAGGTTCTCTTAAAATAGCTTTTATCGCCTGTTTTGCCGTATCGTTTAACTGTGGATTAATATACGGTGCTGCGGAAATTTGCCTCAATATATCTATCGTTCTTTTGAAAATTCTAACAATATCACCCTCTGATGATTGCGACATTTCTGTTATTTCTTCCCACGTGCAGCCTTCTGCCCACATCTCTATCAACGGTGAATAATACGAATTTATGTACATTTCAGTATCAATATCGTGTTCTCTTTGGACAATCGCTATCTTTTTACGGACATTTTTAAGTTGGTTTAATGCCTTTCGGGTTTCTTTCGACAAAGGCTGCGGTACAAATATATCGCCCCTTAAATCCTCCGTAATTACTGCACAAATAACTGCCGAAAGCTGTGACGGCGTTAAATCGTCCAAAATTCCGCTCAATAAAATTTCTGAAACAAAAAGCTCATTTTCTGCTCTGATGTATGAACATAAAAGCCCTTTTTCATTCGGAAAATCCTTTTCCAAATATCCCATCTCACCCAAAACCGCCTTGTGATTTAAGAATTTATTCCAATAAATATCTTTTTCTTTGGCAATGTTTTTAGTGATACTTTCCGCTTTTTTCTCAAAACGTGCTAACAAATCTAAATCTTTCATGTGTTTTTTGTAATTTCTGCAAATGTCACAATGATAAGATTTCATCTTCGCAAGCAAGGCTTTCGTTTTCGTCAAAAATTCTTCAACCTCGGGGGCATCTTTTTGACCTCGCTGTTTTGCCTGTTTAATTAATGTCTTTGACAACTTTCTGTGAACAACATAAGTTTCTCTTGTTTTGTTATATTCCGATAAATCCTTATTCGTGAGTTTATAAGGACAAACAAAAGTATTAATCTTTTCAATGGTTTTATTCGTTTCTTCTCTTTGAGCAATCAAGGGCTTTAATCTGTCATTTGAAGAATAATAGCCGAAACTCTTTAATATCAGCTCTTTTGCCTCTGCAAGCGAGAATTTTTGCAGCAAATTTAAAACCATTGAATATTTTGGCGAAAAACGGCTTTCGAGCGGATTAGCTTCTGATAAAACAAGATCCGCAACTTCTTCAGGTGTTTGGAATGCCGTTCCGATAATCGTTACATAACCGACTTCGTCCATTCCTCTGCGGCCTGCTCTGCCTGACATTTGTAAAAATTCATTCGCCGTCAGTAATCGATGTCCGTTATCCGTTCTCTTGCTTATTGCCGAAATAACCGTTGAACGAGCGGGCATGTTTATCCCTGCTGCCAATGTTTCTGTCGCAAATACAACTTTTATTAATCCTTTTTGGAAAAGTTTTTCAACCAAAACTTTCCACCCCGGAAGCAAGCCTGCGTGGTGAGCCGCAACACCTTTATAAAGGTAATCTAAATGTTTATTATGAGTGAGATACGGGTTTTCTTTGAGGTATTCCGCTGTAATTTCTTGAATTTGTTTCGCTTCTTCTTTCGTGATTAAGTCTAAATCACTGCATTTTTCCATCTGCTCATCACATTTTTTTCTTGAAAAAGTGAAGTAAATCGCAGGAAGCATATTCTTTTTATGCAAAACCGAAATAACGTCTTTTGCCGTGTTTCTTTGTTTTAATTTACTTCTAAAGCTTTTATCACGTCTTTCCGGGCGGATTTTGCGATTTAATTTCCCGTCAGGTGTCAAAAGCGGTAAAATATCATAAGGCTTTGAAGAATCGTAATAATAAAATCTTAACGGTACAGGTCTGAAATCGGTATAAACACATTCTGTATCCGAATGAACAGTATTTATCCAGCCGCAAAGCTGTTCCGCATTCGCAACCGTTGCTGAAAGTGCAATAATTTGAATATCAGACGGGCAGTATATTATACTTTCTTCCCAAACAGTGCCTCTTTCCTCGTCGTTCATATAATGAACTTCATCAAGGACAACGTATTTCACTCCTTGAAGATTTTTCGCAAGCTCGCCGAGATTTGTTCCGTACAACATATTTCGGAATACTTCCGTTGTCATAACAACGATTTGTGCATCTCTGTTTATCGAAGTGTCGCCTGTCAAAAGACCGACTTTATCTTCTCCGTATTTTCTGCCAAAGTCCGTAAACTTTTGATTTGAAAGAGCTTTCAAAGGTGTGGTGTAAATAAGTTTTGTTCCGTTTTCCAAAGCTCTGTGAATTGCGTGCTCCGCAATACAAGTTTTTCCTGCTCCGGTAGGTGCACAAACGACAACGCTTTTGCCGTCATCGATGTATTTTACTGCCTCTTTTTGAAAGTCATCTAATTCAAAATCAAATCCAAACAATATTATATTCTTTCTTCTTCCATTAAGTCCATCAAGTGATTTAAGCGTTTCATTGTTTGCTTAAATTGTTCAATGGTCAAACTTTGAGCACCGTCTGATGAGGCACAGTCAGGGTTATGGTGAACTTCCATCATAACACCGTCTGCTCCGACTACCAAACCTGCTTTTGCCAAAGGTTCTACCAAATATCTTCTTCCTGTTCCGTGGCTCGGGTCGATTATTATCGGCAAGTGTGAATACTTCTTAATTACAGGAATTGCAGCTACATCAAGCGTGTTTCTTGTGTATGTGCTGTCAAAACCTCTTACCCCTCTTTCACACAAAATAACTTTCGGGTTGCCTGTGCAAAGAATGTGTTCAGCTGCAAGTAAAAATTCTCTGATTGTAGCTGCGGGACCGTTTTTCAACATAATCGGTTTGCCCGTTTGACCTGCTGCCTTTAATAATTTGAAGTTTTGCATATTTCTTGCACCGATTTGAAGTACATCTGCATATTGGCAGATAAGCGGCAAATCAAGTGTATCCATAACTTCCGTTACAACAAGCATGCCCGTTTTTTCGGAAGCTATTTTCAAAAATTCAAGACCTTTTTCTTCATAACCTTGAAAATCATAGGGTGAAGTTCTGGGTTTAAAAGCACCGCCTCTGAGGAAGTTGCAGCCGCATTCTCTTGCAGCATCAGCAACTCTTAAAAGACCGTCTAATTCTTTTTCAACGCAGCAAGGTCCGACCATCATTTGCGGACGATTTTTTCCGCCGATTTTTACGCCGTTTGCAAATTCGATAACTGTATCTTCCGGTTGGCCCTCTCGTGATGCGAGTTTGTATGGTTCCGAAATTAATTTAACTTCTCGAACGCCCTCATAAGATGCGACTGCATTCGGTTGAAATAATTTTCTGTCACCGATTGCCGCAATTACTGTCATTATATCGCCTCGGTTTAATACAGCTTTAAATCCGTTTGATTCGAGATAGTAAACTACTGCCTGAATTTGTTCTTCAGTAGCTTTAGGTTCCATTACTATTATCATAATTCCTGTCCTTATATATATTTGTCTGTTTTAAAACTTTGGATATTGAGGAAATTTCGGCATCTTCGGCATTTTGAACTTGCCTTTTTTAGCTTTTTCCTGAATATTTGAGAAACCTTTCATCATTTTTCTCATTTGCTCAAATTGAGTAATTATTAAATTAACTTCGTGCATTGGAAGTCCCGAACCTGCCGATAATCTGCGTTTTCTTGAACTGTTGATTAATTCGGGGTTATCTCTTTCTTCGGGGGTCATACTGTTGATGAATGTTTCAACTTTTTTAAGCTGTTTTTCGCCCTCTTGAGCTATCGTTTCACGATTTTCTTTATTCAAACCCGGGATAGGTAACATTCCGAGCAAGTTTTCGATTGAGCCGAACATTTTCATCTGTTTTTGAATTTTCAAAAAGTCGTTGAAGGTGAATTCGGCTTTTTTCATTTTTGCTTCAAATTCTTTTGCTTGTTTTTCGTCAAAAACTTCTTGAGCTTTTTCAACGAGAGAAACAATATCACCCATGCCTAAAATTCTATCTGCAAGTCTTGCGGGGTGAAATTCTTCAAGCGGTTCGATTTTTTCACCTTTACCTAAAAATTTAATCGGTTTGCCCGTTTGGTGAACAACACTTAATGCGGCACCGCCTCTTGAATCACCGTCTGCCTTTGTTAAAATCGTACCTGTGATTTCTAATTGGGCATTGAAATCTCTTGCAACGTTAACAGCTTCTTGACCTGTCATTGCATCAATTACAAGTAATTTTTCCTGTGGTTGGTAAATTCTGTCTAAAATCAAAAGTTCAGCCATCATTTCCGTATCTATTTGCAAACGACCTGCCGTATCTATCAAGACAGGGTTATAGCTTTCGTTTTTAGCTTTTTCAACTGCATCGGCAACGATTTTTTGAACATCGGTTGAACCGTCTATTGTGTAAACATCAACGCCGATTTGTTCACCTAATGTTTTTAATTGGGTAATTGCTGCTGGACGATAAACGTCTGCTGCTACCATTAAAGGTTTTCTTCCGTCTTTTTTGAATTTCATTGCAAGTTTTGCACAAGATGTTGTTTTACCTGAACCTTGCAAACCTAACATCATTATGATTGACGGTTTCCCGCTTAAATCCAGCGGAGCATCTTCTTTACCCAAAAGTTCGGTTATTTCATCGTGAACGATTTTGACGAGTTGTTGGCTCGGATTTACACCTTCTACAACCTTTTCGCCTGCTGCACGTTCTCTAACTTTTGATATAAACGATTTTACAACCGTTAAATTTACGTCGGCTTCAAGCAAAGCTCGTCTTATTTCACGCAAAGCGTCCTGCATATTATCTTCGGTTAATTTGTCGTTGCCCGAAGTTTTTCTGATAATTTCCGTTAATCGTTCCGATAAATTGTCAAACATTTTCTATTCTTTCTTTCCAAAATCAGCGCTTGTAATTACTCTATCAATCAAACCATACTCGCATGCCTGTTGTGCTGACATGTAGTAATCTCTTTCCGTGTCGGCTTTAATTTTTTCGAGAGGTTGACCTGTATGCTTTGCAAGCAATTCATTCAAAGTCGTTCTCATTCTTAAAATTTCTTTTGCTTCAATTTCGATATCCGAAGCTTGACCTTTTGCACCGCCCAAAGGTTGGTGAATCATTATTCTTGAACTCGGAAGTGATAATCTTTTGCCTTTTGTTCCTGCTGAAAGCAAAAATGCACCCATACTTGCAGCTTCGCCGATACAAATTGTGCTGACATCTGCTCTGATATGGTTCATTGTATCAAATATTGCAAAACCTGCAGTTATTACACCCCCCGGAGAATTTATGTATAACATAATATCTTTTTCAGGGTTTTCGCTATCTAAAAGCAATAACTGTGCGACAATTGAGTTTGCCATTTCATCATCGATTTCTTCGCCCAAGAAAATTATTCTTTCTCTCAACAATCTTGAAAAAATGTCGAAAGAGCGTTCGCCTCTTGATGAAGCCTCTATTACCGTCGGCATATATGATATAATTTTACCGTAATCCATGTTCTTTTCCTTTGATAATATTCACTATATAATTATATTAAAAGAATAACACGATAACAAGAAATATTACAGTATTAATATTAATTAAGCAGGATTACTATGTTTGATTGTTTTGATAAGCCCGTTTATGCCGATGCGGAATCACTTTTTGTTTATCCTCGTGAGGTTACGGGACTTTATGAAAAAGACAATATAATTTACAAATATGCTTATCCGGATACGGATTATCCTATTTTAAGACTTCCTTTCGATATCCATGACGGCAAAGGTGAAGTGCTTCCTCACGGAATGTACATGATTGCTCTCGATTCCGAAAGAAAATATCTTATGTTTCTTCAAAGCAACGAACTCAAAGCAAGAGTTCCCGTTGCAAGTTATTCCGACAAAATGACGACAGATAAGGATTTTGAAAAACGGGAAGAATTGGCTAACAAATACCAAAAATATATGTATCGTGGGAAACAAAAAAAAGCTAAAGAATATTTGCACGAACTTGAAGTTTATGACAAAAGAGTCCGTACCAAAATGTCTGCTACCATTGATACAAGTCAAGACGGGATTTATGTCCTTTTGTATGAAACAGCTTTTAGTAAAGCTTTCGCAATTATTCCAAGGTATAAATAAATTGCCTTAACATTTCAAAAATATCTTTTTATTTTCCTCTATGTTTTTAGTATTATAAAAATAAATAGAGGTTTAATAATCATGACAGATGTATATTTAGGTATAGACGTAGGCTCGGTTACAACAAAATTGGCAATGGTTGATACAAACGGTCAACCCGTTGACTGTTTTATGATAAGAACTTCGGGACAGCCTGTAAAAGCCGTTCAGTCGGGCATGAAAAGTTTATACGCTCAAGCTAAAACGGAATATAACGTTTTAGGCGTCGGCACAACAGGCAGCGGCAGAAATCTTGCAGGTGCTTTAGTCGGTGCTGATATTATTAAAAACGAAATTACGGCTCACGCAGTTGCGGCAAGCACTTATGTTCCAGATGTTCAAACAATTCTTGAAATCGGCGGACAAGACAGTAAAATTATTATTCTTCGTGACGGAATTGTTACGGATTTCGCTATGAATACTGTTTGTGCGGCAGGTACGGGAAGTTTTCTTGACCAACAGGCATCAAGATTGAATGTTCCGATTGAAAATTTTGGTGATGTAGCTTTAAAATCAACTGCTCCTGCAAGAATTGCAGGCCGATGCGGTGTTTTTGCGGAAAGTGATTTAATCCACAAACAACAACTCGGTTATCCTCAGGAAGATTTGTTATACGGTTTGTGTCAAGCACTTGTAAGAAATTATTTGAGTAACCTTGCTTTAGGTAAAGAAATTTTACCGACAGTTACGTTCCAAGGTGGTGTTGCAACAAACAAAGGCATGGTTAAGGCTTTTGAAGAAGCATTAGGTTTGAAAGTTGTAGTTCCCGAAAATCACCAAAATATGGGTGCAATCGGGGCGGCACTTCTTGCTATGGAAAATCACCAATACACAGAACAACCGACGAAATTCAAAGGTCAACACGTTGGAGATATGACATTCCATTCGATGACAAGACAATGCAGCGGCTGTTCAAATAACTGCGAAATTATTACCATTACGGAAGAAGATCCCGATGCAATTTCTTCGGAAGATAAAAAACCGAAAATTATTGCTCGCTGGGGCGGTACTTGCGGAAAATGGGATTTGGCTTAAAGGCTTAAAACTTTTTTTTACTAAGACAGGTCAGGTATTACTTGACCTGTCTTTTTTGTTTGTCATCACAAGGCAAAGCCTCTCGCAATGACATCAAAAAGAAGTCGTCATCACGAGTGGGGTTTTTCGCAATGACATCGGAAAAAAAGTTGTCATCACGAGGAGTGAAACGACGTGGTGATCCAGTGGTTTATATAATATTTATAGATATTTACCTTTCTTTGTACC
>CAKVIE010000015.1 GCA_934754505.1 uncultured Candidatus Melainabacteria bacterium
GCGTTGAGAGGCTCGAACTCCCGACATCCTCCTTGTAAGGGAGGCGCTCTACCAACTGAGCTAAACGCCCTTGCGTATTTTTATTATACATGCACAAACTTAAAATGCAATACTTTTTTTATAAATATTTTTAAAAACTTTTTTGTTTTCGATTTTTCGTAAAAAAACGTAATATATTCTTGCTTAAAACGGGGTGCAATTATTGGTTGACAGAAATTGTTACATTTTTAATATTAGCTTTGAGAGCCTTATTGCAAGCAATTAGGGTGTAAACCGTTCATTTCTCCTCTGTTTGAAGTTAGAAAACAATATAATATATAGCTTATTATTAAGCAAAATGTTAAAATTAGCTAAAGTGGGTTAATGTAAAAAATATTTGGAAGAAAAAATGAGTAAAAAAACGAAACACGCAAAAGGAAGAAAACGCAAAGATATTAATAAAATGACGAGTTTACTTTTGGCATTGATGTTTTTAGGTATTATGCCTCCGATGTCAGAAGCGGCTTATATTACGTCGGAAACTGAATTGGAAGAATTATTTACAACTACAGGCGGAGATGGAGAAATCAAATCTTCAATTTCGACCTCATCGCCAATAACAGCAACTGTAAATAATATTATTCTTCATTCCGATTCTGATTCCAATAAGCTCAGCGGTGCGGCAATAAATTTGATTGAGGGCACATCGTTAAAACTTTATGATTTGGCAATAAGCAATCAAATTTCATTTGCTTCGACGGGTGTTGTTTCTTCTTTGGTTCTCGGTGATAAAGTTAATGAAAGAGCTTCGGGCAGCGGATTAAGTTTAGGCTCAATCAGCGGTTCGGTTGATGTTTCGGTTGAAACTTTAAAAAATCTTCTTTTCAATAATGATATAAACGTAAATAAATTAACAATTGACTCAAATTCCACTACTGCAAAAATTACATACAACGGTAATGTTTCGTTAGTTGACTCATATATTCAAAACGCAGGACAAATATTATTAGCTGAAAACAAAGCTATCACTGCAAAATCTGTTAATTTGTCAGGCGGTAGTTTACAGTTGGGTGCAGGCAGTTCGATAAATGCCACAGGAACTGATGCAAACAGTGGAAAAGTTGTTATTTCGGGTGCTACGATAAACAACGGCGGTTTGAATAACGGAACAATCAATACAAATCAAGGTTATGTTCAATCAGGGGCAGGAACAAGTGTAAAAGTTGATTCGGTAAATGCTTCAAACGGTGATATAGCGGTTTCGGCAGGAACATTAAATGCGAATAAGATTTCAGCAGCCGGAAACATAAGCTTGACAGGCGGCAGCGTTAATGTAAACAAATCGTTGACAACAAGTTCTCCGTCGGGCGGATATGTGCTTATTGACGGTGCGAATGTATCTTTTGCAGATGGAACAAGCAGTGAAAAGGTTTCTCTTAAATCAAATTCAACTTTAAACGTAAATTCAGGCAGCCTTACAATGGGAAAAAACGGAGAAGTTGAAGCGAACGGTGATATTGAAATTAATTCAACGGTTAATTTAGGTTCGAATTCGACATTAAAGTCAAGCAATGGTTCAATTACAGTAAATAATGCTGAAATTACAAACGATAAAACTTCAACAATTACAGCGAAAAATACATATCAGCAAACAGGTGCATCATCAATTGTAACCGCAAAAGAAATTAAGGCAAATAATGTTGTTGTTGCAGACGGAACTTTAAATGCAACTACAATCGGTTCAGTAGCTGTTCCGATTGCCGGTACATATAAACAAGCAGGAACTTCCAATGTTTCTGTTGATAATTTGAATACAACAGGTGACATTACGGTATCTTCGGGTAAAATATCCGTAAAATCCGCAATGAATTCACAAGGAAATATTTCTAATGCGGGAAATATTGTTTCCGAAAATGCAAATATTACGGCAAACGGTGATTATACACAAACGGCAGGTTCATTGAGTTTATCGGCAGGTAATTCATTATCTTCCGAAAATATTGATTTAAAAGGCGGAAGTATTTCTTTGGGCAGCGGTTCATCACTTTCTGCAAAAGAAGATATAACTGTTTCCGGTAATACTGTAATAACGAATACGGCGAGAACAGGTTCTATATCCGCACTCAATAAATATACTCAAAAAGGAGCATCGCAAGTAACGGTTGACGATGTAACAACCGTTGGTGACTTAGAGTTGAGCGGCGGAACATTAACAACAAACAGAGCTGTTTCGGTTGGAAATGATTTAATAGTCAACGGCGGAACTTTTAATGTAAACAGTTCACTTGACATTGCAAATAACTACAATCAAACGGCAGGTACTGTTTCTGCAATAACAAACAATATTAATGTTACTCAAGATGCATTGTTGACAGGCGGTAATTTATATCTTGGAAATGCTTCAAATCCGAATGTTGAGTTGAAGTCCTTAAACGGAGATGTAACGGTAACAAATGCAAATATCAATTCTTCCTCATCTAAAACAGGTAAAATTTCCGCAAAAAATTATATTCAATCAGGAACATCAAACGTAAATATAAACGAAATTAATACTAAAACGGTTGATATCAGCGGCGGAAGTTTAACGGCTAATTCCATCGGTTCAAGCGGAGCTTCAAATACCCTTGAAACATACAAACAAAGCGGTTCTACGACGAAAGTGACAACCGATGGTTTACAGACAAAAGAATCTATAAGTGTTGATGGCGGAGAACTTATTTCTAACGGAAATATTGTTTCAGACAAGACTTATTCACAATCCTCAGGAAAAGTAACAGTTGCCAATAACAGACAAGTTAATGCTGGTTCATTGAATTTAACGGGCGGTGAAATTGCTTTAGGAAACGGTGCTTCGATAGTTTCAAACGGAGCAAACGGAACAAGCGGCAATATTACGGTTACTGATGCCACAATTTCTAAAACAATCTCTACAAATAATACGGAAATTATATCTTCAGGCAGTTATATTCAATCGGGAGCAACAAATGTCAATGTTGACAGCTTGACTGCTGCAAGCAACATTGATATTACAGGCGGAATATTGAATGCGAAAACTATTTCGGGCGGTTCATATTCACAATCAGGAAATTCATCAAATGTAACAGTTGATAATATTATTACGAAAGCTGATTCGACAGGTACAGTTACAATTACCGGCGGTTCGTTTACTATTAATAATTCGGCTTCTGTCGGAGGTGATTTCACGGTTACGGGAGCTGCTACCAAGTTTATAAACAACTGCGTAGGAGATAATTTCAAAGTAGGCGGTAAATTCACTCAAGATTCCGGTACGATAACGGTTGTTGGTGATAATAAAACACTTTCTGCTGACAGTTATACTGTTGGTATCGGTTCAACTTTAGAATTATTAAAGAATGCAACCGTTGCAACAACGACAAAATTTGAAGTTAACGGCGGAACGGTAAGCGATGTTCTTGACGGCGGTGACGGTACAGGAACAATCAATGCAGGTCGTTATTATGTTCAAGACGGAGCAACTTCAAATGTAACGGTTTCTCAAATTAACGCAAATTCCGATAACGGAACGGTTGAATTAAAAGACGGTACACTTAATGTCGGTTCAATCGGTTCTGCAACAAAGAAAATATTCTCATTTATTCAATCAAAAGGTGATACAAATATCACAAACGGTTTGTACACGGCAGGAGATGTTTCAATCAATGGCGGAACATTTGATGCAAAAGAGGTTGTTGCAGATGGTGCGGTAAATGTTGCTAATTCGACAATAGCTGTTGAAAGTATCGGAAAATCCGGTTCGGCAGTAAGTTCATTCTCTCAAACGGCAGGTTCCGCTGAAGTTAAAAATCTTTATTCTGCAGGAAATATTAATATTTCAGACGGTGCAACCTTTACAGGAAAAGCATCAGGTAAAATTTCTGCTGACGGAGCCGT
Source organism: uncultured Candidatus Melainabacteria bacterium (assembly GCA_934754505.1). Taxonomy (GTDB): domain Bacteria; phylum Cyanobacteriota; class Vampirovibrionia; order Gastranaerophilales; family Gastranaerophilaceae; genus RUG841. Next base: position 3,892 of record CAKVIE010000015.1, read on the forward strand.
AAATATTACGGGAACAACTACAACAGCTAATTTAAACAGCGGCTTAACGGCGAATTCGTACAGACAAGAAGGTGCAACCGTAAATGTTGCAAACGGAATGGTTGTTGAAGCAACTCTTGGCGGAGCAACTATATCAGATGGTGCAACATTAAACCTCGGCGACGGCTCTACATTAAAAACAACAGGCGGAAATTCTTCGATAGCAGTTTCAAATGGTGCGGTTGTTTCGGGTCCAAATGCTATAATTGACTCTAATGTTGATTATACTCAAACGGGTGTTGCAACTTCTGTAAATATCCAATCAGTAAATGCAAAGAGAAATTTGGTTGTTGGTTCATCAGATAAGTCAGGCGGTAGTTTACAAACTGTCAACATAGGGTTGACAGATGTGAACAAACCCTTGTCATATACGCAATACGGCTCATCTGTTCTTACGGATTATTTATATGCAGGTGCAAACGGTGTAACATTGAATCAAACAACAGCTTCCGAAACACCGAGCATTAAAATCGGAAGATTACTGTCAACCGAAGGCAGCGTAACATTTAATAACGCACAAGTTGATTTAGACGGAAATCTTCTTGCAGAAGGTACTTACGAACAGAATTACGGTAGTATTGATGTTGCCTCAAATAAATATATTTCTGCAAATCAAGGAATTAATATTGTTTCGGGAAATATGATTTTAGCAAACGGTTCGGCATTAAAAACAACGAATGCGGGTGCTGATATTAATATAATCGGTACTTCAAATATCAATTCGGGAACGAAAAACTTATTCGGTGATATAACCGCACAAGGAAGTTATATCCAAAATTCAACAGGTGACATATATGTCAACCAAATCTTGACAGGCGGAGGAAATCCAACGGCCGGTACGGGCGTCAAGGTTTCAGGAACAGGTTCTTTGACAGTTAATAATATCGGAACGGTAAACAATCAGGTAGGATATTATACACAAGGTGAATCAGGTGCACCTACTGTTGATGTTGATTCTATCCAAACAAGCGGTGACGTAATCGTTTCGGGTGGAAAATTAACAGCAAGAATTATCGGAACAAACGATGATATTCACAGAATTGCATCATATACGCAAAATAATAATGCGGAAGAAGTTAATATCGGAGCAGGAGGAATTAATTCAACAGGAAATGTTTCAATAAGCACAGGTAAATTGACAACGACGGGTAATATTGATGCTCGTAACGGTTCATATATTCAATCCGGTTCATCGGAAGTTACTTTAACTGACGGCAAATCGATATCTTCAAACAATGCGGCATCTTTAGCTGGCGGAGCTTTGTTAAATTTAGGCAGCGGTTCAACATTAGATGCCAAAGGCGGATTGACTGTCAGTGATTCAGCTTCAATAAAAGACGCAAGTAGCAATGCGACTGTTAAAGTAACAGGTTCATATACTCAAGACGGAGCATCGACAGATGTTTCAATTAAGAATTTACTCGTATCTGATACGGTAACGGTAACAGATGGTGTTCTTAATGCAAATCAAATTGGTGAACAAAGTTCTTCAAAACGTGTCAAGAAATATGTTCAAGGTGATGAAACAACATATCCGAATGTAACCGTAACAAACATGTATGTTGCAGACAGTGCAGAGCTTAAGAGCGGAACGTTAACGGTAAACGGAGATTTAAATTCTTCAAATACGGTAGTTGTTGCAGGCGGTATTTTGAATGTAAATGACAAAGTTACGGCAGGCACGACGTTTACGCAATCGAAGAATGGTCAAGTTAATGTTGCATCAGGAAAAACAATAACAGCGAACGACGGCATTAATTTAACTGGTGGAAATGTTGTTTTATTAAGTGATTCAACACTTGCAACAATTAATGATACAGCTGATATAACTGTTTCAGGCAATGCAAAAATTAATGGAACATCAAAAAGCAAAACAGGTGTTATAAATTCAGCAAGATCGTATATTCAAGACGGAACAGGCAGCACGGTTTATGTTAAACAAGTTCTTGCAAAAAATAATGCAGTTGTAAACAATGGTGTTTTAAAAGCTGAATCGATAGGAACTCCGACGGATAGAATCGGGGGGACATATCAACAATCGAATGCACAGGTATCGGTTGACAGTATTTATGCAAATGATATTTCTATATCAGGTGGAACATTAGAATTGGGAAGCCTTTCGACTCCGTCAACAATTTCCGCATTGAAAGGTATTAATATTAGTGGAGGAACATTAAACCTTAATAATACTACATTTGAGGCAATAAACATTTTAACGTCAGATATTCCTCTTTTAATAAACGGAGCAACAGTCAATGTATTTGGAAATACATCACTTGGTGCTTATGCAGGCAAATATATTTTTGCCGGACAAATCGGGAATACTTCTGCCACGACTGTTAATATCGGTGACGGACTCGGTGCAACGGATACATTAAATATTGCAGCAGGTGCAGGTAACTTTAAAATCGACTCTAATGCTTTATTAAATATCGGTACGGATGGTATTTTGAATTTAGATGCTGCACAAGGCGATATAACCTTTGCGAAAGGTTCAAAGACATTTAATAACGGTGTTATAAATATAGTTTCATCAAGCTTGGGTAAAAAAGTTACTTTAGCGGATATTAATGATGATTCAAACTATACAGGAAGAATTAATATGGTTTCGGGTAATACCGAAATCAGCGGAGATGTTTTTGTTGACGATTACATTCAAACGTCAGGTTCAACAACAATTACATCTGATTCTCACTTGAATCTTTCTAATACAGGAAATGCATTTGAGTTAAATGGAGGAACTCTTAATTTAGTAGGACCGAATTCTGAAATTTTTGCTAATTCTGGAACATTTAAAGCAGGCAGCGGAACTGAAATCAATTCTGATGGCAGCGGTATCACTACAATCAGTGCTTTGAACAACGTAATAAACGGTGCGAAAATCAATGTCAGAAACGGCTCGAATTTATCATTAATATCAATGCCGACAGGTTCAACCAACATTTCTTTAACAGATGTAAATGTTGAAAGCGGTTCATTTACGGTTTCTGCAAAAGACTCATCAGCAATAATAAGCGGAAGCAGCCTTTCAGCACAAAACGGCGGAACCCTTAATATTAACGGAAACACAAGTCTTGTAAATTCAACAACGAATTTAACGGACGGTGCTAACTTAAATATTGACAGCACAGACGGAAATGTCGATTTTGATGCAAATTCTGAAATAAAAGCAGGAGCAAACACTGTTATTTCAATAAAAGGTGACGGAAATAAAGTTTCAATAGACGGCGGCATCAATTCAACATCGAAGACAACAACAGGCTCAATTGAAAAGACAGGTTCAGGCATACTTGATATTAACAGTAAAATTTACGGAGATAAATTAACTGTTTCAGAAGGTACAACGAATATTAATGATGATGTAAATCTTTCCGGTGCAGTTAAAATCGAAGGTTTAACAGGTGTCGGAAAGACAGCAACCGTTAATATTGCAGCAGGTAAATCATTAAAAACAACAGATGATATAACAGTCGGTTCTTTGGATAATTACAACGATACAATTTTAAATCTTGATGCAAATTCATTATTGTCAGGTAGAAATGTATCCTTGAATGCGATAATCAATGCGGTCAAAGCAACGATTTCAGCAGACAAAAGCAAAGGCGGAATTGTCAGCATCGGAGAAAAAACGAATTTAACAGTATCTCATTATGACGGAGATGGTTCAAATATAACCAAAACGACAATCAGAGGTTCTCAAATCAAGATTTCGGGCGGTTCAACAATAGATGTAAAAGCAGGTGCACAATTAGTTTATGACGGAACGGTCGTATCGGATGATGCACACTATGACGTTGCAAAAGGCGGTCAATGGACGGCAACGGAAGGTGTATATTCAAATTCCGAATATCAATTAGCTCCCGGTGGTGCAGTTTTGACTAACAGAGGCGACGTTGTATTAAATTCTGATGTTACATTTACGGAAAGTAATTCTTGGTATAATGGTGGTGCTATTTATAATGAAGGCACTATAAAAGCAAATTATAATGCCGAAACAGGAACTTATGCTGAAAATATCGGATTTACCAATAATAAAGCAGGATATGCAAAAGACGGTACGCTTTCAGGTATTGATAACCAAAGCGGCGGTGCAATTTACAATACGGTATCCGCAGCAGGTGATAACGGCATAATTCTTTTAGGTGACGGAGCATTCTTTAGAAACAACGTTGCGACAGGACTTGGCGGAGCTATTTATAATGATAGTGAAGGTTCCGCAACAGAAGATGCTGTTACAATCGGAGCAAATTCGGAATTTTCAGGCAATAAAGCTTGGGGTAACGGTGGTGCTGTATATACAAAGGCAGGTACGGTTACAATAGGTGACAATGCAACGTTTAGTTCAAACATGGCGGGTTTTGATACAGGTTCTAAGAAACAAAAGTTATCAAGCGGCGGTGCTTTGTATGTTGAAGACGGTGCAAAATTGAATTTAGGTAAAAATGCTATATTCACAGACAACATGGCTTCTGCAAACGGTGGTGCAATTTATAATGCAGGTAACTTGAATTTCACAAAAGATGCGGATAATGCATCGGCTATATTTGCAAGAAACGGACATATAGCAATAGGTACAAACAACCACTATGCCGAAAAGGGCGGTGCTTTATACAATAAAGGAACAATCACTACTACTGATGAAAACGGAAATGTAACAATAGGTTTGGATGGAGCAACTTTTGGTTCGGAAAACGAATCAGATGCAAACAGTGCAAACTACGGTGGTGCATTATACAGTGAAATTGCAGACGGAACAACCTTTGCTATCAAAAATTCATTATTTAGAAATAACCAAGCATTAATAAGTGGTGGTGCAATTTACAATGCATCAGGAAATTTGGATATTCAATCTGATACACAAATTGTTCAAAATAAGGCAAAAGAACAGGGTGGTGCAATATACAACGCAGCAAACGCAACGGTTCAGCTTGAAAAAGGTATAACAATCGGTGCTGACGGAATGGGTAACTCTGCTAAATACGGCGGCGGTATTTATAATGCAGGTAATCTTGTTATAAACGCAGGCGAAGATGAAAAAGAACAAGTTCACTTTGTTGGAAACAAAGCAACAATCGCAGGTGGTGCAATTTACAATAACGGAAATATAAATCCTGCATCAAACAATTCGATAGAATATGTTAATTTTGTTAAAAACACGGCAGGTGATACATCATCAAATAAAGCAGGAAAAGGTGGTGCGATTTACAATGAAAACGGAACGATAAGCATTGTAAAATCATTATTTGATTCAAACGAAGCGATTGGTGAAGCATCAGAAGGCGGTGCAATTTATAACGCAGAGAACGGAATTATCACAATTGGTGATGAAGCTGTTCTTCAAAACAACAAAGCAACAGGTTCAGCAGATAGTAAAGGTGGTGCACTTTCAAATTACGGTACTGCAAGTATTAAATCGGGTTCATCGTTGATATTAAACGAAACCAGCGGAAAAGGCGGTGCAATTTACAATGCTGAAAATGGTAATTTAAATATTGGCAGCGGAGTTGTAATTGGTGGATTACTTTCAGATTATTATAATGAAACAACACCGACAGCAGGTAACAAAGCAAGTCTTGGCGGTGGTATTTACAATGACGGAACATTAAATATTGAAAGAAATGCCTCGGTATATATAGTTGGAAACGAAGCTACGGATAAAGGTGGCGGTTTATATTATAATTCGCAAAATGCTTTCTCAACAGCAAATTATAATATGGTATTCTATGGTAACAAAGCTGAAAATGAAGGCGGCGGTATTTATAACAGCAAAGATTCTGCAGGTTTGTTTATCGTATCAAATGCACGATTTGATTCAAACAGTGCAAAAATCGGTTCTGCAATATACAACGCAGGTAATATGTACATTGCAAACGATAATATCTTCAGAAATAACAGAGTCGGCAGTGCGATTGGCAACGAAGGAACTTTGGAACTTGCAGAAGGTTTTGAATTTGGATATTTCCAAAATTCAATACCGCCAAACGCAGGAGCTTTGTACATTAAAGAAGACGGTGTCTTAAACTTAACTTATAAAGATGACCAAAGCGGAAAGTATTCTTTATATATTCATAATACAGGATATACAGGAGATGACGGAAACGGAGCGGTTGACGGTGCAGGTTTACACTTAACGGATAATGCAGTCGTTAATACTAAATTGCCGAACGGAAATATTCTTGCTAATACATTGTATGGTGCAGTATTTATCGACAATACAGGTTTCCATGGCGGTGGATTATATAAAGATTCGAAGAATCCGTTATTGGTATCAGGTTCATTGTTCAACGGTAACAGAACTGTTGGAGCAACCGACTTAACAGGAGAAAACAAAGCTGCAGGTGGTGCAATATACAATGCTGGCAAAGATGGTGATAAGAGCAGAATGTATATTGCTAAAGATACAACTTTCAGCACTAACTCAACGACCGGAAAAGGTGGTGCAATATACAACGGAAACTTCGGATATATGGAATTTGCTCCCGGATATGTAATGGGTGCAGATACACAGGGCTATTCTAACATTGCAGAAGGAGCAGGCGGTGCAATAGCCAACGAAGGAAATATGGTATTTAATACTGATTCAACGACAGGCAGAAGTATTTACTTTAAGTACCAAGGCGGAGCTATGAAGGGTTCTTCCGGAAGTGTATATAACGGCAAAGGTGGTGCTTTGTACGTCGGCGGAAACGGTTTAATAAGTACGGTGGATGCATCAGGAGCGGAAAATACGGCAGCACTTTTAGATGCAGTTTTTACAAACAACGAATCTATATATGGCGGTGCTTTATATAAAGAAGCAGGAAAATACAAATTAGATGTTTCAAAAACACAATTCTCAGGAAACAGAGGTTATAAAGACGGTGGTGCTGTATATAACAACAGCGGTGAATTGAATTTTGTATTATCGGCAGATGATAATAATATATTTGTCGGAAACCAAGCAGGAAACGATATGTCCTCAATAGCATCATCAGGACGAGGCGGTGCAATATACAACGCAGGCGTTATGAAAATTGCAACAGAAGACACAGCATTAACACCGGAAGAGGTATTTTTATCAAACACAGCAACAGGTGATGACGGTCAAGGCGGTGCAATATATAACTCAAGTGATTTGACAGTAGGCGGTAATATTGCATTTGTTAAAAACTCGGCTAAAAAAGGCGGTGCAATAGCATCAAGCGGAAATGTTGTTTTAGACTTGACAGCTGGTGACATTGTATTTAGTCAAAACACGGCAGAAGTCGGTTCGGCAATATTCTTGAACGGTGGTTCATTAGTAATAAAAGATTCAAATGAAGCAGGTAAACAAAATACATTAACATTTGTTGATGGAGATGAATCACAAGGTATTATTGCACAGACGATTGCAAGTGAAGGTGCAAATGCTTTTACAGTAAGAGGCGGTAATGTAAACTTCTTCTCAGATGCAAGCGGATATAACGGAACATATTACCAAACAGGTGGTGTTGTTACTGTTAAGAATAAGTTCTTGAATATATCAGACGGACCTATCAGAACGGTAACAGGCGGTACGTTTATTTTAGATAAGGGTGCTGAATTATCATCAGATTACTTGTTAATTTCAAACGTAGAACCTGATACGGATAATAAAGCAAAAATCATTTTCAACAAGAACGATAAAGCGACGTTGACGGATTTGAGTGCATTGTATGAAAACACTGCAACGAACAACTACTTTGTATATGGAAATGATGAAAATTCTCATAAGATTTCATTGAGAGCAGCAGATGTTGAAATCAATGATGTTGCAGAGATTAAGAATGATTCAATAATTGGTAATGCTAAAAACTCTTATGCAGTAAGAAACTTGACATTATCAAACGGAGCAAAATTAAATGCACAAATGAAGGTTTACGGCGGTACAACATCGACCGATGAAGGTGCTGCATTAACCTTGAATGAAGGAGCATTAGGTTCTGACAAAGCAGGTGTTGAATTAAAGGGTTATAATTCAAAATTAAATATTAATAACACTTCAACAGAAATCGAACTTGGCGGAAAGATTGCAAATGACGGTTCGTCATATTTGTCGGAAATCAATAAAACCGGTGCAGGAGCGGTAACGATATCGGGAGATGCATCGGGATATGACGGCAAATATACGCAAAATGCAGGCTTGGTAGAATTTGTTGACGGTTCTAAATTCTTCGGAAACGGAACGACGACAAAGGATCCTGTATCGCAAGAATCATATATCACAGGCGGTACGTTAAAGATTGCAGACAGTGTAACGTTTGAAAACGGAACAGTTGTTTCTGTTGGCGGTAATGCAACCTTCTCAACTGCAAAACAATCAAATGTTGATTTGACGGGTACAAGCGGAGCAATTTTGACGATGGTTGATCCTAATGTACGAGTTGATTTAGGTCAAAATACAACGCTTGAAGTAACGAATAATGCGACGGTTAATGCATTAAAAGATGTAATCAGAATAGGAAATGATAGCTTACAAGTTAATTCGATTATTTTAGGTGGCTTGGCTCAAAAAGGCGGTTCTGTTGATGTAACATTAAATCCGACAACGAGATTTGTATTACAAAATGACAGAGCAGTTGTTGGAGCAGGCGGAGTCTTAGGCTTCGGAGAAAACGTAAACTTCCGTGATACGGCAGGCAATACGGTTGTTCCGACTATTCAACTCAAAGATTATACACAATTGAAGTTTACGAATGAAAATGATTCATCAATAGCTTTGAACATTCAAAGTATTGATAATACGGAAAACGTAAATCCGACATGGAATTCGGCAAACGGTGATATTGTTAAGGAAAACAAAGGAACGATGAACTTATCGGGAGATATAAAAGATTTCCATGGTTCATTGGTAGTTAAAGACGGTGAAATTGCAACTGTCGGCACGAAATTTGCAGCAGATGTTGTTCACGATTTGACAGGTCTTAAACACGAAGCTAAAGCAAGAGTATCAAATGTAACATACAATGATGATATTGTTATTGCAGGTGATATATCTTCGGAAGTTGCAGAAGGCAAATATGAATTGAATGTTGCAAACGATAGAGGCAATATCGTTGTTAAAGATTCTGCAAATAATAAATATGGCAACGTAAATGTTAGGAACGGTTCAACGGCAACTTTCTCATCAGTTGGCGGAACATATTTGAATGATTTGGTAATCAAAAATTCAACCGTAAACTTGGCAAGAGGCGATATGTTCGTTGGCGGAAACGTATCGATGGGCTCAACGTTCAATATGATGAACGGAGCAATCAATACGCAAAACATTGCGGGCAATATGGTCTTGACAGGAAACAGTGATTATAAGATTGATATCAATCCGTTATTCGCTCAATCCGATAAAGTCGTAATTGGCGGCAACTTATCATCAGATGTTGCAGGCACAACAAGGGCATTAGACATTTCAGAATACAATTTGTTGACTGATCCTACAACGGAATACTCAATATATAAAGTATTTGATGTCAAAGGTTCTATAAACGACGTAGTCTTTACATCTTCAAACGGATTAAAGACAACACCTATTGCGAACTACTTATTATCACCAATGGGTAATAGCGGTTCATACATGTTGGCACGTTTAGGATTTACTCCTGCAGCATTAGCAACACCTGTTGCAATGCAAGGTGCATATTTAACACAAATCGCATCTTATGATGCAGCATTCGGCAATATGGATACTGTAATGACACTTCCGGTTGTCGGATACCAAGGAAACAAATATGCGGATTCAAATCCCGATGATACGATAGTATATTCACCGTTGTTCATTCCGGAGCTTGAAAAGGGCTTATGGTTCAGACCGTACGGTAACTTTGAAAAGGTTGATTTACAAGACGGTCCGTCAGTAGATAACCAAATGTACGGAGCAATGGTAGGCGGAGATACTCCGTTGAAAGAACTCGGCAACGGTTTCCAAGGCAACTTGAGTGCTTATGTCGGATACAACGGTGCTCACCAATCGTTTGACGGTGTTTCAAATTACCAAAACGGCGGTATGATTGGTGTAACAGGTGCTGTTTATAAAGGCGGCTTCTTCAGCGGTTTGACTGTTAATGCTAATGCAGGTATAAACAGCTCATCAACTCCTTTCGGACATAATGACTTCTTTATGTTATCGGCAGGTGTTGCATCGAAAACAGGTTATAACTGGGAACTTGCAAGAGGAAGATTTATCATTCAACCGAGCTGGTTGATGTCATACTCTTTCGTCAATGCATTCAGTCCTGAAAGCATAATGGGCAGAAGTGTTGAAGCACAGGCTCTCAACGCTGTTCAACTCGCACCCGGAGTTAAGTTCATTGCTAACCTTCCTTACGGATGGCAGCCGTACTTAACATTCAATTACCGCTTCAATTTAGGCGATGAAGCAAAAGTTAAAGCAGGTAATGTCGATATCCCCGAAATGTCAGTTAAATCTTATGTCGAATACGGTTTGGGTATGCAAAAACGCTGGGGCAACAGATTTACAGGCTTCGGGCAAGTTCAGGCAAGAAATATCGGCAGAAACGGTGTCGGCTTGAATTTAGGCTTACGTTGGACATTCGGCAGAGGCAGATAAGCTGATAATTTGACGACGGGCATGAAGCTCTGAAATAGCTTAAAAATAAAGATAAACAGATAAAATAAAAACCGAAAGCGACAAACTTTCGGTTTTTTATTGGATAAAAATTTTTAAAGGTTATAATTAAACGAGTTCTTCAACTTCGTCTAAGTTTACGGACGATTCAGCTTTGCTTAAATCGTAATTGTTTTGCAAGTTAAGCCAGTATCTTGGAGTTGTATTGAAGGCTTTTGCAAGTCTTAATGCTGTTTGTGCCGTAATGCCGTTTTTTCCGTTTACGAGTTCTGATAATGATTGTCTTGAAATTCCTATGTGGTTAGCTGTTTTTGAAATAGATAAACCGTTTTCTTTAAGATATAATTCGTTCAAAATTTCCCCCGGATGTGGTGGATTTTTCATTGTCATCATGATTTTGTCCTTCTCTTTTTAATTTTTAATTTTAGGAACTAATTTGAATACGAGTTTTTTGCCGTTCCCAACGGATATAGAATATAATCCGCCTTTTTTGACTCTTTTGAAATTAAAAGAGGGTATTTTACAATCTTTAATTTCTTCCGCTGCATCGAGCTGCGAAAGTATTAAACGCAATCTGTCGGAGTCAACTTCGTGTAAATCTTCAGAACTGCCGTTATTGTAAAATTCTTCAAGTTTTTTATTTTTAAATGATTTTATCATGTCAATATCTTACGTCAGTTTTTGCCAAAATGCAATTATATGTCGAAATGTTGCTTAATTTTTGAAATAAGACTGTCAAGTTGTCCCGTCAGGTCAGCTCCATCGCTGTTATCGATGATGAAATCCCAATCTTTGTAATCGTCTAAAGCGGTTTCTGTATAGTCGTTTTCACGAGAAAGAGTACCTCTTTTAGATCTTGTTTCGACGTCTGCTTGAACTCTGATACAAAATGCGTTATTTTCTTTAAATTTTTCAACTTCGTGAGGCATTCTGACGTCAGGAACAATGACGTTTGTATCTTTTTCTAAAATGTTGTTAATCCAATAATCGGGGCTTATAGCTCTGCCTTTGTTGCCTAAAGCAATGAGGTCAGGTCGGTAAGTTGATTTGTTTTTTTCAATTTCTTCAACGCTTAAGCCCGTTTGTTTTGAATATTCTAATTTAATGGCATCGGCTAAACCTATTCTGTAAAAAGACGGCAGGCTTTCGAGTAAAAGCCTTGCCGTGTAATCTTTTCCGCAAAATTGTTTGCCTGATAATGTTATAATCTTTGACATTATTCGTTTTCTTTTATACTTAAACTGATTCTTCTGTCATCGGGGTTGAATTTCAAGATAACAGTTTTGATTTTATCGCCGACTTTCAAGACTTTGTTGTTTTTGTCTTGCCATTCGGTTAAATCAGAGCTGGGCAATAATGCTTCAACACCGTCGATAACTTCTACGAAAGCACCGAAATGTTTAATTCTTGTGATAGTGCCTTCAACTTCGTCACCTTCTTTGATTTTGTCTTTTGCTTCTACCCACGGATCAGGTTCAAGGTTTTTCAAGCTCAAGCTGACTCTTTGTTTGTCATAATCAATTCCGATGATTTCAACTTCGATTTCATCATTGATGTTCAAAACATCTGACGGGTGGTCAATCCATTTCCAAGAAATTTGTGACAACGGAAGTAAGCCATCTACGCCGCCGATATTGATAAATGCACCGAAGTCTGTAATTCTGACAACTTCGCCTTTAATTTTTTGACCGACTTCAATTTTTTCAAATGTATCTTTTCTTGTTTCTTCTTTATCTTCTGCGTAAACTTTTTTGTTTGAAAGAATAAAGTTGCCTTGTTGAGCGTCCATAGAAAGGATTTTCAATTCGATTTTATTACCGACCATATCATCGGTAGCTTTTATTCTCATGTGGCTTGAAGGAACAAAGCCTTTAACACCGTTAACTTCAACCAAAACACCGCCTTTAACGACACCTGTAATAGTACCTTCAACGGTTTCATCGGCTGCTTTTTTGTCTTCAAGTTCACGCCAGTTGTATGCTGTTGCAACTTTTTTGTATGAAAGTAAGAATTTTCCGTCTTCATCTTCTTCTCTGATGATTAAAAATTCATACTGATTATTTTTCTTTAAAATCTCTTCTATTGGTGTATTATTATCGGTTTTAGCTTCTTTCATCGGAACAAAAGCTGCTGTTTTTGCACCGATATCCACGGTCACGCCTGTGTTGTCATAACCGCAAATAATGCCTTTAACCAAATCGCCTTTTTGAAAACTGTAATCATAGTTTGATAAAAGTTTTTCAAATTCATCATCTGTAATAATTTCTTTTTCCATATTTTTATATACTCCTATTGACATATTATAATAACAAATTTTTGACAAAATTGGGAGTTTTTTTGCGAAATTTTTCTAATATTTTCACAAATTGTAATATATTATTGTTTTTTTATTTTATAGAAATAAAAAACTTCTTTGGCGATAAGGGTTTTAGAGGGTGACGGGATTAGTTGACATAAGAGGTGTAAAGCAATTCCGTCAGGCCGTTATTTCTTAATTTTTTCAATGCTCTTGACTCTGTTTGTCTGATGCATTCTTTTGTAACGCCAAATTTGTTTCCGATTTCTTCAAGAGTTTGTTTTTCTTCGTCGCACAAACCAAATCTCATTTTGATAACTTTGCTTTCTCTGTCTTTTAATGTGTCGAGCAAAGAGTTGATATCTTTTGTGAGGTTGTTGTATTCGGCTGTTTTGTTTGCAGAAGCTTTTGTGTCTTCGATAATTTCGCTCAAAGTCATATCGTTGTTGCTGTCGCCTGCAACTTCGCTGTCTAATGATAAAGATTTTGTGAAAGCATTTAAGTATAAATTAATTTTGTCTGCTTCGATATTCATTGTTTTTGCGATTTTTTCGGTTGAAATGTCGTTTTCACCGTTCTTTTCCATTTCGGCTTTAACTTTAGAATATTTAGAGAGGGTTTCTTGAACGTAAACGGGAATTTTCATAGAGTGTGATTGTTCGGAGATTGTTTTGAACATTGCTTGTTTAATCCACCACGTTGCGTATGTGGAGAATCTGTAACCTAATTTGTAGTTGTATTTATCGATTGCTGTCATAAGACCGAGATTGCCTTCTTGGATTAAATCATTTAATGACAATCCGCCTGTGTGTAACATTTTTCTTGCAATGCTGACAACCAATTTTAAGTTGCATTGAGTCAAAATCTTTTTTGCTTCACTTGAACCGTCTTTAATCATTTGGGCGAGTGTTTTTTCTTCTTCTGCCGATAATGACGGGTATTTGGAAATTTTTCCGAGGTATTCGTTAAGACTGAAATCTGATGATATTGCCGAAGTTTCTCCGTTTGAAATCACATTTGATTTTTTCATTTTTGCTCTCCTCTTTTTTTATATTCTCTCGTTTTTCCATGCCAAATTAAGCCGCCGCAAAACAATGCGACACGCAACTTCGACCGGCTGTCTGCAAGGCAATACAAACTACCCTTGCAGCAGGTCTTTACTTTTTGCTCGTCCTGATGTTACAAAATGTTAAATAAAAGTATATATTCCGTATATACTTAATATATCAAATTGTGTTTCAAATTGCAATCCTTTTGTTAAGAAAAGTTAAAATGAGTTTTATTTGGCTCATGTTGAATGTAAAGTTTGTTAACATTTCTGTTTTGTGAAAGCTGGAAACCATTACGGTCATTGGATTGTTGTTTTTAGCTTTTTGCAACTGCGTGTTACATTCTTTTGTAGCTTAATAAAACTTAATATAAAAAATGTTGAAAAATCGGTTGAGATTATTAACTTTTGTTATGATAAAATGTTGTTATGTTAATAAACGCAACATTTAGAAGTAATAAAACCGAGGTTTTGTCACAATATTATGTAAACCTTGTGAATAGCGGTGTTTCGACTGATAAAATTCTTGTTTTGTGCTTGAATTCAAATAAAAAGCAGAGTTTCATAAAATCGGTTGAGGAGCGGATTTCGGCTGTTAATATCGGAAAATATAACATTTATACATTTCAGGGGTTGTGTTACAATGCAGTGCTTGATAATTGGGTTTTAATTGAAAATGGAATAAAGTCAACAAATCCCTCAATAATGCCGAATTTATGCGGATTAGAGCTTTCAGAGCGGTTGTTGTTAAATTCTTTTGGAAAAAATGATTTTAAAGATTATTTTTCCAAGATGAATTTACTTCATCAGATGTTTAAGAGAATGCAGTTGATTGTATTTAACGGGCTTTCGGATTTTGAGATAGCCAAACGGTCGCAGATTGCAGGAGAAGCATTTGCTGATGATGCTATGAGGGTTTACAATAATTTTCGCCGAATGACCTTAAAATATTCTTGTTTTGACTATTTACGCCAAATTGCGATTTTGCCTTATATATATAATAATACGGATTATTTTTCGGGGATTGAGTATTTAATTCTTGATGATGCTGATGAAATTTCTTTTGCCGAGTGGTGTTTTGTAAAGAATTTGCGGAAAAATCTTAAAGATTGGTGTATTGCTTATGATGATTGCGGTTCGTCGAGAATTGGCTATTTATCTGCTTATAAAAATATTGTTAATGAAATTGAAGAAGTTTTCGGGAAAAAGGCTCAAAAGGTTGAAGTAAAAGACCTTCCGTCACGAAATGCGAACAATCTTTTTTCTAATATTTTAAATGAGAAAAAAACTTATTTAAAAAATTTCTCGATTGATTTTACTGTAAATCGTCCGGATATGCTTGATTTAGCTTTTTCTAACATTAAAAATCTATTGAAAAACGGTGTAAAACCGTCGGAAATTCTTGTTATATCTCCGATTGCCGATGAGATGCTGAAGGCTTTTGCTGACAGATTTTTAGGTTTGGATATAAAATATGAGTTTGTAAGCGGAAGCCGAAAACTTAAAGACG
Organism: uncultured Candidatus Melainabacteria bacterium; assembly: GCA_934754505.1. GTDB lineage: Bacteria > Cyanobacteriota > Vampirovibrionia > Gastranaerophilales > Gastranaerophilaceae > RUG841. Next base: position 19,364 of record CAKVIE010000015.1, read on the forward strand.
TTGCGTTTTTAAAAAATATTTTTACTGTTTTGAAGTTTTTGCATAGGGCTTGGAATATAAAAATTGAGGCGTTTGAATTTAGAAATTTATTTTTCGATTGCTTAAAAATTCCGATGAAATATTCCAAAAGGGCTGTAAATCTTTGTGTTGATGAAAATTATCTTGTTCCTGCCGAATTTGAGAGAGAGAATTTTCAAAAAAGTTATGATGAATTTTTGTTTTTTATAGAAAATTCTTTTGAAAAAGAGATGACTTTTTCGTCGGAATTGTTGAAGATATTTGATTATTTTTCGAAAGACGGCATAGAAAAAGAGGATTTGAAATATTTTAATTTTCTTTTAAAACAGGTTAGAAGTTTTGAAAATGCGTTTGGAAATTTAGACGATGAAATGCGGAAAAATCTTATTGTCCAGCTTGAAAACAGTATTATGAGTGATAATCCGCCGTCTGTTGAGGAATTTTCGTCAGATGCGATAATTATTTCTACGCCTCAAAAGGCTGTTGATTTTGAAATAAAACGAAAATACCATATTTGGCTTGATATTTCGAGTGATTTATGGCTTATGCGAGATGTCGGAGTTTTGTATAATGCTTGGGTTTTTGGTGCTGATTTTGTCGGTAAGACCTTTGGTGCGGAAGATAATATTGCTTTTTCGAGAGAAAAAAATGCACGAGTTTTGCGAAAGCTTTTATTATGCTGTGAGGAGAATATTTTTGCATATTATTCAAAATATGATTCAGCAGGCTGTGAAAATATCGGCATTATGAATAAATATTTTGGCGAGTCTGTTGATAAATCAAAGCCGAAAAAAAGATTTGAAATCATTCCGAGAGATGACCAAAAAGAAGTTTTGAAATACAGCGGAGGAAAGGCTGCTGTCAACGCAGTTCCGGGAGCCGGAAAAACGACGGTTTTGACGGCACTTTTGATAAAACTTATGTCAAATGGGGTAAATCCCTCAAATATATTGGTTTTGACTTATATGGAATCGGCTGCTTCAAATATTCGTGAAAAAATTTGTCAGGCATTCCCTGACAGTGACGAAATCCCGGAAATATCAACTATTCACGGCTTGGCTTTTAGAATAATTAAGGAAAATAATAATTATGCAAGGTTGAATTTGTCTGATAATATTGAAGTTGCTGATGATAATACAAGACAAAAATTATTGATGGAAGCTCTTGTTGAAGTCGGTTTGGATTATAAAGAGTATTCTGATTATCAAAGCGGTATTTCCGCCGTGAAACTTTCACCTGACGGCATTTTGCCTTTAGAAAATCAAAAGAATTTAAAATCTTTTGCAAGTGTTTATAATTTGTATGAGAAAAAGCTTAAATCTCTTGGAATGATTGACTATGACGATATGCTTCGATATGCGACGGCATTGGTTGACACCTGTCAGGATATTAGAGATTTTTATGCGAAACAGTATCATTTTGTGATTGAAGATGAGGCACAGGATTCTTCGGAATTACAGCAAAAGCTGCTTCTTTTGTTATCATCTGAACACAATAACCTTTTGAGAATTGGGGATATTAATCAGGCAATAACGTCTTCTTTTACCGATTCCGATCCGAAATGTTTCAAAAAATTCTTTGAAAAATCCAAACAAATGGTTATGAAATCTTCGCAAAGAAGTGCTGTTCAAATTCAAAAACTTGCAAACGACCTTATTGATTATTCTAAATCTCAAGAAAATTTGAAAGATACTTTTTTTGACAGCAAATTAACTCCTGCAAAAAACAATCCTGTTACTGATAAGTCGCCTGAATTTGCTGTGTTTGAAGATGTTTCGGAAGAACAATTTTTTGTTTTGAACAAAATTCGTGAGGAGTACAAATCAGGCGGTAAAAATTCAATCGGTATTTTATTGAGAAATAACAGCCAAATTCTCTATTGGCGTGAGTTTTTGGCTAAAAACGGTTTGGCGGTAACGGTAAGAAGCGATATTTTAGGTCAAAAAAATGTTTTTAAGGTTATTTTTTCGTTTTTAAAATTTTTGCAAACACCTTTTGCTAATCAACGAGTGCTTGAATTAATGAAAACTTTTAACGAGTGCAAAATTATGAAGTTTTCGGATAACGATTTTGATGTGATTTCAAGTTTGAAAGAACCGTTTATAAGCAGCAAAAGTGTTGATTTTTCCGAAAATTTGTCAAGACTTTGGTGGGAATTTGCTTTTTGTGAAGAATTGACTTACGTTTCTCTTGAAGAAGCCGCTCTTAAAGTGGGATTACGGTATTTTACCCTCAAAAGCGAAAAATCTAATGTATATGTTGTTTCGTTGATAATTAAAAATTTGTCAACGATTTATTCCTCAAGAGAAATGGTGCTTGATAAACTTTCTGATGTTGCTAAACGGCCTGTCGGTTCTTCGTATCGCTTTTTTGAAGAAGATGACGATAAAAACCTTGGTGCTGTAAGTCTTTTAACTGTTCATAAATCAAAAGGTGATGAATTTGATATTGTCTTTATGCCTGAAGTTAATCAGGATAATTATTCTCTTGATGTCAATAAAATCAAGGTAAAATCTTCACTTGCGGAAAAAGTTAAGGAGCTTCGCAAGGGTTATAAAAATCGAACAACCGAACAAATTAAAAAAGAAACGGCGGAAGAAACATTAAGACTTCTCTATGTTGGTATCACAAGGGCGAAAAAGGAACTTTATATAACCTGTTCAAAAAAAGATAAGTTTAAAAGAACCAAAACTCCGTCAGAATTGTTTGATGTTTTCGGAAAGGAGATTGAATGAAAATCGTTACGGCAGGAATGATTAAGTCTTTTATCGATTGTCCGCAAAAATATAATTTTTTGTATAACGAACATCTCGATTTTCCGTCTGATGATAAATCTTCGGAAACAGGAAAGAAGCTGCATACTCTAATTAATTACTATTATAAAGGTTATGATATTTCTAAAATTATTGAATCAGATTTGTTCAAAAAAGATGAACGGTTGTTTTTTCTATGGCAGAATTTTTTGAAAAACAAGCCTGAAAATGTTGTCGCAACTGAATATACGTTTAATACAAAACTTGCTGACAACTATCGGTTGACAGGACGTGTCGATGCCCTGCAACAATCGGTTGACAGTTATGTCGTTTTGGATTGGAAAACTGGTAAATCGTCTGCAATAACTGTTGATGCTGATACGCAAACAATGGTTTACATGTATTGTTTTTATAAAATTTTATCCTCTGAAAATAAAATTAAATCGTTTGAAAATCTTTCCATGAAATATATCTTTCTTGCTGAAAATACTGTAAAAACAGTAAAATTCAATGAGGAAAAGTATTTTGAGTTTGAAAAATTTTTATTGGATTATTCAAGGAAAATTTCTGATTTTGATAACAATCCGAAAACTCCACAAAACCCTTATGATAACTGCAAAAAATGTAAATATTTTGTTTTTTGCAAGGGGGCTTTTTAATCGTTTTAAAATGTGCTATAATTGTAGTAATAAAACGGGATTTAATTAAGACGGAGTGATTATGGCATCTTCTCACGGAACACTTGAAAACGAAATTATGAATGCAGTTTGGTCGCTTGAAGAAGAAACCGAAAGAGCGGAAATTTCGGTCAGCGAGGTTTTGGATTTTATAAATCGAACAGGTTCGCAAAAAGCTTATACAACTGTAAAAACAGTTATGGACAGGCTTGTTGATAAAGAATATCTGAAACGTTTTAAAATAGGTAAAAAATTTGTTTACAATTCGACTTCATCAAGAGTCGAAAGAGCCGAAAATGCGATAAGAACCTTGGCAGGTCAGTATTTCAACAATGACATACATTCGCTTATGAAGGTTTTAGAAAAACAATGTCTAAAAAATTAGATGAAGTTATTGTCAAAAATCAGCGTAAAAAGGCGGGTGAGCTGATTAAATGCGTTCTTGTCAAAAGAATGCCTGTTAAAAATGCACTCCTTGCTTATCCGAAAGATTCTCATGACGAGTCTGTAATCGTATCTTGGCATGCACTTTGTCATTTAGAGGCTGACGAGTCGCTGCGGGAAGACCACGATTACGCCGTTGAACAGGATATGTATCTTGACGATATGGCAAATACTCTTTTGGCAGGTGAAGAAATCCCCGATTACATCAGAGAGCCTTACAAGCAGTATTATAAAGCCCCCTTAAATCCTCATAAAAAGGGTTTCGAGGGCTTTTTAGAAAGTTTTAGAACTTTTTTGAGTGTTGATAAATAATTATTGTTCGGTTTTCAAAAGTTCTTCGTATAATTTTTTCTGTTTATCGGTGAGCTTTTCTGGAATGTCTATTTTAATTTTGACGTTCATATTTCCGTAGCCTGAAGTTTTTTTCGGCAAGCCCAATTCCTTCAGACGCATTGTTTTTCCGCTTTTTGTCATTGCAGGAATCGAGATTTTTACGTTGCCGTGAAGTGTTTCGATTTCTTTTTTCGTCCCGAGAACAGCTTCCGCAGGAGTTACGGTAATTTGTTTTGTTACGTCAAAACCGTCTATTTCGTAGTCTTTATCGTTTATATTGATGATTAAATACAAATTTCCGTTATGACCGTAGCCGTCGGAGTTGCCTTCGCCTGAAAGCCTTATTTTTTGACCGCTTTTAATTCCTTTCGGAATGTTGACTTTGATATTTTTTGATTGGTTTATGTAGCCTGTACCGCCGCAAGTGCTGCAATAACCCGTATGTCCGTTGCAGGCTGTACATTGCTGCATATTGCTTATTCTGACGGTTTTCGGTGAATTTGACATCAAATCTTTTGCCGAAATGGTTATTTCTCTTGTGATATCAAGGTTTTTGGTTTCTTGACGAGGTCTTGATTGTTGTCTTTGAGCTCCGCCCATATTTCCGCCCATGTTGGCAAAGCCGCCTAAGTCTTGGAAATTAAAGGATTGAGTTCGTCCGCCTCCCATTAAGTCGCCGAAAATTGAGCTGAAGAAGTCTGAAAAATTTCCGCCACCCATATTGGAAAAGTTTTGGCTGTAACCGCCTGCGTTATTGAAATTGAAACCTTCAAATCCCGGCGGTGGTGTAAAATCCGAACCTGACTGCCAATTTGCACCGAGGCTGTCGTATCTGCTTCTTTTTTCTTTATCGGAAAGAACTTCGTAAGCTTCGTTAATATCTTTGAATTTATCAACGGCTCCGGGGTCTTTGTTTACATCAGGGTGATATTTTCTTGCAAGTTTACGATAGGCCGATTTTATTTGGGCTTCGGTTGCGTTTCTTTCAACGCCTAATATTTTGTAATAATCTTGGTATTTCATAGATTCTCCTTGCTCTATTATAAATGATAATATAAAAAATGTCTGTTGCCCGATTTTTTAATTATTTTTTAATTATAAATTTTTGTTATTTTTTATTCATTTTTTAAACTTGTAGTATAATTTTCGTATGTGTAAGTTATTGAAAATATTATTAATATTGTTTTTCGCAACGGCAGGTGTGGCATATTCCGCAGAAAACAGCGGAATAGTAAATTCTTTCGGCAAATGTTCGATAAATGAAAATTGTTCGGATATTGTTGATGAGGTAAGGGAAATTCACCGGCCGCCTGTTGAAATTAATATTATGAAATTTGAAAATTTGCTGCCTAACAATATAATTCCTGTTTCCAATACTTATGCTGAAGTTCCTCAAAATCCTTATGATGAACTGTTTTCTCAAGCGGTTAGAACATATCCGTCTGATACGATTTATAAAAAATCAGCATCATACATTTCCGTGATAAATCCCAAAGCAAGCGATTCAAACGTCAATGCAAATTATCCGGGGCTTCGTGGAGCAAATCAACTCGTCATATACACACCTGCTTTCGGTTTGAAAACAGGCACAAATGAATTTGGTGCAGAGGCTGTCGTCGTTGGAAATACAGTTAAAAAATTAAGCGGTTCGGATTCAATAATCCCTAAAAACGGCTTTGTTATCAGTGGTCACGGTACAGCTAAAAAATGGATTCAGCAAAATGTTGTTTTAGGTTCAAGAATTTATATCGACACGAACGATTTAAGGATTTATTCTTTTGTAACTCCTGATACTTATGTTTTTGAAACACAGGAAAAAATCAAACAGGTTGAAAATGTCATAAAATATTATCAAATGATGGATAATTGTTATGATTCAAGACGTGCTGCGAGTTATTTATCAAAGGCTAAGGATTTTGTCAGAAAAGCAGAACGTAATAAATCCAAGACGGTTCATTTCTTGTCGCAGTCAAAGGAATATCTTGATTTAGCATTAAAAAATGCTATTCCGTACAAGGCAAAGGAGCTTAAAGGTGTTTGGATAAGACCTGTTGAGCATAGTGAAGAAGAAATTGCACAAACTGTTCAAAGGCTTAAAGATACGGGAATAAATAACATTTTTCTCGAAACATATTATCACGGGGTAACAATTTATCCGAGTGAGGTTTTGAAAAGTTATGGTGTTACACCGCAAAGAGGTGAATTTAACCAATTTGACCCGCTAAAGGTTTGGATTGACGAGTGCCATAAAAATAAAATTAAAGTTCATATTTGGTTCGAGTCTTTTTATGTCGGAAATAAGCCTCCAAGAAGCAGCAGAAGCCATGTTTTGTCAGTTCACCCCGAATGGGCGAATAATATTAAGTCAAATGTCGGAAGTGGCGAGATAGCTTATTCTACTGCAGAACATAACGGCTATTTTATAGACCCTGCAAACCCCGAAGTTCAAAAATATGTTGCGGATATTTTGAATGAAATAATTGAAAAATATCACCCTGACGGAATAAATTTGGATTATATCAGATACCCTCTTTGTGCAAAAATTAAGTCTGACAAATACCGTGGCACGGAGTGGGGATATTCCGATTATGCGAGAAATGAATTTAAGAAATTGTACGGAGTTGACCCGATTGATTTGAAAGTTTCCGATGACCTCTGGTTAGAGTGGTATCGTTACAGACAAAATAAAATTACGGAATTTGTTAAAACGGTTAGAAAAATGACTTGTCAAAAAAATATTCTTTTGACGACGGTTATTTTTCCGAACAGAGAAGAAGTTCTTCAGACGAAAATGCAGGATTGGAAAAGATGGAGTGTTGAAAATCTCGTTGACGGTTTTACTCCTTTATTGCTGACGACAGATAGAAATACGGCAGGTAATTTAATTCACGATATGAAAATGCAGATGTCGCCTTATACAAAGCTTTTCCCCGGAATTTTCGTAATGTTTATGGATTCTTCGGAAGATGAACTTCTTATGCAAATTCACGAAACAAGAAAAATGCATTCAAACGGTGTAATTTTATTTGATTACGCTCATTTGAAAGACAAATATTCCGATGCTCTTAAAGTCAGAGTTTTTAAACAAGGAGATTAGAATGAAGATAAAATTTACAAAAATGCAAGGTTTGGGTAACGATTTTGTTGTTTTGGATTATGATGAATATAAAAAATCGGGACTTGAATTGAACGAACTTGCTTTAAAGCTCTGTGACAGACATTTCGGAATAGGAGCTGACGGGCTTATGGTAGTTAATCCGTTTGTAAAAGATACTGATGCAGGCTGGCTTTTCTATAATTCCGACGGTACAACCGCTCAAATGTGCGGTAACGGTATCAGATGCTTTGCAAGATATATGAAACAAAAAGGTTATATGACCAAAAATGAATTTAGTGTTGAAACCCTTGCAGGAACAATTATTCCGAAAATCAACGAGGACAATACTGTTACGGTAAATATGAATAAACCGATTACCGAACCTGTGAAAATACCTTTGAAATCCGAAAATAACTTGAATTTTGAGGTTTTGGCAAAAGGTAAGAAGTTTGTAGCAAATGCAATCAGTATGGGTAATCCGCATTGCGTTGTTTTTACTGATGAAGATACTGTAAAAGCAGCTTTGGAATATGGTCCCGAAATTGAAGTAAACCCGTTATTTCCGGAAAAAACTAATGTTGAATTTATAAAAATTCTTTCACGTTCGGAGATAAATTTGAATGTTTGGGAAAGAGGCTGCGGAATAACTCTTGCTTGCGGAACAGGTGCTTGTGCTTCAGTTGTTGCAGGTATTTTGAACGGGTATTTAGATGAAAAGGTTAAAGTAAATCTCCCCGGCGGTCAGCTTGTAATAGAGTGGAAAGGTAATAAAGACGACCTTAACCGCAATGTTTACATGACAGGACCTGCGAATTTCGTTTTTGAGGGTGAAATTGAGGTTTAATATTTTGGCTGATTTTTTATCCGAAAAATCATAGTAAGATAAATTTATGACACTTTTAAAAATTGAAAATTTGAATTTGAATTTTAATTTGCAGTCAGGCGTTTTTCAGGCTTTGCACGATGTTTCGTTTGAGCTTGAAAAAGGCAAAATTCTTGCACTTGTCGGAGAATCAGGTTCGGGAAAATCTTTGACGGCTATGTCGATTTTGAAATTAATTCCGAATACGGCAAAAATTACTTCTGGGAAAATTCTTTACAATGGACAGAACTTGCTTGATTTGAACGAAAAACAAATGCAAAAAATCAGAGGCAAAGAAATTGCCTTAATTCCGCAGGACCCCATGACATCTCTAAACCCTCTATATACAATCGGAAACCAGATAATCGAGGTCATAAACCTTCATAAAGGGCTATTTGGTAAAGATGCCGAAAAATATGCAATAGAAGCACTTGATGCGGTTAAAATTCCCGATGCAAAAGAACGTCTAAAGGCTTATCCTCATGAGCTTTCGGGCGGAATGCGTCAAAGAGTTGCAATAGCAACGGCTTTGGCTTGCAGTGCAAAATTGATTATTGCAGATGAGCCGACAACCGCCCTTGATGTTACCGTTCAAGCTCAAATAATCGAACTTTTGAATGAAATAAAAAACGATTTCGGAACATCAATTATTTTGATTTCTCACGATTTGGCTTTGGTTTGCGAAAACGCTGATGATACCGCTGTTATGTACGCAGGTTCGATTGTTGAATATTCACATGGAAAGAGATTGTTTTTTGAACCGAAACACCCTTATACAAAGGCGTTGATTGCTTCACTGCCCGATTTTAGCGGAAAAGATTTGAAAACAATTGACGGAAATCCGCCGACAATAAGGGATTGCTTTGCAGGCTGCCCTTTTGCCTTGAGATGTGAAGAAAAAACCGAGGAGTGTGAAAAATACAAACCACCTTTCAAAAAAATTAACGATACAGATTTTTCGAGATGTTTTTATTCATAATTTGCAGGGAAAAATCAAAAGGTTGACTAAAAAGGTTTCAAATGATACCTTAGTTTTATGAACTATTTGAATTTTAATGATGATGAATTAACTCCCGAACTTAAAGAACTTTCTCTGCTTGAAGTCAGAAATGTTTGTTTGGGCTGTTATAATTGTGATTTGGCAAAAACAAGAACAAATGTTGTTTTTTCGGACGGAAATGCTTATGCACCCGTTATGTTGATTGGTGAAGCTCCCGGAGCAGATGAAGATGCGAGCGGTGTACCTTTTGTCGGACGTGCCGGCAAGCTGCTGAATCAATTAATGGAAGAGTGCGGAATTAATCGTGATACGGATTTGTACGTTTGCAATACCGTAAAATGTCGCCCGCCCGAAAACAGAGATCCGAAACCTGAAGAAAAATTTGCTTGTGAAAAATATTTGGAAGCTCAAATAAATATAGTTCGTCCGAAATTGATTGTTTTATGCGGTGCTACGGCTGCAAAAAATTTTCTCGGAGATGATATCAAAATAACTCAAATCAGAGGAAATAAGTACATGTTGTTCGACAAAATTCCTGCGACTGTTATTTTCCATCCGTCTTACCTTTTGAGAAATCACTCGGAAGAAGTTAATTCTCCAAGATGGCTTACAAGAAAGGATTTGAAAGCTGTAAAAGCCTTTATTGATAAAATCAAAAAATGATTGTAAATAATCGTAATATTTGTTTTTGTTTTAAAAATCTTGTTATGTTTGATTTTTGCGTTTGTATGATATAATCAAAGAAGAAAATTGCAAAAAAAATGCAAGGTGTTATTGTCTTTGATACAATGTTTCATAAGAGGAAATATTAATTATCATGAATAAAAATATGAAAAATATATTGAAAAAAATTAACAAAAAAATAGATTCTTTAGTCAAAGATAAAGATGCCGCAGAAGAAATTAAATCCGAATTGGCAGAACTTGACAAAGGCATTTTGACAGACGAATTGAGCGAAAAATTGGAACAGATTAACGAAAAGCTCGAAACTGTTGAAAATAATAATAAGTCTTTGCAAAGTTTGGTTGAAGAATTTGCAAAAAATTATGATACTGATGAGTCTGAAAATTCAGCGGAAAAAGCTGAAAAACTTGATGAATTTCTTAAAAATCTTGAAAAAAAATTAAACGAGATTTCTGTTTCGAAAAGTCATTCAGACAGCGAACTTCCTCTTATCGGTGATGATGAATCCATTCAAAGATTTAAAGAAGAATTGACGTTCTTCCAAAATGAGCTTGAATCAGGTTTGAATGAAAATTTTGAAGGCTTCGAAAATATTTTAAATACTATTATTTCAGAAGTTAAAGAAAAAATTACAGACCTGCAAGAAACGGTTGACAGAAACTCGGAAAACCAGTTGAATACCGTAATTAGCGATGTTAAGCAGCTAAAGGCTGACATAGCAGATGTTGCGGATAGTATTCGACATATAAATGTAAATGCAATTTTGAGAACGGAAGAAAAAACTGATAAAATTATTGATTTAACACAAAAATCAGAGCAGTCTTTAATCGCCGAAATCAATGCTTTGAGCAGTGTTACGGCAAAATCGGCACTTCTTGATGAAAAAGCAAAAGAAACTGTTTCTGCTTTGAAAAATGAAATTTCTTTGCTCAAAAACCATATATTTACTCAAATGAAAGAGGTTTTGACAAATTTAACCGTTCAAGATGACATTAAACTCCTTGCGGAAGATACATTGTCAAAGTTAAGAGCGAACAGTACCGAAACAGAAATTATTCGTAAGAATTTGAAAGTTTTAAAACAGGAAGATGACAGGCAAGCTGCATTGAGCAGTGAAATCAGAGAAATTTTGGCAGAACTTTCTGAATATGAGTTAAATGAAAATGCCGATAAAATCGATATTATTTACGAAAATTTATCGCTTTTGAACACATGGGTTGAAAATTCTGATAAATTGTCGTTAGGTTTCGGTGAGCTGCGAGAAGATTTTGATTTAAACAGTGATAAAATCGATATTATTTATGAAAATATTTCGTATTTGAACGAATGGGTTAAGGCTTTAAATAAATTTTCGGAAGATATAGAAATCATTAAAAAACAATGCTATGCAGATGCAACTGTTCCCGAAAAAATTAAAGAAATTTATGAAAATCTGTCCGTTGTAAAAGACTGGGGCAAAAAAGCCGATGCACTTTCCTTACAGGTAAAAGCACTTTCTGTTCAGATTGATGAAACCGAAAGTACAATTAATTCAAAAAATCTTTCCGATATGAAAAAGATGTTTGCTCAAATGAATGAAGATATGGCAAACGTCAGTGCGAGAACAAACAAATTGATTATTGAATCCGACAAGCAAAATGAAGTTATGAAAGACCATATCTTTAATTTGCAAGAAATTATTGCTTTGCTTGAACATAAAACTGAAGATTTCGGTTTTGAAAGAGTATTTGACTCCATTGAAATTTTAGAATCCCGCTCCGAAAAAAGTGTGGATTTTGAAAATGGAATGACAGAATCTTTTATTTACCTTGCCGATTGGATTGATAAGGCCGGTAAGGTTTTGAATTCTGTCAAGCAACAGTTGACACTTTTGAACGAAATCCGTGAACAGCAAGATGTTCAACTCCAAAAGGCTGCTGCTGAATGGGGTTCTGCAAAAGATATCCTCGAAAAATTTGTTAATCTTCAAAATGAGAAAGCCGAAGAAATTAAAGAAATAATTTCTAAAGAAAGTAATTCTGTCAAGGAGTTGTTGACAGATACCATAAATAAGTTGTCGGAAAATTCTTTATCTTTACAAGCAGGTCTTGATAATTGTAATGAAAAAGTTTTTGACTGCCAAAAAAATATTTCTGATTGCAATAAAAATATTTCTTCTCTTTCTTCAAAAATCGCAGAAGATTTCAACATGTTCCAAATTCAACAGGAATATGCTCTCGGTCAACTTCAAAAGATTATTCTTCAACATGACGAATATAAACAAGATTTTGATGAACAAAAAAATCTTCTTGGTCAACAAAATCAATCCCTTTTAACCCAAGGTGAAGAAACTGTCAACCAACTCCGTCAGTTGTTTGAAAAATATAATAGAACTATCGAAAACATTGTAAAAGCGCAAGAAAACAGTGATGCGAAAATAACGCAGTTAAGTGTAGGATTGCAAGCGGCTTTTCAACAAATTCTTCAAAATCAAACAGAAATTCTTGCAAAACAAGAGGAACTTTTGACAGAAGAAAAAAATACAGCTCAAAAACTTGTTAAGGATAATGAAACAGAAAGTAGCATTGATGCGGCTTACAATCTTATTCAAAATTCTTATGCCGAAATTAATGAAAATCTGCATACTATTGCTGATTTGATTGAACAAAATGAAAAAAATTCTCAACAACGTATGGTTGAGCTTTCTTATGAAAAGGTTGATGATACTTCAGACAAAGATGATGAAATCAAAGAGCTCTTAAATCATATTGCAGAGCAAAATGATTTAATTGCCGAAAAGACTGCTGAAACTGAAATGCTCGCAGAAAAGATTAACTCTATGGAAACTAAATTATCTTCTCTCGAACAGTATATGGGCAAGTTGATTGAATATCTTGAAGAGGATTAATTTTCTTTTTCAATTTGTTCAAAGACTTTTCTCAAAATACCTTTGTTTTGTTTTAAAATTTCTTCGGCTTTTGCAAGCTCAATGCCGTATTTTAATTTTAAAATGGCAGGTTTTATTTTATAACCGTTTTGTTTAAGTTCATTTTCTGCTGTTATTTCATCAGTTTCAGCAATTTGAGAAGTGATTTTAGCTGCTCTGATTTTGAGTTTTTCATTTGTCGGTTTAACATCTATCATGTAGTTTTTATAAACCTTGCCGATTTTTATCATTGCTGTTGTTGTGAGCATATTCAAAATTAATTTTTGTGCAGTGCCTGCTTTCATTCTTGTTGAACCGGAAATGACTTCGGCACCTGTTTCCGCACAAATAAACACATCTGCAAACGGTTTTGTCTTTGCATTGATATTTGATGTTACGGCTATTGTTTTACAGCCTTTTTGTTTTCCGAGTTCCAAAACTCGAACGACATACGCAGCATTGCCGCTTGCTGAAATTGCCGTTATTGTGTCGTTTTTATTTATGTTTAATTCGTTGAAATCTCTTTCTGCTGCAATCGGGTTGTCTTCCGCACCTTCTATTGCATTGCGAAGTGCATAGTCACCGCCTGCTATTCGACCGACAACCATTCCTTGCGGGGCTGAAAATGTCGGCGGACACTCTGATGCGTCTAAAACACCTAATCTTCCGCTTGTTCCTGCTCCAAAATATATTAATCTGCCGCCGTTATTGAAGTTCTCGGCAATAATGTCTGCTGCTTTTGCTATTTCGGGAATACATTTTTGAACAGCTTTTACTGCATTGAAATCTTCTGCGTTTATCATTTCAACAATTTGTTCTGTTTCCGAAATGTCAATGTTTACAGTATTCGGGTTGATTTTTTCGGTTGCAGATAGATTTGTTTTATTGTCTTGCAATTATTTCAATGCCTCCCGGTGCTGTTTCAAGATTCTCGTGAACAGTAAATTCATCAGGTTCAAATATCACATCTAATTTTTTACCAACAACGAAAAACGTCGGCCCGCTGCCTGTCATATTACTGTTTTTTAGAAATCTTTTTATGTTTTTTAATTGGTTATATTTATCGCATAAAGGCTTTTCTAAATCGTTGTTTATCAAACTCGAATCAAAATCCCCTCTTAATATAAGATACAAAAGTTTTTCCGTTGAAGAACTTTCTGTTAATTTGTCTTGTTTATCAAATTCTTCATAGGCTTCTTTGGCACTTATTCCAAAGTTTTTCGGTTTTACAACAGAAATTGGAAGCTCTAAGTATGGAAGTGATTGGATTTTTTCTCCTCTTGATGAACAAATTGCACAGCCGCCTCTGAAACAGAAGTTTAAGTCTGAACCTAATTTTGAACAAATTTCATGAATTTGTTGTTCGGATAAAATATTTTCATAAACTTCATTTAAGCCTTTTAATACGGCTGCCGCATCGGTACTGCCGCCTGCAAGCCCTGCTGCTACGGGGATTTTTTTATCAATGTAAACCGCAACTTTCGCCTGACAGATGTTTGCTTTTTCTAAAAATGCATTTGCTGCTTTCCAAGCTAAATTCCTTTCATCGTAAGGTATTTCGTCAGAATTTCCGTTGATTATTATTTCTTTGCAGTTGTGTTCTTTTTCTACATCTACCGTAATATAGTCGTAAAGGCTTATCGTATGCATAATACTTCTTATATCGTGGTAGCCGTCTTCTCTTTTGCCTTTTACATCAAGTGTAAAATTTATCTTTGCCGGTGCTTTTAATATTATTCTTTCCATTAGTTATTATCCTTTAATTGTTCGGACAGTCTGCCTATTTCTTCAATAGAAAGAGTTTCTCCTCGTGTATTTTCACTAATCTTCATTTCTTCCAAAACTTTTTTTACGGTTTCTTTTGCAAATCCTGCCGTAACAAGGGAGTTTTTGATATTTTTTCTTCTTGTTCCAAAGCAAGCCTTACATACTCGTTTGAAAAATCCGTAATCCGATAAATCCAACATCGGTTTATCTTTTACCGTGAATTTTATTACGGCTGAATTAACTTTCGGAGCAGGGAAAAACGATTTTGCTTTTACAAATTCCACCATCTCCGTATCTGCATTGAAATTTGCTAAAATTGTCAACAATCCGTAAGCTTTATTTTCCGATTTTTCGTCTGCCGTTATTCTCAAAGCTGCCTCATATTGAGTCATCATAATTATTTCCGAAATTGATTTTCGATTTTTATTGTCGAGGTCGTCAACTTCTCCGAGCAAATGTGCAATAATCGGGCTTGTTATGTAATATGGAATGTTTGCGACAATCTTTATATTTTCTCCAAATTGAGAAATATCGGTTTTCAAAATATCCGCATGGATAACTTCGAGGTTATCGGCTTTAATTTTTTTAAGCTCTTTGACCATATCTTCATCAAGTTCAATAACATAAACCTTTTTTGCCGACTCAACAAGTCTTTCCGTTACAAAGCCCAAGCCGCCGCCGATTTCAACAACTGTGTCGTTTTCTGAAATATTTGCTGTTTCTATGATTTTATCAATTACAGCTCCATCAATCAGAAAATTTTGTCCCAGACGTTTTTTTGCTCTAAATGTTTTTGCTCTTTCAAAATAATTCATGCCTTTATAATAATACAAATTCGTTTGAAACAAAATACCTCTTTTTTCGTCAAATTTATCAGAGTAATGAACCGGAGTATGAAAATGAAAGATTTTTATTGTACTGATACTGATTTTGCAGTCGAAAACAACGATGACAACTTGCAGACTTTTAATACTATTGTTTACAAAGATGATTTGCTGCAATCCTATTTAAAAGATATTGGCAGAGAAAAGCTTTTAAAACATTCGGAAGAACTTGAACTCGGACGTTTATCCGCAGAAGGCGACAAAAACGCAAAGAAAAAATTAATTCAGGCGAATTTGCGTCTTGTTGTAAGTATTGCCAAAAAGTACACGGGGCAAGGTGTTTTGTTTTTGGATTTGGTTCAGGAAGGTTCTTTGGGGTTGATTAGAGCAGCTGACAGATATGATTACAAAAAAGGTTTTAAATTTAGCACTTATGCGACTTGGTGGATTAAACAAACCATTGTTCGAGCTATTGCAAACCACTCTAAAACTATCAGAATTCCTGTTCACATGGCGGAAAAAATTCGTCAGCTTAAAAAAGTGTCCAACATTTTTCATCTTAAATTTGACAGGGAAGCTACTCCTGATGAAATTGCAAAAAAGATGAATATTTCCGTTAAAAAAGTTCAGTCAATCCTCAATGCTATGCAAAGAGATCCGATTAGTCTGGAATCACCTGTCACCGAAAATTTGACATTAGGAGATTATATAGAAGATGAAAATTCCGAATTCCCCGAAAAATCGGTTCAAAAATATTTCTTTAAACGTGATTTGAACAAACTTTTGCTTGAGCTTAACGAACGTGAGCGAAAAGTTCTCGTTGACAGGTTCGGTATTTCGGGTGCCGTTCCTAAAACTTTGGAACAAATAGGCAGAGAAACGGGCTTTTCCAAAGAAAGAATCCGCCAGATTGAAAATGCTGCGGTTATGAAATTAAAACATTCTAAAAATAAATTTGCCCTGAAAGATTATATTATTTAAATTTACACTCTATAAGTGTGCCGTATTCTACATTTTTCGTCAATAACACACTGCAATGGTTTTTTATTATATCTTCTAAAAAATCAATATCTCGGGAGCTTTTTTTTATTACAAAATTTTCCAAGTAAGATTTCATCGGATAATACATTATTATATCTGATTTTTCAAGTAGTAAAACATCGGATATTCTCGTATAATAAAGTTTTAAATTTTTCTTCTCTTGGGGTGGGGTATATCTTGTGTATAGACTTTCAAATACAAAACTCTGCTCCTGAGTAAGTAATACCCATGTTTTTTCAGAAATATCAATATTTTTCAGAGCGTTATAATAATATTCTCCTGTCGTGAAAGTTGTGAAATTTCTGTTTGCTTTTTCTTTATTTATAACTCCTGAAAAATTTGTAAAAGAAAAATATAATAATAAAATTAAAATATTTATGTGTAACTGATTTCTTTTTGCGAAGTTGATTTTTTCTATCGGATAAGAAAATAAAATAAATGACAATGGAAGAAGATATAATATTGTTCTACCGGACATTGGGTAAATTTTCAAAAATCCTGTCAAAATATTTATCAATATTGGTAAGTATATTAATCCGCATAAAAATTTGTTTTTTTGAAACATATATGCAAAAGAAACAATAAAAACAATAATACTGAATATATAATTTTGTGTAAATAAAAAACAGATTAAGTCGATAGTTTGCCAATAGTTTATTGGCAAGAAAGGTTCTATATTTGTCCAATATTCTTGTAATTCGAGATTATTTGCCGTCGGTATGAATATTTTAAATAACATAAATAAGAATATTATCGTAAACGGTATTAAAAAACAGAAAGTATTTTTAATATTGATATGTTTATTTACGATGTATTCTCTTAATAAAATGATGCAAAAACTGCTTAGTATTATATACATTGACGGATAAGAACATAAAATGGCAATACCGGCTAAAAGTCCCAAAATAAAGTAATGTTTTGGTAATAATTTTTCTTTGATTTTGTCAAGTTTAAGTATAGATATAACTATAATTGATGTAATCAAGGTATCAAAGGAATATGGCTTGAACATTCCTGCTTGGCGTATAATTTCGACCTGAAAAGTGAATAAAAAAACTGAAAAGATAATTGATAATTTGTTTTTAAAAACAATAAAACATAAGTATACAAAAGCAAATAATGATAATATAGACGGGATAAAACCGGTTGCTGTTCGTAAAGTTTTGGGATTATATCCGAAAAATAAATATAAAATTTTTCCGAAAATCATAAAAAACGGAGGACAGCATTGGCTATCGTTTAATATCGTAAAGTAGTTTAAAATTCTTCTATCAACAATATTGTTTAACAATGCCATTTCATCAAAATAAATATCCAATGAAAAATTCAAAGCATCAATTCTAAGTTTTATCCCGATTATAATCAAAATTAGTAATGCTGTGGAAAAAGAATATTTAAAAATTGTGTTTACGGTTTTTTGCATTTTTATTTATAGTTTATTTCGGTTAAAACTTTTTTGAAAAATTAGATTATTTTGATAATTTTCTCAATCGACTTTCGATAATTATCATATAAAAAGCAAAAAATGTCAAAATTACAGGTAGAAAATTTAAACCTATTCTTTGAATAACGAAGCCTAAAAGCGGAGTAATAAGTCCAAATCCCAAACTTGCCGCTCCGACTTGATGTCCCGTTAAAATATCTGCCGTGACTTCTTCATATCGTCTGTGAGTGTCGTTCATCGTGCAGGGATAAATTCCCGAAAGACCCATGCCCGCTAAAATCAAGCCCAAAATTGTTGTAATTTTACTCGGGTTGCAAAGCATAAGCATTGCTGAAAGAACGATTAACAAAGATGTCATAATTATCGTTTTATCACTGAATTTTTTCGTAACAAATCCGATGATAATTCTGCCGACGGTCAAAGAACCCCAATAAATTGCAACCAAAGTTCCCGCTAAAATCGGCTCAATTCCTCGAGCTTCCGTCATAACCGAATAAATCCAAAGTCCTATTCCGCCCTCTGTTGATGTATAGATGAAAAAGAACGACGCACTCAAAAATGTATTTAATGACGAGATATTTTTAAATTCTTTTTTCTTGTTTTGTTCTTCCTCTTTTGAGTCAGTCCATAGTTTTTTGCTTGCAATAAATAAAATTGTCATCAAAAATAGAATTCCCGAAACGATTGCATAGCCTGCTCTCCAGCCCATTCCAACTGCAAAAACACCTGTCATAATCAAAGGTCCGACTGTCGAACCTATTCCCCAAAATGCGTGAAGCCAGCTCATGTGTCGTGAGGCATAGTTTTTGGAAACAAAATTGTTCAAAACACTGTCAACCGAGCCTGCTCCAAGTCCTGTCGGGATTGCGAATAAAAGAAATATCAGCCAATTTGGGCTTATTGCATAGCCGAAAAGTCCTATTACCGTTAAAAATACACTTACCGATAAGATTTTTTGCACCGAGAATTTTGCCGCAATATATCCGTTTAAATATCCTGATAATGATGTGAAAATTGTTACCAAAAATGCGGATAATCCTGCCGCATCAAGAGGTTTATTAAATTCCGCTCTCATTGTCGGCCAAGCTATTCCGAGAAGCTGGTCGGGCAGCCCGAGGGCAATAAATGCCACATATAAAATTGCAAGTATGTATAATTTTCTTTTATCCATATTTTAATTTTAACGCAAAAATATTGAAAAATTTTTTCTGCCGTTGTAAATTACAAGGTGTATGAAAAAATATTATATTCACATCTTTTTAATATTTGTAGGGATAGGGTTTTACTTTTTAAATAACGTACAAAGAGTTGCTGTTCCGGGACCGATTTTCGATGTTTTGCAAAGTGAATTGCAGGTTTCGGCACCATATATAACCGCTTTGGCTTCGGTTTTTATGTATGTTTATGCCGTAAATCAGCTTTTCGTCGGGCTTATGGTGGACAAATACGGCGGATTAAGAGTTATTGCCTTTGGTGCGGTAATTTTTTGTATAGGGTCTGTTTTATTTCCTTTATCTCATTCAATTTGGACTCTGTATTTAAGCAGAATTTTGGTCGGAATCGGTGCCGGTACTTTCTATTTGAGCATGGTTAAAGAAATTAAAAAATGCTTCGCCGACAAAAATTTCGGTATAATTCTTTCGATTTTATTTTTTGTCGGTTATATCGGCGGTATTCTCGCTCAAGCACCTTTCGTTATCCTTGTTGATAATATTGGCTGGCGGCCTGCTATGGAAATATTCGGGTTTTCGGCTCTTATCTTTACCGTTTTGTTCCTTATCGGGGTTAAAACTTTTTCTCACAATCCTGTTAATCACAAAATTCACATCGGATTTGAACCGTTTAAACTCGCTTTCAAAAACAAACATAATATCAATATTTTCTTTTTCGCTGCTCTAAATTTTGGGCTATATTACGTTATTTTAACCGTTATCGGAAAAAAATTCCTCGAGGATTTCACCATGATTTCTTCCGCTAATGCTGCGTGGTTTCTTTCCGTTTCGGCGGTTATCTCTTCGTTTTCGGGCATGGGTGTTGCGGCTTTAAGCAGAATTTTCCACGGAAAAAAAGTTATTTTTCTTCAAATTTGTGCAAGTGTCGGATTTTTCGTGTTCCTTTCACTTCTTCTGTGTGTAATTTTTAATTTCAAAAATCCGATGATTGGTTTGTTCTTCTGTTTGCTCGCTCCCGGGGCAAGTATGTCGCCGATTTTAGTTCCTTTAATCCACCAGACAAATCCTTACGAAATTACCGGAACAACCGTCAGTGTTATGACTTGCTTCTTCTATGTTGCAGTCGGCGTTTTGGGAAATATTGTCGGGGTTTTGATGAATGTTTTTCCCCCTGTTATGAACTCATCAAAGGTTTTTGTTTATGGTCAAAAATCATATATTCTCGTTTTCGGTTTGCTGTTCATTATGTCGGCGGTTGAATTGTATAATGCTTTCAGACTTAGAGATGATATTAAAAAAGAGGCTTTGTAATTAAACAAAACCTCTTTTTAAATTTATTGTTGACTTATGCAACTTCTTCTTCTTTTTCCGGTTTCTTTTCGCCGTATTCTTCAGCTATTATTTCAGAAACATTTACGTCTTGCCCTGCTTTTTTAGCTTCTCTGAGTTCTTTGATTTTTTCGGGATTTAATACCTTTAATTCAATTTGTCCGTTGGTTTCTTTTGATAATGTTTTCTTAACGTCAATACCGTAATCATCATATCTTGAGTCGATTTTGCCATCTACTACCTGTTGTTGGAACCATTCAATATGATCTTGTGCTTTGAGCGGGTATTCAGGGTGAACCTTTAACCATTGTAAGTATGATGAATTTCCTCTCGGCCAGTTGCAATCACCACATTCTGCAATGAAGTTTTGTGTTGCATTCGGGCCGCCTAATGATTTCGGGTGAATGTGTTCAATAGTTTGTGTTGATTGTTTTAATAATGATTTTGCAATGCTCGTTGCACTTCCGCCTGCTTGACCGAATGCCTTTTTAACTTCTGAAAAGTCTATCGGCATATCCATTGCCGCAGCCATAACTTTTTCATAAGTTACAGGGTCAAGTGAACCTTGTTGTGCAACAAGCTTATCCGTAAATCCTTGTCTGTTGATTTGTCCTTTATTTAATTTTTCAATTTCTTCCGCAATAATTTGTGATGTCGGATTTTTTTCGCCGTAAGCTGCTTTAACTGCTGTATCAGCTTCTCTCAATGAATTAATGCAGTAATTTTGTGTCTTTTCTTTTAATCCTTTACCTGCTGCATTTTTTGCTGCTGTTAAATCATAATTGGGGTGTTTGCGGGCTTCATCTGCTGCAAGCATCATTACAACTCTCTGTGGTGCTCTGAAAAAGTCTTTATCTTCTGTAATTTTATCTGCTAATTTCTCGCCCTTGATTCCTGAAAATTCACGAGCTTTCTTATCCATTTCTCCTGCTCTTACCATTCTGCCTCCGCAGCAGCAGCAAGGAACATCATCTATCTTCTTTGTTACAAATCCGCCTGTGCTAACGGGAAAACCGCTAAATGAAACAGCATTACCTCCCATAAAATATGCTCTTAATGCACCTGCCTCAGGAGCTTTGTTTTCTACTGCAGGAGCAGCTGTCTTAATCGGGTTCGTTACTTTCTTGTCTTCTACTGCTTTCGCTGAAACAAAATTAATTGAACTTACCGGAGTAATTGCCATTTTTATCACACTTTCTATACACACATTCGGATTTAATCACCCTACTCCTGCATGAACAACTCTCAAAAAATAAATTGCCTTTTTTTGTGTTTTTTTATTTTAAATGTTACATAACTTTACATAAAGTTTGAATTATTGCTAAATAGCTGTTACACATATTTTTTCAGGTGCTATTTGCAGATATTTGTAAGTATTTATGCCGTTTTCGTCCGTGAAAATTTTTATATTTCCTATCTTTAAAAATTCTGCAATGATTGGCGAAAATTCATTTGCATTCGTTGTAACAATTATATCAAAACTTTTTGCAAGGCAATCATAAACTATTTTTTCAAAATCGGGGTAATTTGTTATTTCTTTTTTTGATATTAATTTTAATTTCGGTTTGTTCCAAATGCCATTGTCTTCGATTATTTTGTCTGTTATTTTCGAAAAATCTTCATAAGTTAAATCACTTATGTCAATTTTTTGTGTTTCTGATGCAATGTCATTTTGAAGTTTTTCTTTGTTTTTTTCTTCCCATGCCAGAATAACTCTGCGATATACCACGCATTCATCTATTAAACATTCGTGTTTTTCTATTTGTTGACAAGAATATTTTAATAATTTGAGAATATGTTTGAGATATTTTTCATTCTCAGGTTTTTCTATATAAGAATATTCAACATCGGGAGAAAGTGTTGTTATACCGTTTTCCGTTGAATCTTTAATCCATTTGTCGATTTCTGTTGTGTTATCATTATATTTAGGAATGATAATGTATTTAGAAATCAAATGCTTTTTCTTTTTTTCTTTACTTGCATATCTTTTCAAACTGTCGAGAACTATGTTATAAGCATTAATACCTTTGATTTTTTGATATGTTTCGGGGCTTCCCGAGTCAATGGAAATGAAAATTTCGCATTTATCTATTTTTTCACAAGCTCTTTCTATTGCACGGGAAAATTTTATCCCCGATGTAGGAAGATAAATTTCCGGTACATTATTTTCTACAAATAAATCCGTAATCTGCTCAAAATTCGGCATTAAAGTCGGTTCTCCACCCATATATCTCAAACAGCCGTCAAACCGTAGAAGCCCCTTTTCCTGCATGTCTTTTAATATCGGTAACATGTCGTGCTCTTGCGTTGAATTATAAAAATCTTCATGATTTCCGACAAAACAATAAACACATCTTGCATTACATCTCGAAACGGGGGCAAGTGTTATTTCCGAAAAATAATCTTCTTCGTCCCAATCTTGCTCCTTTAATTCCCAACATTTTTTACAATGCTTATTCAATATTCCTTTGCGTGCATTGTCCCTGTTTTTTCTAATATTGCTTAGAATTTCGCTCCAGTCGATTTCTCCGCTGTAATAATTATCTCGAAGATATATTTGTTCCTCTCCGGGGGCTGCGTCCATATTACAGCAAGGCTTTACCGATAATGAATCGTCAGGAAAAAATTTGAAAAATATGCCGTGTTCTAAAAATTTGCAACTTTTACAATACATATATTTTATTATATTTTCTCTGTTTGCTGTTGTCAATTTCGCTTTTTTTTGTTACAAACATAAATATTTTCTTGCAGATTGTTTTTCTGTGTGCAATTATAATTATGCTATGTTTAAAAATGTTATGGGTGGACACCCGAAAGGTTTATATTTATTATTCTCGGTCGAAATGTGGGAAAGATTTTCCTACTACGGTATGCGTGCATTGCTCGTTTTATACCTTATTCAATATTTGTTTCAAGGTATGGATGAAAAACTTGCAACACAATATGCCGGAAATATTTACGGCTGGTACACAGGGCTTGTTTATTTGACTCCGTTAATCGGCGGTTATATTGCCGATAAATATTTGGGTCAAAGAAAATGTATCTCAATCGGTGCAATAGTTATGGCAATCGGCTTATTTACCCTTGCCGCAAGCGGTTTTGAATGTTTTAAAAACTATGCTTTGATTATCTTCGCTCTCGGTTTGACTCTTATGATTATTGCAAACGGTTTCTTTAAATCGAACATAAGTACAATCGTCGGTATGCTTTACGGTGATGATAAACAAAAACGTGATGCAGGCTTTACGATATTTTATATGGGTATCAATTTAGGTGCGTTCTTCTCACCTTTGGTTTGCGGTACTTTGGCTTATTATTTCGGCTTTAAATACGGTTTTATGGCTGCAGGTTTAGGTATCATAATCGGTTATATTACTTATAAACTTGAAGAAAATAAGCTTTTGGGCGAACACGGTTTAAAGCCTGTTCAAACAGAAGTCGTAACATCAAGTACGGAAGAAGAAGACGTTGTCGTTCGTAAAAAACTTACAACAAGAGAAAAAAGAAGAATATATGCATTGTTTGTATTAATGACATTCTCTATTTTCTTCTGGGTTTGCTTTGAACAAGCAGGTTGCTCATTCACTTTGTTTGCGGAAAATTCAACGCAAAGACAAGTCGGTGAATTTGTTATCCCGACGGGATATTTCCAATCTTGTAATGCGTTGTTTATTATTTTGCTTGCTCCTGTTATGTCTATGCTTTGGAGCTGGCTTGCCGAAAAAAATCAAGAGCCGACATCTGTTGTTAAATTTGCAACCGCTCTCGGTTTGATTGGGGCATCAACCTTGATTATGGCTGTGGCAGCTCACTTTACCCACGGTGATACAACTTTGGTTTCTCCGCTTTGGTTAGTATTTACTTACCTCACGGCAACACTTGCCGAGTTGTGTTTATCACCTGTCGGTTTGTCACTTGTTACAAAACTTGCACCTGCTCAATTCGCTTCAATTCTTATGGGTGTATGGCTTTTATCAAGTTTCTTCGGAAACCTTGTAGCAGGTGTGTTCTCAGGATTTTATGAACACATGTCACACACTTTGTTTTTCTGTATCCTTACAGGAATTGCTTTTGTTGTGGCTTTGATTTTGGTCGCTTTAATTCCTGTTTTGAAATTATGGATGGGCAAGTGCTAATAATTCAAAATTAAGCATTTTAAAAGATTTAAAAAAGGATAATCAACTTGATTATCCTTTTTAATTTTGCATTTTGTTTTTCGATTGTAAAGCCGAAATTAGTCTTTTTCCGCAAGTTTTGCTCTTACTTTTCCGTCAATTTCAGCAAGCATTTCGGGGTTTGAGGTGATTGCATCAATGGCTTTATCTCTGCCTTGTCCGAGCTTTTCTTCTCCGTAGCTGAACCATGCTCCAGCTTTGTTTACGATGTTGAAATTAACTGCCATATCTAAAATACAACCGACTTTTGATATGCCTTTACCGAAAATAATGTCAAATTCTGCAATTCTGAACGGGGGTGCAACTTTGTTTTTAACAACCTTTACTCTGACGTGGTTGCCGTATTCTTTATCATCTTTTTTAAGTGTTTCCGTTCTTCTGATATCAAGTCGTACGCTTGAATAGTATTTCAAAGCGTTACCGCCTGTGGTTGTTTCAGGGCTGCCGTACATAACACCGATTTTTTGTCTTAATTGGTTGATGAAAATTACTGTCGTGTTCGTTTTGCAAACAATGCTTGTCAATTTTCTCAAGGCTTTTGACATCAAACGAGCTTGTAACCCCATTTGCTTGTCTTCCATTGCTCCTTCGATTTCTTCTTTCGGAACAAGTGCTGCAACCGAGTCAACAACGATAACATCAACTGCCGCTGAACGTACAAGTTCTTCCGTAATTTCAAGTGCCTGTTCGCCTGTGTCAGGCTGTGAAATCAATAATTCGTCAACATTTACACCTAAATTTCTTGCATATTCAGGGTCAAGTGCGTGTTCTGCATCTATAAATGCCGCAATTCCGCCTTTTTTCTGACATTCGGCTACGATGTGCTGTGCAAGTGTTGTTTTACCGCTGCTTTCAGGACCGTAAATTTCGATTACTCTGCCTCTCGGTACTCCGCCTATCCCTAAAGCAACATCTAACGATAATGCCCCGGTCGGTATGCATTCCGTCGATACTGACGGTCTGTCGCCTAACTTCATTATTGATCCTTTGCCGAAATCTTTTTCGATTTTTTCTATCGCAAGACTT
Source organism: uncultured Candidatus Melainabacteria bacterium (assembly GCA_934754505.1). GTDB lineage: Bacteria > Cyanobacteriota > Vampirovibrionia > Gastranaerophilales > Gastranaerophilaceae > RUG841. The sequence goes on from CAKVIE010000015.1 coordinate 44,915, forward strand.
AATGCTTTGCTTTTATCCGTGACTTTTTCGGTATCTTTTTCTTTATCCTTCGCAGCCATTCTTTTACCTTTCATAAATTTTGTCTTATTAAAATTATAGACAAATTTCCATAAATTTTAAAATTTTTCATAATTTGTTACCAAATAAATATCATTCAAATGAGCTTGAAACTCTTTGATAATAAGAATTCAGAGGCTTTTTGAAGGAGTTTGAGCTTTATGAATTATAAATAATAAAAAAGCGGAGCCTTTTGACTCCGCTTAACTTTATTTCAGTTTAAGAACTATGCATTTGCTTTTGCAGTTTCAACAATAACCGAAAATGCTTCGGGTTGGTTAACTGCCATATCTGCTAACATTTTTCTGTTTACAGTTACGTTTGATTTTTTCAATGCGTTCATAAACTTTGAGTAGCTCATACCATATTGTCTTGTTGCTGCATTGATTCTAACAATCCAAAGTCTTCTCATGTTTCTCTTGAGGTGACGTCTGTCTCTGTATTTGTATTTCAATGCTTTCATTACGGCAGTGTTAGCTACCTTGAAAATTCTGCTTCTTGCACCTTGAAAACCTTTTGCAAGCTTCAAGATTTTTTTATGTCTTTTTCTTAATACGTTTCCGCGTTTAACTCTCATTGTCTTCTTCCTTTCTTCTCAATTAACGTGAATACTTCTTGTATGGAAGTTCTTTGGAAATCAATTTGTAATGAGTTCCTGAAATTTCACACATCTTGAAGATTTTTCTTTTTCTTGAACCGTCTTTGTGTTGAAGAAGGTGTCCGATACCTGCTTTTCTTCTGAGAATTTTACCTGAAGCAGTTACTTTGTAACGTTTTGCACCTGAACGGTGAGTTTTTAATTTAGGCATAGTTTTCTCCTTTTCTTTACTGTGTAACCGTTTCGGAAATTGACTCTGCTATCGTTGCTGACTTTTAGATTTATGTCAATCTTGCATTCTTGTTGACTATCTTCAGAACCTGCCGACCGCTCGACTTCGCCAATCTTGCGTTCTTTCTGATTATCTTCAGAACCTGCCCGACCGCTCGACTTCGCCAATCCCAAGTCCTTACCGATTATCTTCAGAACCTGCCCGACCGCTCGACTTCGCCAATCCCAAGTCCTTACCGATTATCTTTCGAACCTGCCGACCGCTAAATCTACGCCAATCCCTGACGGTGATTTACTGAAACATCTGCGACATGCCACCGCTGATGTTCGACTATATATATTGTATGATAAAAGTTTTTTTTGTCAAAAATTTTTGTGGGATTTTAAGGAGTTTTTTGGGCAAAATTTAATGTTGAAATTATTGATATTTTGAGGACTCAATTTGCTTTAAAAAAGCTTTCCGATTAATAATCCGAAAAGCCTTTTTATAGTTTGGAAAATATTTTACATATTGTTCAACATGTCAACTCTGCGTTGATGACGACCACCTTCAAAGTCCGTTTCAAGCCAAATACGGCAAATGTCTTCTGCTAAAAGCACACCGACAATTCTTTCACCAAGGCATAAAATATTTGCATCATTGTGCATTCTTGAATAACGAGCCGAAGTCGTATCCGTGCAAACAACCGCTCTTGCACCTTTTACCTTGTTAGCCGCAATAGAAACCCCTATTCCTGAACCGCAGCAAATAATTCCTCTGTCAACTTTTCCCGCAACAACTGCATCTGCAACTTTCTTTGCGTGGATAGGATAATCTGTCGATTCGGCAGTGTATGTTCCGAAATCTTCAACTTCATATTCGTCTTTCAAAATTTCAATTAACTTGTTTTTCAAATTTATTCCGCCATGGTCACAGCCAAATCCGATTTTGAGCTTCTTCGTCATATTTTTGCCCTTTCCTTGCAATCTTTACTTCTCTCCCATTTTAACATTTTATTTTGTCATGAAATCCTGCTTTACAAAAGTTCATACAAACGAATGAAAAAAGGCAATTTTTTGACAGGAAAAAACTTTATATAAGTGTAAACAAAAAACTATGTAAATGAGCATAGTTCCTCGCAAAGCAGCGGGCAGCCTCTTGTGTAAAGGTGAAAAAATAAAGGTGGCAAACAACACCTTATAACAAAAAGTGTAAAGTAAAGTGTGTGAATTAAAGACCGTTTAAACGGTCTTTTTTATTTTTGGGTGTTTAAATAATTGTAAAAATATTGTAATATAGTTGTATGTATTATAACTTTTTAAATTCGGAAATGAAGGATTTTATGTCGTCGATTGCGGGTGTCGGCAGTTTTATGCTGGCAAGAGTTCCGGATTTTGAAAGTTTGAAACCTAAATTCCCTATTCAGTTGACCGAGAGGGAAGATGAGGTTTTATCACACGATTTTGAAACTTTTCAAAAGTTGATGACGTTTTTGAGCAGCGGAAATAATTCGTTTATTTTGCACGGATTTATGGGCTGCGGAAAATCGACACTTACAAATCTTCTTCCGAAAGTTGTTGATAATTCGATTCTCGTTTTTCGGGTAAATTGTTTTGAATCGACAAATTTGGACGATGTGCTTCTGTCAATCCATACGGATTTTGTGAGATACAGAACAGAACGTCATATATTTTTGCCGAAAGTCGAATCGTCTGTTTTTGCAGACAGGATAAATGCTTACATCAAAAGCGGCACAAATCCGATGTTATTCGTTTTCGATTCCGTTGAACCCGAAAAATATCAGCTTCACGCAGATATAATGAACTTTATCAACCATATTTCTCAAATTGATAAAATTAAGGTTATTATTACTTCGAGAAATATCTCCGACAAGGCTTTGCCGTCGGGTAAAGAGTCGAATTTCGCAATAATTAAACTTTACGGAAAAGAAGAATTTATAAAACTTTTGAATAAAAACGGGCTTGAAGCAAATGATGAAACTTACGAAAATGCATTTATTGCTTCAAAAGGACACTATTTGTATATTTCACTTTTGATAAATGTTGCAAAACTTCTGAACCTTTCTATCGGTAGTGTTTACAACGATTATTCCAAAAAGAAAATGATAATTTTTGATTTTCTTATTTCAAAAGTTTTATCATTAATTCCCGAAAGATTTTTCAAAACTTTATGGTTTTTGTCTTTAATCAGAACGGGTGTCAGCGAAGATTTTCTTATAACTCAAAATTTATCTACAAAAGATGAGTTGGTTTATCTTGAGGAAAGAATGCTGCTTTGCCGTGAAGGAAACAATATTTATCTGAAGGATTATGTGAAAAACACCGTTATGACGACGTTGAACGCACAAACGACACATGATATTCATAATTATCTTCATGATTTATATGAATCACAGCTTCCGAAAAAGCCCGCCGAAAGAGATTTGGTAATTTCGAGAAGTACAATGCGTCGTGAATCCGCATATCACAAAAATGCTGCCGAAAACGTTACAATTCCTGCCGCACCTGCTCAAACGCAAACGAAAGGCGTCGATTATAATTATTTGAGCTATTCAAAAAGTATTCAAAACGATTGGAATTTTTCGGAATCCAATATTGCTCCAAAAAGAACAATCAAGCCTGCTCCGAGAGGTATGGAAACTCGAATTCGCAACAATATGAGAGCTAAAAAATTTGAGCTTACAAACGAAGAATTGCGTTTGCTGAATAAATTGAATTTAAAAGTTCCTAATGCAGAATCAATCAGAGCAGACAGGGAAGAAATGCAATTTAACAATAATCGCAACGATATTCAGCAATATATGCGGCCTGCACTTTCGCAAATTCAAAGAAGAAATAATCATCAAATTTCAAATGAAATTCCCGAAAAACCTGTGGAAACACTTGCTGATGTTTTGAACGAGGCAAGTCTTGCAGAACAGGAATTTAATTTTGAAAAAGCTCTTTCGATTTATAACAAAGCCTATAATATGACCGAATCGGCTGATTATGCCGAGGCTAAGCCGATTATCGTTATGCAGACGGCTTATTGTCACAGAAAAATGCAAAATCCCGATGAGGCTTTGAAATACTTTGAAATCGCATATAAACTCTATTTGCAAACCAATTTGCAAAAGGCGAATAATGCATTATTCAACATGGCTGAAATTTATTCGGAGATTTATAATCATCAACAGGCTAAAAAGATGTACGAATTGATTTTGGCTAATAAAGATACTTCAGATTTGCCTTTTAATATCAGAGTTTTATTGAATTTAGCAGAAATTGAAACAAATAATTCAAATATCGAAACCGCAAATTCGTATTATACAGAGGCTTTGAGAATTGCGACCGAAATTGACGACAAAAAGTTAATTTGCGAATGTTGTTTCAAATTCGGATTAATGTTTGATGATGCAGGCAGCGTGGAAAAAGCGTTCAAAATGTACGTAAAATGCGTTCAAACGTCAAATGATTATTCCGTAAACTCGTTTATTTCTTCTGCTTATGCAAATATTGCAGGAATTTACGAGGAGCAGAATTTGACGGACAAGGCGGCAAAATACTATGAAGAAGCCATAAAGACCGATGAGGCTTATAATAATTGGGACGGCTTATATTTTGCTTATTCAAAACTCGCATCAATCTATCAATCAAAATCTTTGACTATTGCATCGGATTATTCTTTGAAAGCCTTAAATGCCGCAAAAGAGTTGAAAGATAACGTTTTGATAGCTTCGACATATATTCAGCTCGGGGATTATTATTATCAATCCGGAACGAATGAAGATGCTTTAAAATCGTATCTTTTGGCAAAAGCACTTATGTTGAAACAGCCGAACCCCGATAATATCAGAAAAATCGACGTCCGAATTAATGATATGAGAAATAAGCTCGGCAATGATTTGTATGCAAAAATTACTTCGGAAATTCAAAACGGCTTATGAAAACGGAACAATTTATAAAACTTTTTGAAGAATACAATGCTCACACAAATTTGATGAGTAAAAATGATGTGCAAAAATTGAGGGAAAAGCATATTCCCGATTGTTTGGCGATAAAGAATTTTTTTGAAAAATACGGATTGCCGAAAAATATAGCTGATATCGGTACAGGCGGCGGATTTCCGTCGATACCGATTGCGTTGAATTTTCCGGAGGTTGAGGTTTTTGCGATTGATTCCATTGCGAAAAAAATAAAATTTGTCGAATTGGCAAAAAATGAACTTTCTCTTGAAAATCTTCACCCGATTTGTACAAGAATTGAGGATTTTGAAAAAAAAGAAGCATTTGATGTCGTTACGACAAGGGCATTAGCCGATTTAAGGGTCATTGCGGAATATTCCTCACCGTTTGTTAAAAATGGCGGGTATTTTGTTGCATATAAATCAAAAGGGGCGGACGAGGAACTTTTTCAGGCGGAAAAAGCCTTGAAAATATTAGGATTAGACTTTGTTGAAAAACTTGATTATGATTTGGCGGAAGAAGCTCAGAGATGTTTGTTGGTTTTTAAGAAAGTTAAAAATACACCGAAAATTTATCCGAGAAAAAACAATCTCGCACGCAAAAATCCACTGTGAAATCAATTGGGAAAAATACATGGTTTGGAAAAATTAATTTATATAAGATGGTAGTTCGTTGTAAACGTTTCTTGTAACTTTTGTATTCCATCCACCGATACGAAGTTCATCGTGTTTTGTTAAACCTGTATAAACAAGACTTGCATCTTCGTATCGTTTGAAAGCAAATACGGC
>CAKVIE010000016.1 GCA_934754505.1 uncultured Candidatus Melainabacteria bacterium
CATTTCGCAACCATTCGCTATGTTTTTTGCTACTTCGGGTTCGCTCGCTCTGCTCGACTCCACCCTACGCAAATCCGCTCGTAATGACGACTTCTTTTTAATGTCATTGTGAGAAAAACAACAACTTTGCATCAACCTAAATTGTACAAAATAAACAGATTATTTGATTTTTTCAAGTAATTCGTTATAGATATCAATCGTCACAAAACAAATCGGCAATTTAATTTTTAATCCATTTTGTACAAAGTTCAATAAATCTTTTTTTATCTTGCAAATAAATATCTTCTGCGTGAATAGAGTCGTCAAAAATGACCATTTTTTTAGGTTCTTTTGCCGTTTCAAAAAGTTTTTTAGCGTGCCAATATCTGATTGTCGGGTCTTTTTTCCCTGCGATAATCAAAATCGGAGTCGGAGAAATTTTGTCAATAATATCTATCGGATTAACCTTTTCAAGCCAAATTTCCCCTGGAACAATATGCGACCAAGTTCCCCATTCAAATTTTTGAAACGTCGGGATAAATGCCTCTTTTCGCCAAACTTCATTTTCAATTTTGTCAAAAGAAACAGGCGGTGATACAAGAATTAATTTATCCGCATTTTTGTTCTTATACTGCGTTATGACAGCTGTTGCACTTCCAAGCGAAAAGCCCGCCACATAAACCTTTTTATAACGCTTTTTTGCATATTTAATAACCGCATTCAAATCGTCATACTCTCGGCTTGTGAACGTAAATCTGCCTGAACTTTGGCAATGCCCCCTAAAATCAAGCGAAATAACATTAAAATCTTTTGAAAAATCAGCTGCCATTTCATAAAACGGTTTTGAATCCTTGCACATAAACCACCCCGGGGCAATTATCAAGACTTCATTATGCCCCGTTTTAATTTCGTTAAATGCAATATTTGTCCCATCTGATGCCGCAACGACTTTTGAAATTCCGCCATATTTAGGAATATATTTAAACCCCGAAGCCAAAAGAACGACAATTACAAAAAATATTATGGGAATTAATAATGATTTTTTCATATTAATACTCGATATTTTTAATTTTATGAGCAATAAAGAGGCTTTCTGAAATTGCAACAACAACCAGTGCCACCGTCAATCCGAGCCAAAAACCTTTCAACGACATTGAGCAGCCGTAAGCAAGGTAAAAACCCAACGGAATTCCGACAAGCCAATAGCTTGATAAAGTGCAGGCTGTGACTTGTTTTGTCATTTTGAATCCCTTCAAAATTCCTCCCAAAGATATTTGTAAACCGTCTGCAATTACAAACAAGGAGAACAACGATACAATCGGCAGTGCAATTTTAATAATTTCCGCATCTTTCGTAAAAATTCCGATGAAAAAATCAGGCTTAAAATAGAAAGCAAACGAAAAAACAAACATAAACAACGTCGCAACCGTAACACCAACCTTGCCGAAATTTTTGATTTCTTGTAAATTTTTAGCACCGTTATAAAAACCGACTTTTATTGCTATTGCGGAAGAAATTGCAAACGGTACCATAAATGCCGTATCAACAAGTGTTAGCAATATGTTGTGTGTTGCAGCAAGAACACCTGCATCTCTGCCAACCGACATTGTTATCAAATTAAATCCGAAAAATTCAAATAATAATCCGATACCGATAGGAGTTCCGACTTTTATTACATTTCTCATATAATCAAAGTTATATTCGTGTCGATTGCTTTGGTCTTTTATAATTTTCCAAGTATAAGCAACCATTGCCAAACCGCAAATTGTTCTGACAATCAACGTTGCAAGCGAAAGTCCGACAACACCTAATGCAGGTATTGGTCCAAATCCGAATACAAAAATCCAGTTTAAGACAAAATTCAACACGACCGTCGCAAGCAGAATAAAATTTGGAAAATTAACAATTTCATGTGCCTGCAAAAATTCTTTTATCGCTTGATACAAAAACATTCCAAATATCGAGAAAGATGTAATAAACATATATTCCTGTATCGGATAAATAAGTTTTTTTTCAAACCCGAAAAACGGAATGAGAAATGTTATTCCAATAAGTGCCAGCCAAGTAAAAAATGCTAAAATCTGAGAAAGTGCAATTCCCGAAATAAAAAACTTTTTCGTTTTCTGCTTTTCACCACGATAATTTGAAAGGATAATTGAAATACCTGTCAAAAACCCGAGTCCTAAAATAAAAACCGTGAAAATGATAGAATTTGCAATCGCAATGGCAGCAAGCGTATCGACACTATGCTTCGCCGCCACCAAAACATCTACGGCACCTGTTAAAACATGCCCGAGATTACCTATAATCATAGGTGTTGCGAGCAGAAAGATTTCTTTTAAATAAGGTTTACAATTCATTTGTATTTAACATTCCGTACGACTCATAAGAATATTGAACAAAGTCGTAATTGGGAAAATCTTGTTCGTTATTAATAAAATATCTTGCCGAATTATAAAGAGTAACCTGCAAACCTAACTCATCAGCCTTTTTAAGAATAAAATGTAAAACATCTCTTGCATGTTGAGGAAATGCAGCTTTTTCTCTTTGACGTTTGAACCATTCGTGTTCTATATCCATAACAATCGAACGAACACCGCAGGCTTTTGTAATTTCAAGCCATTTTTCCGCTTCTTCAAGATTATCGTTAATATTCGGCATAAGAATAAATTTGGTGCCGACAAGCGGAATATTTTCGGGCAATTCGGCTGCCGCATATTTTCTGACATTTTCAACAACTTTATCATAAGCATTAATATTTTTGATAGACGCAAAAGTTTTTCTTGAACCTGAATCCATTGAAATAACTACATCTACAATACCAGCCTTTATTCCCCTTGCAATCGCAGGTGAATATTTAATTCCCGATGTATGAATAATTACTTTCGGGACTTTCTTTTCAACAAGCAAATCCAACAAATCTTCAAACTCGTCCAAAATAGTCGGTTCACCGCCTGCAAAGGTTATTTCCCCACCGGGTTTGAATAAATCTCTGTCAAACATATCTTTTATTACAGGCAAAACATTGTAATATCTCGATTTATTGAAAAATTCCTTATTGTAATCAGTAAAACAATAAATACAATTACAGTTGCAATGTGTCCAATGGTTAAAATGAATATAATTTATATAATGCTTTTCATCGTCCCAATCCTTTTCGTATAAATTGAAACAACCTTCGCATTTAGGATTTATTTCGCCTCTTTTATTTTCGTCAACAAAAGCCTTTTTTAAATCAAAAAGTTCATCCCAATCAAGCGGTTCTCCCTTGTAATCATGCTTTACAATTAAATTTCCACCGCCGACATGGCATCTCAAACAACACATTTCTATGTGCCCCGGTTCAAAATTTAATCCGTGTGCTATCCAATTACAACTTTTGTATCTCATGTGTGTTCTCCAAAATTCCATTACTAAAAGGCTCTATCCCTATTCAACATTGTCTGTATGTTCGAGATTTTGTCTTTCGTGTTCTTTTCGCTCTGCAAGCATGTGTGCTGCTCTTTCATATTCTCCGTATATCAAGCCCATATCACTCGCTCTTTGCTTCGTATAATCAAACAAATCATAAATGTATTGCGGAACATGGTCTCGTCTTGAATAGAACCATTGCGATTCGATTTCCTGTATTACATAACCGATATTACAAGCTACGCATTTATCCAGCCAAGCATTAATTTCTTCTTTAGTATCATTAACCCCAGGAATAACTATGTATTTCGCCTTTACAAGCTCCCTGTTTTGCTGGATTTTGGCATAATTAGTAAGGTTGCCCCAAACTCTGTCATAAGTTTTGACTTCCTTAATACGGGCATGCATTTCCTCTGTTCCGGAATCAACAGAAACAATCAAATCAACCTTTCCTCGCTTCAAGCCTTCTTCAATTACCTTTGAATAATCAATACAGCCTGTGTGGATACGAACAAAATAATCATAATCAAGGAAAATTTGCAAACATTCTTCAAACTCTTTCAAAAGGCAAACTTCACCGCCACCGAAACTTGCATCTCCGCCTCTCATAAGAAGATCTTTTGCAACCATATCTTTTAATATCGGCAAAAAGTCATATGTTTTTTTCGTATTATAAATATCTTTTTTATTATGTGTATGGCAATAAATACAATTACAATTACAATATGTCCAATAATCAAGATTAAAAAAGTTGAATTTGTCTGATTCTTCCCAATCCTGTTCCTCAAGGTAAATACAACCTTCGCATTTGTGGTAAGTTCCACCCGATTTGTGCAAGTCTTTTATTTCTTTTTTTGCAGCGAAAAACGCATCCCAATCAATAGGACCGCCTGTATAATTTTCAATTATTTTTGTGTCGCCACCACCTTTTGCACTGTATTGGCAACATATTTTTATTGAATCTCTATCGAAATTTATACCATGTTCGATTTTTGTACAACTTCTATATCTCAATGTCCGAATTCTCCTCTGTGAATATTCATATCATTCGCTCTGTCATATAATTCGCAGCGAATCATTCCCAATTCTTTTGCACGATTTACACCATAGTCCAGCAAGTCATAAATATGCTGCGGTACATTTGCCTTGTTATTAATATACCAACCGCCCTCTACATCAAGAACTATCCAATGAACTCCGGCATCTACCGTTAATTGAAACCACTTTTCAAGTTCTTCAATCGTATCATTTATCCCGGGGATAATAATAAATTTAGTTCTTGCCAAACCTTTGTTTTCCGTTTGAGCAGCTGCATATTTTCTGATATTTTCCCAAACTTTATCAAAAGCATTCACGTTTTTGATTTTTAAATATGTTTCGGGCGTACCGGAATCAGGCGATACAACTACGTTTAACTTACCTTCTGCAATACCTCTTGCCATAGCAGGCGAATATTTTATACCCGAAGAATGGACTCTGATATTATCCATTCCGTAATCAATAAGCAGGTTTACCATAGGTTCAAATTCGTCAAGAACTGCGGGTTCTCCACCTCCAAAACCGACTTCTCCCCCGGGGCGGAGCTGTTTTCTTCTTGCTAATTCTTTAATTTGTTCATAAATACTGTAATTAGGACGTTTAGCAAATTCTGCAAAATCTTCTGACGTAAAACAATAATTACATTTGCAATTACATCTTGTCCAATGATTGAACACCATATAATCTATATAATCTTCATCGTCCCAGACCTTTTCTTTCAAGAAAAAGCAGCCTTTGCATCTTTCAAGAGTGATACCTTGTTTATTAAGCTCCCTCATTTTACGTTTTTCTTCAAAAAACTTATCCCAATCGATAGTTTCTCCGTAATAATTCGGGATTAGAACCTGTCTGCCTCCGCCTTCGTGAGTATTGAAACAACACATTTTTATATCCATATAATCAGCATTAAAGCCGTGTTGGATATATTCGCAGCTTAAATATTTTTTATTTTTTTTATTTTTATTAAATAGTTCTTTTATTTTTTCGAAATTCATGACCGCCTCATAAACATTATTTATGATAATACGTCAATGCTCTTTTTTCAAGAATATTTTCGATTTGAAACCTTTTGTTTACAAGATTTAACTTAACAATTGATAACATAAGCGAAAGCAATTTTGTCATAAGTATTTTTTAAAGTACAATAAGATTGAACAAGGAGCAAACTATGAGAAACATAAAACAGCTTGCAGAAGAAATTAATAAATTAAAAAAAGAAAAAAACGCAGTAATATTAGGGCATTGTTACCAGAATTTGGAAATTGACGAAGTTGCCGATTATGTCGGAGATTCATTGCAATTAAGCCGATTAGCGGCACAAACCGATGCTGATATTATTGTTTTTGCAGGTGTTTATTTTATGGCAGAAACCGCAAAAATTTTGTCACCGAATAAAAAAGTTTTACTTCCTCGATTAGATGCAGGCTGCCGAATGGCTGATATGGTGGATTTAGAACAAATGAGAGAATTTAAAGCTAAAAACCCTGATATTCCCGTTGTTTGTTATGTAAATTCTTCCGCAGAAGTAAAAGCTGAAACAGATATTTGCTGCACAAGTGCAAATGCCGTTCACGTAGTAAAGTCATTAAATGTTCCGAAAATTTTATTTGCTCCTGATAAATATCTCGGAAGCTATGTTGCAAGCCAATTAAAAGATGTTGAAGTTATCACATACCCCGGATACTGCCCGACACACCTTAACATTTTGGTAGAAGATGTTGAAAAAATGAAAGCCGAACACCCCGAAGCGAAAGTTCTTGTTCATCCTGAATGCCACAAAGCGGTTGCCGATATGGGTGATTATGTCGGTTCGACAACAGGTATTATGAAATATGCTAAAGAATCTGATGCAAAAGAATTCATCATCGTAACGGAAAAAGGTGTTGTTGACAGACTTGCAAGAGATTGCAAAGATAAAAAATTCTATTTGGTATCAAAAAAAGCTGTTTGTCCGAATATGAAAATGAACACATTAGATGATATTTTACACGTTCTTAAAACAGAAGAAAATGAAATAATTGTTGACAAAGAAACAGCAGAAAAAGCAAGACAAGCAATTGAAAGAATGGTAGCTATTAACGGGTAGAGTTGTAATTAATGTTTTTACAGGAATACTCTTCCCTTAATGTATCATATTTTGCTTTGAAATTTTCATCGATGACAAAATGTTCGTGCTTTCTTTTCTTGTTTAAATAAATTACACTGTCGTAAAAATCAAAATCAATATTTCTTTTGTTTGCTTGATGTATTATATAATCAAGCAACATAGTAGCTTGCGGAATATTGTAATTATTTTTTGTACAACATTGGCTCTCAATATCCAAAATTATATAATGAGCATTTATTTCTTGAATTTTATCCAAAAATGCATCAACTTCTTCAATAGTGTCATTTATTCCCGGAATTATAATGAATTTAACTCTAACATTATCGGGTGTTTTTTGCACAGTTGCATATTTACGCAAATTTTCCCAAACTAAATCATACGCCTCGACTCGTTTAATTTTTTCATAAGTTTCCTTTATTGCAGAATCAGGAGAAACAATGATTTGTAATAAATTCTCCTTTAAACCTTTTTCAATGGATTTTGAATATTTTATCCCCGAAGAATGAATTCTCATTTTATGTTTATCAATATAAACCATGAGTAAATCCAAAAGTTCTTCAAATTCGGGAAGAAGTGTCGGTTCACCGCCTTGAAAAGTAAATTCCCCTGTTCCTCTGATATACTTGCCATCTTTGTATTCAATCAAACTTTTTATCAAAGGCAAAACATTAAAATATCTGTCACCGCCGTTATATATAGATGAACAGTATATGCATTTGGAATTACATCTGTTCCAATGGTTAAAATTTATAAATGAGATATAGCTATCATCATTGTCAAAATTAAAATCATCTTCCAAAGCTCGGCAGCCTTTACAAGATTTTTCTTCCGTTTTTTTTAAATTTCTCAAAACTCTTTTTAAAGCAAAAAGTTTGTCCCAATCGACAAGATTATTTTCATCTAAATCCATAACAAACGGACTGCCGTTGAAATTAGTATCTCTTAATAAACAACAATCGTTTATATATCTTTTTTCTATCGATATTCCATGAGAAAGCCAGTAGCAATCCATTTTTTACCCCGCTTTAAAATTTTAGAAATATAATAATCCATTTTTAATCAAAAAACAACTTATGGAACAGGGTCATATCCGCCTTTATTCAACGGGTGACATCTGCAAATTCTTTTTATTCCGAGCCAACCCCCCTTGAAAAAGCCGTATTTTTCAATAGCCTGCCGTGTATATTCCGAACACGTCGGGTAAAATCTGCACGTTTTTGGTGTGTATTTTGAAAAAAATTGATATATTTTGATTAAAAACAACGCAAATCTTTTCAACATATAAATTAAATATCTTTCGGAATGTAATAAACTTCAAAAATTTCATTCGGCAATATTTTAGCCTGACCGCCTTTTACCGCAAAAAGTAACGGATACAAAAATCTTACCCATGCAGAACGATTAGCTCCGACTTTCAAAATTTGTCCGTTTATCTTCACACTCGGCATATATTCGATTTTGAAATTACCAACGATTAAATTTGCAGGTATTCCCGACTTTTCACATTGAGAAATTGTTTCAACCGTACCAAATACTCGACTTCCTGCGGGTAAAACTTTTTTATGCGTTAAAACAACATCTTCCGTCGTTGTGAAAACAAGCTTCTTCCCCTCAAAAATATTGCTTTTTGTCGATACTTCCGAAAGAATTTTAAGCTTCATCGGAATTCTGTTTAAAGCCTCAAAATCATCAACGTTCTTTGACGAATTCAAAGCTGCAGCATTTGCCGAATTTACATTCAAAACCGTTACTGTCAATAAACATAAAATTAAACTTGTAATATATTTCATAAATTTTACCTGTATTCAATCTTCTCGGCAGAATATGGATTATGCTGCATACGATTTTGCAGCAAACTGCGATTGTATCTTGAATTTAAAAGAAAATTTTGATAATAAATATTTTCTTTAAATGCCTTGTCATCAAGTTTTTGAGGATATTTTCTCAAAATGTATTCATAAATTTCGGCAAGTCGGACAGAGGTGCCGTCTTTTTTCGATTTAACTTCATAAACTCCGTAAACTTTATTTATGTAACTGATTAAAGCTAATGGCGAATAATCAGCCTTTACAAGCATATCCACCGCTCTTTTATCGGTATATGCCTGATATTTTTCGGGTGAAATTTTTTCTGTATAATCCGCTCTGTTTTCTTCATAAGTTCTGATACAACGAGCTATTTGCAAAGCAATAACGGCTGCAGCTTCATCGTCCGTTTCCGCTTGAGCAAAAATTCCCGTCGGAATATAAACTATTTTTCGTCTTGAATCAATTTTTCCTTTCAAACAACAAGATTTTTCAACACGAAAAATCATTCGATGTTCAATTTCGTTCGCATTCAAAATTTTAAAACCTGTTTGATTTACAACACTTTGAAGATTTTTATCGGCAATGTTGTCTGCACCAAAAGCCTTTGGCACGGCAATCAAAACAAACAAGAAACATAAAACGGCAAATTTTTTCATAAAAATAATTCCTTTATGTTATTATAGGCTTCATTTTCGATTATATCAATACTTTTCGGCGAATTATGACTATTCTTTACATTAAATATATTGTCTTAAAGTTTCGTCCGAAAAAATTTCTATATCATCTCTGCCATGAATGTAAACAATACAAGAAATAACAGATTTGAATGAAGCGAAATCGGGATATGAAAGTTTATGACGTAAATCTTCCATATTTTCCGAATAAAATTCGGTCAACATAACTTTGTTTTTGAAAACTAATGAGCTGAAATAATCAAGACCTTCTTTTGTCGTTATGTTTTCAAAATACAAAACATCAGGTTCTTGGAATTCAATATATCTCATTGCTTTATCCATATTAAATCCGATATTCTCGTTTAATTCCGATTGATAAACTCCCTTTAAACGATATTTTACAATGGATTCAATCGTCATAAAGGTTTTATCGGGTCTTTGTAATTCTTGCAAAATTGAATAAATCATGTGGGTTTTTCCGCACAAAGAAGCTCCGCAGACGAGAATAATTCCGGGGGTTTCAAGTGCGTGTTTAAGTTGATTTATATGTCTTTCCGAAAGTCCGTATTCTGCCAATTTTTTAGGCGGTTTATATAATTTCATCAAAATTCGCTCATGTTCCGATAAAGTCGGGAACGATGCAACACTTGCCGTTAATTCGATATCATCATCGGTTGTAAATACAAGTTTTCCTGCTTGTGAAATTTGAGAAACGTTCGGATCCAAATCCGATGCGGTTTTTAATTTAGAAACAAATGCCGCTTCAATCATAGACGGAATTTCACCCGTTGTAACAACTTCTGACGGTGTTCTGAATTTTACGGCCAAGCCGTTTTCGCAATGTTCAAAAATCAATTCGTGAACATCTTCCATTATTGCTTGTTTCAAAATTGAACGGATTAAAAATAAAGAATGTTCGCTTGTTAAACTGCCGTTGTGCAATTCTTCACGCCAATCGTATTTTTCCTCATTATCGGCAGCCGTAACTTTTCCGACACAATCGTCTTTGTAATACTTATCAACGGCTTCCAATATTGAAGTTTCGGAAACAATTACAGGTTCTATTTCGCAGCCGATTTTTTCAACAATTTTATCTATTGCAAACAAATCCAACGGGTCGCTCATTGCAACACTCAAACTGTCCTCTATTTTGAAAAGAGGTATCATTTTATACTTTCGAGCTTCGTTTGCACTAATGAACTTCAAGCATTTTTCGTCGATTATGTATGTGCTTAAAGTTGTTGACGGGAAGTGGAGTTTTGTTGCAAGAAAATTTAACAGAGCATCTTCTGTTATCAAACCTTTGTTTATAAGGACCTGCCCTATATTTTGCTTTTGCGAAGCAGCAAGTTCTTCCGCCTTTTCTAAATCCTCAAACGTTATTAATTTTTCTCTTACCAAATCGTATTTTAATTTTTCAAGAGTTTTGTTATTGACCGATTTCTTTTCCATAAATTAACCTAAATATGCTTTGACTCTTTCCAATACAAAATTTATATCAAAAGGTTTTGTAATATATTCATCAGCACCTGTTTCTTCGCCGAGTTCTTTATCTTTTTCTTGAGAACGAGCTGTAAGCATTAAAATCGGAATGTCTTTATATCTTGTGTCAAACTTCAACAAACGACTGACTTTATAACCGTTCATAACAGGCATCATCACATCAAGGATTATTAAATCAGGCATTAATTCTCTTGCCATATTCAAGCCTTGTTCTCCGTCGTATGCACAATGACATTCATAATCAGCTGTTTCTATCATGAATTTTAAAGTTTCGACGATATCTTGTTCATCATCAACTATTAAGACTTTTTTAGCCATTTATAACCTCTTTCAGTAATTTCTTTGATTTTTTGATTAATTCTTCCGAGTCACCTGCATCGTCGGGATAATATGCCTGTGAAAAATATATTTTTTTACCGTTTTGAAGAATGTCGTCATTTTGAGCAAAATCGACAATTCTCTGTACAACAAAATTAAAAATCTGTTTATTCATATTAATATCATAAAACGAATAATACAAACGTTCTTTAGTTTCTGTGTAGAAACATTTTGATTCGGTTGATTTCTTGAAGATATTTTCGCTGTTGAGCTTGTTGACAAATTCAACCAAATAAGGTTCTTCTCCGATTTTCTTTTCGCATAAAGTTATCAAACCGAAATCTTTTTTATCACTTTCCGCATTTGAAATATCGTGATGAAGCTGCATTTCAAATCTTTCGTCCTCTGTTAAAACAGGAATTGCAAGATAGAAATCAGACCCTTTGTTGATAATACTTTCCACCCATAAAAATCCGTTGTGAACCTCTGCGAATTTTTTAGCAATGAAAAGCCCTAAACCTGTTCCGCCGACACTTCGAGAAAGAGTTCCTTTTACTTGTTCAAATTTTTCGAAAACTTTCGGGATATCTTCCGCTTCTATTCCCTGACCTGTATCGGAAACTTTTATGACAACATATTCATCTGCAATGACTCGGTCTTTGTTGTTTGAAAACGGCTTTTCTTTGATTATCATATCTTCCATTATTTCTGTCGAAATAGTTATTGTTCCTCCGTTCGGAGTGTATTTTAAGGCATTTGAAACGAGGTTGGTTATTACTTGCTCTATTCGTTTTGTATCAATGTACAATGCAGGTAAATCTTCAGATTTATCGATAATAAGCTCAATATTTTTGCCCTCTGCAAGATTGGAAAGATTTTGTCCGACAGAATCTACAAGCGAATTTATACCCGATACGGTAAAGTTGTAATCAAGTTTTCCTGCCTCTGCTTTGACCGAATCAAGCCATTCTTGAACAATAGACAAAAGCCTTTCGCTGTTCCGCTCTATCATTTTGATGAAAGAAATTGCTTTGTCGGGCATGATTGTTGCAAATGCGTTGCTTAATAATATTTTGACAGCATTTTGAATTGCAGTCAAAGGAGTTCTTAATTCATGAGAAACAATTGAGAAAAATTCGGATTTTTTCTTCTCCATTTCTTCTAATTTCAAATTCTGCTCTTTAATTTCTTCATATAAAACAGCACTTTGCAAGGGGAAAACAGCCTGTTTTACAAGTGTTTGAAAAAAAATTGTATCGTCCTCTTTAATTTCTTTTTCCTTGAAAACTTCAATAATGCCGAAAAACTTGTTTTTAATATTAATCGGGGCAAAAACCGTGTCAAAATGGAAAACATTCAAATCAAATTCAAAATCTTTTCGTTTAATATTTTTGACAACCTTGATTGCTTCTTTTTTCGCATGAATGTTGAATAAATTTTTATAGCTCAACATAGCACGGACTTTAATCGCTTCTTCAAGCCTTGAACTTATGTTATAAACGGAATTTATAACAAGCGTAATATCAGTAGGGTCATTGAATGCAAGCGAATAGCAAAGCTGAAAACTTAAACTTTTTTCAATACCTTCGGTCATAATTTTGATAATTTCGGTTTTATCAAGAGAGCCTGAAAGCTCTGTTACGATGTTGTTTAAGACGTTTAAGCTGTATAATTTTGTTGAAAGCTCGGTATTATTTTCAGAAAGCTCTTTTATGGAATTTCTTGCAAGGAGTGCCGAATTGATTGTCGCCAAAAGGACTTCCGAATCGATTGGTTCTGAAACGAAATAAGAAGAATATTTCAAAAATTCCTTGTTTTTTGCCGAATTATCAACGATTTGAATAACCGCAACATTGTTTAATTGGGTTGTAAATTTGATTGCTCTGCATATATTTAAGGAATCTTGCAAATTAACCGTATCAAGAATTACCGCATCAGCCGAGTTGTTTTTCAAATAATCGAAAAGGTTTTGCTCCGAGGAAAAATTTTCGACATCAAAAGACGACAAAACATTTTTCAAGCAATCATAACGATTGTTGTTCTTGGAAAATAGAATAATTTTTGTCCTCACAAGATACCCCCCTGTAATAAAACATTTTATCAGTTTTTACAAAAGAATACCCGTAGTATATAAAACTTAATCTTTTTATCAAAAAACAAGCCGAAAAAGTTTAAAAAAGCACGAAAAAAACTAATAAAACTTGACGAAAAGGTATCCTCGGACTAAAATTAAGGCAAATAAACGATTTTATCGGAAGATTTAATCAAAAGGAGATAAAAAATGGCAAAAATTTATTATGCAAGCGATTGCAATTTGAGTTTATTAGATGGCAAAACTGTTGCTATCATCGGTTACGGCAGCCAAGGACACGCACATGCACTTAACTTACACGAAAGCGGAGTTAACGTAATTGTAGGTCTTTATGAAGGTTCAAAATCGAGAGTAAAAGCTGAAGCAGCAGGATTAAAAGTTATGAACGTTGCAGAAGCAACAAAAGCAGCTGATATCATTATGATGTTAATTCCTGATGAAAAACAAGCTGATATCTATAGAAGAGAAATTGCTCCGAACTTAAAAGCCGGCAAAACTCTTGCATTTGCACACGGTTTCAATATCCACTTTGCACAAATTGTTCCTCCTGCAGATGTTGATGTAATTATGATTGCACCGAAAGGACCGGGACATACGGTACGTTCAGAATACGTTGCAGGCAAAGGTGTTCCTTGCTTAATCGCAGTTCACCAAAACGCATCAGGCAAAGCTCACGATATCGGACTTGCTTATGCAGCAGGTATCGGCGGAGCAAGAGCAGGCGTTCTCGAAACAACATTCAGACAAGAAACTGAAACAGACCTTTTCGGTGAACAAGCTGTTCTTTGCGGTGGTGTTACAGCCTTAATGCAAGCAGGTTTTGAAACACTCGTTGAAGCAGGTTATGCACCTGAAAATGCTTACTTTGAATGTATTCACGAAATGAAACTTATCGTTGACTTGATTTATCAAGGCGGATTTGCAAAAATGCGTTATTCAATTTCTGATACAGCCGAATACGGCGATTATGAAATCGGTAAACGTATAATCACTGATGAAACTAAGAAAGAAATGAAGAAAGTTTTATCAGAAATCCAAGACGGTACATTTGCATCAAGATGGATTACAGAAAACAAAGCAGGCGGCAGAGCTCACTTCCTCGCAACAAGAAGATTAAAAGCAGAACATCAACTTGAAGCAGTAGGTAAAGAACTCCGTAAGATGTATTCTTGGAACGAAGAAAAATAGTTTTCTTCAAAAAAAAATTATGAGCGGGACGACAAATGCCGTCCCGTTTCATTAGGAGAAAAAATGAATAAGAAATTTTTAGCGACTTTAATTTTGACCGCTTGTTTTGTCAGCGGCTGCGTGCAAATGCCCAAACCGATTACACAAACAAAAACAAGCCAAGCCGAAAAGAACATGATAGTTCGTTCCTTAAGCTATGACGGTAACAATTTCAGAATAAATAAAAAATTAAAATCGGCAAAATCAGGCGAACCGTTCCAAATAGCTTTCGTTAGCTCATCAACGTTTGCAGATGATAAAAGTAAAGAAACTTCAACAGCAGAAGAAGTTACAAAAGCCGTTAAAAATTATTTGGGAGAAAAATCAGAGGTATCTTTCATAAATTGCGGAATTAAAGGTGCTAATTCACTCCTCGGCAAAGTTATGATTGAAAAAATTCTCTCTGAAAATAATCCCGACCTTATTTTTATTGACTTTGCGGGATATGAAAAAAATGAACAAGAGATAAGAGAAGTATTTGAAGCTCTTTTAAGAGAATGTTTGGAACAAGAAAATTCTCCGCAAGTTGTCGTGTTAATTTCCGCAGATGCAGACGGTGACGGCAAGCAGGATTTTATGGAGCAAACAGCAAGATACTATAATCTTCCGATTATAGACATTGCAAATGCATTTTTCCCCGAAATTTCATCAGGCAGAGCAAAATCCGAAAAATTCTACATTGACAATTCTCAATTAACAAAATATGCACAAAATTCACTTGCGGATTTTGTTGTGAATTACTTCAAGACCGTACAAGCAAATAAAAAAGATAAAACTTATGACATTCCGTCGCCAATGTATCAAAATACAGATAGTTTTGATATTAAGCAAATTTCCCCAAAAACTTTGCAGTCGGACAACGACGGATCTTATGTAAGAGAAAATAATAACAACAAATTTTTTAAAAACAAAATTACATATTTAACAAACACAGGAAATAACCCGTTTTTATTTACGATAAATGCAAAAAAAATATATTTAACTGTTCCTGTCAGCAACCAAAGAAAAGATGTGGCGGAAATTTATATAAACGGTAAAAAAGTTATGGATATTGATACCAATGATGTTTCCGAAGAAGATTTACCCAAAGTGTTCAAAATTCATAACGGTGAACAATGCGAAAGAACAAATGTTGCAATAAAAATGAAAGAAGAAATTGCAAAAAATACGGAAGATGAAAAAAATTCAGAAATGACTTTTGCAACAAAAGAAGAAAGACAAACTACAACACAAGAAAAAACTCCTGATAAAGAAGAAAAAGAACAGACTCCCGAAATTCAATACAAACCTTTTGAAATTTGGGGCATAAGTTACACGGAAAAATAACATTTTAAAAAGCAAAAAATATGATATAATAAAAACAGGGAAGTTTTTATGAAAAAAGCGATATTAACAACAATTTGTATATTTTCGGCAACAGCAGCATTTGCATACATTCACCCGATGAGCAAAATGTTTGAAACCTGGATAGGCACGCCTGTAAAAACAGTTGTAAAATACTGGGGCAATCCGACTGATATAACTTATGGCCGTGGACAAACAGAATATGAATGGACGGAAGTCAGTTCAAGATATATCCCCGGTACTCAATTTCAAGAAAAAACAGAATGCAACAGAAAGTTAATCGTTGATGTTTCCGGCAAGGTTGTTTACGGAACATTCAGCGGAAACGGCTGCCCTTTCACAAGTGCAAGTGTCAAAAAATGGAATAAACCCGACGAAATATAATTTGTATTTAATTATTGTTCATTGAGGGAAAAATATTTTTCGTGAATTAAAAAAGCGAAAATCCTTTGGGTTTAAAATCGGGGCGAAGTTTTTTAAATTCAGCTTCTAATTCATCGACCTTTATATTTCTAATTATTGTAGATTTTCGTTTTTTACCGATTAATATATATTTTGAACGCTTGTCGTGTATTACATCGAAAGTGTCAATTTCATCTAATTCAAAACTTGTAATTTTTGATGTAAATTTGTTTAAGAGAATGATTCTTTGGTTGCTTAAATATACTTTATATCTCAATTCTATTATGCAATTTATTAAAATTGCTAAAATAGCAAGTGAGAACATAATAACTTCTTCTGTCTTAGCTCGTAAAAAATAGGCTGCTGCTGCCATACAACAGCATAAAATTATTGAAAAAGGAATCATCAAAACTTCTGAAAGTTGATTTTGTGTACTTTTTTTAGCTTCGTAAACTATTGCTTCATTCGGTCTTAAATCTTGTAAAACTATACTTGGAACCATATATAATCCTCTATTTAGATTAATTATAACATAATTATGATTAAAAGAGTGAAAATCCTTTTGGTTTAAAATCGGGGCGAAGTTTTTTAAATTCGGCTTCTAATTCTTTGATATTTATATTTCTAATTGTTTTAAATTTTCGTTTTTTACCTATTAATATGGAATTTGAACGCCATCTGTGTCTTACATAAAAGGTGTCAATTTCATCTAATTCAAAACTTGTAATTTTTGACGTAAATTTATTATAAATAATAAGCCTTTGATTAGTTAAATATACACGATCTTTTATTAAGATTATAAAATTCCATATATAAAAAATAGGAATACCAACTGTTATTATAAGCATATCTGTTGTTGCTATATTTTGAAGATTTTTGGTTATCTCATACACAGTAAATAAAATAGAGCAGTAAGTTATTATTAATATAACTATTATAAATTCCTGCGTTGGAGGCTCTGTATTTTTTTTAGCTTCATAAACTATTGCTTCATCAGGTCTTATATTTTCTAAAACTTTATTTGGAACCATATATAATCTCTCTTTTTGAAAAATTTAACGGGAGTATTATAACATAATTTTTCGCTAAGACATAATAAATTGTGTTGCTTGTAGCTGTAGGTTGGGTTTGATAAATTTATAAAAACAAATCGAGCATATTGGAGCGAGTATTTGTTGTTTCCGAAGTTTTCGTTAAAAATTTTCAAAACTCGGATTTTGTAACAAAAACTTAATGTTTATTAAAGAAACAAGAGTTTTTGTCCGATATATAAATCATACGTGTAGAGAGAGGTTAAAAGAAGGTATTTTTATGAACAATATTCAGATGAATGGTGTTAATTTAAACACTAACGTATCAAATGCAAAAAAGGCTCAAGAATCAAAGCCGCAAGAAGAAGCAAAACCGCAACTTAAAGAACATTGTTCATCGAAAGCAGGTCTGGCATTAAAGAACGTAGCACTTGGAGTAATGCTTGCAGCAAGTGTAATTGCAGGGGCAAAGGCTGCCACGGTTCCTGCTAAAGCTGCTGAAACGCAACAACCTCTTGATAATTCGACTTCTATTTCCCAACAAGCGGAAACAAGTGCTGCTCCTCAAACAGAGGTTGAAGCTGCTGTTGATGAAATGATTAATAACCATGCAGGAAAACCTTCAAAACTTCATGTTGGAGGCAAACTCAGTTGTTCGGGAAGTATGAGAGATTCTTTTTCGATAATTGACAAAAGAAGTTATGATGCTGCTGAAATTACTAAGGGTGGCAATTTAGTATTTTATAATAAAATAACTTCTTCTGATGGTGATAGTACGCATTATCTTCCTGTAAATTCGTTTGATTTGAAAGCATCAACCAATGGTGATTCTATTGTTCTGCAAACCGGTTCAAGATTTGAAGAAGCAACAAAATTGCATGGTGATTACATTGAGCTTGCAGATGATGGTGTTACCTTTAATGTTTATAATGCTGACGGGAAAAATATCGGGCATGTGACAGCGCAAACTCCTGAAACCCATGATGTAACAGTGATTATAGAAGGTGTTACAGTCGCATCGGTTGTAGGTTTGGCTGTTGCTAAAAAGATAAAGGATAGTCATTAATTTTGTTATATTTTAAAATTTAGTTTTCAGGTAGGGTTTGGCAAAATTTGTCAAACCTTATCTACATGTTAATAGATTTTTTTTCATAAGTATTCAGGGTGATTTCCTCGCAATGACATAGGAAAGAAAGTCGTTATCACGATGAGCGAAGTAGATTTACAACAAGGAACAACATTCAAACACTTGTGAATAAAACCGATAAGCCAAACTGAAAGACAGCTTGCTGTCCGTGGTGATCCAGTAAAATTAAGGATATATTTATAAAAAAACAAATCGAGCATATTGGAGAGAGTATTTGTTGTTTTCGAAGTTTGCGTTAAAAATTTCAATGTTTGAGGACAGAGTCCGAGTTTTGAAATTTTAGCAAACGAGAAATTACAAACAAATAACGAGCGGAAATCAGCGAGAGAGTTTCTTTGTGCAACGTTTCTTTGCGGTCAAAGAAATGTTGCGTTTGTTTGTATTTTATAAAAATTGTCATCACGAGGAGCGAAGTAAATTTAAAATAGTGAGCGACGTGGTGATCCAATGTTTTTTTATATTTTATAAATATTTGCCTTTTTCGCACCCATTCTTTTTTCTTTATCTTTCGAGGAAAAGAAAAAAGAACGTGTGCCCCAGCGAATTTGCGTAGGCTGAAGCGAAGCGGAACGCCGAAGTAGCAAAAATAAAAGTGAACTGAAACGATAGTGAAGTGAACGACTTATTTTTGTGGAGCAAATTCAAGAGAAGAAAAAAGAAAAGACACGACTACTGCCGTGGGGGCTGAATTCGTTTCACTCATAGACAAAACTTCGTTTTGTCTATTATTTTCAGGATTGCCTCGTGGCAAATAAATTTTTCTGTTGGGTTTAAACCCAACCTACGGACTTTAATTTTGAAATATTCTGAATGGATTGCCACGAAAATCAAAGATTTTCTCGCAATGACAGTGGAAAAAAGTCGTCATCACGGGGTGAAGCCTCTCGCAATGACAGTGGGAAGAAGTTGTCATCACGAGCGGATTTGCGTTACAAAAAAAGAGAGCTTGCAAAAACAAACTCTCTTTTAAAATTTTTAACAACCGAAGTTATTATTACATAGCACCTTCAACGATTTTAACGAAGCTGTCAGCTTTAAGGCTTGCACCGCCAACCAATGCACCGTCAATATCTGATTGAGCCATTTGTTCTTTAATTGTTTCAGGTTTTACGCTGCCACCGTATAAAATTCTGATTGAATCAGCAGCTTCTTTTCCTGCAACTTCTGCAACTGTTGCTCTAATCATTGCGATAACTCTGTTTGCTTCAGCTGAATCACAAGTTTTACCTGTTCCGATAGCCCAGATAGGTTCGTATGCGATGATTGATTTTGCAACTTCTTCTGATGTCAAATCTGCAAGTGCGTTTTTGATTTGTGAAGCGATATGAGTATCAGTTACGCCTGATTCTCTTTGTTCTAATGATTCACCGCAGCAGATAATCGGGATTAAACCGTTTGCAAGAATTGCTTTTGCTTTTTTGTTTACCATTTCATCTGTTTCTGCAAAATATTGACGTCTTTCGCTGTGTCCGATGATGATGTATTCGCAGCCTGCATCTTTCAACATTTCAACTGATGCTTCACCTGTGAATGCACCGCTTTTTTCAAAGTAGCAATTTTGTGCTGCAAGTCTTACTTTTCCGCATCCGCAGTCTGTAAGTGCTTTGTTTGCAACGTATAATGATGTGAATACAGGTGCAACGATAACTTCAGGAAGTGTTGCTTTATCGTATTCTTTCAATCCTGCCATAACACCATTTACTAAATCTTTTGCTTCTGCTTGTAATTTGTTCATTTTCCAATTACCGGCAATAACAGGTCTTCTTGTCATATTTAAAATCCTCATATTAAAATACTTTAGGGTTTAA
The DNA here is from genome assembly GCA_934754505.1 of uncultured Candidatus Melainabacteria bacterium. Classification (GTDB taxonomy): domain Bacteria; phylum Cyanobacteriota; class Vampirovibrionia; order Gastranaerophilales; family Gastranaerophilaceae; genus RUG841. The sequence goes on from CAKVIE010000016.1 coordinate 19,890, forward strand.
CCCACGTTTTTAAAATACTCCAAAAAAACTTTTTTCGCAACAAAAGCCATGAAAGAAAAATTTATGGTATAATATTTTTCATATTGACGTTTAACCGAAAGGAACTTTTATGAAAGGGATTATACTTGCAGGCGGTGCGGGAACAAGATTATACCCTGCGTCTTTACCGATTTCAAAAATCTTATTGTCTGTTTATGACAAACCGATGATCTATTATCCTTTATCGACCCTCATGCTTGCGGGAATTCAAGATATTTTAATTATTACAAACCCTGATGATTATTCTAACTTCATAAAACTTTTAGGCGACGGAAGTCAATTCGGTTTGAGATTGCAATATAAAATCCAACACGTCCAAAAAGGTATTGCCGATGCGTTTTTAATCGGTGAAGAATTTATAAATAATGAAAATGTTGTTTTGATTTTGGGCGACAATATTTTCCACGGTTACGGATTTTCAACAATGTTAAAAAATGCAAAAGAAAGAAAAGACGGTGCAACTGTTTTCGGTTATACGGTAAAAGATCCTGAAAGATTTGGCGTTGTTGAATTTGACAAAAATAAAAGAGCTATTTCGCTTGAAGAAAAACCGAAAAAACCGAAATCTAATTATGCCGTAACAGGTTTGTATTTTTACGATAAAAATGTTGTCGAATATGCAAAAACGTTGAAACCGTCTGCAAGAGGCGAGCTTGAAGTTACTGATTTGAACAAAATTTATCTTGAAAAAGGTAAATTGAATGTTGAAATTTTAGGCAGAGGTTTTACTTGGCTTGATACGGGAACTCATGATTCAGTCCTTCAAGCAAGTAATTTTATCCAATCAATGGAGCTTAACAAGGGTGAAAAAATTTCTTGTCTTGAAGAAATCGCTTATAATCAGGGCTTTATAACCAAAGAAGAAGTTTTGAAAAACATTGCTCCTTATTGCGACAAAAACGAGTATTATGCTTATGTTAAACGTGTTGTAACGGGACATCTTTTCGGGGAGGAAAACTAATGGAATGTAAAAAAGACAAAAATTTAGAAAAATGCACCTGCACTTACCCATGCCCGACAAGAGGTTTATGCTGCGAATGTGTCAAACATCACAGAGAGAATGGCGAGCTTCCGGGGTGCTTTTTCCCAGCGGAAGTTGAAAAAACTTACGACCGTTCGATAGAAAATTTTATAAAATGTATGCAAAAGTAAACTTGGGTAAACAATAATTGGGTAATACAAAGAAAAAGCAAAGCAAAAAAAAGGTTAAATTCCGAAAACGCCGGCTTTTTGCTGCTTTTTTGATTGCCATAATGTGGTGTTTTACGATTGAGCCTAATATTGTTACTGTCAAAAAATACAAAGTTCACGACGAGGAATTGCGTGGTATTAAGCTTGTTTTAGCAGGTGATTTTCACGCAAAGCCGTATCAGGCAAAAAGGCTCAAATATACGGTTGATAAGATAAATGCTCAAAATCCTGATGTTGTTTTGTTGATTGGTGATTATGTAAATATGCATAGTGATTTGATGAGTTATCCTATTGCCAAAACAGCGAAAGCTCTTTCTGATATTCATGCAAAGTACGGTACTTATACTGTTCTTGGAAATCATGATTATTTTAAAGACGGAAAAACCATAAAAAAGGAGTTGAACAAAAACGGAATTACAGTTTTAGAAAACCGTTGCAAAAAAGTCAGAATTGACGGAAAACTCGTTTATATAGCAGGAATAGAAGATTTAACAACGGCATTTCCAAATGTTGAAAGAGCTTTACAAAATGCGGGCAAACCTGTGATTTTATTATCTCATCAACCTGATATTTTTCCCGAAATCCCAAAAGACAGAGTGAATTTGACACTTTCCGGACATACTCACGGCGGTCAGGTTGTGATACCTTTTATAGGACCGATAATTGTTCCGTCGAAATACGGTAAAAAATATGCTTCGGGGTATTTTGAAGAAGACGGCAAGAAAATGATTGTTACCAAAGGTATTGGCACAAGTATTCTGCCGATAAGATTAAATTGCATGCCCGAGATTAATGTCATTGAATTTGATTAAAATATTAGAACTGATTTTTGTCAGCTGTTTTTATATCGTTTTCTCGATTGTATTTATCTAATGCTGCTGCAAAGTCTGACATATCCCAAAATTTGTTTTTAGTTGGTAAAAATACGTAGTATGGAAGGCAAACAATATTTTTTGACGGGATTGAATACAGATATTCTCTGAAAGGGTTGTTTACAAAATCCTGATGATTATAATGCAGAGGCATTGTTTTGATTTTATAATCTTTTGTAATTGCAAGAGCTGTTGTAGAATAATTTCCGTGCCATATATATCTTCTTAAATCTTTATTAGAAAATGAACTGACTTCGTCATGGTCTTCCGGAATGAAAAGGATTTCGTTAAAATTATTTAGGGTATTTTGCATATATTTGATATTTGCATCAAAATAGTATGAATTTACGATTTGCCAAAACGTAAGAGAAATTCCGCATAATAAAACAGGAATATAACATCTTTGGATTAAATCTTTTTGCTCAGGAATTTTGAAAAATTTTCCGCATAAAAAACCGAAAATTAAAAAACAATCGAAATAGCAGTTTATGCTTCTTTCATGCCCTTCATTTATTGGCGAAAGGTATATCCCGAGATTATTTGTCATGTGTTTTAATGTGATAAAGTAGATTAGTATCATTAATGTTAAAAACGGTAAACTGATTTTTTTCTTAAATAAAGTTATTGCTAAAAATATGATTGTGATTATTGATAAAATTATGTTCAATTTGTGACAAATCGGCCATATATCTGTCGCTTCTATCAAAAATCTTGCAAAATCAGAGTGTTCATGCGAATTAAGAGCTGCAAATATAAATGTATATAATGATGCACATAGAGCTGAAATTCCAATGCATAATTTTATAAAAATTTGTTCTTTTGTAAGCGGTCTTTCTTTTAAAGCCAAAAACATTCCGATAAAAAACAAGACACCGATAATTATTGTGTGTTCGTATATGCCGAAAAGAGTTATCAAAAAGAATATTATACCGATTTTGTCTGTTTTTGTGTAAGAACATTTTGCAAATAAATAATTTAAAATTAGAAAATAGACCTGTACACCAATAATTGTTTCAACAACAGAAAATATTTCAAATAATAAGGTTATTAAGCAATATTCTAATAGTGCAAAGAAAAATATTGCTTTGTTTTTTGTTCTTTTGGTAAGTCTGTAATTCCAAAAAAGAAGCAGCAATGGAGTTACAAAATGTGTAAGTGAATAAGTAAAAGAAAGAATGTATTTGTTTATGCAACCGAAAATGTTACCTAAAATAAGTGTTGGAAAAGCTTGTATTGCTAAAACACAAAATCTGGGGTGGTTAATATCTACAGGAATAGACCATTGCCCCGAATTAATAATATTTAATAGTTTTATAAAATATACCGAACCGTCCAAATAAAGTCCTCTTTGGACGTATGCTGCATATAATACATGAACTATTGAAATTATTAAAAAAACAATACTGAAAAATTTAAAAAATACTTTCTGTTCTTTATTCATTATGCTTCCTATTCAAATATTATTGTAACAATTTCCGGTAAACAATTAAACCTTACGGGGAGAATAGTTGTTCCTAAACCTTTTGTCACATAGATTTTTTTATTGTTATCGCTTATTAATCCGTTTGCATATTTGTTGCCGTAATCTGAAGGTACAATTAATGCTCCGACAAAAGGTATTACAATCTGCCCACCATGTGTATGTCCCGAAATTGTTAAATCAACTGAGTCTGGAACAAATTGCTCAAAAATATCAGGGTTGTGTGTCATTAAAATAATCGGTTTCTTAGCATTGTTAAGTGCTTTTGAGATATCCGCTTTTCCCTCTGTATAATCATTTGTTCCTGCAAGTGTAAGCGTTTTTTCGTTTATTGTGAGTATTCTGTTTGCATTATTTAACACTGTTATATTTGCGTTTTTTAAACATTTTGTTAATTCATTTTCATCAAGCCAAATATCGTGATTGCCTAAAACTGCGTATATTCCGTTCTTAGATTTTATATTCTTTAAATTTTCCGTAATTTCTTTTAAAGGCAATGTTTTGAATTCGACAGTCCCGTCAACGTAATCACCTAAAAGAAGAACTAAATCCGAATCGGTTTTGTTTATTTTTTTTATGATTTTTTTTAACCTTTTAGAATCGTGTTTTTTAAGGTGAAAATCGCTTGCAACTGTGATTTTTAATCCTTTTAAATCCTCATTTTTTATTGAGATGTTTTTCATTATCAAAAGATTAGGTTCGATTAAAAAACTCCAAAAAATTAATGACAAAATTAATAAAACACTTATTTTGAATGCTGTTGAAACATTTTTTATATCCGAAATAATGCTATTAATTTCATCGTTTGTAAACAATTTATATAAATCCTTTTTAAAGAAGGTAAAAAGTTATTTTTTTATAGTCAATCTTTCGAGCCATCTTGCAAAACGTACAATTTTATGCTCTGTATCTTTTGTTATCGAATCGACCAAAACAGTTGTAATACAAGCTCTTTTGCCGCATAAGATATCCGTTAGCGGTCTGTCGCCTATTATAACGGCTTCTTCAATTTTGAAGTTATTTTTATTCAAATAATCAAGCATTACTTTTGTATCGGGTTTTGCTGCGTGAGAAATCACCTCAATATCACTTATTGAACGAACTTTATCAATATAATTTTGCTTTGTATTATTGCTCAATATTACAACCGTAAAATTTTGCTTCAATTTCTGAATTAATTCTTTTGTTTTTGGTAAATATTCACCCAATTTAGAGGGCATTAACGTTGAATCTAAATCAAAAAACAAAATCTTTTTACCTTGATTTTTTAAAAAATCAAAATCAATATCTTCAAGTTTTTCTACGTTAAAATCAGGTTTTATGAACATCTTTCGTTTTTAATTCCTATCGTTCTTCCAAGTGCGTATTTAATATCTTGCGGAATTCTTTCAAATTTAATTAAAGAAATATCATTGGTGTTGGAAAATTCTTTTTCCTCTTTTGTTTCGGGGTCAATAACCTCTAAAACTTTTGTTGTGAACATTTCATCAGGAGATAAAAGTTCTATTTCATCGCCTTTATAAAATTTGTTTTTAGTCAAAACTTTTATATATGCCTCTTGTTTTCCTAAAAACATACAGAGAAAATCCGCTCCTGCCAAGCCTTTTGAAATATCATAGCTGTATCCGTCACTATTTGGTTTCTCAATGTAAAAACCTGTTGTGTAGCCTCGATTACCGATTTTCGCAAGTTGTTGAAGATTGAAATCTTTATTTTGACTGCCTGTTTCGAAGTATTCGTCAATAGCGTGTCTATAAGTTTTTGCAGCTGCTGAAACGTAATAAAGACTTTTTGTTCTTCCCTCGATTTTGAGAGAATCCACGCCTGCTTCGATAAGCTGAGGAATGTAATTTATTAATGCCAAATCTTTCGGGCTTAAAATATGTGTACCTCTGTCATTTTGTTCGATTTCAAAATATTCATTCGGACGGGTTTCTTCAAGAAGTTTGTAACTCCAGCGGCAAGGCTGTGCACAGCCGCCTTTATTGGCTTTTCGCTCTCCTTGTGTCATATAATCGCTTAATAAACATCTTCCCGAAAAAGATACGCATTGTGAGCCGTGAACAAAAACTTCAAGCTCCATATCGGGAACATCTTGTTTGATTTTTGCTATTTCCGGAATTGACAATTCTCTTGCTAAAACAACTCTTTTTGCCCCAAAATCACGCCAAAATTTGACAGCTTCCGAGTTTAAGGTATTCGCCTGTGTGCTTATGTGAATGTCAATTTCGGGTAAATATTTTTTTACGACAGACAATACTCCAACGTCGGAAATTAAAATTCCGTCGGGCTTTGCATCTTTTATAATGTTGATTTTGCTGATTAATTTTTCTATATCAGAATTGAAAGAGTAAATGTTTAACGTCAAATAAGCTTTTGCACCTAAAGAATGGACAAGCTCAACGCAGTCTTTCATATTGTCATCGGTGATTAATTCACCTTTTCTCAAGGCTCTTAAGCTAAAATCAACTGTGCCGAAATATACGGCATCTGCTCCGTATCTTATGGCATATTCACATTTTTCCAAACTTCCGCCGGGGAGTAATAATTCAGGTTTTTTCATAAGTCAATTTAACCGCAAATATTATCATTTTTCAATGCTTAAAGTTATCCTTTCATATATTCTTCTATTGTTTTGTAGTCGAGGACCGGGTTTTGACGTTTATATTCCCATGCCCGCAAATATTCTTTTATCGTGTCGGTGCAAGTGAAGCAGGGAATTTTAAACCTTGAGGAAAGTTCTCTGAGTTTGAAATCGGGGGCGGTTAATTTACCGTCTTTTTCGGGTAAATTGTAGATGAGTTTTAATTCGCCTGACTTTATTTCGGAAACAATGTTTTTAAGGTCTGTTTTGTCGAAATGTTCGGCTTTTATGCCGTTTGAACAGAAATATTCAAGATTGTCATTATCGCAGACAATTTTAAATCCTGAATTTTGCATTGTTTTCAAGACCGAAAGTGATTCTTCAAGGTTTTTTTCTCTTATCGAAACGAGGACTTTTCCTGTATCGACGAAGTCTGTTCCTGCACCCATAAAGGCTTTTATCAGGGCTTTTTCGTAGCAATTATCAATACCTAAAACCTCGCCTGTTGATTTCATTTCCGCATTGAGTGCAATATCGACATCGGGAAGTTTTTGGAACGAAAAGACGGGAGCTTTTACCGCAACCAAATTTGATTTAGGTCTTAATCCGACACCGTATCCCTGCGATTTTAATGTTTTTGAAAACATAATGTTGACGGCAGTTTTGACCATAGGAATTTTGGTAACTTTACTCATGACAGGTACTGTTCTTGAAGCTCTCGGATTAACTTCTATTACGTAAACATCATTATCTTTTGCAATGAATTGAATGTTCATCAAGCCTATTACTTGTAAGGCTTTTGCAATTCTTTTTGAAAAGTCCAATGCTTTTTGAACGATTGTATCAGAAAGCGTTTGATGAGGGTAAACGCAGAAACTGTCACCCGAGTGTACCCCTGCACGTTCAATGTGTTCGGTTATTCCGGGAATTAAAATGTCGTTTTTGTCGCAAACCATATCAACTTCAAATTCTTGACCTTCTATGTATTGGTCAACCGCAACGGGATATTCGGGAGAAATTTGCACCGCTTCTCTCATATAGGAAATCAGTTCTTTGTCGTTATAAACAACCTTCATAGCACGTCCGCCTGTAACGTAAGAGGGTCTTAATAAAACGGGATAACCTATTTTTGATGCGGCTTTTAGGGCTTCTTCCGTCTTGCTGACGGCGGTGCTTTGCGGCTGCTTGATTTTCAATTCTTTAAGAAGCATTTCAAATCTTTTTCTGTCTTCTGCAACATTGATAGATTCGACAGACGTTCCCAAAATTTGCACCCCTCTTTTTAACAGCTGCGGTGCAAGATTTAACGCTGTTTGTCCGCCAAATTGCAAAATAACGCCTTTGGGCAGTTCTTGTCTGATTACGTTGCTGACATCTTCAATAAAAAGCGGTTCAAAATAAAGTTTATCCGCAATATCGAAGTCCGTACTTACCGTTTCGGGGTTATTGTTGATAATAATTGACTCATATCCGTTGTCTTTTATACCTTGAATTGCGTGGACTGAACAGTAGTCAAATTCTATACCTTGACCTATTCTGATAGGACCTGAGCCGATTACGATAACTTTTTCTTTATCTGAAATTACATTTTCATCCTCGTCTTCGTAGGTTGAATAATAATAAGGCGTTTGAGCTTCAAATTCCGCTGCGCAAGTGTCAACCGTTTTGTGAACGGGGTAAATTCCGTGAGCTCGTCTTAATGTGTCGATAAAGAATTTCGGCTTCCCTGAAAGTGAACAGATTTCATCATCGGTAAATCCCATTCCCTCAACTTTTTTTAACAAGTCGATTGTAAATTCTTCTGTTTTAAGCTGTTTTTCTGTTTTTATAATGTTTTCAAATTTGTATAAAAACCATTTGTCGATTTTGGTTAAATCGTGAATTTCTTCAACCGACATATTTCTTCTTAATGCCGAAGCTATTGCATAAATTCTTTCATCATCTGCCGTTTTTAATTTTGCAATTAAATCTTGTTGTGAAAGATGTTCGTGCTTTTTGCTTCTGAAACCGAGAACAGAGCCTTCAAGGCAGATAAGGGCTTTTAAAAAGGCACTTTCGAAAGTTCTGTCAATCGCCATAACTTCGCCTGTTGCTTTCATTTGCGTGCCTAATTTTCTGTCGGCATAACCGAATTTGTCAAACGGCCATTTCGGAATTTTTACGACAACATAGTCAAGTGCAGGTTCAAATGATGCCATTGTTTTGCCTGTTACATAGTTTTTAATTTCGTGAAGATTTAGTCCTATTGCGATTTTTGCCGTAACTTTTGCAATAGGGTAGCCTGCTGCTTTTGATGCAAGTGCAGATGAGCGGCTTACTCTCGGATTAACTTCTATGACAACATATTCACCGTTTTGCGGATTGAATGCAAATTGAACATTGCAGCCGCCTTCTATTTTTAAGGCTCTTATTATTTTTAAAGATGCCGAACGGAGTTTTTGATAATCTTTGTCCGTTAAAGTTTGAGATGGTGCAACGACAATGCTGTCACCCGTGTGAATGCCGACGGGGTCAATGTTTTCCATATTACAAACGGTTATTGCCGTGTCGTTTGAATCACGCATAACCTCGTATTCAATTTCTTTCCAGCCTGCAACGGATTCTTCGGCAAGAACTTGCCCGATTGGACTCGCTGTTAAGCCCTGATACATAATTGAACGCAATTCTTCTTCATCGTGAGCTATTCCACCGCCCGTGCCTGCAAGTGTGAAAGCAGGTCTGATAACTATCGGATAGCCTATTTTTTCGGCAAACTTTACTGCACTTTCTATGTCTTCTAAAATTTCGCTTCTTGCAATAGGTTCATTGATTTCCAACATCAAATTTTTGAAACTTTCTCTATCTTCGGCTTTTTGAATGGCATCAATAGATGTTCCCAAAATTTTTACATTGTATTTGTCCAAAATACCTTTTTTATGAGCTTCCGTAACAAGGTTTAAGCCTGTTTGACCGCCGATAGCTGCCAAAATACCGTCAGGACGTTCTCTTTCGATAATATATTCAAGTGCTTCAATATTCATCGGCTGCAAATAGACTCTATCTGCAACGTCGTCATCTGTCATAATTGTTGCGGGGTTGCTGTTTAATAAAACAACCTCAATACCTTCTTCTCGCAAGGATTTACAAGCCTGTGTTCCTGCATAGTCAAATTCTGCCGCCTGTCCGATTACAATCGGACCTGATCCCAAAACTATTACTTTTTTTATTGACATATCTTTAGGCATTTTTTTGCTCCTTGCTTACGGATTTTACCCATTCCGTGAAAATTATTTCTGCATCTTCAGGACCGGGGCCTGCTTCAGGGTGGAATTGAACACATTTTAATGAGATTTCTTTATTTTCAAAACCTTCTACAGTTCCGTCATTTATGTTACGGTAAGTGACTTTTGCGTTTTCGGGAAGCGTTTTTTCATCAACTGCATATCCGTGGTTTTGAGAAGTTATCAAAACTTTTCCGTTTGTGAGATTTATGACCGGGTGATTTGCCCCTCTGTGACCGAATTTGAGCTTGTAGGTATCTGCTCCTGTTGCAAGTGCCGAAATCTGATGACCCAAGCAAATTCCAAAAACGGGAATTTTGCCGAGAAGTTGTTTTACATTGTCTATTTTTACGTCTTTCGGATCTCCGGGACCGTTTGATAACATTACCGCATCATGCCCGCCATTTAAGATTTTTTCCGCTTCGACATCAAACGGATAAACCGTTACGTCTGCACCTGCTTTTTGAAGTTCTTTTACAATACTGTTTTTAACGCCGTAATCTATGAGTGCGAAATCAGCCTGTTTGTCGGCAATAGCACTATACGTTGTAATTTCTTTTTGAGAAAGCTGTTCAACTATATTTTTCGGAAAAACGTAGTTTTTAAGCATTTCTTTATGTTTGTCGGTTATTTTATCAGTGGTGATAAGACAGTTTCGGCTTCCTAAAGAGCGGATAATTTTTGTGAGCTTTCTTGTATCAATTCCGTTGAGGCAAAGAGTTTCGTTTTCTGCAAGATAGTCGGAAAGTGATTTTACGCCGTCAAGTTCTGTTTCGGAATTTTCTTTTATTATGAATGCCGCCGCTTGAATTTTTTTCGATTCGGAAAAAGCCTTTTCCACGCCGTAATTACCTATCAACGGGTAGGTCATAACAATAATTTGTGAAGAATAAGACGGGTCAGTCAAAATCTCCTGATAACCTGTCATTGATGTGTTGAAAACGAGTTCGCCCATTATGGTCATATCGTTTAAATTCGCTTCGGCTTCAAAAATTGTACCGTCCTCAAATAAAATGCGGGCTTTACTCATTTACTTCTCCTAAAATTTCATCAAGTATGGATATAGCTTTATCTGCATCGGATTTTGTGATTATTAACGGCGGAACAAATCTGATAATATTTGCTCCTGCTCCGATTAACAAAAGATTTTTTTCCATACACTTGTTTAAAATATCTTTGGCAGGAACGGTTAATTCTAAACCAATCATTAATCCAAGCCCTCTGACTTCATTTACGAAATTGTATTTTTTAACAAGTTCGGACAATTTGTTTTTCAAATATGCTCCTGTATCTTTTACATTTTGCAAAAGATTTCCTTTTGTCAGTTTGGTTAAAACAACTTTTGCAGCCGAGCAAGCCAAAGGGTTTCCTCCGAATGTTGAGGCGTGATCGCCTGCTTCAAGAATTGTTGATGCAATACCTTTTGCAGCCACAGCTCCTATCGGAATACCGTTTGCTAAACCTTTTGCCATTCCGACCATATCAGGTTCAACTCCGTATGCCTGATATGCAAAAAGCTCGCCTGTTCTGCCTATTCCGCATTGAACTTCATCAAAGCCCAATAAAATATTGTTTTCATCACAAATTTTTCTTAAATCTTCTAAAAATTCTTTTGATGCAGGTTTCATACCGCCTTCGCCCTGCATCGGCTCAACGATTACTGCACAAGTGTTTTCATCTGCAAGTTCTTTTATGCTTTCAATGTTATTAAATTCTGCATAAACAATATCGGGAAGAAGCGGTGTGAACGATTTTTGGTATTTTGTCTGTCCTGTTGCCGTGATTGCACCTGTTGTTCTTCCGTGGAAAGAATTTTTCATCGTTATAATTTTTGAACAATTTTCACCTTTTGTTTTACCGAATTTTCTTGCTATTTTTATCATTGTTTCGGTAGCTTCAGCTCCGCTGTTGCAGAAAAATACTTTTTCAAAACAAGAATTTTCAACAAGAATTTCGGCAACTTCCGCCTGTGGTCTGCTGTAATATAAATTTGAACAATGATTGAATTGATGAAGTTGATTTTCAACCGCTTTTATGCAATCTTCATCACCGTATCCGAGCGAATTTACAGCTATTCCTGCCGTAAAATCAAGGTATTTTTTGTCGTTTTCATCAAAGACATAAACCCCTTCGCCTCTGACAATTTCCGTCTGAAAACGGTTGTATGTATGCATTATATATGTATCTGTCAACTTCTTTGTATCTGTCATTGTTAGTCCTCGATAATTGTTCCTATTCCGTCGTGGGTGTAAATTTCAAGTAAAAGTGAATGTTTGATTTTGCCGTTGATAATGTGAACGGATTTTACACCCGATTTTATTGCTCTTGCACAAGATTTGACTTTCGGAATCATTCCGCCGTTTATGCTTTTGTTTTTTATCATAGAATCGATTTGAGCAGGAGTTAACCTTGAAAGCAGAGTTTCGGCTTTTTCCGCATCTTGTCTTACTCCGTCAATATCCGTCATAAATACAAGTTTTGCCGCTTTTAAAGCTATTGCAATTTCAACGGCTGCGTGGTCTGCATTTATATTGTACGTTTCACCGTTTTCGTCCGTTCCTATGGGAGAAATTACAGGGACAAACGAGGCATCTGTCAACGTTTTTATTATTTGCGGATTGACTCTGAAAATTTCGCCGACAAAACCTATGTCGTCAGGGCTTTTTAAGGCTTCCAACAACAACCCGTCTTTGCCTGAAATTCCGACTGCCTTTGTGTTGTGCTTTTGAAATTCCGAAACGATTGATTTGTTGACAAGTCCGGATAAAACTTCTTCTGCCGTTTCAACGGTCTGTTTATCCGTTACTCTCAAGCCGTTTTTGAACTGCGGTTCTATCCCCGCAATTTTTAATGCTTTATTGATTGCAGGGCCGCCCCCGTGAACTACGACAGGGTTTATTCCGACTGCTTTTAAATATGCTATATCGCCGATTGTTGAGGCTTTTAAATCCTCATCTGTCATTGCACTTCCGCCATATTTAATAACTACCGTTTGCCCGTTGAATTTATTTATATAAGGCATTGCTTCTACAAGTGTTTCTGCCTTTTTTATGTATTTTTCAATGTTCATTATGTTCTGTACTCCGCATTGATTTTTACGTATTCGTAACTCAAATCACAGCCCCAGCCTGTTATTTCGGAATTTCCTTCCTGCAAAATTACATCAACTTTGATTTCTCTTTCTTCTAATATCTTTAAGGCGAAATCTTCATCGAAATTATACGGTTTTCCGTTTTCAAACAAGTCTATTGAGCCAATTTCGTTTTTGAATGAAATTTTGACTTTTTCGGGATTGAAATCTACTCCTGATGCACCCATTGCGGATAAAATTCTTCCCCAGTTTGCATCTTTTCCGAAAAATGCCGTTTTGACAAGCTGTGAGTTCAAAATAGCTTTGCATAAAACTTTTGCGTCGTCTTTGGTTTTTGCACCTGAAATTTTTACTTCAAGAAATTTCGTTGCACCTTCTCCGTCCAAAACAATTTGTTTTGCAAGGAATTTAACGGTATAATCCACGGCTTTTTTAAATTTTTCAAAATTTTCATCTTCTTTATCTATCAAATCGTTTTCGGCACAACCGTTTGCAAGTATCAAACAAGTATCATTTGTGCTTGTTTCTCCGTCAACGGTTATCATATTAAACGAGTCATCAATGCAGCTTTTGAATGCTTTATCAAGCATTTCCGGAGTGATTGCCGCATCAGTTGTCAAAAATCCCAACATCGTTGCCATATTCGGGTGAATCATGCCCGAACCCTTTGCGATACCTGAAATTTTTACTGATTTTCCGTTAATTTCTATTTCTGTTGTAATTTGTTTTGTGAAAGTGTCTGTTGTCATAATGGCTTCAGCACAATCATTTGCAGATTCTTTTGAATCAGAGATTTTTTTGCTTACGGTTTTTATACCTTCTGTCAATTTTTCGATATCCAAAAGCTGTCCGATGACGCCTGTTGACGAAACCAAAACTTCATTTTCTTTTAAATCGAGGCAATCTGCTAAAGTTTTGCTTGTTGTAACTGCATCTTTATATCCCTGCTCACCTGTGCAGGCATTGGCATTACCGCTGTTTACGGCAATCGCCGATATGTATCTGTTTTCTGCTAAAACTTTTAGTGCAAGCTGCAACGGAGCTGCTTTTACTACGTTCTTCGTAAATACAGCCGAGCAAATTGCGGGTTTTTTACTGTAAATTATTGCCAAATCTTTTTTGACTTTTTTTATTCCGACATGGTCACCAGCCGCTAAAAAGCCTTTTGGTGCCGTTATTCCGTCTTTTGTTATTTTCATCTTCCTTGTCCTGTTTGTTTTCCGTTATGCAGGGAACATGCCCGCATAGTCCAAAGCTGTGTATTCATCAAAGCCGAACATTAAATTCATATTTTGAACGGCTTGTCCTGCTGCCCCTTTAACGAGGTTATCTATTGCGCCTATTACGATAACACTATTAGTGCGATTGTCTGTCGTAAAGCCGATGTCGATATATTCCGAACCTTTAACCTTGTTCGTTTCGGGGAAAAGACCTTGTTTCAAAAGCCTTACAAAATGTTTATCACCATAGTATTTTAAATAGGCATTTTTCAGTGTTTCATAATCCTGTTCGCCGTTTAATTTTGCATAGCAGGTTGCCAAAATACCTCTGTTCATTGGTGTTAAATGCGGTGTGAATATCAAATTGATATTTTTCTCCGCAGCTATTGAAAGTTCTTGTTCAATTTCGGGAGTATGTCTGTGTGAAGCGACTTTGTATGCCTTTACAGATTCGTTGCATTCGCAGTAAGATGTGCCTAAATCGGGCTTTCTGCCTGCTCCCGTGACTCCTGATTTTGCATCTATAACGATTGAATTTGTATCAATCAAGCCCTCTTTTACAAGCGGATAAAGACTCAAAATGCTGCAAGTCGTGTAACAGCCGGGGTTTGCGACAAGTCTTGCTTTTTTTATTTCTTCTGCGTGAATTTCGCAAAGCCCGTAAACTGCTTCTTTTAGAACATCTTCGCCGAAGTGTTCTACTCCGTACCATTTTTCATAAGTTTCTTTATCTTTTATTCTGAAATCTGCACCTATGTCAATTACTTTGCACTTTTCGAGAATATTTTTTGTGATTTTTTTTGAGGCAATTCCGTGCGGAAGGGCTATGAACATTACGTCACATTCTTCTGCAATTTTTTCTGTATCGTCCTCACTGCAAGTCAAATCGGTTACCTTATTGAAATTTTGGTAAACGTCAGCATAATTTTTTCCGATATAACTTACTGAAGTTACTTTTGTGACTTCAACCATAGGGTGGGTGTACAAAATTCTGAAAAGTTCCTGTCCGACGTAGCCTGTTGCTCCGATTATTGCGGCTTTTATTTTATTCATTAGATTTTATCCATTCTTCATTCATTGATATAACTTTTTCGACTGCTCCTTTTTCGGGGCCGCCTATGACTTTTCTCGATTTTACCGATTTTTCGATTTTTATTGCTTCGTATAAATCTTCTTCAAAAAGTTCGTTTATCTTTTTATATTCCTCTATTTCCATTGTATCCAAAGTCTTTTCTGTTTCAAGACAATATCTTACCGCTTTTCCCGATGCCTCGTGTGCATCTCTGAAAGGTAAACCTTTTTTGACAAGATAATCTGCAACGTCGGTTGCGTTCAAAAATCCTTCGGCACACGCTTTTAACATTTTATCCTTATTAACCGTAATGGTTTCAAGCATTTCAGGTAAAATAGACAAACAAACTTTTATCGTGTCGATTGCATCAAACAGGGGTTCTTTATCTTCTTGCATATCCTTGTTATAAGCAAGCGGCAAGGATTTCATCGTTGTTAAAATTGCACTTAGCGAGCCGTAAACTCTGCCTGTTTTGCCTCTGATAAGTTCTGCAATATCGGGGTTTTTCTTTTGCGGCATAAGGCTGCTGCCTGTTGAGTATCCGTCATCTATTTTGATAAATCCGAATTCTCTGCTTGCCCAAAGAATAATTTCCTCGCAAAATCTGCTTAAATGCATCATTATTATTGACAAATCCGCTAAAGTTTCGACAACGAAATCTCTGTCTGATACCGCATCAAGGCTGTTTAAACAAATGTCGTCAAAGCCTAAAATTTCGGCTGTTTTATATCTGTCAATGTTGTGAGGTCCTGTCGCTAAAGCACCTGCTCCGAGGGGTAAAATATTTACCCTTTTATAGCAGTCTTTTAATCTTTCGAAATCTCTTTTGAACATTTCAACATAAGCACCCAAATGATGTGCAAAAGTTATGGGTTGAGCTCTTTGAAGATGGGTATATCCCGGCATTATCGTTTCTGTGTGCTTTTTAGCAAGTGACAGCAAAACTTTGATGAGATTTATAATCTCGCCTTGAATGTTTTGTATTTCCTCTTTGGTGTACATTCTGACGTCAAGTGCAACCTGATCGTTTCTGCTTCTTGCCGTGTGAAGTTTTTTGCCCACAGCTCCGATTCTATCCGTTAAAAGTTTTTCAACAAAGGTATGAATGTCCTCAAAATCACACTCAAAACTAACTTTGCCGCTTTCTATATCGGATAAAATTATCTCTAAATTCTTGCAAATTAATTCGCTTTCTTCTTCCGTCAAAATTCCTTGTGCCGACAACATACGGGCATGTGCAATACTGCCCGTGATGTCGTGTTTATAAAGCCTTTTGTCAAATCTTAATGAAGAATTGAAATCATTTGCCGATTTGTTTAATGCCTTTGAAAATCCTGAACCCCAAAGTTGTTTCATGTTCTTTCTCCGTTTGATTATTCTTCGTTGTTCATTTTCTTAACGAGGGCATTAACCTTTAACGGTAAGCCAAACAAGTTGATGAAGCCTTCTGCATCTTTATGATTGTAAAGTTCGCCTGTTGTAAAACTTGCTAAGCTTTCATTATAAAGTGAGTATTTCGATTTTGCTCCTGCAGGAATTACATTGCCTTTGTAAAGTTTGAGTTTTACTGTTCCCGTAACTGTTTGTTGTGTTGAATCAACAAATGCCGAAAGAGCTTCTCTCAAAGGTGTGTACCATTGACCTGCATATACGGCTTCTGCAAATTTATTTGCTACAATGCTTTTGAAAGATTGAGTTTCTTTATCAAGGCATAAATATTCAAGTTCTTTATGTGCAGCATACAAAATCGTTCCTCCGGGGGTTTCGTAAACTCCTCTCGATTTCATTCCTACAACTCTGTTTTCCACCATATCAATTGTGCCGATAGCGTTTCTTCCGCCTATTTCATTAAGTTTTTCAACCATTTCGACAGGAGAAACTGTTTCCCCGTTTAATTTTATGGGTTCGCCTTTTTCAAATTCTATTTCAACGTATTCCGCTTTGTCAGGTGCATTTTCGGGTGTTACTGACATGTGAAGCAAAGAATTGTATTTCGGCTCTTGTGAAGGATCTTCAAGCTCCAAGCCCTCATGGCTTATGTGCCAAAGGTTTCTGTCTCTTGAATATGTATCACCTTTTTTCATCGGAACTTCAATTCCTCTTTTTTCAAGGTATTCAACCTCATCTTCTCTTGATTTGATATCCCAAATTCTCCAAGGTGCAATGATTTTGAGTTCGGGGGCAAGTGCTTTTACCGTAAGCTCAAATCTTACTTGGTCATTGCCTTTTCCTGTTGCTCCGTGGCAAATTGCAACAGCACCTTCTTTTAATGCTATATCAACAAGTTTTTTTGTAATAATCGGTCTTGCTATTGACGTTCCGAGAAGATATTTGCCCTCATATACTGCTCCTGCTTTAATCATAGGGAATACGCATTGTTTTACAAAATCGTCTTTGCAATCTACTAAATAATATTTGCAAGCACCTGTTTTTAATGCCTTTGCTTCAAGTCCGTCAGTTTCTTTGCCTTGTCCGACATCAACACAAACTGCAATTACATCGTAGTCATAATTTTCTTTTAACCACGGGATAATTACCGTTGTATCAAGTCCGCCCGAGTATGCCAAAACAACTTTTTCTTTCATAATTTTCTCCTTTATAAACTTCTTAATAATTCTTGTGTAATACGATTTGCTTTTTTACATAATTGCTGCCATAACAGCCATTTGAGCATATCGTCGGTTTTCTGCCTGATTAAAAATCGCTTCGGAGTAACGTTCAAATGTTTCCGCATCAATTTCTTCGCCTTTATGAGCAGGCAAACAGTGCATTACAATATGATTTTTTGCTGCTTTTTCGGTTAATTTATCATTGATTTGATAGTTTCTGAAAATAATTCTTCTGATATTTGCTTCAGCTTCCTGTCCCATACTTGTCCAAGTATCCGTATAAATTACGTTTGCGTCTTTTACTGCATCTTCCGCATTTTCAAAAATTTCAACTTTTGCACCTGTTTTTTCTGCATTTTTTTGTGCAAATTTAACCGCATCGGCAGGTGCTTCATAACCTTTCGGTGTTGCAACGGCTATGTTTATTCCGAACATTGAGCAGCCGACCAACAAGCTGTGAAGAACATTGTTTCCGTCACCGATGTATGCAAGTTTTGTGTTTTTAACATCGCCAAAATATTCTTTCATTGTTAGAATATCCGCCATAATTTGACATGGGTGGGATTTATCCGTCAAGGCATTAATTACGGGAACTGATGCCCATTTGGCAAATTTTTCTACATCCTCGTGTGCAAAAGTTCTTATCGTCAATGCATCTACAAATTTTGACATTACTCTTGCCGTATCTTCAATGCTTTCTCTTTTCCCCGGGTCAATTTCGGCTTTCGTTATAAATAATGCACTTCCGCCAAGTTTGTTTATCCCTGTTTCAAAGCTCAATCTCGTTCTTAATGACGGTTTTTCAAAATACATTAACAAGGTCTTATTCTTGCAAATATCAAGTTGTTCGCCGTTTTTAATTTTTTGTTTTAATTCCGATGCTAATTCAATAAGCTCGTGTAATTCTTCTGCCTTGAAATCTTCAAGATTGATAAAATCTTTTCCTTTTAAATTCATTCTGTTTTCCCTGCTCTGTGTTCCAATACAAAAATTTCCCTTTTCGTGCTGAAAGGGCTTTAATTTTACCGTCAAAAAGTTTCGATTAGCGAAACAAACTACAAATCAATACCGCATTCAGCCTACTGAATGCTACGTCGTGATTGAATTGTAATGATTGCGGTTTTCAAAATTTCTTTCCTTAGTTTTTCTATGTGCTTAATTATACTATATTTTTTTTTAAAATGCAAATCGACGGCTTTTGTTTAATAAAAACCGTCGATATTTGTTTGAATTTTTGTTTTTATTGTTCCAAATGCAAAACTTCTGATGCAGTATTAATATATTTTTGCAAGAAACTTAATTTATTATAATATTCTTCCGGATTATCTTTTGCAGCTTTAATTTCTGCTTCATTTGCAATGAAAATTTCTGCAAGTTCGGGGTCGAATTGTACTCCTGAACATCTTTTTATTTCCTGAATTGCAACTTCGTGAGGTAAAGCCTTTCGATACGGTCTTGTTGACGTCATTGCATCATAAGTGTCTGCAAGTGCTATAACTCTTGCAAATAAAGGTATTTCAGTTCCTTTAAGTCCGCACGGGTAACCTCTGCCGTCCCATCTTTCGTGGTGAGATTTTAACCAACTTGCAACTGCACGAAGTTTTTTGACGTTTTGAATCATCTTCGCACCTTGACCTGTGTGGTCTTTCATTATTTCAAATTCTTCGTCGGTTAATTTTGATGTTTTGCATAAAATGCTCTGTGGAATGCCGATTTTACCGATATCGTGCAATAATCCCGCTGTTTCGATTTCTTCAAGTGCCGAATCCGTTAAACCTAATTTGCTTGCCAAAATCAAAGAATACAATGTTACTCGAAGCGAATGACCGTGAGTATAAGGGTCTTTTGCATCTAATGCACAAGAAATTGATTTGATTGTTTTGTAAAATAGCTCTTTTAAATCTTTCATAATAAGAGTTTTTCTTGTTGCAAGCTCAAATTTTTTCAGCCCGTTTGTAACTGAAACCTTTAATTCTTCAGGGTCAAACGGTTTTAAAATATATTGATAAAGCTGGCAATCGTTAATCGCCGAAACAATAATATCCGAGTCTTGGTGTCCTGTTAAAAGGATTTTGACAATTTCGGGGTGCGTTTCGTTGACTTTTTTCAAAAACTCAGTGCCTTCCATAACGGGCATTTTTTGGTCGCTTACTATTAATGAAATTCTGTCGCCTTCTCGTTTTACAACTTCCAATCCCTCAACGCCGTTTGAGGCTGTCAAAATGTTGTATGAGCCTCTGAAAGTTCTTTTTAAAAGTTGTAAGTTGTTTATTTCGTCATCAACAATCAAAATAGTCGGCTTTACGTCTGCTATATCGTTGCTTATGAACGTATCAATACTGTCTTTTAAAAGATTATCGCTGAGTTCTGAAGTCATTGCGTTCCTTTTCTCGATTCTTAAATTTTCTTTTTATATTATAGCCTGTATTTATTAAAAAAAACAAGTCCATTTTGCCGATTTACATTCATTTTTTAAATTTTTACAAAAATAAAAAGTCGGCAGCGAAAGTATGATGGAGAACACCGCCGACATATACATGAAATGAGATATTTAGGTTTTTTTATCGACGCATTTTGCCGACAAAATTGTTGTTAAAATACATATCAAACACCCTGCAATATAGGTTGCAATGTAAGGAACAATAGTGTTTTCGGATTTTACGCTTGAAAATATGAATTCAAAAACAACAACTCCGAAAAGCATTCCGAATCTTCCTGTCATTCTGTGTAAACCTGCTACAGCACCTTCTTCGTTCTTTTTCGCTTGTAACATCACGAAATTGTTGTTTGATGTGATGAAGAATGAAAATGACATTCCCAATAAGATGAATAAAATAATTGTGTAATAAATCCCCTCTCCTGCTATATTTTTTATGAAAAATATTATTGATAAAACCGACATCAATGCAGCTATTGATGAAACTTTTGCAGCTGAAACTTTTGCCGAAATTTTTCCGTAAAACATGCTGAATGTCATATAACTTGCAGAATATATTATGAACATTAATCCTGTTTGAAATTCACTCAAATTCTTTATTTCCGAAAAATAAAACGGCATTATAAAGTTGTTTCCTGCAAGAAATCCGGAAATTAAAAACATTGCTGAATTTGCATAAGAGAAATATCTGTTTTTGAATAAATCCAATTTAATTAAAGGATTTTGAGTTTTTTTGCAGTTATAAATAAAATATCCGCTCAAAAATAATGAAACTAAAAGCAATGCAATCATTTTGCCGTTTGCAAAACCTACGGAATTTAACTTGTTTAACCACAAGGTTAATCCTAAAACCGCTAAAAAGCTTGTTAATGCACCTTTTACATCGAATGTTCCGTCAACTCCGACAGGTTTTTCTTCGTTTAACGACTTGTTTAACAAAATCATTGATATGACTGCAATACCGACGGGAATATTTATTAAAAATATCCAATGCCAAGACGAAAGCCCTGTTATTAAACCGCTTACAGGCGAACCTAACATAATTCCGAGAGCAGCTGCTGATGCACTAAATCCGAAACCTGCTCCACGTTGTTCTTTTGGCATGAATTTTGCAATCATGGCTTGCGGCATTGCGTACAAAATTGATGCACCTATCCCCTGTAATACTCTTGATGCAATTAATTGCGGTAAATTTTGCGATAAGGCACAAAACAAAGAACTTGTCGTAAAAAGTATAAATCCGAATACGAAAAGTTTTTTAACCCCTGTTATATCAGCAAGTTTGCCGCAAATTAAAAGCAGCGAAACAACCATCAGGTTGTAGGACATTACGACCCAGGAAATATCCGCTTTTGAAACCGACAAATCTGCTGCAATGGCAGGAATAGACACGTTTATTATATAGGTGTCCAAATTTACCATAAACGAAGCTGCAGCAACGGCGATTATTAACGGTATAAATCTTTTATCAATGTTTGACATTTTACACCGCTACCTTTTCAAGATAAACTGCCTGATTTGGCTCAAAGCCTATTTTGTCTGCATTTCTGCCGTCCAGCCAATAATCAACATCGTTTGACATGCAGGCTAAATTTATTATAGAATCGGCATTTGGTGTCGGAATTCCGAGTTTTTTACCTATTGTTGCTATCGGAACCAATGAATATGGTACGTCTTCCGTGATATATCTGTGTTTTAAATCCCCGGGAGCATATTGTATTTTGAATGCTGCAATATTTTTGATTGTGTCGTAAATGTTGTCATAATGCAGATTGTACAAGCCGCACATAATTTCTGAAACATTCATTACATTCTTATAAAAATGACTTGCGACTTCACATCTTTCCTTATCGACTTTTTCGATAATTCTTGCAACACTTGGTGTAATGTCATAGAAAGAATTTTTGTATGAGCCTAATTGTTCAATTCTGCTCATGTTGCATAACGTTGTAATTGTGTGCAATACCGAACTCGGGTTGCTGAAACTCGTTTGCCATACGTTTTCCGCTTTATAAAACTGCGGATAAATTTCGTTTAAAACTTTTAAAACGTAATCTGTTTTTTCAGGCTTTACACAGCCAATCATAACACTCGATTTCATACTCTTGATGAGAATGCTCGAATCACCTTTTAATTTTGTTGTGTAAATAAATGAACCTGTTTCGCAAACGTAGAAGTCGTTTTCACGACCTTTTGTCTTTAAATAATTGTTAAAATTAACCGCTGAAAAACCCCCGCACGGAAAAACAACTATTTGTCCTTTTCTTCCGTATTCTGCAATCCATTTTTCATAAACTTCCTGTGCAAAAGCAGGTGTGTTTACGAAAATGATATCCCCTCTGCGAATGGCCTTTATTGTGTCTGTTTCAATGAAATCCGTTTCAACAACGACCGGGTTTATGTATTTTTCAAACATTCCCTCAATGATGATTTTGCCTAAATCTTTGAATTTTAATAACTTTGAATTATGCGGTGCTGCTGCCGATAAAACGACATCATATCCCGAGTATTTTAAATCCGATGACATTGCAAATCCACCATGCCCGCTGCCTAAAACCGTTATTTTCATTTTGAATTTTTGCCTTTCGCTTTCTGTTCTTTATGTTTCTGCCGTTTGCCGTAATGGTTTGCGGTATTGTGTTAGGACTGCCTAACAAATTGATTATAAAAAGACCTGATAATTTTTGCAAGAATTATGTTAGGTGTGCTTAACAAAATTTTACCTGAACGAAAAATTAGAGATTATCAACGAGTTCTTTTATTTTAGCGAAGGCGTTTTCGGTGATAACGTGTTCGATTTTGCAGGCATTTATTTGAGCTTCTTTGTTTGACAAATTCAAAAATTTTTCAAAAAATTTGCATAAAGTTTTATGTTTAAGAAACACTTGTTGAGCGAGTTCAAGTCCTTTTGCAGTGAGGGTTACAGGTTTATATTTTTCGTAATTTAAAAAACCCTGTTCAGAGAGTTTTTTTAATGCTTCACTGACTGAGGCTCTTGATATTTCTAATCTTTTTGCGATATCCACAGCTTTGAAATTTTTATTGTTGAGGCTTAAATCATAAATTGCCTCAAGGTAGTCTTCTTTGCTTGCCGAATGTTTTTCGGATATGTTGCCCAAACGAATGTTCCTTTTTTATATACTTAGTTTCTATTTTAACCTTAAAAAGTTTCTTTGACACTTTTGCTTTACATAACGTAACATTTGTTTAAAACATGGCAATTCAAATGTTTCAGCCGTATTACAAAAGAGTGAGTGTGTTGAAAGGTTACAATATGATGATTAATTCCGTAAATTCAGTTGAAAACGCAAGAGTTTTTAATAATTTTAAGGCTCAAAAAGCGACAAATCCGATTGCTGTTACGACACCTCTGCAAGAAAATAAAACAGCAAATGACGGTGGTGCTTTAAAGTCATATTTTTTAGGCGGAATTTCATTTAAAGGTCAAAATTGCAGCACATCAAATTTTGCAATTAAGCATATAGAAGATGTTCCTTGTTGTTGCTGCGGAGATATTATGCTTCGCAAACAAGACATTCATAAACACGAGAGCAGATTGATAGGACCGAAAGGCAATGACCTTGTTCAGGTTATTAATGAAGAAGAAAAATACTTGAGAACTGCAGAGAGAACAGCATGTTTTATGATTGCCGATGCGGTAAAAAATACCGACATGGATTTTGCCGCAGGCATTCGTGAAACGAATGACAATTTACCGAAATATTTTGACAGATATTGCAAAAAAGTTTTGGGTGAAACTTATGTTAAAAGTACCGAACTTGCAGGCTATGATGCTCCTGTAAGCAAATTTATACAAAAAACAATTAAAGGTATTGAGCAGGGTGATGATTTCAACAGAATAGATTTCACCGAAAAATTGCAATCTATGAAAGGCGGACTTTCGGACGAAGATTACGGCAAAATTGAAGATACGGCAATGAATTTGCCCGAAAACAGAGCAGCAGTTGCTTGTATTTATAAAAAATATTCCGAAAAACCGGGGGCATTTGCTCATAGAATGTTTTCAACAGCTATGACAACTGCGGAGCATGTTCACCCGAAATCTTTGGGCGGACCGAATAATACGGGAAATTATCTCGCAGAGTGTGCAGGCTGTAACAATCCGAGAGGTAATATGTCTTATACCGAGTGGCTCAAGGTTCACCCCGAATTTCCGAGAAAGGTTCAAGAACATATTGAACACGTTGAAATGCGTATAATTGACGGTGATGTTCCGAAAAATTACGATTGTTACCCGACCGATATTAAAAAGACTTTGACCAAAGAATCAAACGGCATAATGACTTTGACCGTTTTGTCTGCTGATAAAATCAGAGATTTACGAGAAGCAAAACAAGCAGGTCAGGAAATAGATATTAAACAAGAAACAGAACAAGCTAAAAAAGAGGAAGAAGAACAAAATTAATTGTTCTTTTCAAGCAAAGTTCTTGCAAATTCTAATGAATGCTCATCAGCTCCGCCTGATGCCATGCCCGCAAGTGCAAACACTTTTTCATCATCATTAAGAGCTTTGATATCGATGTTGGTTTCTTTGTCTTGATTTTTGGTAACGAGAAAATGTTTATCTGCTTTAGCTGCAATTATTGCCTGATGGGTAATCAGGAGAATTTGTCTGTATTTTGCCAAATTTGCGATTTCTTCCGATACGCTCAAGGCTGCCTTGCCCGAGATACCTGTATCTATTTCATCAAAAATGACGGTGTCGATGTCATCAGCTTGTGCAAAAATTGTTTTAATTGCAAGCATAACTCTTGAAATTTCACCGCCTGAAGCTGTTTTGGCAAGTGGTGCAAGGTCGTTTGAAACATTTGTTGTAATGAAAAATTCAACATCGTCGCAGCCGTTAGCTGACAAATCCGTTTGTTCAACTCGAATTTCAAAACGAGATTTTGGCAGTTCAAGTTTTTCAAGTTCCTGTTCAACCGGTTTCGATAATGATTTTGCTTCTTTTTTTCTGTTTTCTGAAATAAAGTTGGCAAGTTCTGATAACTTTTTATGAACGTTTTTTATTTTCTGTTCGGTTTCTTCTGCCTTTTGTCCCGAAATTTCAATGTTTTCAAGCTCTTTTGATAATCTTTCGTATGTTGTTAAAATTTCCTCCAAAGAATTACCGTATTTTCGTTTTAATTTGTTGAAAAGATAGAGCCTTTCCTGTATTTCGTCGAGTCTTTCCGCATTGTTTGAAACATTTTCGGAATAGCTTCTCAAACTTCCTGCAATATCTTTTAGGTTTTCAACGGCATCTATGAGCTGTTCTTCTGTTTGGGCTAATTCTTCGTCAAGTCTTGATGCTCTTGTTATTTCGGCTTTTATTTTTTGAAGTGCATCAATAATATTGCCGTCATCGCCGTTTAATGCCCAATAAACACTATACGTGCTTTCCTTTAAACTCTCTGCGTTTTCGAGGATTTTTAATTCGTTTTTGAGTTCTTCTTCCTCATTTGTATCAGAGATATTTGCATTTTCAATTTCTTTTATTTGAAAATCAAGAAAATCTATCTGATTTTGGGCTTCTTCGGCTGTTTTTTTGAATTTTTCCAAATCTTTTGTTAAAGAAAGATATTCTCTATATAGCTTTTTGTACTCCGTAAGCTCTTTTCCGTAGATTTCTTTTGAATAATTATCTAATAACACTATATGTGTTTTCGGTTGCAAAAAGGCATAAGTTTCGTGTTGAGAGTGTATGTCGAGAATTAAATTCTTAAATTCTTTTATAAAAGCTAAATTTACGATTGTACCGTTAATTCTTATGCGAGAAGAATTTGCGGTGATTTCACGAGAAATTACAATCTCGTCGGAATAATCTATTCCGTTGTCTTCAAACATTTGCAACAAATCGTGGTTTTGGTTGGAAATAAAGAGTTCTATGACTGCTTTTTCCGCATTGCTTTTTATCACATCAGAAGAAACTTTTGCACCTAAAGCAATATCAATAGCATTGATAATAATGCTTTTGCCTGCACCTGTTTCACCTGTTATGACGTTTAATCCCGATGAAAAATCAATCGTCAAATCCTCAATCAGTATATAGTTTTTTATGTGAATTGAATTAATCATGATTTCGATTTTGAACTGCTTTTACTTAATCATTTTACAACCGTTTTTTGATAAAACAAATTTTTTACAAAAATCAGTCAATATTTATCGCTTCTGCAACCGCATCAACTGCCTTTAAATCAAGGGCATCAGGAATTATAAAATCTTTTGAGAGTTTGTCTTTCGGAACAACTTCCGCCAAAGCCTTTGCACAGTTAAACTTCATTTTTTGAGTTACCTGCTTTTTGTGATATTTTAATAAACCTTTGAAAACCCCCGGAAAAGCTAAGCTGTTGTTAATTTGGTTCTTAAAATCACTTCTTCCTGTTGCAACAACTTTTGCACCTGCTTTTTCCGCAATGTCGGGCATGATTTCGGGAATCGGGTTTGCTAAAGCGAAAACGATTGCATTCTCTGCCATATTCTTGATGTCGTTTTCATCAAGCAAATTTGGGGCTGAAACGCCGATAAAAACGTCTGCATTTTTAATAATATCCTTTAATGTGCCTTTTTCCTTGTTTGGATTGGTAATTTTCGCAAGTTCTGCTTGATTTGTTTTTTGGTAGTTTTTATCTCTGTTCAAAGCTCCGTTTCTATCACAAATTATAAGGTTTTTTACTCCTGCTTCAAGCAAAAGCTTTGCAATAGTCGTACCTGCTGCACCTGCTCCTGACATTACCGCTTTGATTTCTGATATATTTTTATTTACGACTTTTAAAGCGTTTAATAAACCAGCCGTTACAACGATTGATGTTCCGTGAGCATCGTCGTGAAATACAGGAATGTCAAATATTTCTCGCATTTTGCTTTCGATTTCAAAACATAATGGAGCTGCAATATCTTCAAGATTTATTGCCGAAAAGGAATTTTTGATAAGCGATGAAACCTTTATAAATTCTTCAGGCACTTGAGTTTTGATACAAATCGGAACGGCACTTATTCCGCCTAATGACGAAAATAATACGGATTTACCTTCCATAACGGGCATGCCTGCTAAAGCACCTATATTTCCGAGTCCCAAAACAGCAGAGCCTTCGGTCAAAATTCCGACAGGCTTCACGTGTTGTTCTTTTGTTAATTCGACTTCAACCACGCCGCCTGCATTTTTGCGTAAAGTTAAGGATTGTTCTCCGAGTGTACCTGTTAATTTGTTTAAATCAAACATAAAGACGTTTTTCGAAACACAAAGGAAAAATTCTTTTAAGTTTGGAACAGGAGTGGTCAAAACGGGGATTTTAACCTCAAAATCGACATTTGCGACATTTTCTGCTATCAATGATAAATCAACTCCGCCAAAAGACGGTTCAAGATTTTCTATTAAAATTTTTATGTCCTTTGAATCTTCTGAATTGACTTCAAAAGGGATAGCATCAATGTTTAAAGATGCTTTTAAAAATTCTGCTCTTTTTAATGATTTTTCGTATGAGAATGAAAAAACACCAATAGTGTTTTCCCTATTCGTGTAATCGAAAGAGGCATTTTTATCGTCTTTGATTTTTAAACATGAGGCTGCAACTCCCGGGGTATAAATTACCGCAAGAGAGTGTTTGTCCGTGACTTTTACTTTTGGAACAATCTTCAACCCCATTTATCTGACCTTGTTTTCATTACCGTTGATTAATCTTTTGATATTTTCTCTATGTAAATAAATTACATAAATTGCACCTGCTGCCGCATATAAAATGTATGTCGTCGGTTGTTTGAAAACGAACATTAACAATGGTGAAAGTGCAAGTGCGATAATTGAACCTAATGAAACGTATCTTGAAAAATAAGTGATTATGCCCCAAATAACCGCTATGCAAAGTCCGACTTGCCAACAAAGTGCCAAAATCGTTCCAACACCTGATGCAACAGATTTTCCGCCGGTAAAGCCCAAAAATAACGATTTACTGTGCCCGATTAAGACGAAGGCTGCTGCTAAAACAGCGGTTGTACCTGAATTTGAGTGAAAAAACGGTACGAAATTCATTAATAATACAGGAATTGCACCTTTTAAAGCATCTAAAAGCATAACTATAAAGAACCATTTTTTGCCCATAACTCGTTTTACGTTAGTTGCTCCTGTTGAGCCGCTTCCGACTTTTCTGATGTCTTGTCCCGTAAAGGATTTTACGATTATGTATCCTGTCGGAATTGAGCCGATTACATAAGCTGTTATTGCTGCTGCAATAAGTTTTATTATTACTGCTGTTGTTATCATTTTTCTTTTTCCTGCTTTTCTCTAACCATAAGTCTGATAGGTGTTCCGAAAAATCCGAAGGCTTCTCTCAAACGGTTTTCCAGATACCTTTTGTAGCTGTCTTTCATCAAATCTTCTTTGTTTACGAAGAAAACGAATGACGGCGGTGCTGTTTTGACTTGTGTTGTGTAGTAAATTTTTAAACGTTTGTTTTTTACCGTATCAGGCGGTACCATTGCGTATGCATCGGCAATTACTTTGTTTAAAATGCTTGTTGAAACTTTCTTCGTACATTGTGCCCAAACATTTTTTGCTTCTTTGTAAATGCTGACGAGTCTTTGTTTTGTTACGGCACTGATGAAAATTTTCGGTACATAATTCAAAAACGGAGCATTTTGTTCAATTTCTTTTTCAAATTTATTAATTGTCGAAGATTGTTTGTTTTCAATCAAATCCCACTTATTGATTGCAACAATCATACCTTTTCCTGCTTCGACCGCCATTGCGGAGATTTTTTTATCTTGGTCCGTTAATCCGTCCGTTGCATCAATTACAAGAACGGCTACATCACAATCTCTGATTGCTTTTATGGCTCTTGCAACTGCAAATTTTTCAACACCCCAGTCAACTTTTGCTTTTTTTCTGATTCCTGCTGTGTCAACGAGGATAAATTCTTCTTTTTCCCATTTTACGTGCGAATCGATTGTATCTCTTGTTGTTCCCGAAACGTCAGAAACGATTACTCTTTCTTTGCCTAAAAGTGCATTTACAATCGAGGATTTACCTGCATTCGGTTTTCCGACAATAGCTATTCTGATTGGTCTGTCAACGTTTTCATCTTCTTCTGACGGAGCTTCAAAATCTTTTGTAACTTCGTCCAAAAGGTCGCCGACTCCGCCTGAGCCGTGTAATGCCGAGATAGGATAGGGTTCTCCGAGTGATAAAGAATAAAATTCTGCCGCAAAAGCAAATCTTTCGGCTGAATCAATTTTATTTACCGCAAGGTAAATCGGTTTATCGCTTCTTCTTAAAATATTTGCAATATCTTCATCAATCGGTGTTACACCGTCTTTTCCGTCTGTCATGAAGATTATTTTGTCAGCTTCTTCGCATGCGATTTTTGCTTGAGCAAAAATGTTTACGGGAATATCTTCTTCGTCTGACGGAACAATTCCGCCCGTGTCAATTACAGTGAATTTTTTATCAAGCCACTCAACGTCAAAATATTTTCTGTCACGAGTAACTCCGGGAGCATCATCAACAATCGAATGTCTTGCTCCGACTAATCTGTTCACAAATGTCGATTTGCCGACATTCGGACGACCTATTATTGCTACTATGGGTTTTTTAGCCATTGTTTTTTCCTTAAAATTTCTATAAAGAAATTGTATTACAAAAATGTTAATTTGTAATTATTTTCTCTCTAATAAAAAATTTTTTCGTTTGTTATAATATGAAAAATCTTTCTTTTGAAAATTAGTAATAGTAAGTCTTTTGGCTTGTTTTGACGTTTTTATCCCGAATGATACTCTAAAATGTTTTAAAAATCACGAAAAAGCCTTGATTTTATAGATTTTATATATGATAATTATTTTAAAAACGGGCTTATAAGTTTAGTTGCAACCGAAAGTTTACACATGAAAAAGGAGATATA
>CAKVIE010000017.1 GCA_934754505.1 uncultured Candidatus Melainabacteria bacterium
TTTCTTTTCAAATTCTTCTATCGACATATTTGTTTTGCAAACCATTGAAAAATGTTTCTGTTGATAATAATTAATAGTTTCTCCGATATTTTCCTTTTGTTGTTTTGTTAATTCATCTTTAATGTTTTTTATCGTTGCCATCATTACAGCCTTTTTGAAAAAAATCATAACATATCATCTGAAGTAAATACTACTATTTAAGTTAAAGTAATTTTTATTAAGGGGGTTATGCAATTACAAATTTGTTTTCCTCGCAAAGGTAAGCTGCGAGTTTCCCGTCTTCGTCCCAGATGCCACACCCTAAATTTATCCCGATTTTATCTTTTTGAACAAATGGTTCGTCAAAAACAGTATGCCCGAAAATCACGGTTTGCGGTATGTTTACGGGATTATCAATAAAATCATTTCTAATCCACAAAAAATCTTCTTCGTCTTGAGAATCCCAATCTTTAAATGGGTTTATCCCTGCATGAACAAACAAAAATTTTTCGGTCAAGTAATAATTTTTGAGAGATTTGAAGAATTTAATATGCTTTTTAAATTTTTCAAAATTATTTTTTTTCAATAACAAATAATTTTTTAATGTTTCTTCTCCGCCATTTATGACACATTGAGCTATATCTTCTTCTGATAAAGATTTTAAGGCATTTAGAAATAATTGTTCGTGATTCCCTTTCAAAAATACGCAATTCCAAATCAACGAAAGTTCTATAAGCCAGTCGATTACATCGATTGAATTTTTGCCTCTATCGATGTAATCACCTAAAAAAACAATGGTGTCGAATTTTTTCGTTGATAATTTTTTGAACAACTCTTTTAATTTATCGATATTTCCGTGAATATCACCTATTGCAACTGTTCTTTCCATTTTCCTCCGTTATATCACTATATTTTGGGGCAAATCATAAAAAATGCCGTCGTAGTACTCCAACGGTACAACATCAGTAATGCCAAAATTGTTTTTTGCAATAATAATTTCAGCTTTGTTTTTATTATCAGGATTTGTTAAATCATAGTAACTTTTTCGATAAACGAATAAAATAACATCCGATAAATTTTCTAAATCACTGCAATTTCTTAAGTCTGATAAAATAGGATGTTTATCTGCTCTGTGTTCAGGAGATCGAGATAGTTGTGATATTAAAACTATAATCAAATTATTTTCTGTTGCTATTCTCTTTATTTCTTTTGCAATAATACTCATACCTTCGGTAAAATTTGCAGATTTCGGTATTTTAAAATTTTGAATACAATCGACAAAAACGATTTCCGGTTTTTCTGTTTTGACTTTTTCTTCAAACTCTTTTAGCGGCATATTTGTTTTGCATACTATTGAAAAAGGTTTCTGTTGATAATAATTAATAGCTTCTTCGATTTTTTCTTTTTCTTGATTGTCTAAATCTGAAAGAAAAAAACTGTTTCGAGGTATTTGTGTTTTAATCGAAATTAGCCGTCTTTCAAGTATTGCAGTCGAGTTATCAAGTTCGCAAAACAAAACTTTTTTTCTCATATCCAAAAGATTATTGCAAATGGAAATCGCAAAGGATGTTTTACCCATTGCAGGTCGTCCGCCGATAGTAAACACACTGCCTTTAGGTATCCGCTTAAAACACTCGTCTAAATCTCTAAAGCCTGTTTTAAAATATTTATCTCCTTCGTCAAACGCTTTTAAAAATTCATCACCGAACATGCTTTTCTCCTTTCATATTTTTCAATTATATGGGGCGAGTCCGACAAATCGTGTCGTATGAATATTTTGTTTTATGCGACTGATTTTGACGTGGTTATCGTTTATGCTGAAAAATATAAGAAAGAGGTATTTTATGAACAAAAAAGATGAAAACGTTGAAATTATCAAACTTGTGAACGATATGAGCGATGAAGAAATTGAAATAAATATACAAAAAATGATTTCGGGTGAAAAAGATATGATTTTAAATTTGAATTATTTTGAAAAATCACAAACTCAACGGGTTATTGATGAACTTTCAAATCACAAAAATGTTATAAAAATCAGCGAAGCTGTTTATGTTATTACTCAAAAAAAATAGACTGTTGAGTGTTTTATGGTTTTTCGATGCTATGAATAAGACATTTTTTGTCCGAATAAAAAACTACAATAAAAAAGAGGTGAAAAATGAATTTAGTTCCTTATGATGATAATAATTTACCGAAAAAAGCGGATGATAGAAAACGAAAACTATCTCAGACGAGCAGTTCATCAGGGAAAGTGGTGAAAAACAGCAGAGGAAGAGTTGCGAACCGTTCATCAAATCGAACCTCAAATCGTGTCTCTAACCGTAGCAGCGGAAATATTGTGAATTGTGGCGATTATTCGAGCAATTATGATAAAGAGCGTGAATATATTTCTGAAAATAATTACACTACCGATAATGGCGGAAATAATAAATCGGGTGGTTGGATAACACTGATAATTTTGATTGTAGTAATTTTTGGAGGTTGTCAAAGAATAGGTAATACAAATTTTTCACCGGATAAAAAGGATACCCCATCAGTAACAAAGACGATTGATGAAAATATCACAACAGAAAAAGCTTTTATTAAAGATTTTCCAAGTAGTTATTAATGTATGACGAAAAGTCCCGATAAATAATTTCGACAGCAAAATTTTTTATAATTTAAAAATCAGACAAACAAAAAGATGCCGAACAATTTTGTGAATAAAAAACATCACAAATTATTCGACAACTTTAGATTGATTGTTTATGACAATTATGACTCAGTACTTAATAAATTATTAAATTTTTCTTCTTCTTTTTCAAAGAGTGTAAAGCCTTTTTTTGTTAATTCTTTAAGTCTTTCCCCAAGTTCTTTTGAGTCCTGCTCAATATTTTCTATGTCTATTTCTTTGTGAATATATACATAAGGTAAAATAATTAGATTTCCATAACCTTTTTCGTTATCAAATTCGTTAAAAGCTTCTTCATTTTCATTAAAACAACTATTTTTGATTAAAGCGTTAATGACTTCTACTGATTTTCTGCCATATTCTTTTCCAGTGAATAATTTAAATAATTCATCAAATTTATCAACATCATCGGTTAGAAAATCTTTTAGCACCCCGAAACCGCTTGCATTTTTTATTCGAAAACCAACTTCAATATCAAAAGTTTTCTTGTCTTTTATGTTTTCAATGATTTCTTTTTCATTTTTTAAAGAATTTATTAATACATCTGCTTTAGGTTTAGTAATTCCACAATAAAATCTAACCATAATATTTTCAAAAGGACGAGAAGTATAATCAACTTGTTTAAACGGATATTTTTCATCTTCTAAATTTAATTTATACGCCCAACCTCCGTGTTTATTTATTTTATCGTTTTTAAAGACAGAACACAATGCTTCTCTTATTTTTTCATCTCTTTCATCTTGGAGATTTTTTTGAAAACTAAAAACTACTTGAATAGCTTTTATCTTTTGTTGATAGTTGTTATCAAGTTTCTTGTCTTTAAAATGAACATCATACAAATTGTCTTTTATCTCATAAAGATAATCTAAAATTTTCTTATGTGTATTGGAAATATCTAAAATATTCTTATCTGTTGTATTAGATTTCTTTAATTGTAAATCATATTCTAAGATATTTTTATATTGTTCTATAAAGTTTCTAATTTCTTGCTCTTTTATTTCATTATTAATTATAATATCCTTTAGAATTGGTAAAATAGAGTTTGCGTAAGTAATGTTTTTATACTTCTCGTCAGACGGGGTTTCTTCATTAAGTGTTAAATATATGTAAAATCTCTTTTTGTTCGGAAATTCATTTTCTATTATATTTTCATAATTTTGTAATTGTTTACCATTTTCTCCGCTATAAATCTTATTTTCAATAACACAGACAAAATCTTCCCCCTCTATAAGAATATCAATATTTTGCCATTCTCTTCTAATTATTATATTCTCTTTGTTTATTGTTTCAATGGAAATTATATTATCTTCATTAATTTCTTTGATTTTTTTAAAATTTTTTTCAAAAAAACGTCATCTATGCCATGTGATTCTTGTGGATTTAAAAGCCAAACTAAAAAGTTTGAATGTCTAATTTCGTAATGCTCAAGTTTTAAAACTCGAAACGGATTGAACCCGCTAACTTCCTCATTTATTCCGTCTAAACGTTCATCCTTTAAAAGATTATCTAACGAATTTTTTAAATCATCATCGTTCTCAATGGTATCTTTGATTTTTTCAACTGAATTTTCTTTCATATCATACTCCTTAAATACTAAACAATTATATTATACAAATTTTATGGTTTGATGCAAACAAGACAAAGTATGTCGTGTAATGTCGAAATAACCGAATTGCACCGTCCTCATTTCATTCGTCCTCGCAATGACGATGAATGCGTTTATTTTGGATGTCATATTGTTTCATCGCAATGACGGTAATCGTTTGATGTTTGGTGTTTATTGTCACTGCGAGCGATAGCGTGGCAGTCCAGCCTGTTCATAAAATAATTGCTTAATACTAAATTGCCCACTTCGTTTACGCTTCGTTTGCAATGACAGTGTGTAAGAGTTTTATTATTATTCGTTTTCGTTGCTATCATCCTCTTGCACATGTGGGCATATTGCCACTTTTGAACAATAAGAACTTTTATCCTTTTTACGTTCAATGTATACAACAGTTTCACAACAATCTTTTACAATTTCTCGATTTGTTGTCAAAAAACCTTCTTTATTTTCACATATTTCCTTTAATTTTGGAAATAAAATATTTTTTAATTCTTTTTTGCTGAAATGAGCAGCAATATTATCAAAAAGAAAATATTTATACTCACCGTCAAGTTTTTTCAGAATTTCTTCCTTGCTATGACTTGATGTCAAAATGCAAAAGTCTTTTTGGGGAAACATTTTTCTTATTTTTTCTAAAGAAACCTCTTTATCATCAACAAAAAACAAATCTTGTCCGGTTTTATAATATTTTCTTGTGATTGTCAAAGCTTCTCTGTTTTCATTCTTAAATGTAACACTTACGCAGGTTTCTTTTTCTCCGAATCTTATCAATTTTTCAAGAGGTGTGTTTAAATCCAAACCCAAACCAAACGAAAAGGCTTTGATAACATCCGATTTGCAAAATCCATTTCGTCCAATAATAACGGGATTACACAAAAGCGGCACTCTTGTTTTTTTAAAAGATGAAAAATTTTCAATTTCTACTTCTAAAATAAAATAATCTTGCATAATAATTCTCCTCAAATTTGTATCTATATTTTTATGATACTAAATTTATACGTCAATTATTGTCGCACTATTTGCGTCAAGAAATTATTAAAACTTTTTCTCTCATACGACTGATTTTGTCTTAACGACATTTTATAATTGTAAAAAAGGGTAAAAAAGGATAAGACAAAATGCTTTTACAAATGGGCACTCACGGTTGGGGGACAAAGGTCGAAATTAATCCGCCGCAAACAGATATAAAATGTCCGAATTGCGAAGAGAAAATGGATTTGATTTTTGGCTTTGGAATTATCCATTCAGGCGGAAATCATTTTGTCGCAGAATGTCCTAAATGTAAAACAAAAACGGAGTTTTCCGATAATGATTTGTGGCTGAAATGCAGATGTTCAGGGCAGAAAAAACTAAAAGATAAGGTTCTATGAAAAATAAATACTTAATTAGAGAAAACTATACCGATTTAGGAAAACAAGTTTTTGATAGAATAAAAAATATTTGGGATGACAAAGATTTTATTATTGGTACAATGTTAGAGTTAAACACGGAAGATAAGTTACAAAAAATGTTAGACTTTCTCATAAAAACTAAAACTACAAATTCAGATGATGTAATTCCTTATAGTATAAAAATAGACAGAGGTTTAGTTTAAAAATGAAAATCATAAATGGTTCTACAATATTTAATTTTGATAAAGAAAAAGAAAATATTTTAAAATTAATCGGAAAATCAGAGCCAAAAAATTGCATTGATTTACAGGTTGAACTTGACCAATGTGCAGGCTGGAGTTCCATAAAAGTTCAAACTGAAAATGCCGAATTTTTCATAAAATATAGTGATTATACAACAATTGTTTCTGCCTTTATTGAGTTTTTGGCAGAAATTATAAATTCACAAGACGACCTTGCTGTTATTCTCGATTATGAGGGAAGCAACCCTGTTATTTATGTGAAAAATATCGATGAAACCAATGTTCGATTTCTTTTTGCTCACGATTACAATTTGTTTTTGAATGACGATATTGATGATTATTGTTTTTTTGATTATGATATTTCGTGCGACTTTATCGTTGAAAAGAAAAAACTTTTGAGATCTTTTTATAACATTTATTATCCAATCACAATCAATTTTAATCTGGAATGCGATAAATTTTCTGAGTTTGATAAAGAAAACGCAATAAAACATCTGAAAAAAGTTGAACAATTTTATACGACAGAATCTGACGGGCATATACATTATTATCAAAATATAGAAGTTAATAAGGAGTAGAAAATGAAAGAAAATTTTGTAGATTATGACGAAAAAGAAAAAGAACAAGAACCGCCGAAAATAAAGGTTATCGGTATCGGACAAACAGGACAGTTGCTTACGGATTATTTTGCAGAACAAATTGAAAATGTTGAAGTATTTAGTTTGCAATGTGATAAAAAACTTTTGGAAAATTCAAAACTTGATAATGAACACAAATTTTTAATAGGAGAAGAAATAACAGAAGGATTAGGGACAGGCGGTAATCCAAAAATAGGAGAACGAATTGCTCTCTCAAGCGAAAATATAATAAGAGAAGTTATAAAAGATGCTGATTTGGTTATTGTCGCTGCCGGTTATTCGGGTGGTTTAGGTTCAGGTGCAACACCTGTTTTAACAAAAATAGCAAAAGAAATGGGTGCTTTAAGTATGGTATTTGCTGTTATGCCCGCAGAAATTGAAGGTCAAAGAAGAAATCTTATTGCAAACGAAAGACTTCAAAAACTTGTTGATGATAACAATACTGATTCAATTTTGAATGTATCAAGAGAAAGATTTTTTGAAGATATGGAACTCGATCAAAGCTCATTTATTGACGGTTTTGATATGGTAAATAAAGAAGTAGTAACAGGAATAAAAAATATAATATCTCTTTTTCGAGAAGATGGCATAAATAAGAACTTTTTTGAAAATAACGGTTTTATTGGAATGGGTTTTTGTGGAAAAAAAACGGATGTTAATGAAGCGATAATGGATACGTTTGATTATCCTATGTTAAGGGGTGCTACAAAGTATGCAAAAAAATTCCTGTTAGATATTAAATGTGGAGATAATATGCTTTTGAAAACAATACTTGAAATTCAACGCATAGTGTTAGCCCAAACTGACATATCTACAAAATACGTGACAATTTACCAAATGGATAGAAGTCTTTCTCCCGATGAATTTCAAATAATATATATAGCGACATAATAATCGTCATACGAAAAATTTTATTACTAAAAACCCCCGAAGCAAACGCAACGGGGGTTTATTTTTAACATTTTTTTAGTACAGTTTATAAATTTTTTAATGTATTTATCAGATAATTTTTATAATAATTTTTTAATTTAACAGGTGCTTTTATTTTAACAAGATCGCCCCATTTGAAAAGTTCCTGACAAATTGCATATTCACCTGAGGCAATAAATTTAACAGAAATATTCCCGTTCGGTAATTTTTTAATTTTTTGTGTAGGATGAAAATGATAATTCAAAACATCTTCCGCTGCAGAAACGTCAAATTCAAGTTCAACTTTTTGCAATTTTCCTTGATAAACTCCAAACGAACGATTGCAATAATCTTTCAAATTAAATTCTTCATCTTTTTCAAAATACTCATCAAGAATTTTCAGCGATTTTACTCTATCCATGCGGTAAATCCTTAATGAATCCAATTCTTCATTATATGCAACAATAAAATATCTTTCCGCAATTATTACACCATACGGATTTATAATAAATTCATAATTTTTATCATTCTTTTTGTACGTAATTTTAATTTTTTTAAAAGACATCATCGCAATTCGTAATTGGTCCCAAAAAGTCGGATTGATATTCGGATTTACATACTGCCTGACTGCGTATCCCTCTGATTCTAAAATTGTATCAATATTGTTATTCAAAGAAATCATGTTTTTTTGCGGAGTCAAGGCTTTAACTTTTTCAATCAATTCATTAATTTTTTCAGTACGATTTTTGTCGTTTGATAAATTTTTCAGATATTCCAAATTAGCAAAATCATCAGCATCAAAAGAGATTAAAGCATTCATCGTTCCCTTTGAAAAACGCCAGCGTTTTTTTCTGTCGTCGTGTCGAATAACTTCTTCGATTTTATTAGGAAATAAATCAAATAAAAGCGATTTCATTCTTTCAGCGGTTCTTCTTGTGACTTCAAATTGTTCTGCAATGTCGTCAATACAAATGCCGCAATAACTGTTCTGAAAAAGCATTGCAAGTTTAATAATATCTTCTGTTTTGTTTAATCTCGACATAATTACCTCTTTTCTTAATTATAGAATAAATCATATACACGTCAATTTTTGAGGTATTGATTTTAAAATTTACTACGTCCTGTTTTGACGGAGTGTGATTGTAAAATAAAATAGGAAAATGCATATTTGGACAATTCTTGGCATAATAATAGCGATTATTTGTTTTTGCGCTTCCGTGTATCAAATGGCGGAAGATGGTCAACTGTGCCTGTTTGCGAATGAGAAAGATAAAAATATAACATACTTTGGTTATACAGTTGCCGCTCTTGTGGGAATTTTATTTTGGTTTGTCTGTCATAAATTTTATCTTTTGATTTTTGGGGTCATGGTTTTGTCAATTACGGCTTGGTTTTTGATAGAGTCGTATGAAAACAATAAGGATTTTGGTTCTACCATATTAGTGTTTTTCACAAGAGTTTTATGGTCTTTGGGAGTAGTTTTGGTCGTTGGTGCAATATTTATCATTATATTGCTATGTACGATTGGAAAGTCGTCGAAAGATGGTGAATAGAATGAATAAATCAAAATATATAAAATCTTTGAAAATACTTAATCTGACGGCACCTGCAAAGTTATCTGCTATAAAAAAATCTTACAGAAAATTGGTAAAAATTTATCACCCTGATAAATATCAAAATTCAACCGAAAAAGAAATTGCTCAAGAAAAATTTAAGAAAATTAATGATGCATATCATTATTTAATTGATAACTATGATGAAAATTTTGCTCAAAATAATATTGATGAAGAAAAAACTACAAAATCTTATGATTTTAATTATGACAAAGATGATGCTGATGATGTTGATGGGGCTGATTATAGTTATTATCGACAATATCAATCATACTCTTCTCCGATTGATGATTCTTTTGGCAGCTTTGCAAAGCAAAGAATTATGCCGATTTGGGCAAAAATAATCATTTATTTTTTATTCAATAGCCTTGCTTTTGTGATATATTATTTGTTTTCGTAATATGGAGTTATGAATACGGACGGAAAGATGATAATTGAAGCGAAACAAAATGATGAATTTGTAATTCGGATGAAATGTTGGTTATGGTACAAAAAACGGTGAAAAATTAGGATTGAAGTTTGATTTGAGATAATCTATAATCATTTTGTTGGTTACATTTTGTGGTAAAATATATGTATGAATGAAAACTATAAGATGAATCAATATGAAGAAAATTTAAACAAATTAGAATTGAATGATTTAATAAAAATAATCAGTTTTTTTGATGTTACGGCGTATGCAAGAAAGCGAGATAATTATTCGAATGTTTTTTATCTTATGAATTTAAGAGAAAATACTCATAGCGAAATTTTGACATGGTTATTTAATTATCAAGAAAATAATAAATTTTCTATTCGCAAAGAATTTACGAAAGAGTTTTTAAAATTGGTTGGTATTGAAGAAGAAATTAAAACAGTTGAAACTCAAGTAAAATCAAAAAATGGAATCCCTGATATTATCATAAAAACTAATAATACAGTGATAATAGTTGAAACAAAACTTGATGCCAAAACATCTGTTACTACTGATGATTTAGGAAAACGCCGTACGCAATATGAGCGATATATAAAATTTGCAGAAGAAACATACAAAGAAAAAAATAAAAAATATATATTAATTTATACTGCAAATAAAAG
Source organism: uncultured Candidatus Melainabacteria bacterium (assembly GCA_934754505.1). Classification (GTDB taxonomy): domain Bacteria; phylum Cyanobacteriota; class Vampirovibrionia; order Gastranaerophilales; family Gastranaerophilaceae; genus RUG841. Next base: position 10,127 of record CAKVIE010000017.1, read on the forward strand.
ATTAAAAAACAAAAAAGATTTTTGGCTTAAAGATGAGCATAAAAAAGAAATGGCTGATATAGACATTGTTGACGAATTGGGATATAAAAGATTAGAATTTTCGGATATTGTTTTAATATTATATCGTATTTTGAAGGATAAAATAAAAAAATTTGAAACAAAATCATATGATGAACAAAATGCTATAACAATAAACTTTATTGAAAAATTTATAGTAAAAGTTAAAAATAGAGATAATAAATACAAAATTGAAAATATATTACATAAGATAGAAAAAAATTCCCAATTTAAAATTACAAATAAAAAATTAAAAAATTGGAATTATACACAACCTTCACGTTGCAATGTTTTTCTTAATGAAATTTTAAATGAATTAACAAAAGAAGATGTAGAAAATTTATTAATTCAATACATTGATTATTGGTTATATTGTAATCGTATTATTGATTCTTATACTGAAGTAATTGAATATAATGGCGAATTCTTTAACATATACAGTATATGTGAAAAGTTAAACGAGAAGAAAATCGAAGAAAGTATTCAAATCGAGGAAAAATTGAATACCAAGTTGCAAAAAATAGAAGAAATTAATAATAAAAGAACCTACATTGCAAAATTTAAAAAATAATATTTTTCAAAGACTTTTTATTGTTTCAAAAAATTTGTCGGTAAGCTCAATAATTTCAGACTTTTTGACTATCAAATCAGACAAATCGTTTTGTTCAATTATTTTGCTGCCTATATGAAGCCCTCGCAAACCGTAATACAGTCCGCAAAGCCCTCCTCCGACTGCACCGTTTGTGTCCGTATCTCCACTTAAACTCAAAATTGTAAATAAGCAATCTTCTATAAAATGAGAATGAAAAAATCCCCACAAAGCAGCCTCAAGAGTGTCTTTTACATATCCGCAAGCATTAATTTCTTCTGCTGTTTTATTTACAAATTTTCCGCTAAAAATATCATCATATTCTGCTAAAAAGGGCTCATATTCTTTTGGAAAATGACATTTTAGTTCTTTCAATGTGTGAAAAATAAACTCTTTGTCCCCTCCGTCTAAAATCATAAAAATGACCATTGTGTAGATGTAGCAGCCGATAATGCTTATGGGGTGGGCATGAGTTAGGCTTGAAATATTTTTAACTGTTTCAAAGATTTCCAATTGGTTCATTTTTTTTGCATAACAATACATTGCAACGGGTAAAATTCTCATAAGAGAACCGTTTCCGTTGCAACTTTTTCTATCTGCACCAATCAAAATCGGGCTGTTTTTTTCAATAGCATTTTTAATCGTATGAAAAGTCGTATTTCCGATATCAAATGCTTTGCCATAAGGAGTCATATATCCGAATTGAAACCAATTACAAAATTTTTTACTGATATCTTGAATATCGATTATCTTTGTTTCAACAATACTTGCCATTGTGCATAGGGTTAAAGATGTATCGTCGCTCCAAGTTCCTAAAGGAATGTTGGAATTTGAGTTTTCAATTATTTCGAGCATAGAATTATTTTTTAATTTTTTATCTAAAGACAGTCTTGTAATAAATTGAATTGATAGCCCTAAAACATCACCCAAAACAAAAGATAATACAGATGTTTTTATTGCATTCGAATTTAACATATCATTATTACTCCTTATAAAGTTTTTACCATTATAAAAAAGAAGTATGCCAAAAACGGTCGCAGATAAAAACACAATGATTGTTTAATCCTGACTTATTTTTCTTTTTGATGCTCCATTGTATCTTTGAGCAATTGAACATATTGTTTTTTAAGGCTCATCGGAGCAAGAATTTTCACATCTGCTCCCCATTTGAACAAATGCCACATTATCTCATATTCACCTGATGCCTTGAATTTTACCGTAACAGTACCGTCATCATTTCTTTTTATTTTTTGAGTTGAATGAAATTGATAGTGCAAAACATCTTCTGCAACATTTTTTGAAAACAACAGCTTTACATCATTTAACTTGCCTTGATAAACGCCAAAAGATTTTTTAGAAAATTCTTCAAGGTCAAAATCACCTTTATCAAAAGTTTCTATCGTAATTTTTACATCTGTAACTTTATGCAAAAGATAACAATATGGAATGACTTTATTATTTTCAACCGCAATAAGATAAATTTTTTCCCCGTAAATAAGTCCGTAAGGTGCAAAAAACTTTGATTTTCCGTTATATTGAGCGGTGATTTTTTTATTCGTTTTCATAGCCTCTCGAATTATGGAAAGAATACTTAAATCAATATTAAATTTCGGTAATTGTTTTACAGCAAAACCTTCCGTTTGCATAAGCATTTCAATAGCATTTCTGACACTTGTATTGTATCGTTTTCCAAATATTCCAATGCTTCCAAGTGTTTTTTCAAGAAGTTTTTCTTTATCCTTAAACCCTTTTTTAGCTTCTTCTTTTTTTATTTGTTCAAGGTTCGCAATTTCTTCAGGCGTAAAAGAAATAAGCTCCGACATATATCCGCATTTGAAGCCCCAATATTTTCTTTTAGTGCCAAAATTTTCTATCTCTTCAACCTGCGGAACAACATTTTTAATACATTCAAGCCATCGTTCGGCGGTACTCCTTGCAACATTAAATTCTTCCATAATATCATTTATACAAACACCTTGAGATCTTGCCTGCATCATTATCAAAATTTCAATAATATTTGATTCTCTTGTATTTCGAATAGTTTCTTCCGCCATATTTACTCCAAATTCATAATAAATATATCATTTAAGGATATACTTATTCTACATCTGTTCAACAAAATAACCGCTTTTTCATAAAAAATTTTTACAAAAATTATATGTAACATTTTTAGACTTGAAAGTTTTTTTAAACAAGTCATAATGAAAATATAGGGTTATCATTGATGTATAGAAAATCTCGTGGCTATACCCGAGGGGCTGAATTACAGTTCGTCAGATGAAGGGAAATGCGAGTCCTTCCTTTGGTAATCCTATATTTTTATGCTTGTTTTTCGGGAAAATTTTTCCAAATACTTTTATCTGAAAATTCATCACAAATTCTAAAATGCTCTGCGGCATCATCTTTAAATCCTTTTCTAACAGCTTGCTTTGAAGGATGGGATGATAAAAAGATAATCACATTGTTATTTTTGTAATAACCTCTTGTCAAAATTTTTCCAAATTCACCTTGGGAGATTTCAAATTCAGCTTTGGGACCTATATATTTGTTCAATTCGTCATTATTTTCTATTGCCTCATAAAACAACTTTTGAGCCTTAACTCCCCATAAAAAAACTGCCAATTTGCTATTTTCATCAGATTTTGAATTAAGCAAATTACGAATTATATGTATTGTGAAAGGTTTCCAAGCCTTTATTCTTTTATCAGTTGTATTTTTCTTATCATATGTTAATGCTGTATTTAATAAAAGAATTTTATTATTTTCGCTCCATTTTTCTAAATTTGTATTCCAACGGTCATTTTCGTTATTTTCCCCTGTAATTTCATTTTTAGAGATATCATCAAAAGCTCTATTTGATTTATATGCTTTTACAGCTTTTAAAATATTTAACAAAGAATCATCGGCTTTTGCTTTATTTGCAAATGAAAAGGCTAATCCGTCTGCTCTTTCGGACTTCGGGTAAGGGTCTTGTCCGATAATTAAAATTTTTGTATCTTTCGGTTCAAATAAAGTTAAGGACTTAAAAACAGTTAGAAGTTTTTCTTCATCAGATATTGAATTATCATTTGTTTTAACAGGGCTTGTGCAATTTTGAATACAGTCATTTATTGATAAATCTTTTCCGTTATTGTTTGAAAAATCCTGCCAAACAAAACCATTTAGCCATTTTGATGTATTATTATTTTTTTTCAATATTTCTTCAATATCAACCATAGTAAACCCCGATTTATTTTCATAATTATAATATATTTCCCAAATTTTTCAAAGCAGTTCGTCCTGCTTTGACATACTTGCCTTTTATAATTCTATAAACAGGAGGTATTATGTTTGGTGATAAGTTATTTCAATTTTACGAAGAAAAAGAAAAAAATTTTGAAACAGGATTTTTCAATATAGATAATGTGTTCATAAATACGAACATTCCAAAGGGGAGTATTATTACCATAGGAGCAAGACCCGGAATGGGTAAAACTTCATTTGAAATATCCATTTGTAATCATCTTTTAGAAATGGGTAAAAAAGTTTTATTTTGTAAACTTGACTCATCAGAAATTATGACGGAAGCATATTTAGTATCAGTAAAAACGAAAATATCTGATTCTATTGCGTTACGGGCATACGATGTTGAAGATTTTAATAAAATCTGTGATGCAGTTCAGTTTTTCAACGAAAAAAATTTGGAAATTTTATGCAAAATGAATATTTCTATTGAAGAGATAGAAGAAAAAATCAAAGCCGTTAAGCCTGATATTGTTTTTATTGATAGTGTTCAATGCCTTAAAATGCAAAAAGCACCCAATTATACTGATGCCATTAATTTAGCAGTAAAAGATATTAAAAGAATAGCAATAGAAAACAATTTAATATTTGTTTTAATATCCCAACTTTCAAGAAAACCTGAAATACAAAATTGTAGAGCACCAATACTTTCCGATTTAAGAAGCGGAAGTTTTTTGGAAGATATATCCGATTTTATTTTATTTATACATAGAAAATATTATTATAGTTATATCTGTTCAGATTATGATTGTGATGATGATTATGGAAACTCAAAAAACGAAGCGGAAATAATTGTCGGAAAGAATAAATTCGGAGAAACAGGCAAATTTTATTTGAAATATGAAAGAGGTCTTTTTAAAGATTTTTCAAGCGAAGATCAAATAAGAAAGGTAGATTTATGAAAAGACTTTATATAAGTTCTTCATTGTATTACCAAGTCTATCAACATAACGGAAGAACAATATATGCTCCGAGTGAAGATTTAAAAGAAAAGCAAAAAATCATTTTAAATTTTATAAAATTGGTTTATAAACTAAGCCTGAACACTAAAAAATCAGCAATGATACATTGTGCAAAAAAATGGATTCTGAAAACAGATATAAAAAGTTTTTATGAATCGTTTTCAAAAGAACAAATCCAAACAGCAATTCATGAAATCTGTGAAAAATTAATGGTCGAATACAAAACAGAAATTTCAGAAAAAGATATATTTAAATACTGTACAATTAATGAAAAATTGCCGACAGGGGCATTGACTTCCGCTCATCTTGCAAATATTGCTTTTGAAGCAATTAAAATTGATGAAGAAATTTATAATTTTTGCAAAGAATTAAATGTTAAATATTCAAGATATATGGACGATATGACTTTTTCCGCAAATAACAAGTTAAATTTGCAGAAAACAGAAAGTTTTGTTCAAAAACTGTTAGAACAAAATGGTTTTTCTCTTAATAAAGAAAAAACAAAATATATAAGCGACAATAAAAGACAAGAAGTTCTCGGCATTTTGGTAAATAACAAGAAAACCGCAATATCAAGGATAAATAAAAAAACTATCCGTTCTATAATTTTTTACTACTTGAAATCTGTTTATCTTGAAAAGCGGCTCGGTATGAATGTTTTATTCGTAAAGAAAACAAATCTTTCGGTAATTGCAGGATATATGTCTTATATCAAAAACTCAGACTTAAAATATTATACAAAAATAAAAGAATATATTGCCAACAAAATTAAAAAATTCAACATTGATAATTTTGACGAAATAATCTTACTCAAAAAGGCTCTAAAAATTCAGGAAAACGACTTCGGTTGCTAAACAACTTATCATCGAGAAAAATTTTTCTTAAAACTTTTGACGGTGTTCACATTTTTCTATTGCAATCAAAAAGCAGTGAGAAATCACTGCCATTTGATTAAAAAAAAACAACATCGATATAATTTCGAAGAAATTATATCAACGCACTTGAGTTAAATAACGAGGACACGGTGAAACACCGACCTTATGTTATTATTATATACTCTATATACTTCAAAGCAGGATGTAGTTTAAGTTAAATTTTCAGAAAATTTAAAAGCCTTTACTTTATTTCCACACAAAAGCGAATTTTATTAATATATGTCTCATTTTGACGTACTTACCCTGTATTATACAAAAAAGGAGGTAAAAACTGGACAGGAAGTCAAAATTCAAAATAAGGAGAAAACATGTATATCCCAAAAATCAATATTAAAAATTTCAAATCTTTCAAAGATGAAACTATTATACCATTTTGCGAAGGATTAAACATTATAAACGGTGCAAACGGTTCGGGGAAAAGTAATTTTATTAACAGTATAAGATTTGTTTTATGTGATTTGGAAAATTCAAAAAACATAATTAGAACCAATGAGAAAGAATGCTCTGTTGAAATAATTTTTAACGGAGAAGAAGAAAAAATTATTTTAGAAAAAAGAATAACCCAAAATGAAGATAATTCTTTTACCGAAAGTTTTTTTCACAATAGACAGCAAGTTTCAAAACAAATATATAAAACTGTTATCAAAAATTTATCAGGTATTAGCATTGATAAAAAGTTTGACGAAACTGATTTTAAAACAAAGGTCAAAAATTCAAAAATATATATTTCCGATAATATTTTTGCTTTTTTAGATTATAAAAAAACAAATGAAATCGGCAATTTTCTAAAAGAAAATTCAAAAGAAAAACAGCTGATTATTGTAAGTCATAACAACGGTATAATTAAACACGCAGATTCCCTGATTGAATTACCGCAAAAAGATAATAAAAAACTTTCAAAAATGATAAAGAACATCTGCCTTTATTGTTGTTTTAGAACAGACTTTTTCTATAATTTCATGCAACATAAAAACTAATTTTATTAATATATGTCTCATTTTGACGTACTTACCCTATAAAATATAAATAAGCGAAGGGATATGAAATGGACAATTTTGAAAAAAGATATTTTTTAGATTATTTAGACAAATTAATTGACGAAACTGATATCAGCGATTTCAGATTTGATAGAGTTTTTGATTTTTTTATAGAAGAATTTAATGTTGATTATAAGTTATATAAAACTAATAGACATGCCTGTTTAAAGGTAGAAAAAAAGGCTGAACAAAATAACTTTTTAAAAGTTTTCCAAAAAAATATAGCGGAAATCAAAAAGAATTTTATTGCAAAAGAAACCGTTCTTGAAAAGAAATTAAATATAATAAAAGATATTTATAACCTAAATAAAGAAGAATATCTGTTTGTTGTATTTTTGATTCTTCAAGAATATAACAAAATTTTCAAAAATTATTTCGATTGTCTTTATAATGATAAAGAAAAAATGTTCATATCAGAATATTTGAACTTACGACTAAATCAAGGACAAAAACTTATTCAAGATTTGATATTAAAAAATGTTCTTATTAACAGACACACAGATAATAAGATAAATCCTAATTTGATTAACATCTTGGAGAACCCTGATTGCAACACTTATGAAAAAATAAAGACAACTATTTTAGGTCAGCCTGAAAAATCAAAACTTTCAGTTTCAGACTATAAACATTTGGATTTTGAATTCAAAACGATAACAAAGATTGTTTCCTCGGCATTGAAACAAAAACAAAAAGGCATAAACATTCTTTTGTATGGAGATGTCGGAACAGGCAAAACCGAATTTGCAAAACTTATTGCAAATAAAGTCAAAATACCTATGTATCCTGTTATTACAGAAAAAGAGTACAATAAAGAGGCTTTTCGTGAGGACAGACTAATTGATTTGAATATCAAACAACACATTCTCGGACAAACAGGAAAAGCCTGCATTTTATTTGATGAAGGTGAAGATGTTTTAAACAGAACCTTCTCAAGCAAAGGTTATTACAACAAATTGCTTGAAACAGTTGGTGTTCCCGTCATTTGGACAACAAACAACATTCAAGATGTTGATCCTGCTTTTTTACGCAGAATGACATATTGTGTTCAATTCGAAAAATTAAGTGAAGAAGCAAGATTAAATATTTGGAGCAGAGTTCTCAAAAAAAATAACTTAAAAGTTAATAAATCAAAAATTGCAGAACTTAATAAAAACTATAATATCTCACCATCTTTGATTGCAAATGCAGTTCAAATAACAAAAATGATTAACGGAAACGAAAACAATTTTGAACATTTTATTGAAAATGTTGCAAAAGTTGTAACAAAAAAGAAAAGTGTCAAAAATGCAAAAGGATTCGAAATGGCAAATTACAACGAAAATTTAGTCAATACGGATTTAGACATAAAAAACCTTACATACAAAATCAAAAACTGCGAAAAACTCAATTTTTCACTTTGCCTATACGGAGAACCGGGAACAGGCAAAAGCCTCTATGCAAAATATTTAGCAAAAGAACTCGGACTTAAAGTTATTTCAAAAAAAGCAAGTGAACTTATGAGTTGTTATGTTGGAGAAACCGAAAAAAATATCGCAGAAGCATTTGCAGAAGCAAGAGAAAAAGGAGCTATGCTTATTTTTGATGAAGCAGACAGCTTTTTACAAAACAGAAATAATGCAGTTAGAAACTGGGAAATTTCTCAAGTAAACGAAATGCTTACAAGAATGGAATCTCATGAATTTCCGTTTATTTGCACAACAAACTTATTAAACACAATGGACGAAGCAAGTTTGAGAAGATTTACATTTAAAATCAAATTCGATTTTTTGACAAAAACACAGGCAAATGCTGCCTTTGAACATTTTTTTGACGTAAAAAGCTACGACTTGAATATCAAAGGTCTTACAGCAGGCGATTTTGCAACAGTTAAAAAGAAAGCGGATTTTTTAAACGTAACAAATGCCGAAGAATTAAGAACGATGCTTCTCCAAGAAGTTAAACTAAAAAATTCAAAAGAATTAAAAAATTCCATAGGTTTTTAGAACAAGCAAAAAATTCTCCTATAAAAAAGAACAGAAAATTTTCTGTTCTTTTTTTATTTTACGCTCTTGAAAAAACTTCCGTTCCTACATCAGTTATGACATCCTCGTGAAAATATGCACAAGCTCCTATCATCGCCGCATTATCCGTACAATATTTCATTGGCGGAATATAAACTTTATACCCTTTTTCCTCAAAAGCCTTAATCTTTCTTCTCAACTCGGAATTTGCCGCAACACCGCCTGCCATAACAACCTGATTCATGCCAAATTTTTCAGCAGCTTTTAACGTTTTTTCCGCTAAAATTCCCGTAATATGTTCTCTGAAACTTGCAGCAACGTCTGCTCTGTCAAAATCAGGATTTTCTGCCGACAATTTCTTTATCAACTGCAAAACCGCCGTTTTCAACCCCGAAAAACTAAAATCAAATTCTCCGACATGAGCTTTCGTAAACTTATACGCATTCGGATTGCCGTTTTCTGCCATTTTATCCAAATGTAATCCTCCCGGATATGGCAAACCAAGCAATCTCGCAACTTTATCAAAAGCCTCTCCTGCCGCATCATCTATCGTTTCACCCAAAATTTCACTCTCTGAATAATCAGTAACCTTGATAATCTGCGTATGTCCGCCACTTACCAACAAAGCAATAAAAGGCGGTTTCAAATCCGTATCAATATAATTTGCACAAACGTGTGCATTCAAATGGTTTATTCCGATAAACGGCTTATCAAACACTAACGACAAAGTCTTTGCCGCATTCATTCCGACAAGCAATGAACCGACAAGACCGGGACCTACCGTCGCCGCAACTGCCGTTAATTCTTCGGGTTTTATATCTGCTTCTTCAATCGCCTTTGCAATAACTTCATTCACAGCTTCCAAATGCTCTCTTGCCGCAACCTCCGGAACTACACCGCCAAATTGCATATGCGTTTTAATCTGCGATGCTACTACATTTGAGATTACGTCCCGTCCGTTTTTTACCACTGCACAAGCCGTTTCATCACAACTCGATTCAAGTGCCAATATCAATGTATCTTTTTCTGCTCCGACTTCGATTATTTCCTCTTTGCCGCTTAACGGACTCGTTAATATCTTTTTTCCCATTTTTCGCTCTGTTTCTTTTTATTCTTATTTTTGATTGCTTTTTGACGATTTTTCCGTGTTTTTAACATTTTGTATCGTCACTTTAGAAGATTTTTTTGCCGATTGCTTTTCCGCTTTCATTCTCTGTTCAAAATATTTAAGAGTTTCTTTATAATCCTTTTTTAAACTCGCTTTGCAATCCTTTTCGCTTAAATTTTGAACTCCGCCGCAAACTCTGTTTATTGTTCGCAAATGATAATTGTATTTTCTGCGGGCTAAAAATTCTTCTCTCGCCTCATTTGTCATCGATGGAATTACTAAATCCGCATATACGGGCAAATTCGCTGCGACCAATAATAATATGACAAAAATCTTTTTCATCTTCTTTTTATCCCCATTACATTAACAGTTTATTATGATGAGTCCGTTCAGTCAAATATTATTTATTACCGCTCGACTACCTCGCTCCGACAGAAAAAACACCACGTCCGTGCTTCGCCTCTATTTTATCCCAAATCTCTGAAATGCTGTCAAATTTTTCCGTATTATCAAGCAACGAAAGCTGTTTAACCCGTTCCTCCGAAAAATCTCCAACATAAACCCCCGAAGAACGATACAACATATTCTTAAAATATATTTGCTCAAACATCTCTATCACTTTTCCATTCAACAAATATTCAGCATTCGTCGGTGTCTTAACCCTATCTGTAACAGACAAAATTCTAAAATCCTTTGTCCGCAACATTACCGTTATCTCCGATGTCAAAAGTTCATACTTCCTCATCTTTCGGCAAGCATTATGCAAATGCTCAAGAATGCTCGTCTTTAAAACCTCTTTATCGTTCGTAACCTTTCTGAAAGATTCCGTCTTTTGAATTAATTTCGGTTTCGCTTCCTCTGAAGATACGGGCATGGTGTCTTCTCCTGCCAGTCCGTATTTTAATTCCAATCCTCGTTTACCCATAAAATGCTCGAAAAATTCCTTATCCTTTTTCAAAATATCACCTGCCGTATAAATTCCATGCCCCTTTAATAATGAAGTGATATTTCTTCCAACGCCCCAAATTTTTTCAATTTGATAATCGCCGATTTCTTCCTCTATTTTTTCAAAAGGAATATAATAATAAAATTTATCTTTTTTCGCCTTATCTGTCGCTATTTTGCATAAAACTTTTGAGTTCGCAATCCCGACCGAAACAGGAATACCCGTTTCTTCAAGAATTTTTTCCGACAATAATTTCGCTAATTGCTCATACCCGTCAACACCATAAACCTTCTCCAACCCCGTTACATCCAAAAAAGCTTCATCTATCGAACAAACTTCCACAGTGGGAGAAAATTCTCTCAAAATTTTTCGAACTCTTTTTGACATCTCATGGTAAAACTTCATATCCGACGACAAATAAACAACATTCGGAAAATCTTCCTTTGCCTTAAATAACGGATACCCCATCGGCAAACCCATTGCCTTTGCCTCTTTTGACCTCGAAATCACACAGCCGTCACAATTACTCAAAACACAAACAGCCTGCCCTTTTAAATCAGGATTTTTTAAAATTTCACAAGATACAAAAAAATTATTACAATCAGCTAATGCCAAAACTTTTTTCATTATAACCGCCTTTTTCTTGCAGAATTGGTAAAAAAAACGGGCAAAAATGGGGGAATTTGCCCGCATGTTGTATATGTTGTATAAAATTTATACCTTTCTGACTATACCTTTTACCGTACCGAATATCTCAAGTGTTTCTTTCGGCCTTAATATCGGATATTCGGGGTTTGCAGGTTCTAACCATACATCACTGCCTTTTTTTCTCAAGGTTTTCAAAGTATAGCCTCCGTCTATGTATGCCAAAACGATATCTCCGCTGTTGGCATGACTGCATTTGTTTACAACAACCGTATCACCCTCGAAAATCCCTAAATCTATCATGGAATCTCCTCGGACTTTGAACAAAAATGTCGAAGGATTGTCTATGTTGAATTCCTCATCTAATGATACTCTTTTTTCAACATAATCCTCTCCCGCTGTCGCAAAACCTGCTCGAACGCTCGACATCATTTGTATCGCTCCAAATAAATTTTTGTTTATTTTATAACGATTGTTTTCTTCATATATTAAATTTTCTTCTTTGAATTTATTGAAATACTGCCATACCGAATTTTTATGTTTAAATCCGAATTGCTGTGCAATGGTTTCAAAGCTCGGCAAAACGTCTTTTCCGTACTGCTGCTTGAGTTTTTCAAAAAATTCTTTTTGTTTCTCTGTAAGCATATTTTTATTATAGACAAATGTCTATAAAATTTCAAGAGGTTATTTAAAAATTTTTAAAAAATGTTATAATAAAGGGCATAATCATGAAAGAAAATCACTTATCATTATTTGCAAATATTAGTATTCTTCTTTTTCTGATATTAATTTCAGGAACAATTTCTGTGTTTTCCGGTTTAACTATTGACTGGGATTTTCTAAATTATCATTTATACAATCCTTATGCTTTTTTAACAGGTAGAATTTTTACCGATTTAGCTCCCTGCGGTATCCATTCTTTTTTCAATCCTATTTTAGACATTCCGTATTACCTGATGTTTAAAAACTTTTTTAATACACAATGGGTTATTGCATTTTTTCAGGGAAGTTATTTTGGAATACTTACTTTCATATTGTTCAAAATCAATTTATTGCTATTCCGAAAAACCACTTTCTGAAAAATATTCAAACTACGTCAAAGAACAAATTAAAGAACACGAAAACATTTACCTCATTGGTTCTCAAGATTGGTATGATTCTTTGCTGCACGATAAAAAACATTTCAGCAGAGAATTTAATATTTATTACACAAATTGCCGTTCGATAGATGGCATTACCCAAGGCAAAAGCGAAAAAGAAGAACTTTCGGCACAGAATGTAATCTGCGAAGTTTATAAGAAATAAAAATCTTAAAAAATTTCTTTTTTATTTGAAAAAATTTTGTTATAATAAAACCATTCGAGAGAGGATATTAAAGTATGAAAATTTGTATTATCGGAACGGGTTATGTAGGACTTACGGCAGGAACTTGTCTTGCTGATATGGGAAATGAAGTTATCTGCGTTGATAACAACCTTGAAAAATTACAAAAGCTGGAAAACGGTATTATTCCTATTTTTGAACCCGGACTTGAAGAACTTATAAAAGTAAATGTTTCGGAAGAAAGATTGAAATTTTCAAGCGATTTAGATGCTGCAGTTAAGGCTTCTCAAGTATGTTTTATAGCAGTCGGAACACCGCAGGACGATGACGGTTCCTGCGATTTATCGGTTGTTTTTCAAGTTGCCGAAAGTATTGCAAAAGCTATGAACGGTTACAAAGTAATTGTTGATAAATCCACTGTTCCTGTCGGTACTGCCGAAAAAGTTACAGAAATCATTAAGAAAAATACTTTCTGTGATTTTGATGTTGTTTCAAACCCCGAATTTTTGAAACAAGGTATGGCGGTTGATGATTTTCTTTATCCTGACAGAGTTATAATCGGCTCGGATTCCAAAAAAGCGACTGAAATTATGCAAGAGATTTACTCACCTTTCTTGAAAACAGCAAACAGAGTTATTTTGATGGACGTTAAGTCGGCAGAAATGACAAAATATACTGCAAATGCTTTTCTTGCAACAAAAATTTCATTCATAAACGAAATTGCAAACCTTTGCGAAAAAGTAGGAGCCGATGCGGAAATGGTTCGTGTCGGAATTACAACCGACAGCAGAATAGGAACGCAATTCCTTTTCCCCGGAATAGGTTTCGGCGGAAGCTGTTTTGGCAAAGACGTAAACGCTTTAATCGCTTTTACGGAAGAACATAATTGTAAAAACGACATTCTCAAAGCCGTTAATGCAACAAACCAAAACCAAAGAATACATTTTCTTGAAAAAATCACAAAACGTCTTGGTGAAAACCTTGAAGGCAAAACGATTGCAGTCTGGGGCTTGGCATTTAAGCCAAAAACAAATGATATGCGTGATGCACCTTCTATTACGATTATCAACGGTTTGCTTGAAAAAGGTGCAAAAGTTCAGGCTTATGACCCAAAAGCAATGAATACGGCAAAAGATATTTTCGGAGATAAAATAACTTATGCAAAATCTTCTTATGCTGCTCTTGAAAATGCTGATTGCTTGCTGCTTTTGACAGAATGGAACGAATTCCGCCGCCCTGATATGGAAAAAGTTAAATCACTTATGAAACAGCCTCTAATTATTGACGGAAGAAACCAATACAATGGCAGACGCCTCAGAGAACAAGGTGTTGAATATATTTGTATCGGAAGGAAATGGAACTAACCCTTTTCTAAACGGATAAACAAACTATTTTAGCTGCTTTTAACAAATTGTTTTAAGCAGCTAATTTTGCAATTTTATTGGAAATTGTTGTCAAAATATCCGTATTATCCGATTCTATTGCTGTCAAAAATGCTTTATTCAACAAAGCACGTGCCTTTGTAGAATTACCGACATTCATCATTATATCAGCCGCTGAAATGTAGTTGTCTATTACCTTTTTATCTTCTTTCGCAACTGTATAGGCCTTTGTTGAAAGTTTTAAATATTGAAGTGCCTTTGAATCATCTTCCAAATATTCACTGATTTGAGATGATTTTTTGTATGAATAACCTTTTACTTTATTATCATTTGTTTCTTCGGCAAGACTGTTTGCAAGGTTTGTGAAAGCATAAGCAGTCTTTTTATCGTAAAATTCACTTTGAATATTTGCTAAATTGCCTAATGCTTTGACTTGCAAAGGAATATTTTCGCTTTCACCCGCATATCCGATTGCCGAAATCCAGTGGTTTCTTGCAGGTTCGATTAAACCTGCTTCATCGTAAATTTTTCCTGTTTTCATATAAGATTTTGCAATAAGATTTTCGTCAGTTGCTAAATCCGCAGCTATTTTATAGCCTTTTAACGCTTGAGTATAATGACCGTTTTTATTATACAAATCAGCAGTTTCAAAGTATATCATCGACTGCATTCTTGTATCATCTGTTTCTTGAGCGTAATTCAATGCTTTTTTCAAAGAAATTAATGCGTTCTTTGTGTCTTTTGTGCTGATTGATTTTTTTGCATTAATGAAAAGATTTTTCATTTTTTCATCATTTGGAACATAATTTCTTGTTGAAACTTTTTCAGCTTCTTTTTGTTGAACCGCAGCAGCTTCTTTTATTTGAGAAGTTTGATTAACAGTTTGAGGCTGTTCGTCTTCTCCCAAATTGAGTTTAAATGTTTCGTTTATCGCCGTGGGATCGGATTTGTAATCAATTTTTTGTAAGAATAATGCATCAACCCAATTTTCAACTACGTTTGATTGAGTTTTTAATGTTTTAGAAATATATCCGTCTAAAACTTGAGATGCATTTCTCAAATTCGATTGAATAATTTTTTGGTTTGGAATGTCTTTTGTTGATTGAGTTTGAATTAAATCCAAATATGCATAAACTTCATCGGTAACTTCTTTTGGAGCACCGACGGCACTTGCAGTACCTCTGAAATCGGTTACGATTTGTGCAATGTTAATTGATTGGGCATTAGGGTTTTGAGCTTGCTTTGTTTCGCTTATGTTTTTTCTGGCAGCTTGAATTTGAGGCTGATAGCTTTTATACCCCGGTAATCTGTAATTGCTTACAGCACCTGTGTTACGACTTCTGTTCTCCATTTCCTCACGGCTTGCTGAAGAACCTGTCGATTGCTGCTGTTCTTCTTCTCCCGTGCGTTTTATGGTTTTTTGTTTAACTTGCGTATATGGTCTTATATATGCAGGATAAACTCCGTTGTACATTTTACCCCTTACCCCTTTTTCTTATTTGATTATCCGACGTAAGTTTCTTTCTTTCAAGAAGGTTTTATCAAATTCCTATATTTAAAGTATTAATGATATTTATTAAAAAGTCATCATTTCACTCAAAAGCCTTATTCTATGCATGTTTATCATGTTTACATAACTTAACAAACAGTAAAAAAAAGTAAATTTTTCGGAGAAAAAATACTTTATAAAGACAAGAGAGATTATTTTTGAGGAGAAGAGATGGCAGTCGTCAGAAGAAACAGCCTACAATCATACGGTATAAAAGTTCCAAAACCGTCAGAAGCAGCCGATAACCCGTTCGGATTAAAGGATTTTGCAAAGGTATTGGATAAAAAATTCGGCACATCTGCTTTCGATTCTAAAGTTCTTGACAGTTCAATCAAGCAGCTCAAAAGTGACAATGTATTTATCTCTGCAACAAAAACAAATTCAAGCAACCCGTTTGCATCACCAATCAACAATTCAGCAAAAATACAAACAGAGGCTCATCATACAGCAAGCATTTATGACAATTCACCAAGCAGCATGAATATGGCAGGTTCAATCTTCGGTTCATCATTCGACACAGGTTCAGGAGGCGGATTTGCAGGTGTCGGATTTGGCGGAGGTCAAAACGACAGCATCTTCAGCATGTGCTAATAATTCAAATGCTGTTTTGACAAACAGCGTTTAAAATGATATATTTTTTTCATGAATTATGATGATATTGTCGGTTTTATCAAGTCTTTAAAATTTCTGACAGAAAAAGAAAAATACTCTTGGTGTCACGAAAAACACAATTTTTTGTTTGGTGACAAGGTTATTTTTTCGACAATTTCGTCAAAGCATTTTAAAATGGTAAAATTCATGGGCATTCCGATTTTCAGGACATTAAAAAAAATGCTTTTTGTTGACCCTGAAAATCTTACATTTGACCCTGTAAATCCGATTGCAATATTTGATATGGCACCATATATCAGGAAATTCGGGGTAAAAGTTGATGTTTGCAGATATCCTGATTTACCCAAAAGAAAAGATTATGACATTGTTGGTTTAAGTTGCGTTACGGGCTATGGCGGAAGCGTATATGAACAACTTAAAAAACTTCGGGAATTTTATCCGAATTCCAAAATCGTTTTAGGCGGCAAATGGACTCACATTTTAACCCCTGAAGAAGAAAACACCGTAACATCGTTGGGAGTCATTATAGAAAAAGCACCTGCTGAATTTTGTTATACGGAAAGTGACGAAATAGATTATGAGAATTATCCTGCGTGGGATAAAAAGGATTTTGAAAAATTAAACGAGAATGATTTTATAATGTCGGCAAGAGGCTGTCCGTTCAAATGTCATTTTTGCAATAATACGGAATCTCATCTTTCATTTTTTTCGGCAAAAAGAATGGCAAAAATTATAAAAATGGTATTAGAAAAATACAATACAGTCAGGTTTATGGACGATATTTTTGCCTTAAATCTTAAACACCCTCAAGCCATTCTTGAAGAATGCCAAAAGCAGCATATTCCGATTGTCGGAAAAAGTATTTTCAATTTTCACATTAAATCCGACTTGAAGTTGTTGACGCAGCTGGTCGAAATGTATAAACCCGTAAGAATTGAAGTCGGAATTGAGTCGGGTGATAACAGAATTCTTGCGAATATGAATAAAAAAATCACTGTCGATGATATTCGAGAAAAAATAAAAACTTTGTCAAAATACGTTTCTATTTCAGGGCTTTGGCTTATAGGCTTCCCGGGAGAAACAGAAGAAAGTCTTGAAAATTCCTATCAGCTTTTGGCGGAGTTGAAGCCTTATATGTCGCATAATTATATAAGCCATTATATTCCGCTTAATCATACCGTCGGATATGACCTTGCCAAACAAGAAGGCGGAACGTTTTTGACAGCAGTGAACAGCAAATGTGTTTCGTACATTCCTCCGACATTAACAGAGGACATTCTCAAAAAATACTATAAAAAAATGCGTAATTTGAATAATTTTTAAGGAGTTATTGTGGAATATACCTGTTGTGAATACATACATTCGGCTATTGCTTTTTATCCTGACAAAGCGGTTTGCTGTCACGATAAATCAAATGCTCCGGTGATTTATATTCCGAAAGATAAAAAACTTTCTTTAAGCGAAATTGAGCATAATAGGCTTGAATTGATTGAAAAATGCAAAAAAGGTGAAATTCCAAAGGAATGCGAAGGCTGTTACCGACTTCAAAAAAAAGAATGGGAGAATTCTCTTATAAAATTTTTGAGAATAGAACATGCCACTGCATGTGATTTAAAATGTATTTACTGCGATTTTTCTAAAAATCCCGAAAATTATTGCGGAGATAAACATGTTTCGGCAAAATATGAAATTTCTCCGCTGCTTAAAGAAATGTTTAAAAAGAAGAAGTTTGATAATCCGAATGTTTTTATAAGCGGTGGTGAGCCGACTTGCTTGAAAGAGTTTGACGATATTCTAAAGCTGTTTTTGAAAAACCCTGTCGGCGAAATTTTTATGATGTCCTCGGGAATAAAATTCAACAAATTTGTCAACGAGCTTTTAAGAAAAGAAAAAATCACACTTGAAATAGCTTGTGATGCAGGTTCAAAAGAAACCTACAACAAAATAAAAGGACTTGATATTTACGAAAAACATATAGAAATCTTGAAAAAATATGTCGATACAGTCAAGAAAAATGCCCCTTATCGTGTAATCAACAAATACGTTTTGGTAAAAGACGTAAATGATTTTCAAGATGAAATCGAAAAATGGCTGATAAATTCAAAGCGTGCTTTTTCTTGGTATGTAAAACTTGATTTAGACTGGCGAAATTTGGATAATCAAGAACTTACCGAAAAATACAAAAAACTTTTTGATTATTATAATCACAGAACCGATGAACTTTGGATGGAAAGAGTTGATTCGTGGACGGTAAAAGACCGTTTTCCCGATTTTTTGTAAAAATGATAATAAAAATTTTATGTGATATAATCTTTTTGCCGAAATATGAAAAAGATATACATTTTATTAGCTTTAATTTTATTTTTCAGTGATTGCACCTATGCAGAAACATTGGACAGCAGTCTTTTTTCGCCTGCAGGTATAATAAACAGGCAAAATAAAGAACAATTAAAAGATTTAAAAACAGAAGAAAAATTAATCGAAACAACAATCGACAAAAAACCTGCAATAAAAGAAGATACAGAAGAATTTCAAGATGAAAATTACACATACAATCCGAGTTTTCCTATCAGTGAAATAATTTTTGTCGGAAATACCAAAATTTCGGACAAAAAATTGAAAAAACTTTCTAAAAAATATATAAATACGACGGTAAAACTTTCAGATATTCAAAATCTTGTCAAAACAATTACGGAAAAATACCACGAAAAAGGCTACATTTCGTCATACGCATATCTTCCCGAACAAGAAATAGACTCGGGTGTTTTGACAATAAATATTCATGAAGGTTTGACGGGCGATTGCAATGTTTACGGCAATCGCTGGGAGCGTGATTGGTATTTTAAAAACGTCTTTAAATCAAATAAACTTGAAAAAGGAAAAGTTTTTAACGTAAAACATCTTCAAGGTGCTTTAAAAGATTTGGACGAAGAAGATTATATCACCCCGATTACCACGATTGAAAAGGATAAAAACGGCAATACCGTTGTTGAATTAAAAGTACAAGACAGACTTCCGTTGAACGTTAATTTGATTTGGGACGATTACGGTCGTGATATGACAGGCAGACAAAGATTTACACCGCTTTTGGGAATTAATAACCTGACAGGCTTCGGAGATAAAATTTACGGAGGTGCAGTCATAAGCTCTCGTTCAATCGGTTCATTGGCAGGCTATAACGCCCCTATTTCAAAATTCGGAACAAGACTTGCGTTTGACTACTCTTATTCTCGTGTAAATTTAGGCGGAATTTACAAACAATATCAAATTAACGGCACATCAACGGATTACTCTTTGCGAATTATTCAGCCGATTGTAAACGATGCAACAAAGGAAATATCATCATCAGTCGGAATTAATTTTGTTAACTCATCAAGCAAATCGGATTTCTATCAAACAAGCCTTTCCGACTATGGTTTGCGAGTTTTGAGAGCAAATATCGACGGAATTTTTGATGATTCATACGGCAGAACTATTGCCGACATTGGATTTAACTACGGAATTGACGGTCTTGGTGCTCATTGCGAAAGCGGAAGCCCTTACAAAAAGAATTTCTTTAAAGTTACCGCTGCTGTCACAAGAGTTCAACGAGTCAGAAAAGAAAGCCTTGCCATATTCAGACTAAACGGACAATATTCTCCCGATAAATTATTCGCAACCGAACAAATGTACCTCGGCGGAGTTTATTCGATAAGAGGTTACCAACCGAGTGAAATTTTAGGCGATTACGGCATTGCAGGCTCTTTGGAATTTCGTGTTCCCGTTCCGTTCTTAAAAGAAGTTTTACCCGAAAAATACAAGGATTTATCAAGAAAAATTCAGCTCGCAGCCTTCTATGACTTCGGCTATGTCAAAGATAACGGCAATCTTTACGGCTATCCGAAAAACTTTTTACACAGTATCGGTTTTGGTGCAAACCTCAACATCACAGACACAATAAATGTTCAACTCGGTGTCGGCTTCCCGCTCGGCAACAAGCCTTACAACGAATGCAGCGGCAGATACTACTTCTCCGTAAGCTCTGACTTGGATAAATTATTACTCAAGCCTAAAACCCAACTCTAATCAAACGGAGTTTCCACACGATAAAAGTTCTTCTTAACTTCAAGCATTTTGCTGTTTTTATCTTTTGTTTCTTTGGGCAAAGACTTATAAGCATTAGATATCGAGAGTTTGGCAAAAGTTTTATTGTTAAATTCAAAAACAAGCCATAAATAATCGTTTACTTTCTCAACCGCAAACGGCACGGTTATTTCAGAAGTTTTTTGAGGCAATATGTAAAAATCTCGGAGCTTTTCATTTTGAAAAACATTTGCATAATACCTGTTTCCCTTGGCATCAAGCACATACATAGAAAAAATATCGGCCTTTTTCTCTGTTTTATTTGAAATTTTTAAATCCAAACAAAGATTGTCCGTCGTGTCATAAGAATTTTTCTTATACTCAATATTTTTTATTTCAACAAAAAAATCTTTTTCAAAAAAATCTTCGCTCTTGAATGCACTCTTTTTATAGACAGGAGTTTTTGACGGGAATTTTACTTTCAAAACAAGTTCATCATCAGGTAAAATCATGACATTTTTACCCTTTTGCCCGATTGGAAAACAAATTCCGCCCAAAGCTCCGATAGCTGCACCTGCCCCGATTGTTGTACCTGAAGATACAATAGCAGAGTCCAAACCGAATAAATTCAACGCAGCACTGCTCCCGATAACAGCACCGGTCAAAGTATAAACTGTTCTCTCCGTTATATCACCCGCAATATCCGCAACGGGATTAATTTTCGTGGTCATTTCGCCGTCTATTGCACGCTGTTCACCGTCAGGCATAACAATATAATCAGCTTTCAACTTTATATAACCGTCATTTCCGAATTTTCCCGATTGACCTGACTTTATAACACCGTGAATTATTGACTCGGCAGGAATTAAAACTCCGTCCTCGGTTTCTGCATCTTGAGTTACTCTTGCAAAAAATTCCTCGTTGTTTTTTGAAAGCTCGGAGTCAATAACTTTAGAAACATTGATTTTCACAGCCAAAGGCTTTGACGGTTTTGCATATTTTCCCGTCATATTTTTATCTTCCGATTGAATATCGGATTTTTCAATCTGCCCTTTATAATCGTAATCGGCAAAACTTTTACCGATTGTTAAGAACATTATAAAAATCAATAATAACAACTTTTTCATAGCTCTTTTATGATTATACTACACAAAATTTTTCAAAATAGACTTGTAAAAATTTTTTTTGTAATATATCTTAAATATATAGGAACTTTCATATTTTGTATGGATAAGATGTTGTGAGGAAGTAATATGAAAGAGTCTTTACGCAATAAGCTGGACGAAAACATTAAAACACTACAAAAGATATATGATGAAAAACAAAACGTCACACCCGTTGATGTGGGTATTGACAAGCACCATTTTCAGCCTTTTATTAAAAGGTCTATGGATATTTTGATTAGCGGGGCAGGCATAATTGCTTTGAGTCCGCTGTTTTGCATTATTATCCTGCTTATAAGACTAACCTCTCACGGCTCTGCAATTTACAAACAGGAAAGAATAGGTTTTAACCAAAAACGCTTTCAGATGTATAAATTCAGAAGTATGTTTCACGATGCAGACGAAAAATTTGAACACGTCAAAGAATTAAATGAAACAAACCACGTAATGTTTAAATCAAAAAATGACCCTCGAATTACTCCCGTCGGAAAGTTTTTGAGAAAATGGAGCTTGGACGAATTACCGCAACTATTTAATATCCTAAAAGGCGATATGTCTTTGGTCGGTCCTCGTCCGCCTATCGAAAGAGAATTATCAGACTACAAACCTTGGCACTATGTAAGATTTATGGGTAAACCGGGGTTGACGGGAATGTGGCAGGTAAACGGACGCTCTCAAATAAAAGATTTCGACCACGTTGTTGCTCTCGATTACTCGTATTTGCAACATTGGAATATCTTTAAAGATTTAAAAATTCTTATCAAAACAATTCCTGCGGTTTTAACCTGCAAAGGTGCCGATTAAAAATTATTCTATTTCATTTTCAAATAAGTCGAGATCTTCAACGGTTTCGGCTTTTAATTTTTTTGAATAATACAAATAAAAAATTCCGCAAACAGTACCGATTGCCGAAATATCAAACAACCAATCCCAAACGCTGCAATCTCTTTCTGTATCACTCAGAGTCTGTAAAAGTTCCGAGCAGCAAGCCGCCATTCCTCCGGCTATTAACAAATAAAACAAAAAACTGTTTATATTTTTTATTCCGAAAAATGCAACGTAACACAATGTAACTAAGGCGGAAAAAATTGCAAATGCTATAAAATGCCAAATTTTATCTATTCCGTCGTGGATTTGTATTGGCATGACATCAAGAACTACACCGGTAATAATTGCTATTACCAATAAAATCAAAAGTACATATTTATTCAAAAGTTTCTCTTTCGTAAACTAAACTATTAACTTAAATAACTTATGTATAATAGCATAAACTCAAGCTTTTAGGGACTTTGGTTACAAAAATATACAATATTATTGATTTTAAGGCTCAAAAGCAACACTCAATGCATAAAACATCCAAGCCTGATTCCAACGGATATAGGGAATTTTGCATAGAAAATTTTTGTTTTTTTGATAATAGAAAAATCCTGCTTTGTCATGAAATTCCTCAACCAAATCATTTAATTTCTCTGTTATAATCGTTATTTTAGGATTTTCGAGGTTTTTCAGCAGCGATTTTATTACAATCAAATCCTCAGCAATAACGTGAATATCAATGGGATAAAGTTTGTTGTTATAATATTTCGGACAGCCGTTTTCATCGAAAAGATTTTCAACAAAGTAATCAACAACTTTTTTGTATATATCACTGTCAGCACAAATTTTAGCCAAAGATTCAATATTAAATGCAGTATGGAAATTATCGACCCATCTGTGAAAAGGCTTTGTTCCATAAGCCCAAGAACCGTCTTGATTTATGTCCTCAACTGAAAATTTAACAGCCTTTTCAACAAGTTTTTCATGCCCGTCAAAATTCGACAAAAACTTAGCCGCCAAAAGGTTTGCATTATGGACTTCCGCATCTTTTTGAGGAATATAAGCGAAACACAATTTGTCATCTGATTCTTTTAAAATCATTTCATTTACGATAAAATCGACAATTTCTTTTGCAAAATCAAAGGCTTTTTGTTCTTTAAACACCGAAAAATATTCCAAAAACGCCTGCCCGACATAAACAGAAGTAACAACATTCGGAGTACCTTGCTGCACGAAAAACGCTCTTGCCTGCCAATCGAAATTGTAACCGAAGCCTATCCCTTTTTCTCTTTTAATTGAACAATTTTTCAGGCGGTCAAAAATTTTTTCAGCTTCTGTCTTATAAATTTCTTCACCTGTTTTTTTATACATGTTCAAAAGCCCCAAAAGGAATAATGCACCGCCTTTCGGGTTAAAAGACTTTTCAACAAACAAAAGTTTTCTGAAATTTATCGGAGAACGTTTGCAAAATTGAATTAAACACAATCTGAACAATCTCGACTTATAGAAAATCGTATTTTTGAACAATTTGGAATTCAAACCGTCAAAAAGGTCATAGCCACAGTAGTTTTCGTTTCTAACATAGTCAAAAAGCATATCAAAATATTTTTTATAATTCATCATAAATCTCTTTCAAACGTGTTTTTATAATCTCAACGTCAAATTTTTCTTTAACGAGCCTAAAACTTTCAGCCCCCATTTTGAGCCTTAAATCTTTATCACAAAGTGCGTTTATTTTTTCCGCCAAATCGCTTGTATCACCGCAATTTACAATAAAGCCGTTGACGTTATTTTCGACAGCCTCGACAATTCCGCCGACAGGAGTTGAAATAATCGGCATACCGTAAGACATTGCCTCTAAAATCGAAATCGGAAGCCCCTCATTATACGACGGAAGAAGTAATACGTCTGAATTTCGGAAAATTTTATCTTTTTCTTCACCGCTCACCCAGCCGTGGATTTTAACATTTTCGGGAGCTAAAGATTTATCAATTTCTCCGTCGCCATACAAATTTATAACGACATCACCGCAAACACTTTTTGCAGCTTCAAAAATATCAAAAACCCCTTTTCTTTTGCCCAAACGTCCCATAAAAAGGAAATTTGCACCCTCTAATTTATTCGGTTCATGAATTTTTATCGGGTTATAAACTATTTGAATATTTTCATTTTTCGTAATTTGAGAAATTATATCTTTCCACTGCTTTGACAAAACAATTACACAATCGGCATTATCAAAAGTTTTTTCGATAAACTTTTTGATAATATCCGGAGATTTATCATAAAAAACCTTGAACTCCGAGCCGTGAACATGCAAAATCGTTTTTTTGCCAAAAGCCTTTGCAACATACATTATCATTGATTTTCGCAAAAAACTGCCTTTTGATGAAGTATGAATATGAGCGATTTTAACGGTTTTATCTTTAATCAAAATTGACAAAAATTTAACCCAAAATTTCAAAAATTCACTCAAAGGATTTTTTGACTTATAACTTGATAAATAAACAGTCTGTCCGTCAGCCAAATTGTTGTCATAATAAGTCTTTACGACAGATGCTATTCCGCCTTGTTCACTCATATCGGGAGAAATTATCAAAATTTTTTCACTCATTTTAAAACCTTATTTATAATCACTGATATTAATATTTTCTTTTATAATTTTGGCAGGAACACCCGCCGCAATAGAGTTTGAGGGAACATCTTTCGTCACAACGGCATTCGCCCCGATAACAACATTAGCCCCGACAGTAACTTCGCCCAAAATCACCGCCCCTGCTCCGATATAAACGTTATCCCCGATTATCGGAACATTGTATTTATGACTTGTGCCTCCCAAAGTTACATTTTGAGCAATAACGCAATTTTTGCCGATTTTACAGCGTTCATGGATTACAATTCCGAGTCCGCCATAAGCTAAAATCGTACCTTTACCTATTTCCGTTTTATATGAAATCGAACAGCCGAAACATATTCTCAAAACAGCTTTTATCAAACTCGGCAATAACGGTATGTGAAATTTATATAAAATTCTTGCTAAACGGTATAATAACATTACGATTTTAGTCATTTACTAAATCCTCTATATTCGCTCATATAATTTTCATACATATTTACTATATCAAAAACTTTTGAATATTCTAAAGCCTTTTCAACAAGGTCGTGACGTAATTTTTCATCATTGTAAATCAAAATTATTTTGTCGGCTAAATCTTTCGGATTTTCGTTTTCAAAAAACAATCCCGTTCCGTCTTTTATAATTTCTTTCGGTCCAAAAACGTCCGAGCTTATTACGGGAATTTTTGCCGACATTGCCTCAACTATCGTCAAACCGAAGCCTTCTTCTCTTGAAGCTGATACGAAAACATCATATTTTGCAAGCATTTCCGCCACATTATCACAATTTCCCAAAAATTTTATGTCCTCTTGCAAGTCCAATTTTTCAACAAGATTTTTCAAATATTCATAAGATTTTTGCCCGTAATCGTAAATTCCGCCAACAAAATCACATTTGAAATGATAACCTCGTTTTTTGCACTCGGATAAAGCCTCTATTAAAATATCCTGACCTTTTATTTTGTGATTAACTCTTGCGACATTTATAATTTTAAACTCATCAGATTTACTGCGGGGAATATCGTACTTTTTCGTATCAATTCCGTTATAAATCATTTTTATCCGTTTTATACCACTGTTTTCGGCAGCTTGTTTAACGGATTTTGAAATCGCAATATTTTCATCAATAAACAAATTATGCAGAAATATTTTTAAACCGTTTTGACCGCAAAATGTCGTCATTGAATGGATTGTGAAAAACAACTTCAACGACGGATTAAAAATTTTACAAAGAATTGACCAAAATTTGCTGCCGTAGTTGTGAGAGTGAATAATTTTGATGTTGTTTTCTTTTATTATTTTTTGAAGTTCAAATAAATATTTTAAATCTTTTTTGCCCTCTTTACGGTTTAAGAAAAAACATTTAAAACCCGTATTTTCAATTCTTTTCCTCAAATCCGCATCGTATTTGTCATTCATAACAACAAAAACGAAATTCGCATCATTATGAAGTTTAGCTTCCTCAAAAAATTCTATAATCATTTTTTCAAGTCCGCCCGAATTGAACGAAGATAAAAGATACATAATATTATTTTGCATCACATACCTCATACTTCTTTGATTCTCTATAAAACATATTCAAAACAAAGATTAAATACAAAATTCTGATAGCAAGAACCGAAAAAGCCGCACCAACAATGCCAAATTTCGGTATCATATAAAAATTCAATCCGATAAGAGTAAAAAGCTGGATATATCTGCCTTGAGTAATGATTTTCGGCAAACCTAAAGCATACAGAGCTTGTTCGGTCGGAGCTGCATAGAAGGTCAAAATAAATGCGAGCAAAAGAATTTTCAGCACAGGAATCGATAAAATATACTGTTCGCCCAAAAGCAGCGGCACGACAAAATCCGTCAAAGGTATGCAAGCCGTCATCAAAAGACAAATTAAAATCAAAACTTTATCGGTCTTTTTGACAAACAAACATATCTCGAGGTTTTTCATCTCGGCAAGTTTTGGCAAAAGAACTTTCCCGAAAACATAAGGCAGGAAAGAAACAACTGCCGCAAGTTGAATAGCTGCATTATAAATTCCTATTTGAACATAGCTTACCCAATATGAAATCATAAAGAAATCGACTTTTTGCAAGGTATTTGTACCTATTGAAAGCACAAACATCCATTTTTCATAATGTACAATTTCTTTAAACAATTCGACAGGCAGATTTTTCGAGAAATAATTTTTCAAAAATTCAATGTACTTCGGCACAAACAATATGGTTATTGCAAGCGGAATGAAATACATACAAAAAACATATTTCAAATATAATAATTTTTCCAAAAATAAAATCACAATAAAAATTAAATTCAAAGAATATTTGCAAATATTCAAATAAGCTCTCAACGTGAATTTTTGAACAGCCTGCAAATATGTATCATTCACAAAGAACAAAGATTCACCTAAAATTCCGACAATCAAAAACGGAATATATTTTATCAATTCAGTTTTATGCAGCATTGTAAAAATTTGTCCGCCAAACAACGACAAAACAACTATAATTGCAAACAATATCGATATTTTCGTAAATAAATACAATCCGAAAATTGAATTTCTGACCGAATTTTGTTTATTCGCAAATCTTACTGCGGTATTTTCCATTCCGAAATCGAAAAAACTGCTGCAAAATGCCATTGTGACAAAAATAAATGAATATTTTCCGTAATCTTCCGGTCCTAATTGTCTTGTTAAAAGCAGAATTATGACAAAATTCAAGATTTTCGTAACCACGGTTTCCGAAAAAACTATGCTCAAATTTTTGAACAATTTTGAATTAATTATTTTTTGAAACAAAGTTTGCTTTTCTTGCATAAGCCAGTCCTAACAATGTAAATAATAAAACTTTCGCATAAGTTGATGAATATGCGTGGTCAAAAAATCCTATTGCAAATATTGAAAATACGCATAACGTAACGCCCATATTTATAGCTTTGTTCAACCCATGCCCGAATTTTGCAGCGTCATAAGTTATTTTCAAAACATAAATAAGAAACGAGAAAAATATCAAAAAACCGATAATTCCTATTTCTTGAGCAGTTGCGAGATAGAAGTTATGAGCATACCACAAGACGTTATTTTGGGGTAAATAAGCATAAACAGACAATTCATAGGAGTTTAAGCCTGCTCCGAACCATAAATTTCTTGGAGAGCTTACTATACTTGCAATTACGGCATTTCTGATGTCGGCTCTTGAGCTGATTGTATTTACATAATCCGTGCCGCTCAAAAACTTATATAAAACGGCAATTATCGAGAACATTGCCGTGGTGCAGCCGACAAAAACACCTCTGTTTTTCAGCGTTATAAACAAATAATACAAAGTGCAGCAGAAAAGCCCGATAATACAATTTCTCGAGTAGCTGAAATATATCGCCAAAAACAGCATAATCATTACAAATCTGCGGTAAATTTTGTTTTTGAAAATATTTTTTGCAAGCGGAAAAACGAACAAAAATACCGTCAAAATGAAAACGCCGAAAGCATTGAAGTGTCCCATTGTTCCGCAAGCCTGTTTAACCATTTTTGACCCGATTCCCAAATAGCCCAAAATACCTCTCGGATTTTGAAAATTCGTACCAATCCCCGTAATTGATTGAAAAATTCCGTAAAAAGCCTGCCAAAGCGCCGTAAAAATCAATAATTTTATTACACTCGCAATTTTCAACTGTTTTGTTCTGACAAAATAAACAGTTAAATAAAAAACGGCAACTGCCTCAAAAAACTTGAAAGATGCAAGCAGCCCCGTATCGCTTATAGAAGTAATTCCTGCCGCAAAAAACAAAAGAAGCAAAACAATATTCCACCCGTCCAATTTCGTCTTAATATCAGGCATTTTTCCGCTGATAAAAATTTGGAATATTACGCTCATAAAGCACATCAATATGCACAAATCATTTGCCGAAAAACTTATCGGAAGTATTCTCAATCTTTCGACATAAGGAATAGTGAAAATCATCAAATAAAAACAAATCTTCGGGTTTATCAAAAAATAGAAGAAAATCAAAAATCCAAAAAACAAAATCAATAATTTATGTAAGGGAATAAACAATATTAAAGCCCCTGCAAATATTGACAAAATAATGATTATTCGATTTATTTGATTTCCTTTACTGTTCATTTTTCTTTTTTGTAAATGTCGGGTGCAGTTTCTCCTTAATTATCATAAAAAGGAATAAACTGTTCGTGACAAAATACCTTTTCCACATTCTCCGAGGTTCTTGAATAAGTCTGTAAAGCCATTCACAATTAAGGTTTTGAACCCAAAGCGGTGCTCTTTTTACCAACCCCGTAACAACATCAAAACTTCCGCCGACACCCATTGTGAACGGAATATTCAATTCCTTTGAATACTTATTTAAAAATATCTCTTTCTTCGGCGAACCCATTGCAACAAAAAGAATATCGGCTTTGGAATTTTTCATCTCCTCAACCATCTCTTTTTCTTCCTGCTCTGTATAATACCCGTTACGTCTGCCTGCAACTTTCAAATTCGGATATTTTTCCAAATAATGCTCTACAACAGCCTTGTTCACATCTTCTTTTGCACCGAAAAAAAATACACTGTAACCGTTTTCGGAAGAATATTTTATCAATTCTTCCATAAGGTCTATCCCCGTAACACGATGAGGTATCTTTATTCCGAGCATCTTCGCCCCGAGAATTACCCCAGCTCCGTCAACGTTTATTATCGGGCATGAATTAATAATATTTCTCAAATTTTCATCTTTTTGTGCATACACAAGTTTGGAAACATTCACAACAACATGCTGAATTAAAGTCCTTTCCTTTATGTATTTGGAAATTTCTTCCAACGTTTCTGCCATTGAATATAAATCAAGATTTACGGAAAAAAATTGTATTCTCTTTTTCATAACTGTTAAAATCTTTCATTCTGATTTAAGTATTCATCGGCTTCTTCAACTATCATATTTCTAATTCCTTGAGAATCGTCATTGATGTCCTCTTTGTTAATATCTTCAATAAGTTTGTCCTCGATAATTTTCAAATATTCTTCATATTCTTTTTCAAATCTCAAACTTGATTCTCTGACAATTGCACCTATCAATTCTATTTTTGAATTTCTGATAATTGTCATTATCCGTTTTAAAACAGAATAAGTAACAGTTTTGTGTAAAAGTAAAATAACCCCGTCACTCAATTTTGAAATAACAACAAATTCAGGAGTAAGCAAAACAGGTCCGACATCTATGAAAACACAATCATAATGTTTTTTCAAAACCTCTATAACAGCTTTAAAAGCAGGCGTTCCGAAAAAATCGTACGGTTCAAAAATGTTACTTGTATTCATTAAATAATGAACACCATGTTTACAAGTCGAAACAGCATCTAAAACCTCCTGCTCAATATTCGCATTGGGATCAACTCGCAGCTGACGTCCGATTGACAAAATTAAATCCGAAAATTCTGTTTTAATATCAATTTTTGATGCAAAATCTTTGAAAACAGTAGGATTTTTGAAGTCACAATCTAAAAATACCGTCGAATAACCCAAAGAATTAAATCTGTGAGTGATGAAATGCAATATGTTCGAACGGTGCTTTTTTAAACTTGAAGATGAAAAAGTCAAAACTTTCTTGTTTTGGTGTAAACATTTCAATTTAATATGAGAGATAACATTTTCCTCTGCAATTTTACAAATTGTTTCTCTCTGTCTGTCGGATATAACATTGTTAATCCAAGGAATAGCACCGACAATCGGCATTCCGGTAATAGCTTCTATATCATAAATGCTATCGCAGACATTTTCAAACAATGCTTTTAAAAATACTAAGAATGTTCCCAACGTAAAACCAAACATCAGACTCATTATTAAAACTTGAATCGGCGTAGGGAAAGATTGCTTTATCGGTAATTCCGGACTATCAACCGTAATAACATTACTTACTGATTCCGATTCCTTTAAATTTGCTTCTATCTGTTTTTCTCTCAATTCGGCATATGCTGCTGATAAAACCTTTTCTTCCTGTTCCAAATGCGAAAGGGTATATTTCTGTTCCGGAATTTTTATTTGATCTGCATTAATTTTTTTCAAGGTTTCTTTTAAGGCCTTTTCTTGAGCTTGATAGCCCATTAACTGCATTTGCTTTTGAGCCATTGTATCAACCAAATCTTCTCTTACGGCATCAAAAATAGCTCTGTTACTGTTTACAGAATTTCCGACAGACATCGTTATTTGAGCTCGAATTTGCTTTTTAAGCTCGTTGATTTTGGCTCTCTGTGCAACTACTTTCGGGTTTGTATCTGCCAATTTAACCAAATCATATTCCAAAGCCTGAGTTTCTCTGTTCAAATCTTGTCTTAATTGTTCCAAAACCTTGTTACCCGAACCGATTGCAACTGCATTAACGGCATCTTTTGTATTTAAGGATAATTGTTTTTGTAATTCTCTGACCGCAGCTCGATTATGCTTTATATTTGCCTGAACATCTGCTATTTTGTTCTCGGTATCCATTTTCTGCTCTACAAGTCTTTGAGATTGCTGGTCTATGTCTATCGCAAGATTATCTGTCTTATAATTTCTAATTTGTTCTCTTACATTCTCTAATTTGCTTTTTATTTGCTGAATTTGAGTATCAATATAAATACGACGGGCATGGCTGATTTTTCCGTTTATATTACGGTTCGTTTTTTCATATTCTTCCAAAATCTTTCTCAGCGTGAATTGTGCCTGAGCAGGTGTCTGCCCTTTCGTCGAAAGTATCAAAATATCGGTGTTCGGCTTTTGTTTAACAACTATATCAATTTTTCTGTAATCAGGTTTTTTAAATCCGGCTTTTCTTTGCTCCTCCGCAACAATTTTAAGAAGATTTTCTGATTTTATAATTTCTATTTGGGTTAGAAGTGGATTACCTGCACTTGTTAAAGATGACAAATTACTTGTTTCATTAAGCTGTGAAACAAAATTCTTTGTTTCCAAATCTTTTATCCAAATTTTTGCATGAGATTCATATTGCGGCTTATAAAACGCAATCAAATAAATCAGAGTCCAAACAAAAATAATTATCATAACATTTATAATAATTTTTGAATTTTCACGAAAACTTCTGAAAAATCTGTTTTTATGGATAACATTTAATATATCAAAATCGTAATCTAACATTAGTAACCCACCTTAACCTGATATCTGCGAGGATCAAACATTAAATAACCGTTGTTATAAGCATTTGCGAAGGTGTTAAACGGCAAAATTATCTTATACAAAGCCTCAAACGACTTTCCGATAAGAGGTCTTGCCTTTTCGGGAACATAAACTATATCGTTCGGCATAACCGTAACATCAGTCGTCATCGGGTTAACTACCTTTGTAACCAATTTACCCGAAGCATCAGGTCTGCTCAAATATACTTTTGACGGAGCATAAGCCGCATCTTCCAAATATCCGCCTGCACCCATAATCGCCGAATTTAACGAGATTGAAGCGTTATTTTCAAGCTTTATTATTCCGGGGTGGTTAACATATCCGAAAACCTTTACGGGAACATATCTCGGGCTAAAATTAGAGGTTATGTATTTTTTATAAATTTCATCACTTACAGCAAGCGGCGTTTTCAATTTCGGAACATAAATCACATCGCCTTCTCGCAAAACAACATCTTGTGTCATATCACCGGAATCAAGAATTTTAAGCAAATTAACCTCAAATTCTTCGTGTGTTTTACTGTTTTTAATTTGAATATGCTCAAAATCCGAATCGAACTTCGCTCCGCCTGCAGCAATCAATACGTTTGACAAAAGCGGAGATTTTCTCTCTATTTGTTTAACACTCAATTCTTGCGTCGAAAAAGGCGTACCTATATTCGCATCCATATTCAACTCAAAACTTCCGGGGGTTGTAACATTACCTCTGACGTAAGCTACGAAAGGCTTTAATTGGTCTAATCTTATGGTAACTTGAGGATTTCTTAAATAATATTTGTACTTTTCAACCAAAATATCATGCAATTCACCTATCGTTTTGCCTTGAATATAAAAAGGTCCTAACGGAGCAATAACTATATTTCCGTCAGGTTGAACCTTGATTTTTTCCTGTGTATATTCAGGACAGTCAAAAACATAAATACTCAACGTGTCGTTTGTTCCGAGTAAATATTTTCTGTTAATCTGTGAAACAACATTTTGGTCTGACAAATTCGTAATCCTGCTTTGCAATGCCGAATTTTCCTCTATTGCAAAAGCACTCTGACCAAAAATAAAATTAACTGTTATTAATACAAAAATTATAAAAAAATTCTTAACTTCCATACTTATCACAAAATTAATGCTCGACTTTATGTACAAAATTATACTCCAAAGGTATATTTTTCTCTTATTTTTTTAAAAAATTTTTACAAATTGAACAAATTTTCCCGAAAAAAATTGATTTTTTGACTTTAAATGCTATAATACAGCCGTATTTTGGAGATAAATTATTTTACTCAAAAAATACACAGTAGAAATATTAATAACGAGTGTTGAAAAATGGATAATTTTAATCACGGCAACAAGCCACAAGAAAAAAATTCATCATTTGAAACAAATCATAAAAATGTGAAAATTTCCGACTTTTTCGGCAATTTTGTGCATGAACTGATTACATACTCTCATAAAATATTCTGTCACAAAAACGGAAAAATCGGATATTATGACGATTTTGAAAATACTGCAAACAAAAAATATCAGCTTATGAATGCGGAAGTTTCAGCTTTAAAAGAACATAAATCCGAAAGCCAAAAACAAATGAAGGAGTACATAAAAAAAGTCAAACAGCTTAATTTGCTTGAAGTACAGGTTAAACTCGCCCAAATAAAACAAAACAAAACAAAAAAAAATTTTTAAAATTTTGGAAAAGACACGACTAATCCTTAAATGCAAAAGGGTTATGTAAAAAAAAAGTTTATGATATATTTTTATCACAAAAGGCTTTTTGTCTTTATATCAAAGAAACAGGAAAGATAACATGAAAAAGAAAGTTGCAATAATCGGACTCGGGTACATAGGGCTGCCGACGGCTGTATTTTTTGCCCTAAAAGGCATTGAAGCAGCAGGTGCAGACATAAATCCGAAAACAGTTGAAAAAGTTAATAACGGCGAAAATCCTATTTTTGAACCGACTTTAGATGATATGGTAAAACAAGCTGTTTCAAGCAAAAAACTTCGAGCAGCAACTGTTCCTGAACAAGCCGATGCTTTTATAATAGCCGTTCCGACACCTTTCAAAGAAAATCACGAGCCTGATATTTCTTATGTTTTAAATGCCGTTGAAAGCATTGCAAACGTCGTGAAAAGAGGAGATATAATCATACTTGAATCAACCTCTCCGGTCGGAACAACCGAAATTATTGCAAAAAAATTACAAGAACTTCGTCCTGATTTAAAAATTCCGACAAACTCTGACGAGGACGGCGAAATATTTATTTCATACTGCCCTGAAAGAATGATTCCCGGAAATGTTTTTGAGCTTATCAAAAACGACCGAATAATCGGTGGTATAAACGAAAAATCAGCTTTAGAAACAAAAAAAATCTATGAATTAATAATCGAAGGTCAAATCTTTTGCACAAACTCTCGAACAGCAGAAATGTCCAAACTCACCGAAAATTCCTTCAGAGATGTAAATATCGCATTTGCAAACGAACTCTCGATTATCTGTGACAAAATCGGAATAAACGTATTTGAATTAATAAAATTGGCAAACCATCACCCGAGAGTAAATATTTTGACCCCGAGCTGCGGTGTAGGCGGACATTGTATCGCTGTTGACCCTTGGTTTATCATAAGCCAAACTCCCGAACAATCAAAACTTCTCCATACCGCAAGGCTTATCAACGATTACAAGCCGCAATTCGTTTTGGGTAAAGTTGATGAAAAAGTCAACGAGCTTATTTCAAACGGAAAATCAATCAATGAAATAAAAATAGCTTGTCTTGGATTAAGCTTTAAGCCGAATATCGACGATTTGCGAGAAAGTCCAGCTATAAAAATTGCCTCGATTTTATCTCAAAAATACCCGAACGTTATTTCTGTCGAACCTCATATCAAAGAACTTCCCGAAAAATATAAAAATTCGGGCATAAAACTTGAGTCAATCAAAAAAGCTCTGACAGCAGACATAATTGTTCCGCTCGTAAAACATAAAGCCTTTATAAATCTCGATTTACAAGATATCAAAGAAAAATTGGTTGACTATATCGGTTTAAATCAATAATAGAAAATATTTTTAGCTCTATTGAAAAATTATTCTTCTTGAGCTTTATTTTCTTCTTGATTTTCAATTTCGTCATGAACATCGGCTTCTTCGCCATTTTGAGCTTTTGCACGCATTTTTTGAATTTTTTCCTTATTCAAAACTTTCGGCTTCATAATGCCGTTTAATTCTTTTGAAAGAGTTACCTTAATAATTACTGATATAATATCTCCTATTTTTAATTGCATCAGCTTAATCTTTACCGTTTTTCATTCCTATTTCTTCCGCAAGCCGCTCACTGTTGACAACATTTTTCCGCCGCAGCAGCAACAAGATACATCTTCAAATTTTTTCGGAACAAAATCACCTGTCGAGCAATGAAAACCGAAAGAAACTGATTTTCCTACTAAAAAATATAAACAAAGTGCATCTTCCGAAGAAAGTGCTTCTGTTTGTTTAGGCGGAATTGATTGAGGTTCTGCCTTTTTATCAACATTTTAAATCGGTTTCACGGCCGAATTAAAATTAATTGAACAATCATAATTTATTGTCTTTTTAACGTTATAAATCGTTTTCCCCTTATAATCTCCATAAAACTAAAGATAATTTATCGTTTTTAATAGTGATTGTTTTTGTCTTACCGTTGTCAATTTTATCCAAAGAAATATCAACAATACCCGCACCGTCAAAGACAGCATTTACACCAGTTCTCGTAAAATCGATATTAATACGTTTATAACAACACAAAAAAAAGCCCTCGACTGAGGGCTGTACTTTTAATTAGAGAGAGATAGAGAGAAAATAGTTTGTTTAA
>CAKVIE010000018.1 GCA_934754505.1 uncultured Candidatus Melainabacteria bacterium
TCAAAAAAGCATATATTGTCAGAAGCAACAATACAAATTTCGTTATTTTGAATTTTAAAAAGATTTGCCGCAAGTAATTTATTTATACTTTTCAGAGTATATACATTATAAGAATCATCATTTTGTATTTTTTTTATTAAAATGCTATTCTTCACATTTTTTATAGTAAAAAAGCAAACAAAAGAACAAATTATAATTAATAACAATAAAACAATCATAAAAATTTTTTTATTAGAATTATTAACCACTATTTTCGTTACTCCCTCATTGCATAAAATGTATATTTTTCATTGTTGTATTATACAAAATGTTTTTTGAATTGTCGATTATTTTTCTATGAATTGTACGTTACAGATTTAGTCGGCAAATTGGATTACCTCCAAACCTGAGACTCTCTAAATTCTTCAATTGCGGTTATTTTAGTATCTTTTCAATATCTATAATTTGTATTTCGTCAGTTACTGTAGAAGCCCCTGTTAATCCGCCGATAATAATAATTTCTTTATCTGTTTGAACTGATGAATAGTTATTTATACCGAATATTTTATTAAGTTTCTTCTCATAAATTTCATTCGTTTTTGAATCATAAACTCCGATAGAAATGGGACGTCCTAATGGTCCGGGAATTTTATATCCTCCTGCAAGAATAATTACATCATTATATTTCGCAGTAATATATTTAGCTTTAGGGTGAATTGTTGTTAAACTTTTTTTGATAAATTTATTTGTTTTAAAATCGTAAATTTCTGAGTATAAAGTATTTTTAGAACAAAAATGAATAAGTTCGTTATTTACTTCAGAAATCATATTTCCAATACAAAAATCGAATATTGATTGAGGTTTAGTTATAGCCCCTATAATATTTTTTTTGTAATCATAATAACTAATAACAACTTTTTCTTTAGGCTCTGCAGAAAGATCAGATTGATTAAAACT
The DNA here is from genome assembly GCA_934754505.1 of uncultured Candidatus Melainabacteria bacterium. GTDB lineage: Bacteria > Cyanobacteriota > Vampirovibrionia > Gastranaerophilales > Gastranaerophilaceae > RUG841. The sequence goes on from CAKVIE010000018.1 coordinate 937, forward strand.
TTCTGTCGGAAGAAATAAAATCCCATTGTAATTTAAAATATGTCTGATATTTGTATTAAGACTATCCAAAACACCTATTTTTTTAAATTTATTATTTTCTATATCAAATTCTTCAATAATATTATTACTTGGCGAAACAATAATAATCTTTTTGTCATTAATTTTTTCCGCAATTGCAATATCTTTTATATTCGAATGAACAGGAAGTTTATAAAAAGTTTTGCTATCCGCATTAAAAATTTCCGGTATTTGCGAACCTCCGCCAATTATGAGCACATTACCATTTGGTAATAAAACAGAAGAATGATTACTTCTCTCATAATTCATTTTGTTATTAACAGATATACATTTTTTTGTTTTTGGATTATATATTTCAGAAGAATTTAATTTAACAGATTTTCCGTTTATAAAAGTTTCCCCACCTGTTATGAGAATTTGCCCATCTTGTAAAACAACAGCAGAATGATTATATCGAGGAATGACTAATTTAGGTTTTGAAAAATTTTGAAAAAAATAAATTGCCGCAATGATAACCACAAAAACCAACACAATAAAAAACATCTTGCAGGTTTTGTTTAAATGTAGACATTTTCTTTTTTTATTTTTTTCCTGATTTTTCGCATTAAGAGTATTTCCGTTTTGTGGGGAAATATCAGTCATATAAACTCCTCTTTTTCACAAAATGTGTTTATTCCATTGTTTTATTATACAAAATGTTTTTTGAATTGTCGATTATTTTTGTGAATTCAAATTTTAGTCTGGAGATTGTAATTTAGTCCAATAGAAAATTTCTCGATTATATGTCATTGCGAGAATAATAACATTATGTCATCCTAAACTTGGTTCAGGATCTAAAAATCGAGATGCTAAAACCGTCTTGGATTAATCGGGTACTCGTTTTTCTCTGCTTTGCTCTCGGGTTTTACCCTATCGCTCCGCCGAAAAACTCCTACTTACGGGCTGGGTTCGTTTCACTCACACGGCACCCTTCCGATAATCCGCAGTTCAGCATGACAAATATTTTTCCAATGTCATTGCGAGGAAAACGTGCAAATACTCTCAAATAAAAGCAGGTTAGCTAAACTGAAAGGCAACTTGTTGCCCGTGGCAATCCGAAAAATAAACAAATTCTCTCTCCAATATGCTCGATTTATTTTTTTATAAATTTATCAGTTGTTTTATCACGGCATAGGCACAATAACATCCCGAAACTGCTGTCACAAACGACACCGACCCCGGAGTGATTTTATCAAAATTCACCACTTCTCCGCTTTTTGTTGTGACTTGCTCGCTTTTAAGAATTTTCTCCATCGGCTTAAGTTGCTCCTCGGAATAAACCGCCGTTATCCCCTTTTCAATACCTTCTCTATTCAAAATTCTTATAATATTCGCCGCAAAAGCGTTTTTCACCTTGCCTGTTTCCGAAATTTCCTTAACAACAAGTCTTGTCGGGTCAAGTTTATTCCCTGCTCCCATTGCACTTACGACAAAAATGCCGTTTTTCGCACAATATTTTAATAGTCCGATTTTCGATTTCATCGTATCTATCGCATCAACTACGGCATCTACCTTTTCCGCAAAAATTTCTTCATCAAGATTTCCATTATAAAAATCATCAAAAACTCTGACTTCTACATCAGGATTGATATCTTTCAGTCTTTTCTCAAATTCTTGTGTCTTTTTCTTGCCCAAATTTGAATGCAAAGCAATTATCTGTCTGTTCAAATTGCTTTCGTCAACTTCATCAAAATCTATAATCGAAAGTTTGCCGACACCGCATCTTGCAAGCATTTCCACCGCATAGCCGCCGACGGCTCCAACTCCGAAAACAACAACATGCTTCTCTTTCAAAGCATGTTGTTTGTCTTTTCCCCATATTAATTCGTTTCGTGAAAACATTATCCGTTCAAAACTTCTTTCAAAAGTTTGTTCAAAAGTTGAGGTTCTGCTCTGCCTTGTGTCGCTTTCATAGCTTGTCCTACAAAAAATCCGAACAATTTATCACGTCCGCCTCTGTAAAGTTCAACCTGTGACGGGTTATCAGCTACGATTTTTTCAACAATAGCTTTCAAAGCTCCTTCATCCGAAATTGTACTCAAGCCTTGTTTTTCAACGATTTCTTTTGCACTTCCGCCATCTTTCAACAAGGTTGCGATAATTTGTTTTCCGATATTGTTTGAAATTGTGCCTTTTACAACCATATTTACCAACTCTGCAAATGATTCGGGTGTCATTTTGGTTTCGTTGATTGAAATGTGATTTTCTTTCAAGAATGCTGTAACCTCTTTCATTAAGAAGTTATTTGCGACTTTTGCATCTGCTCCGAGTTCCAAAACTTTATCATAGAACAATGCTGTTTCCATTTGCTCTACAATTACGTTTGCATCATAAGCCGAAAGTCCCAAGCTTTCATATCTTGCTCTTTTTGCATCGGGCAATTCGGGCATTTTTTCCTTAATTGAATTTTTCCATTCGTCTGAAATTTCCAAGGGCATTAAATCAGGTTCAGGGAAATATCTGTAATCGTGAGCATCTTCTTTGCCTCTCATAGAACGAGTTTCGCCTGAATTGTCGTCCCAAAGTCTTGTTTCTTGAATAACTTTGCCGCCTTCTTCAATAATTTCAATTTGTCTGTCAACTTCATATTCTATTGCTCTTTGTAAAGCCTTGAAGCTGTTTACGTTTTTGATTTCGGCTCTTGTTCCGAATTCTTTTTGTCCGTAAGGTCTTACCGAAATGTTTGCGTCACAACGCATTGAACCTTCTTCAAGGTTTCCGTCGCAAACTCCGATGTATCTCAAAATTGTTCTCAATTCTTCCATATACGAACGGGCTTCTTCTGATGATCTCATATCGGGTTCCGATACGATTTCCAAAAGCGGTGTGCCTGCTCTGTTTAAGTCCACTAATGAATATGATGAGCCTGCAATTCCGTCTGCTCCTGCGTGAACAAGTTTGCCTGCATCTTCTTCAAGGTGTGCTCTTGTGATACCTATTCTTTTGCCTTGAATATCAATGTATCCGTTTACGCAAATCGGTTCATCATATTGTGAAATTTGATAGCCTTTCGGCAAATCTGCATAAAAATATTGTTTTCTGTCAAATTTACATCTGTGCGGAATTTCGCAATGAAGTGCAAGTCCCGTCAAAATGCCCATATCAACAACTGCTCTGTTTAAAACAGGCAAAACCCCCGGCATTCCTAACGTAATAGCACTGATTTCCGTGTTTTGTTCTTGTCCGAAATCCGTTCCGTCAGGTGCAAATATCTTTGATTTCGTTTTTAATTGGGCGTGAACTTCAAGCCCTATAACCGTTTCATATTTTTTTCTTAATTCTTCAAGTGAAGGCATATCTTTTCCTTTGTTAATTTTCTATGCCTATATAATACCATAAAAATTTTATCAGAGATATTTTGTTAAAAACACAAAAGTCATATCATTCGACATGACTTAATTTTCTTTTAAATGTTCATCTGTATCAATCATTTTTCTCAAAATGTCTGTATCGCCCTGAAGCTGGAAGTATTCATGAAACTTCGGCGTTGTATGCAAATTGAACGAACGACCGTTTTTATCCTTTGTTCTTTTTATAAATCCCTGTTTTACAAGCTCTGCAACATGCTCATAAGTGCTTGCTCCACGCATTTCCTTTAATGTCGATTGTCTTATCGGCTCTTTCAAGGCAATTACCGTCAAAGTTTTCAAAATAGCACCTGAAAGTTCAACGGGACAAAGTTTCTCAACAATGTCGGAATAATCCTCTTTCACCTGCAAAATATATCCGTTTTCATCGTTGATTTCCAACGCACCGTCCCTTGCGGAATAATCCATTATCAAATCAAGCATTGCTTCTTCAATATCGGGTTCTTCTTCTCCCAAAATTTCTGCAATCTCCTTAATGGTAACCGATCTCGCCGTTACAAATAAAACCGTTTCTATCCTCGATTTTAAACTCACGAAGCAATCACCGCCTCTTTAATCTGCGGTGATATAATATTTTCATAACCTTTATCACGCATTGATTTGAATACCTTTTTCGCATTCGGTTCGACATCTTCTGTAATTGATGTAGTTTCTGTTTTTGCTGAAATTGTTTCTGTTTCCGTATTTCCGATTGCGGTTGTTTCGCCGCTTTCATCAGTTGCAGAATATTTCTCTGCATACAAATCGCCGTAAATTTCTTCCTGATACAAGCTGACTTTCTTTTCTGCCGTCAAAAACAACAATGCCATAAATGCAGAAACCTTTTCCATACCTACATCTACGAGGTCTTCGAGTTCGACTTTTTCACATTTTACAAAGATTTTTTCGAGCTTCTTTTCGATAGCTGCCATTGTGATTTTAATGCTTTCGTTATCTGCTGCGTGGCTTACAAATTCTTTTGCCGAAATATTATTGTCACGCAAACGTCTTTTTGCACGCTCAAAAGAGTTTTTGAGCGCCTGTTTTCTGTCCATTTCTTCGTAAAATTTCAACTGCTTGATTAAATCTTGCAAAGTTACGGTTCTTTTTCTGTTTAATCTTGTGCTTAAACGTCTTTTTAAAGCATCTTTCAATGAAACGACATTATTTCGTCTTACAGGTTCTTCATTGTAATCCGCTTCAAAGCTGTCATCGTATTCTTCAAAATTTTCTTGTGCCATTATTGAATCAAAATCCATCGGGTCTAATCCGACAAGGACGTTCGATTTCAATTTTAACAATACTGATGCAAGCCATATCGTTCTGCCTGTGTTTCTCAAATTCGCAGCTTTCTTCTCTGCCATTTGAATTAAATATTTATCTGTTATATCTACAATATCTATGTTCCAAGGGTCTATTTTTCCGTTTTTTGCCATAGATACGAGCAAGGCAATACCGTCCGTGCCTTCTTCTTCCGTGCTTATGTCAAAAGTTTCTTCCGGCAGTTTATTTTTCGTGCTGTAAAAATTTTCTGCTGTATTATCCATTTTTTGCCCCTAATTTTATACCTGTTACGACAGTTACACCTTTACCTTTTTGGGTTACTCCTAATGCCCTGTCTCCTAATTTTACCATATCATCTCTGTGGCTCACTACTACAAATTGCGTATTTTTTGATTGCTCTTTGATTATATTTGCCAATTTCGGTACGTTTAATATGTCAAGCGGTGCATCAACTTCGTCTAATGCATAGAACGGTGCGGGCATGTATCTTTGTATCGCAAGTACCAATGCCAATGCCGTTAACGCTTTTTCTCCGCCTGATAACGAGATTAATTTCTTGCTCTCTTTGCCTTTCGGCTTCGCTATCATGCTCATTCCGCCTGCAAACGGATTTTCTTCGTTTTCCAAAATCAACGAACCTTCTCCGTCTGCTAATTGTTCAAAAACATTTTTGAACTGATTATTGATAGCGTTAAATGTTGTTAAAAATGCCTCTTTCTTTGCATCGCCGTATCCCGACATTCTTTCTTCGATTTCGTTTCTTTCTTTTGACAAAACCGAAATTTTTTCGTCTAATTCGGATTTTCTGTTCATTTGCTCGTCATAGCTCTTTATAGCATTCATATTGACGTTGCCGAGTTCGTCCATTTTCTTTTGTAATCTTTGGATTTTGCCCGTAATCTCCTGCATAGACAAGGTCGGCGGAACTAACTTCGTGCTGTCTATTCCCGCTTCTTGCAACTCTTTTGTTATTGTTTCAAGTTCGGGTTCAAGCTCTCTGCGTCTTGCTCTGAAAGATTCTATCTGTTCAATAATTCTTGCCAAGTCGTTTGTCAAAATATTTTTGCCCTTTTCGACTTCAAGCATTTCTTGTTGAGCTGCATCACGTTTTTCCTGAAATTCTTTTAATTTTTCGCCTAATGCTTCTTTTTTCGCTTCAAGCTCTTTTAATTCTGCTTCGAGAACTTTTTTATCTTCCGCAAAACGGATTTTATCCTGTTCTAATCGAACATTTTCATCTTCTGTCTGTTTAATTCTGTTTTGGTGTTCTTCGATAATTGTTTTTCTAAAATCAATTTCGTTGTTCAATCTTACTATTTCATTGTTTTTATCTGAAATTTTCTTTTCGATTTTCTTTATTCTATCTTCAATATCGCCTGTTTTTTCTTTTAATTTACGAAGTTCGCCCTCGCTCATTTTCGACTCGATTTCTTTAATCTTGTCGCTTAATTCGGTCATTTTTTCATTTAAGGAAAATCTGATTTCTTCAAGTTTATCAAGCTCTTTTTCGATAGAAAGATTATCTGCTTTGGCTTGTTCTGCGATTTTTTTCAAATTTTCGATTTTTGCATCTGCTTCTTCAGCTTTTGAGATTAAGTTTTTCAACTCTATTTTTGCCGTATTAAATGTGTTTAATGCAGTTGAATAGTCTTGTCTTAATCTTGATTGTCTTTCTTCCGTTTTATTCTTTTTATCTTCTGCTTTACGGTATTCAATTTCTAAAGAATTTAATTTTTCTTTGCATTTTAAAATTTCGTCATCGCTTGCCGTTGCAAATTTCAGACCTGTTCTTTTTCTGTCACCGCCTGTAATAGCACCTGATTTGTCAAATAATTCACCCGACAAAGTCACCATTCTGTGTTTGCCCTGCAAACGCTTTGCGACTTCGTAATCCTCTACAATCAAGGTATCTCCGAGTGCAAGATAAAAAGCATCTAAATATATATCGTCAAAATCAATCAAATTTATTGCAAAATCAATAACACCTTTTTCCCTCGGCAAATTCAATGAACGTGGGGCTTTTTGGATTTTATTAAGCGGGATAAATGTGGTTGTGCCTGCTCTGTTGGTTTTCAAAAGTTCAATGGCAATTTTGGCAACATCTGCATCATCAACGACGATATTTCTCATTCTGCCGCCCATTGCAACTTCCAATGCTGTTGAATATTCTTCGTCAACCGTTCCTAAATTCATCAGGCTTGAGTGTACTCCTGCAAGTTTTGCATTCAAAACCGTTGAATTTGCTCTGTCTGAAATAGTTTCGTTTGCGTTTTTTTGAGCTTCCAAGGTTGCAAGTCTTCTCATTGTAACTTGAATGTCGTGAGCTTTATCTTGCATTTCACTTTTTATATTTTCAAGCTCTAAAATAGAATTTTCTTGAATGGTTTTGTAATCTTTAAGCTCTTTTTCAAGCTCCGTTACCTGCATTTCGAGTTTGTCTTTTTCGTCTTTAAAAGTGCTTTTGAACTCGATTAATTTATTAATTTCTTCTTCTGATGCTTTTTCACTTTTTTTGTTTTGTGACAAAGTAAGCTCTAACGGATTGATTTTCTTCTCCGTATCAAGTTCTTGAACTCTGTATTCTTCAAGCTGCTTTTGGTATTCGGTTCTTTGTGCAATGAAAGCTTCCGCCGTTTGATTAAGACCTGACATTTCCGTCAAAACTCTTTTAAGCTCTGCCTGTTCTGCCTTTAAAGCTGTTTCAAGCCCTGAGATTTCATCATTGAGCCTTTTAATATTATCTCTATGAGTTTGAATAAATTTATTTGCGTCTTCAATACCGTTATTAAGCCCGAAAATAACTCTTTTTTGGTTATTTACGATGGTTACGTCGGCTTGGTCAATAGCTGACTGCTTTCTGTCAATTTTACCTTTAGTTTCTTCGGCTTTTTTAATAACTTCAAGCTGTTCGCCTTCGCCGTTTTGCTTTACCTGCTCTTGCAATTTTTCAAATTCTGCTTTTATTTTCTTTAAAGAATCTTCAACTTTTTTTAATTCAAATTGTTTTTCGGTTTTCTTTTTGCCAAATTCTAAAATGCTCTCGTGAACACGTTCTAACGAGGTTTTTATATCAAAAAACTTTGCTGCCGAAACTTGGCTTTCAAGAGTGGTTTTTTCTTTTTTTAATCCGTCGTATTTTAATGCAATTTCTCTTTCTTCCGCCAATCTTTCGATGGTTTTTGAAAGTTCTTCAAGCACGATATTCGTCTGTTCAACTCTTGTTTCAACTACACTTAACTCGTTTTCGGCTTTTTCTATTTGACGGTCAAATTCTGCTGTTCCGGCAATTTCTTCAATCATTTTTCTTCTGTCAATGTTCGAAGAACCTGCAATGCTTGTTACGTCGTTTTGCATTACAACATTGTAGCTGTTTGGTGTAATATTATATTTTTCAAGCTCAAAGTGAATGTCGCTTAATGTGCTTACTTTGTCGTTCAAATAATAAATACTGTTGTATCCTTGCGAACTTTTTTTGATTTTTCTCGCAACGGAAAGCTCCTCGCCCTCATTGCCTTCAACGGCTAATGTTACTTTTACGTAGGCTTCGTTCTTCTTGGGGGCATGCGTGGAAATGTAGTCGGATAATTTTTCTGCACGGAGCGTTCTTGCGGAAGAAAGCCCTAATGCAAACAAAATACTGTCGATAATGTTACTTTTGCCTGAGCCGTTCGGCCCCGCAACGGTCGTGAAACCTTGCAAAAAAGGTATTGTAACCTTGTTTGCAAAAGATTTGAAATGATCTATTTCTAATGACTTTATATACATTCCCCTACCGTATAACCGTTTCTTGTTTGAGCATGAATACCCAAAATATTCCATAGTATTTTCTCCATTACACAACATTTTGTTGACGAAGTCAAAAACGTAACATCTTTGTAATAGTTTAAATCGTAAAGGTTTTGCAATAATTAAATGTTTTTTGCAAAAAGCTGATATAATGTAATAAATCGATTCAGGGGTAAAGAAAGTATTTGATAACATGGCAATTTTTGATATTATAGCGTTTTTGAAAAGTGCAGTAAGCAAAGGCATTTCCGATATTCACATAAAAACAAACGAAGCTCCTGCGGTCAGATGTGACGGACGTATTTTGCGAACTCAAATGCCTGCTCTTTCGGAACAGGATATTTTGGATATTTTAGATGTCATTTTGCCAAAAACCTTGAAAGATAAAGGTATCAATCCCTATGATACCGATTTTTCTTATGATATTCCGAATGTTGCAAGGTTCCGTATTAATCTTTCTCACGAACTCGGCAGACTTTTTATGGTTATCCGTATTATTTCTTATCAGGTGCCAACGGTTGAACAGCTTAATCTGCCTAAATCAATAGAAAAATTTTCACTTTTTACAAACGGTATTGTCTTGATTACCGGAGCAACCGGCTGCGGTAAATCTTCTACCCTTGCAGCTATGGTCAATTATATTAACCAAACTCAAGAAAAACACGTTATTACTATTGAAGACCCTGTTGAATTTGTTTTTAAAGCAGGGAAATCAATTATTACACAGCGTCAGCTTGAAATAGACACTCCGTCTTTCCCTGAAGGCGTTAAATACGCATTAAGGCAAGATCCCGATATCATTTTAATCGGTGAAATTCGTGATGCCGAAACCATGACAGCTGCTCTTAAAGCCGCTGAAACAGGTCACCTTGTTTTATCAACAATGCACACGAATGACGCAATTCAAACAATCACAAGAGTTTTAGGTTTCTATGACCCTAAAGACAGAGAATATATTAAAAAACAACTCGCTGAATGTTTGAGAGGAACAATTTCTCAAAGACTTATTCCAAGATGCGATAAATCCAGCAGAATTCCTGCCTGCGAAATTCTTGTCGTAACTCCGACTATTAAAGATTTTATTATGAGAGATTCTCTCGATAAAATTTATGAATTGGTTAAAAAAGGCAATTTCAACGAAATGATTTCATTAAATCATTCTATCTTCAATTTGTACAGAAACGGTATAATTTCAAAAGAAAACGCTATCTGCTTCAGCGATAACAAGGTCGAACTTCAACAATACATGCGTGGTGCTTATCACGGTACAAGTTTCGAGATTTAGCAATGAAACAAAAATATAAAACCAATGCCATAAACCTTAAAACCTATGATTTCGGCGAATCAGACAGAATTGTTATGATGTATTCGCAAGACAAAGGTTTGATTAAATGTATGGCAAAAGGCTCGAAAAAGCCTAACGGTAAGCTCGGCGGAAGAATGGATATGTTTGTCGCAAACGATTTGCTTTTGACAAAAGGGAAGTCTATGGATACCGTTTCTCAAGCCGAAACACTTAATTCTTTCTTTAAAATCAGACTTAATCCCGATAAAATGTTTTATTCTATGTATTGCGTTGAAACCGTTAAAAATTTCGGCGAAGAAAATGATGAAGAAAGCGAAAGTATTTATAAGCTTTTATACGAAGTTCTTGAGAAAATTTCTAACAGCCAAACTTCTGTCGAAATTATTCTTGCAACAATGCGTTTTCAGCTGAAAATGCTCAAAATAACAGGATATTCTCCGGATTTTGAAATTTGTAATATTTGCGGTGAAGAAATAGGTTCTAATTATTCTAAATTCTCTTGCGAAAATGGGGGGCTTGTCTGCCTCGAACACCATTTAAACGGTGAAAAAACCGAAAGAATTCACCCTAAAATAAAAGATTTTTTAAAAACTTTACAAAATACGGACTTTAATATTATTACCGATTATGATAAACTTGCTGATGTGAATGTGTCTGAAACGTGTTTTGACTTGCTCAAAACCTACGTGGAATATTGTTCACCCAAGAAATTCAACACAACAAAGGTATTAACAGCAATTTAGGAGGGCTGAAATGAAAATGAATGAATTTATTGAACATACTCTTTTGAAACCGACTGCAACAAATGAAGCACTCGAAAAGCTTTATGCAGAAGCAAAAGAACATAATTTCAGAGGGGTTTGCGTAAATCCTATAAACGTTAAAAAAGCTGCAGAAGCTCTTAAAGGAACAAATGTAAAAGTTGTTACTGTTGTCGGATTTCCTTTGGGTGCAATGATTTCAGATGCAAAAGCATTTGAAGCTGAAAGAGCTATCAAAGACGGTGCTAATGAAGTTGATATGGTTATCAACATTCAAGCTGTTAAAAACGCTGAATGGGACGTTGTAACCGAAGATATCAAAACGGTTAAAGCTGCTTGCGGTGAAACTGTTTTGAAAGTTATTATCGAAACAGATTACTTAACAAAAGAAGAAATTAAAAAGGCTTGCGAATGTGCAATTGCTGCAAAAGCTGATTTCGTAAAAACTTCAACAGGCTTTGTAAACGGCGGTGTAGGTGCTAAAGCCGAAGATGTTAAATTGATGTATAAAACCGTTAAAGATGCAGGTTTAAGAGTTAAAGCATCAGGCGGTATCAGAGATAAAGAAGCTGCTGAAGCTATGGTAAATGCAGGTGCATCAAGCCTCGGAACTTCATCAGGTATTAAAATTGTCAACGGTTAGTTGACAGCCGTTTTGTCTGTCAGGCAAAGGTTGACAAATTCTCAAAAATCAATAAAGCCCCGTGTTTCAAACGCAGGGCTTTATTAGTGTAAACCATTTCTTGCGGGTTATTTTTTAGCAGGGATTTTATTGTTATTGAGATAAGTGATGATATCTTGTGTTAAATCAACACCGCCTGTTAAAATAACTCTGTAATCGAAAACGACATCAACTTTCTTTTGAGCTGCAACGATTTTTGCTGCTGTTTGAATGTTATTGAAAATTTCTTCTTCTTTTTGAAGTTTCAATTTAACAACTGCATCTTCTTTTGCTTTGTATTCTTTTTCTGTTTTTTCTTCAAAAGATTTTTTGCTCAAAGGTGATTCAATAGCTTTGTATTCCTTATCTTTGTTAATAAGATATTGTTGAAGTCCCAAAACCTTGTCATCTATCTCTTTATATGCTTTTTGTGCATAATTGTAGCCGGATTCTATTTTTTTGAAGTCAGCAAATCCTATTGTATCCGCCAAAACAGGTTTTGCAGCCCCGAATGCTGTAAACAAACCTATTACGGTTAAAATTTTCATTAATTTTTTCATGTTCGGCTTTCTCCTTATAATTTTTTTTTAAATTTTAACAAAATTTTTTCCAAAATACAAGTAAAATAAAGGTTTTATTTATTTTCATAACTTATTTGTCAACACGATAGAATACTGCTATAATTATCTCAAGGTAAAGGATTTTTTATGAATTTAACAAAAGAACAAATTTCCAAAATTATGGAGCTTGCCAATAGAAATGAAGAAATTAACATTGAAGAAGTTACGGAACTTGATATTTCCAAAGCTCTTGTTGAAATTGAAAGAAAGTTGAACTTTTTTGATGTAGAAGTTAATTTTAATGCGGGAAATAAAAACATTTTGATTGTTGACGATTTGGAGCTTTCGCTTTATCAGTTAAATCAACTTATGAAAAAAATCGGAATTCGTTCTTTTGTTGCGAGAAATAAAGAAGAAGCCAAAGCCGAAATTGTTAAACATAATTTCAATTACCTTTTAATAGACTTGTTTTTGCCCGATTGCGAGGACGGTTTTTCGCTTATTCAAGATGCCGTTTCTATGCGTGAAAGCGGCAAACAAAATTACAAAATTATTGTAATTTCAGGAACTGACGACAAACAGCTTATTGATAAGTGTTATGAGCTTGGTGCTGACGGATTTGTTACAAAAACCGAAAATTGGCACACCGATATTTTGAAACATATTCATACTTCTGATGAAAATTCTTCTAATTTGATGTTCAAAAAAAATGAAATTTCCGAAAAGATTATCGAATATTCGCTCAAAAAATTTAACGATAAAAAAATCTATGATGCCCTGATTGCAGATATAAATGCTTCGATTTTGGCGGGCATGCCGAATGTGATTTTGAATTTGGAAAAGGCTATTGTCTTTGACTCGGATAATACTTATGTTTTTGCGGAAATTTACAGAATTTGCCAAAATGCAAGCGGCTCTTTAATGCTGCTTAACCCTTCCGAAAAAATTAAAGAAGCCTTGGCTTCAGCTTATCTCGAGGGGGTAATTCCCGTATTTTCAAGTGTTGAAAAGGCAAAAAATTTCGTTTCGGAAATTGCAAAAGAAAATCAATAAAACTTTTGCATGACGAATAATAAAAAACATGATAAAATCAACTTGCGAGTAAGAAAAAGAAAAACAAATGATTAACTTATTTAAAAAACAACCTAACTATAAACCGGATACAAATAACGTTCAAATACCGATAGCTTCAATAGATGCAACAGGAACGGTTTTATTCTCAAATTCAGCTGTAAACAGCCTCTTTGGTGAAAATATCGTTGGCAAAAATATTACGGATTTAATCGCATCAGACTTGCCATCTATCATTACGGGAAGCTCGATGTCTGTCAGAAAAGCCTTTAAACTTTCGGGCAAAGACCTTTACGTGGAAATTTCCGCAAAAGAAGATTATTTGCAGCATTATTTTATTTTGACATTTGTCGAAGTTACAAAAGACTATCTTTTGATGAATAATCTTGTTGATTACAGAACGAACATGGACAATTTGAGCAAAAATAAAAACAAATTTTTGGCACAAATGACTAATGTTTTGAAGTCACCTATGTTTTCCTCAATGGGTTATTCTCAAGCTATTTTGGAAGGTATGGGCGGAGAAACCGACGAAAAACAACGCAAATATCTTTCTATTATTTATAAAAATTCGGAAGAATTGTTCAAAATTATTGATAAAATTACGGAACTTTCAAAAGTTGAAGCTCAAATGCTTGAATTTTCGTATAAAAATTATGACATAAACAATCTTTTAAATTCTCTTTATACCGAATTTGCTCCGCAGGCAAAGGAAAAAGGCTTAAGCTTGCATATCGATACAGATAATTTAACTCAAAAAGTTATTTACGGTGATTCGGATATTTTAAGAACGGTTCTTGTTCATTTGATTGAAAACGCAATATTGTCGTGCGATTTCGGCGATGTGGTTATTTCTCTTTCTGATAAAGAATTCAAGGAAAACGGTCAAAACCTTTTGAAGATAAGAATTTCTGACCCGAGTACACCTGTTAAAGAAAGTGAAATGCCGTATTTGTTTAATCCGTACTATCAACCTGACAAAAAAAGCAGAGTTATGCTCATAAAGAGCTTGAGCTTGTGTATTGCGGGTAATCTTGTCGGTCAGATGAACGGTAAATTCTCCGCAGAAACAGAGGTTTCGGGCTTCTCTGTTATAATTCCGACGGATAAAGCGATTGAGCCTGCGGTACAGGTTTAGACGATGGCTAACGTAAAATTAGAAAATGTTTCCAAAACGTATGATAACGGGAAAAAAGTCATAGACAATGTGTCTTTGGAAATTAAAGACAAGGAATTTCTTGTTCTTGTCGGCTCGTCAGGCTGCGGAAAATCAACCCTTTTGCGTATGATTGCAGGGCTTGAGGAAATTTCGGAAGGTAAAATTTATATCGGAGATAAAGTTGTAAATGACGTTCACCCGAAAGACAGAGATATTTCGTTTGTTTTTCAAAGTTATGCACTTTATCCGCACATGAGTGTCTATGATAATATGGCTTTTCCGCTTAAAATGCGTGGTTGGAAAAAGGTTGATATTGATAAAAAAGTTAAAGAAACGGCTGAGTTTTTGGGTTTGAGAGAACTTTTAAACAGAAAACCCAAGCAGCTATCGGGTGGTCAAAGGCAGAGAGTTGCGTTGGGCAGAGCTATTGTGCGTTCACCTAAAGTTTTTTTGATGGACGAACCTTTATCAAACCTTGATGCGAAATTGCGTGCAAAAACAAGAGCGGAGTTAAAAAAGTTACATTCCGATTTGCAAACGACTTTCATATACGTTACTCACGATCAAACAGAGGCGTTGACTTTGGGCGACAGAATTGCTGTTATTGATAAAGGCAAAATTCAACAGGCAGATACTCCCGAAAACATTTATAATCTGCCCGAAAATGTTTTTGTAGGCGGTTTTTTAGGCTCGCCTCCGATGAATTTTATAATCGGAAAAATTACAGATAATAAAATTTCTATTAACGGTTTTGAATTTGAATTGAATGATGTTCAAAAAGAATTGTTAGCAGGCAAAGACGAGGTTATTATGGGAATTCGTGCCGAAAAGTTCAATGAAATTGACGGTAATTTTAAATTTACGGCAAAAATCAGAATAACCGAAATGCTCGGAAGCAAAAAAATTTTTTATGTTGATTGCAATGGTAAAGAGTGTCTTGTTGACATGCCTGCCGAAACGGATTGCACAGATGCAGTCGAATTAACTTTGAATACAAACAATATCTTGTTTTTTGATAAAGAAACGGAGCGAAGAATTCGCCAATCGGAGAAATAAATGAAGTGTTGTTCATACTTGATGCATGGTTTATTATTTGCAAGAAATGCGATTTACACTTGTCCTAATTTATATTGCATGAATTCCGACGACAAAATAATTTCCGATTATCACGGCGAGCTGCCTGTTACCGAAAAAATTCTTGAATATAAACGCAGAAAAATTCAGGAATTTAAAGACGGCAAAATTCCCGAATGCTGCCAAAATTGCCCCGAATGCAGAGAAGATGATTGGGACAATACAATTTCTATAAATCAATATGTTTTCAAACATGAGACAAAGTGCAGCTCTAATTGTATTTATTGCGAATCAACGGGTAATAAAGATTGGTACAATTCTTTTGAACCGTATAAAATTATGCCGATTTTAAAGGAATTGAACAACCAAGGGCTTTTGAGCTTTGACGGATATACTGCTTTTTGGTGCGGTGAAATTACTGAACTCGCTGAATTTGACGAGATTGCGGATTTCTTTTTGCAAAATAAACAGAGATATTATCACGTTCACACCTCAGGAATTAATTATTCCAAATCACTTGAACGCTTTTTGGCAGAAAGTGCGGCAGAAATTGTTGTTGTTTTGGACAGCTCTGATGCGGATAGTTATTTTCGTATGAAAAAGCTTGATAAATTTGATTTGGTTGTAGAAAATATCAAAAAATATCTTTACGCTAAAAAAGATTATAATACCGTAAGTACAAAATACGTTTTTTCTCCGGGGATAAATGACAGTCAAAAACAAGTTGAAGATTGGCTTGAGCTTGTTTTTAGCTTGGGAATGAAAAAAGTTGTTATGGATTTGGACGGTAATTTTTTGTATTACAATAAAAAAAGCATGCCCGAAAACCTTGTGACTATTGTTGATTATGTAAAAAACTTTTGTCTGGAGCACGGACTGCAATATGAAATATACGGCATTCTTTCAGATTTTTTGAACAATTTGGGAACAAAATACGAAATTTCGCATACCATACAGCAAAAAGAATATTTCAGTTGCGAAGAATGTTTTCACTCTTTGACTTTCATGCCCGAAGGGTTAAGACATTGTATGCATGCGGCTCCTCAGTATGCACCTGCCGTAATTTCGGTCACCGATGATAAATTATTATCACCTGATGAAATTTTTCGACTAAAAGAAGAAATTGAGCAAGACCGCATGAACGGTGTCATTTCGGACTTTTGCAAAAAATGTGTTATGGCAAGCAAAAAATGCCACAACAATGAACGCTTTATAAATAAAATCCAAATTTCTCATTTGACGGATTGTAATGCCGATTGTGCTTTTTGCTATAACCAGTTTATCGAAAGACATTTCAAACCGTATAAAATCTTACCGCAGCTTGAACAATTTAAAGATTATTTTAAAAATGGCTGCCAAATGCTTTTTGGTGGCGGAGAACCGACAATCTGGGACGAGTTTGAAGATATTATCGACTTTGCTCTGCGTGAAGAATTCCTGAATATCTCTATTGCAACTAACGGCAGTGTTTTTTCGGAAAAACTTGCCGAAGCAATTCGGGCAGGAAAAGCTCAAGTCGCAGTAACAACCGATGTTGCAGACAAAGAAACTTTCGAAAAACTTAAAGGTCTTGATTTTGATGTTGTTATCGAAAATCTCAAAAAGTACCTCGCCTGCGACAAAAATAAAAAACTGGTAACTTGCAAAATGATTATTCTTCCGTTTGTTAATGACTCAGAAGTTGAGATTGAAAAATGGATAAATTTCCACGCTGATTTGGGCATTAAAAAATTTGCATTTGATATTGAATCTATTTACTTTTTGGGCAACAGAGAACATATTAACCCGAAATATAAACAGCTTCTGCAATTTGCTTCAAATTGTATTGCCAAAAAAGGTTTAGAGTGCATTTATTACAGTTTTGCCGAACAAATGAAGTATGATGACAGGGTGTAAACCAATGGTTTACACCCCGCAATAATCGGTTGACACCACAGCAAAACACTTGTCGCAAGGTTATTTCAGATATTTTGTCAAAAGAAGTTTTTTCAAAGCTCTTGAGTGGATTGCATCAGGTTCTATTTTAAGAACTTTATCCAATTCTTCAACAGCACCCTTATAATCTTTGAGTTTCATTTTAACAACAGCGGCATAATACATTGCATCGACAAATTTATTATCAAGTCCTATTGCTTTTTCAAGGTCGGAAAGTGCTTTTTTGAGGTCGTTTTCGCTGATTTCTTTCTCTATCAAAAGAACGTGTGCACGATTGTAATATGCATCAATCATCTTGTCATCAAGTTCTATTGCCTTGGTATAGTTTTCGTAAGCATCTTCGAGTCGTCTTAAATTATGAAAAACAATAGCTTTGGAAAAATAGGTCAATGCCCAGTTCGGATTAAGCTCCAATGATTTATTGAAATCCTCTAAAGCTCCTCTGAAATCGGCTTTGTTTGTTTTGTCTATTCCTGAATTTGTATAAAATTTTGCATCTTGTTCTGTCATAATAACCTCGAATTTCGTGTTTTCTTCTATTTTAAACATTAAACGAAAATCGTCAATCGAAAATGACAGCAAAAAAGCGGCATTTCGAAAAACACCGTTTTTTTATAATTTCAAATGAATTTATTCTTTTATTGTACCTTCGTTGATTGACAATGTAGCAACTGCTGCGATTGCAAGAACGATTGCACCGACTAAAAGTGAATATTCATAATGGTAATTAATTCCTGCTTCCGTTTGGAACGAGCAAGTATTAATAAACCAAGCAAGGATTGTGCAAACAACAATTTGCGGGCCTGCGATGAAGATATTGAAAATACCCATTACAGAACCTTCCGAACCTTTGTTGATAAATCTTGTAAGCATTGCGAAAGGAAGTGCCAAAGTACTTGCCCAGCCGATACCTGCAATTGCCATAAATGTCATTACGAGGGTTGTGTTGTTTGTAAATGCCATTGCTCCGAACGCAATCGCCATTGAAATAAGTGATATTGCGTGGATAAGCTTGTTTCCGAATTTTGATGATAACATACCAATCGGCAATGATACGAGGAAGCAAACTAAATTGAATATTGCAAAACAAACCGATGAGAAGTTTGTCGCTTGCGAAATTGTTGCTTCGTATGACAATTTAACATCTTCCGCAACTTTTGTTAAATCCGGAACTCCGAATACAGTGTGAATTGCGTATTGTGTAAAGTAAATAAACATACACATAATACCAATCCAAGTGAAAAATTGTACTGTACAAATTTTTGCAATTTGCGGTGAACAAGCAAAAAAGTCTTTTACACTTTGAGCAAAAGAGATTTTATTTTCTTCTGCTTTTTCTGCTTTTTCTGTTTCTTCAACTTTTGCAGGTGCTTTTTTGATTTCGTTAATCGTCATACAAGTCCAAATTGTTGCACCGAAGAATGCTACAGCAGCCATTACAAATTGTGCAGGTATGCTCATTTGATAATTGAAGGCCCAGTTCAAAAACGGTGCCGTTCCTGCTGCAATTACCGATCCTAATCCGATTGCAAAACTTAAATATGAGTTTGCAAGTGAATGCTGTTCTACGGGCATGTTATCGGGAATTAACGCTCTGTACGGTCCTTGTGCTGCGTTTACACAAGCATCAATAACCCAAATCATTATTGCCGCAAAGAATAACGCTGCTGATGCAGGCAAGTTAAACGGTAAATATGATTGGACTGTTTCCAT
This sequence comes from uncultured Candidatus Melainabacteria bacterium, assembly GCA_934754505.1. GTDB lineage: Bacteria > Cyanobacteriota > Vampirovibrionia > Gastranaerophilales > Gastranaerophilaceae > RUG841. The sequence continues at coordinate 19,651 of CAKVIE010000018.1, forward strand.
AATCGCTGATGAATTAGGGAACAAAACAAGTGCTATACTTGCAAATAATGCTCCTAAAAAGAGATACGGTCTTCTTTTGCCGAATTTTGTGTGAGTGTTGTCACTCATAGCTCCGATAATCGGCTGAACAACCATGCCCGTAACAGGGCCTGCAAGCCAGATTAAACCGAATAAAAACGGTGATGCACCAAGTCCTTCCGTAACAGGACCCGATAAAATAATTCTCATTTGCCAAGCGAATTGAAGTCCGAAAAATCCGAGGCAAAAGTTAAGAAGTTGTATTGTTGAAAACTTCTTGAGTTTGAAATCTTCATTTTGCTCTGTTGTCATAACTTTCTCCCATACTATTTATGTAACAACTTATTTGTAAGTGTATCTATAATTTCTTCCGCATCTGCGACAAAACCGAAATCAGCCGATTTGAAAATCGGAGCTTCCGAATCTTTGTTTACAGCTATTATTTTATCACAAGAATTAATTCCTGCCAGATGTTGTGCTGCACCTGATATGCCAAACGCAACATAAATTTTTGCGTGAACGGTTGTACCTGTTTGTCCGATTTGTATTGATTTATCGGCAAAACCCGCATCTACGGCTGCTCTCGTTGCACCGACAGAAGCACCTGTCAACTCTGCAAGTTTGTATAATTTTTCAAAAGTTTCTCTTGATTTTAAACCTCTTCCGCCTGCAAAGATTATTTCGGCTTTATTAAGATTATTTTTCTCTTTCTCCGTACTTGGGAAAAATTCAAGGATTTTTGTAAATTCTTTGCAATCTTGCGTTTTTACCCAATCAAAATTTACTGCCGTTTCTTTTTCCGAACAGTGCTTTTGAGCCTTGAAAACACCTGCTCTTACCGTTGCCATTTGCGGAGAAGTTTTGCACAAAATTGTTGCATTCATTTTGCCGCCATAAGTCGGTCTTGTTGCTTCAAGTTTCCCGTCAGATATTTCCAATCCTGTGCAATCAGCTGTCAACCCCGTTTTCAAACTTGTTGCAACCAAAGGTGCAAGCTCTCTGCCTATCACCGTTGCTCCAAATAAAACAACTTGAGGTTTCTCTTTTTCTAAAATTTCACAAACGGACTTTCTGTATCTTTCAGCATTGTATTCAGCCAAAATATCATCATTTACTACAATAACTTTATCCGCACCGTATTGAGATAATTCCTCGATTATATTGTCATAATTGAGTCTTTGACCGACAACCAATGCCTGCACCTCGCCCATTCCTTGCGTCAACTCTTTTGCCTTTGAAATCAGCTCAAAAGATACATCTTTAACCTTACAATCTCTATTTATTTCGCAAAAAACCGTAATTTTATAATTATTCATTTTCAGCCTTTTTTATTTCGTTTAAAAGTTCTAAAATTTTATCACTTATCTCATTTGAATTTTTGTCAACTAATAGTTGACAGTTTTGTCGTCCTTCAGGTTTGAAAGCCTTTTTGACGTGCGTAGGAGAGCCTTTAAATCCTGTTGTTTCTGCATTTATATCAATATCAAGAGCATTATAAACGGGAATTTGTGCATTTTTGGCTTTTATTCTGCCTGAAATTTTAGGCAATCTTGTTTCATAACTGCCTTTTTGCAAGCAAATTACGGCGGGCAGAAAAACTTGTATTTTTTCTTTTCCGTCGTCGGTTTGTTTAATAACTGTCAAAGAATTTTCTTCGATATTTTCGATTTTAAGGACATTTGTGACTATTCCAAAGCCTAAATTTTGTGCAAGGCTTGGACCTGTCTGGGCGGTGTCGCCGTCTGATGCGTATTGTCCGCATAAAATCAAATTGGTATCCGAAAGTTTATTTTTTACAGCTTGAGCCAAAACTCTTGCCGTTGAGGCAGTATCTGACCCTGCAAAAAATTTATCGTTTAATAAAATTCCGTCATCAACACCCGTTGCAATAACTTCTCGAATTGTCTTTTCAGCTTGCAAAGGCCCCATTGAAATTGCTGTTATATGAACATTTTCGTTTTTATCTTTTATTTGAAGTGCTGAGTCAACAGCGTAAGAATCGCACGGATTTAAAATACTTTCAACTCCGTCACGACACAGAGTATTGTGTTCTGTCCATTGAATGTCGGCAGTGTCGGGTACTTGTTTTATACAGACCGTTATTTTCATCAAAACTCCTTTTCATTCATTTTGACAGAATTTTATTAAAATTGCAATTACATATCGAGGGCTAAGTCGAGGTGCTTAATTCCCGAATGAATTGCACTTGTCGAAATAACATCGGGGTTAATCGCAGCAATATCTCCGATTGTGTCGATTGTAACTTTTCCGCTGACTTCAACTATTGCTCTTTTATTAATCAATTCTATTGCTTTTTTCATCTCGGGAATAGGCATGTTATCAAGCATTATGATATCAACTCCGCAAGTTAAGGCTTCTTTTATTTGCTCAAGATTTTCGCATTCGATTTCGATTTTATGTGCGTGAGAAGTGTATTTTTTAACTGTTTCAATCGCATTTGTTACAGAGCCTGCACATTCGATGTGGTTATCTTTTATCATAACACAATCGCTTAAATTAAATCTGTGAGGAATTCCGCCGCCTGTTTTTACTGCGTATTTTTCAAATACACGAAGCCCCGGAGTAGTTTTTCTTGTATCGGTCAAAACTACGTTCGGATTGTTCATAGCTTTTTTATAACGAGCTGTTTCCGTTGCTATTCCTGACAAGTGTCTTACATAGTTTAAAGAAACTCTTTCTCCCGTTAAAACACATCTTGCAGGAGCCGTAACCTCTGCAATGACGTCGCCTTTTTTTATTTCATCGCCGTCTTGCTTATGAAATTTAACTTCTGCTTTATCGGATAATAATTTATAAACTTTTTCAAAAATTTGTGTTCCGCAAAAAACTCCGTCATCTCTGGTTTTCAAATATGCGGTTACAATTTTATCTGCTGAAATCAATGCTTCTGTTGAAATATCCTCAAATCCGATATCTTCTTTTAATGCATTTTTGATGTGTTCTTCTATTAATAAATTATTTAACATATATTTCCTCGTAAGTTTTGCTGTTTATAGTATTTGTGTAATGTCTTGCAGGCTCGTGCTTTCCGGGGTAGTCCTCTCTGTAATGACCGCCTCTTGATTCTTTTCTTTTGAGTGCAAATTCTACTGTTAATTTTGCAATAGTCAAAAGGTTTCTGAGTTCATAAGCCTCTTTTGACGGGCATTTATCCGTATAACCGAAAGCTGCTTTAATTTCATCTATTTCTTTTAAAGCTTCCTTCAAATTCTTTTCATTTCTGATAATGCCTGCTTTTGCCCACATTAAATCTTGTAATCTTGTTCTTAAAACCTTGAAATCAACCACATTATGCGGAAGTTCTTTCTTATATTTTTCAAGTAAAGAATAAATTTTCTCGTCTTTTTCTTCATTAATATAATCAATTTCTTCAAACTTATTGTCTTTAAGATATTCCGTCACTTGATAAGCGGTTACAACGCATTCGAGAAGTGAATTGCTTGCGAGTCTGTTTGCTCCGTGCAAACCTGTGCAAGCTGTTTCTCCTATTGCAAAAAGGTTTTTGATTGAAGTATTTCCGTTAACGTCCGTTTTTACTCCGCCCATCATATAGTGTGCGGCAGGTGAAACAGGAATATTGTTTATTTGCGGATTTATTCCGTTTTTCATACAAACGTCCGTGATAGTCGGAAATCTTTTCAAGAATTTTTCTTTCGGAATAATTGACGTTTTAAGGTAAACATTTTTTGTTCCGTGTATTCTCATTTCATTGAAAATAGCTCTTGTAACAATATCTCTTGAGGCAAGTTCCAATCTTTCGTCGTATTTTTCCATAAAAGTATTGCCGTTTTCGTCAACGAGTTTTGCACCTTCGCCCCTTACGGCTTCCGAAATCAAAAACATATTTTCGGCATTTTTCGCTTCAAATGCCGTCGGGTGGAATTGTACAAATTCCATATCCTGCATAACCGCTCCTGCTTTGTATGCGGTTGCAAGTCCGTCACCCGTTGTGACAGGAGGGTTTGTTGTATGTTTATAAAGCTGTCCGACACCGCCTGTTGCAAGAATTACCGCATTTGTGTAAAAGGCCTCGTATTCGCCTGTAATATTGTTATAAGTGATAACACCTTTGCATTCGTTTTTAGAATTTACCAAAAGCTCAACAACCAAAGTTTCTTCAAGAATATGAACGTTTGACATTGCGTGAACTCTTTCGGCAAGAGATTTTTCTATATGAAACCCGGTTGCATCTCCGCCGGAGTGAAGAATTCTTCTTACGCTGTGAGCACCTTCCATTGTGAAATTCAAATTGTTTTCTTTATCACGGTCAAAGTCAACACCCTCTTTTAACAAGTCTTTTATGACTTTTTCGCTGTTTTCGGAAATGAATTTTACCACTCCGACATCAGAAAGCCCTGCTCCTGCTTTTAATGTGTCTTGAACGTGCAATTTGACCGAATCGACCTTATTCTCGTGCATTACGCCGACAATTCCGCCTTGTGCGTATTTTGAATTTGACTCTTTTAAATTTGATTTAGTAATTAACAGAATTTTTTCATTTTCGGAAAGATTTTCAGATAATTTTATTGCCGTATATAAACCTGCAATTCCGCTTCCTGCTATTATCATTGAATATTCAGATGATTTCATCGTTGAGTCCTTGTTTTTATTTTTAATTTGTACTTTGGGATTTTTCTTTTTTATAATACACTAAAATTTGTAACAGGAACAATTTTTTTAATATTTTTTTATATAAAGGTGAAGTATGTTAAGTCAGATATTTTCTCAAATTCCGGAATTCGTTCAAGATGCTTTTATAGACAGCATTAAGCTCGTTCCGTTTTTGTTTTTTATTTTTGTTTTGATAGAACTTTTTGAAAATTATTTTTCAAAAAAAATTACGGTTTTATTAAAGTTTTCTCAAAAAATAGGACCTGTTTTGGGTGCAATATTTGCAATAGTTCCTCAATGCGGATTTTCTATTGTTGCGTCTGTTCTTTTTATCAAAAAATTTATCTCGACAGGTACTTTAATTGCCGTTTACATTGCAACCTCAGACGAGGCTATCCCTATTCTCCTCGCTGAACCCGATAAATTTACTTCCGTTATTCAAATTGTTTTGATAAAACTTGTTCTTGCAATAGCAGCAGGATATTTGACGGATTTTTTCCTTAAACCCGTTGTCGAAAAACCTGCCGTTTTCGATGAAACTTCCGACGAAATCGGGCATGAACGAGGCTGCTGTAATCACGAAATTTCTGAAAACAAACTTCTTTCGGTGATTTTACACCCGATTAAACATACTTTTTTAATTTTCCTCTTTATCCTTGCGGTTTGCATAGGTTTGAACTATTTCTTTATGAGTGTTCCTGAGGAAGCTATTGAAAAAATTATGCTTCAAAATTCAATTCTTCAACCCGTTGCAGCAGGTATTTTCGGCTTAATTCCTAACTGTGCCGTTTCGGTTTTGATAACAATGATGTTTTTAAAAGGTGCAATCAGCTTCGGCTCAACCGTTGCAGGGCTTTCATCAGGTGCAGGCTTGGGCTTGCTCGTTTTGCTCCGCAAAAACAAAGACCGCAAAAATACAGCCATGATAATCGGAATACTTTTATCTGTCAGCATTCTTGCGGGTATAATTATTCAGTTTTTTAATTTTTAACGGCTTGAAAAAACTATCGGCTTGAAAAAACAGTTTTTAAGTTATTGGAGTGCTTTTGATGAATCGCAGCTGCATGAAAGGCTGTCATAGCTCATTCCCAAAGGATTTGTCATATAACCGCAGTGGCAGAAATCTTCTTCAACTTCCCCGTTTTCGTTAAGGCAGTCACAATCCGTGCAATCGCAAGTGTTATAGAAAAATTCATCAGGCACCGTTTGAGTAACATTCTCCATTTGTTCGCAACTGCAAGCATTTTCGAGAACTATTTCAAGCTCGTCATTTGTGCAATTTTTTTGTGTTTCATCTTTATCCATATTTTTTCCTTTCTTTTGAATATACATTCAGCTTAACCTGCTTTGGCGAACTTAACATTCTTCTTTCGGGCAATTTTTGTTGTAAAATGTTCTTGGGAGAAAATTATGAAAAAATTTATATTAATATTGACGGTATTATTTTTGACGGTATTTCAATCCGCCGCTATGGCACATACCGTAAAGGAGAAAAACATGGCAGATTACATTAATCAAAACAGGCTTACGGATTACTTCGTTAAATATGTTAAAATCGACACAGGCTCTAATCAGGCTTTGGCTGAAAAACATATTCCGAGTACGGAAAGGCAAAAAGACCTTGCCGTTGTTTTGGCAGAAGACTTGAAAACTCTCGGACTTAAAAATATTAAAATTAACGAACATTGCATCGTAACGGCTTATTTGCCCTCAAATTCAGACAAAAAAATGCCGATTATCGCTCTTTTTGCTCACATGGACACAAGCAGCGATGTTCCGACAGGCCCCGTTAAGCCTCAAATTCACGACTACAAAGGCGGAAGTATCGTTTTGAATAACGGTGTCACTATCGACGAAAAAGATTTGATTACCGAAAAAGGACATAAAGTTATAACATCAGACGGCACAACACTTTTGGGTGCTGATGATAAAGCAGGTGTTGCGGAAATTATGGAAGCTCTCGCTGTTCTTAAAGATAATCCTCAAATTATCCGCCCCGAAATTAAAGTTGTATTTACCCCCGACGAAGAAACGGGCATGGGTATTACGGCTTTTGATGTCGAAAACTTTGAAGCAGATGCGGCTTACACGGTTGACGGAGGATTTCCTCACGAACTCGATACAGAAACCTTTAATGCTTTTAACCCCGAAATTACTATAACAGGAAAAGTTGTTCACTGCGGTTATGCTTACAAAAAAATGACAAATTCGCTTGAGCTTGCTAATGAATTTTTGTCAAAACTTCCGAAAAACGAAACTCCGTCAACAACAAAAGACAGAGAAGGCTACTATTTTGTTGACGAAATCAGCGGAACAGCAGAAAAAACAACAATTAAAATGCTCGTTCGTGATTTTGACCTCGATAATGCGAAAAAAAGAATTGCTTTCCTTGAAAAATCTTTGAAAGAAATTGAAAAGAAATATCCCGACTGCAAAATCACATTTGACCCGAAACAACGCTATTTGAACATGAAAGAAATGCTCAAAACCTTCCCCGAAGTTATTTCTTTCGCTGAAATCGGAATAACACGCAGCGGTTTAACCCCTGTTCAAAATTCTGTCAGAGGCGGAACGGACGGTTCGGCTTTAACGTTGAGAGGGCTTTTGACTCCGAATTTAGGTGCAGGCGGAATTAACTTCCACTCAAAATCGGAATTTGTATCCGTGGAAACTATGGCTAAATGCTCGGAAAATGTTTTGAACATTATTTCTGTTTGGGCAGAAAAATCCGAGGAAGTTATGCCAAAAATTTTAAAAAGAAGAAAATAATGATAAAAAATCAGCCGAAATATGAAAAATTTTTCAAAATTTCGGCTTTTTTGTAAAAAAATGAAAAAATATTGAATTTTTTATTTAAAAAGAGTATAAAAGAATAAAAAAGTTGGTCTTAGACGAAAAAGGATATTAAAATGAACAGTTATTTAGAAAAAGTTTTGGAAAAAACAAGAGCAAAAAATCCTAATGAACCCGAATTTATTCAAGCGGTTACGGAAGTTTTCACAAGCCTTGAGCCTGTTATCGATGCTCACGACGACTACGAAAAGGGTGCTTTCCTTGAAAGAATTGTAGAACCTGAAAGAATTATTACATTCCGTGTTCCTTGGGTTGATGATAACGGTCAAGTTCAAGTAAACAGAGGTTACAGAGTTCAATACAGCTCATTAATCGGACCTTACAAAGGCGGTTTGAGATTTCACCCGAGTGTAAACCAAAGTATTATGAAATTCTTGGGATTTGAACAAATTTTCAAAAACGCATTGAGCGGACTTCCTATCGGCGGAGCAAAAGGCGGCTGCGATTTCGACCCCAAAGGCAAAACCGACAACGAAGTTATGAGATTTTGCCAAAGCTTTATGACAGAATTATACAGACATATCGGTCCTGATGTTGACGTTCCGGCCGGTGATATCGGTGTCGGCGGACGTGAAATCGGATATTTATTCGGTCAATATAAAAGAATCAGAAACGGTTATGAAGGCGGCGTTTTGACAGGTAAAGCCGTTGGTTACGGCGGTTCGCTTGCAAGAACCGAAGCAACGGGCTACGGTTTGATTTATTATATGCGTGAAATGCTTAAAGCTAACGGTAATCAAACTTTCCAAGGTAAAACCGTAACAATTTCAGGTTCAGGCAACGTTGCAATTTATGCTTGCCAAAAAGCTCAGGCTTATGGTGCTAAAGTTATTGCAATGAGCGATTCAAACGGCTGCATTTACGATAAAAACGGAATTGATTTAGCTTTGATTAAGCAAATTAAAGAAGTTGAACGTGGAAGAATTAAAGAATATTTACGTGAACACAAAGATGCAGAATATATGGAAACCGTTGACAGAAACGATGCTCCGATTTGGACAATCAAAACGGATATTGCACTTCCTTGTGCAACTCAAAACGAATTGAGTTTGACATCTGCAACAAAACTCGTTAATAACGGAGTTCTTGCAATCGGAGAAGGTGCAAATATGCCGACAACGGCAGAAGCTATTGCATACATTCAAAAGAATGATGTAATTTTTGCTCCTGCAAAAGCTGCAAACGCAGGCGGTGTTTCAACATCTGCAATCGAAATGTCACAAAACTCAATGAGATATTATTATACATTTGAAGAAGTTGACAAACGTCTTGAACAAATTATGATAAACATCTTCAAATCTTGTGAAGCTGCTGCGGAAAAATACGGTTGTGCAGGCAACTATGCGGCAGGTGCAAACATTGCTGCTTTCCAAAAAATTGCAAAAGCAATGAGAGCTCAAGGTATTGTATAATTAATTTAAAACAATCCGAAAAACCTCTGTTTTCGAACAGGGGTTTTTTATTTAAAAAAAAAGATTTAAAAAAAATCTTGATTGAAAAACTTTTAAAGAAATGTTTAAAATTTATCAAAAAAGTATTAACGAGTTTAATCATTCTTGATTTAGAGAAATATTTGTTGTTAAATTGAGATAAAAGTTAAGATATTAAGGCGAGAAAGTATGACAATTACATCAATGAAATCAGATTTTTGCGGCGAATTAAGAGCAAAAGATTTAGGAAGAAAAGTAACATTAGCAGGCTGGGTATCAACGGTCAGAGATTTAGGCGGAATTATTTTTGTTGAATTAAGAGATAAATCGGGATTTTTCCAATTTGTAGCAGACCCTGCGAAAAACCCGTCAGTATATCAAACTGTTAAAAGTTTGAGAGATGAATACGTTGTAAGAGTTGAGGGCGAAATTACAAAAAGACCTGAAGAAACTTACAATCCGAAACTTCCGACAGGCGAAGTTGAAATGTACCCCGAAGCGATAGAAATTTTATCAAAATCAGAAGTTCTTCCGTTCCCGTTAGATGATGAAAACGTTGGTGAAGATGTCAGATTGAAATACAGATATTTGGATTTGCGTCGTCCCGAGATGAAAGATAAACTTATTCTTCGTCACAAGGTTGTAACAGCTATCAGAAATTACTTGAACAACAATTATTTCACGGAAATCGAAACTCCTATTCTTGTAAATTCAACACCTGAAGGTGCAAGAGATTATTTGGTTCCGAGCAGAGTTCAAGAGGGTAAATGCTACGCACTTCCTCAATCACCTCAAATTTTTAAGCAATTATTGATGGTTGGCGGAATGGAACGTTATTATCAAATTGCAAAATGCTTTAGAGATGAAGACTTGAGAGCTGACAGACAACCCGAATTTACACAAGTCGATTTGGAAATGTCATTTGTCGGACAAGAAGACGTTATCGAACTCGTTGAAGGTTTGACAAAAGAAGCATTCAAAGTTATTGATGTCGAACTTCCCGAAAAATTCCCGAGATTAACATGGCAAGAAGCTATGGATAAATACGGCAGCGACAAACCTGATTTGCGTTTCGGTTTGGAAATGTTTGACTTAGGCGACATTTTGGCTGAATCAAACTTCGATGCAATGAAAGAAGTTTTGAACAACGGCGGAATTATCAAAGGTATTACAATTCCTAATGCATCAACATATTCAAGAAAAGAAATCGACGATTTAAGACCGTTGGTTCTTTCATACGGTGCAAAAGGTCTTGCAAACATTATATTCAACGCAGACGGAACAGCAAAATCACCTGTTTTGAAGTTCTTAAAAGAAGGTCAGCTTGAACAAATTAAAGAAAGAGCAAAAGCAAAAGACGGTGACGTAGTGTTCTTTATTGCTGATAAACCGAAAGTTGCTTATGATGCAATGGGCAGATTCAGACTTCATTTCGGTAAGAAGTTGAACTTGATTGACCCCAATAAACATGCAGTTTTATGGGTAGTTGACTTCCCGATGTTTGAATGGAGTGATGAAGAAGGACGTTATATGTCAATGCACCACCCGTTCACAATGCCTAATCCCGAAGATTTGGATAAAATGGAAACGGATAAAGGACATTGCCGTTCAATCGCTTATGATATTGTTTACAACGGAACAGAACTTGGCGGCGGCAGCGTAAGAATTCACAAAGGTGATATTCAAGAAAGAGTATTCAAAGCATTAGGTTTGAGCGAAGAAGAAATCAACAAGAAATTCAGCTTCCTTGTAAATGCATTCAAATACGGAACACCTCCGCATGCAGGTTTGGCAATCGGTTTGGACAGATTGATAGCACTTATGGCAAGAACAGAGTCTATCAGAGATGTAATTGCATTCCCGAAAAACTCAGGTGCAAAATGTTTAATGACAGATGCTCCGACAGATGTTACGGAAGAACAGTTGAGAGAATTACATTTGAAATCAACCGTAAGACCGCACAAAGCATAGATTTTAATCGAAAAGACTTGAGGTGGGCGAAAGTTTACCTCAAGTTTTTTTTGTGATTTAATATAAAAAATCGATTAAAAAGAGATTTAAGGCATGGTTAATTTAAGCGAAAAGTGGCAGGAAGTTTTAAAAATTTTGGAAAAGGAAATACCTAACGGTTCTTATACAACTTGGGTATTACCGCTTGTGCCGTCGATTATGGAAGAAAACCGCTTGGTATTATTGACACCGCAGGCTTTTACCATAATGACCGTAAAAGCTTCTTATGGTGAAATTATCACAAAAGCTTTGACGGAAGTTTTCAAAGAACCTGTGACTTTTGAGATTGTTTACGATGCCGAGCTTGATAAAGAGTATCAAAAAAAGGTTAAAAAAGCTTCAAAAGAGGAGCAAAAAGCAAAACAGACCGAATTAGCCGACAGTAAATACGATGGTTTAAAGCAAATGTTATCGGATTGCAATTTGAACACGAAATATCAATTTGATAATTTTGTTGTCGGCGGATATAACAAACTCGCTTACGGAGCGGCTTTAGCTATTGCAGAGGGAAAGTCAAAGGGCAGATTTAATCCGTTATTTATATATGGCGGCTCAGGACTTGGGAAAACCCATTTGATGCAGGCTATCGGCAATTATATGATGACGAAAAAACGTGCAAAGGTTAAATATGTCACAACGGAAGACTTTTTGAACGATTTGATTGAAAATTTGTATAAAGGTTATGAAAAAGATACTTTTGCAAAGGGTGCGGAGAAAAACAAAAGAATGTCAAAATTCCGCCAAAAGTATAGAGATGTCGATGTTTTACTCATTGATGATATTCAATTTATTTCCGGCAAACAGAGAATGGAAGAAGAACTTTTCAATATTTTCGATGCTTTGCACAGAGGGGATAAACAAATTGTATTGACGAGTGACAGATTGCCTGCGGAAATTTCGGGTATTTCAGACAGATTGAAAACCAGATGTGAATGGGGCTTGATGGCAGATATCGGAATTCCCGATTTGGAAACGAGAATGGCAATTTTAAAACAGTTGATTGAAAGCGACGGAATGACTTCGTTCAGCTTAGAGGTAATTGAATTTTTGGCAACTGTTTACAAAAATAATATCCGAGAGCTTGAGGGTGCTTATAATAAAGTTTGTGCATATTGTTCGATATATGGCGAGGATCCGACGCTTGATGTAGTTAAAAAAGCTATAAATTACAATGGAAAAACGAAAAAAATCACACCCGATTTCATCATAGAAAAAGCAGCGGAATTTTTCGGATTAAAGCCTGAAGATATCAAGGGCAATTCGAGAGTTGCGGCAGTTGCTTATGCGAGAAAAATTGCTATATATTTGATAAGAGAGTTGACGGGCGAAAGCTGGCAGTCGATAGGAGCAGCCTTGGGCGGAAGAAAACATTCGACGGTAATGTATTCTTACACGGAAGTTAAAGAAAATTCTGCAAGGGACAGTAAAATTTCGGAAGAAATCAACACATTATTTAACATAATTAACCAATCGTAGAGAATATGGTAAAATTTTCTTGTACCGTACTGAAAAACGGCAGGGGAAATAAAAATGGGCTTTACGATAGATGAATTGATAGAAGCGACGGGAGCGACGCCGATAATAGCCAATGAGGGCGAAGACGATTTAACAGTTTCGACAGATACGAGAACGATTGGCGAGGGAATGATATATTTGCCGTTGAAAGGTGAAAATTTCAACGGGTTTGAATTTATTCAAGATGCACTTGATAAAGGGGCATCGGGATATTTTACGGAAAGTGCCGACGATGTTAATTTAGATGCGGAAGTAATTCTTCTTGTAAAGGACACAAAAGCCGCTTATTTGAAGATAGCGGAATTTTACAGAGATAAAATCAACCCGAAAACGATAATGATAACGGGAAGCAGCGGAAAAACCACCGTTAAAGAAATGATGGCATCTGTTATGTCGGTTAAATATCGTGTTCATAAAACAAAATTAAACCATAATAACGAAATAGGCTTGTGTCAAACATTTTTAACCATGCCCGAAAACACTCAAGTTTTGATAGCGGAAGGCGGAATGCGTGGTTTAGGCGAAATAGAATTGATTTCAAAGCACACAAAGCCTGACAGAGCAGTGATTACGAACGTCGGGACAGCACATATCGGAAGATTGGGTTCGGTAGAAAACATTGCAAAAGCGAAATGCGAAATTGTAAAATATTTGAAGAAAGACGGCTGCTTGATTGCACCTGATAACAACTTGATAAAGAGGTTTAATGATTTTTCGGGCAAATCGATTTATGTAAATTTTGATTTTATCAAGGTTGTAAAAGCTGATGAAAACGGCTCGGAATTCATATACGGCGGAGAAACTTATTATTTGCCGCAAGAGGGTTTACATAATGTTCAAAATGCATCTCTTGTCATAGAAACGGCATTATCTTTGGGCTTGAAACCTGATGAAATCAGAGAGGGTTTAAAGAATTTCAAGACAATAGATAAACGCTGGGAAGTCAAAGAAATAGGGGCTTTCAAGGTTATAAACGATTGTTATAATTCCAATCCCGATTCTGTAAAAGCGGCGATAAAGACGTTTTCTGAAATTTATAAAGGAACAAAAATTATTGTACTCGGCGATATGGGCGAACTTGGCGAAAATGCTGTTAAATACCATATTGAAACGGGCGAATATTTAGAAAGATTTGATTTTGATTGTCTTGTAACCTGCGGAGAATTGTCAAAGAATATCAATCCTGATAAATCGGTTGATATAAAGCATTTTGACGATAAAGCACAAGCTGCGGAATATATTTCCGAAAAATACAAAGACGGCGGATATATTTTGCTCAAGGCATCAAGAAGCATGAAGTTTGAAGATATAATTGAGGAGCTGAATAAAAAATGTCATTAATAGTTGTAGGTGCTCTTGTTTCGGTGATTTTATCACTGCTTTCTGGAGTTGTATATATAGATTTTTTAAAGAAGAAAATGTTCGGTCAGGAGATACGTGATTGTGCCCCCGAATCTCACGCAAAAAAGAGCGGAACACCGACGACAGGCGGAGTTTTTATTGTCGGTTCGGCATTGATTGGGTCGGTTATAGCACTTGTAATGGCTCAAAAACTCACCACAACGGCATGCCTGCTTTTGATGACATTCGTATTTTATATGTTTGCAGGCTTGATGGACGATATTTTAAAGATAAAAAACCATCACAATGAGGGTTTAACTCCGAGAGCAAAGTTGTTTTTGCAAATAGCAATAGCACTTTTGCCTGCTGTTTATATGACAGTGACTAATGCAACGGCGGTATCTTTTGGAGATTGGAGCCTTAATTTAGGCTGGTTTTATTTGATATTTGCAGTATTTTTAATTGTCGGAGTGTCGAATGCTGTTAATTTGACAGACGGACTGGACGGACTTGCCGCATCAAATGTGACAATTTCTATGATTGCTTGTGCGGTGCTTGCCGTTTTGACGGGAAACCTTGATATTGCAATAATTTCAGCAGCAATAGCAGGTGCGAACGCAGGCTTTTTATATTTCAATAAATATCCTGCAAAAGTTTTCATGGGTGATACAGGTTCGCTTGCCTTGGGCGGAGTTTTGGGAACAATAGCCGTAATGGGCAAATTTGAGCTTTGGCTGATTCCGATAGGATTTATTTATATGTGTGAAACTTTGTCAGTTATGATTCAAGTTGCAAGCTTTAAGTTGACGGGAAACAGAATTTTCAGAATGACCCCTATTCATCACCATTTTGAGCTTGGCGGCTGGAAAGAAACGAAGGTTGTAGCGGTATTTACAGCAGTAACGTTGATGTTTTCAACAGCGGCAGTATTTTTGTTTTACAGTTTGATGAGGTAAGTTATGAAAAGAAAATGGTTTGATAAAAAAGTTTTAATATGCGGACTTTCGAAGAGCGGAATTGCTGCTGCTGAATACCTTAATTCAAAAGGGGCAGATTGCTATTTAACAGAATTTAAGCCAGCTGAGGACAAGGATAAAGAAACTGTTGAAAGGCTTGAAAAAGAAGGCATTCACGTTGAGATGGGCGGACATAGCGATGAGTTTATCAACGATGCTTATCTTGCTGTTATGAGCCCCGGAATTTCTCCGCAAAAAGATATTTATAAACGTTTGAAAGAAAAGAATGTGCCGTTTACAAGTGAAGTTGAACTTGCTTATGGCGAAACCGATTCATCATTTATTGCAGTTACGGGAACAAACGGCAAAACCACGACAACCACTTTGATTTCACATTTGTTATCGGCAGATTTTGATGCTCCTGTCTGCGGAAATATCGGAGTTCCCCCGACGACATTGCTTGATAAAAAGCATGATTATTTGGTTTGCGAAATAAGCTCTTATCAATCGGAATTATCACATACGATAAGACCTTTCATAGCTTGTTTTTTGAACTGGTCAGAGAACCATATCGACTGGCATAACGGACTTGAAAATTATTTCAAGGCAAAAGCAAGATTGTTTGCATTGGAAAAAGCTCCTGCTTTTGCGGTTTTCAATGGGGCAGACGAGAAAGTTTCTGCATTTGCGGAAAAATATCCTTATGAAAAATTCATTTTTGCAAAAGAATGTGACAAAAATTGTTGTTATGTGAAAGACGGCAAGGTTTACTATAAGAGAAAGGGCGAGCCTGAGGAAATTATAGCCGTTGATGAAATTCCGCTTGTCGGAGAACACAATGTTCAAAACGTGATGACGGCAGTAATTGTTGCAAAAATTTGCGGTGTTGAAAACGAGGTTATAAAAGAAAGAATAAAATCGTTCAAAGCTGTTGAACACAGAATTGAATATGTTGGAACAGACGGTGTTCACAAGTTTTATAATGATTCAAAGTCAACAACTACGGAAGCTACAATCGTTGCATTGAGAGCGTTTCCGAATAAGGAAATAACTTTAATTATGGGCGGCCGTGACAAAATGACGGATTTGGCAGGTCTTTGCGAAAAAGTTAAAGAATGTGTTAAAAATGTTATTTTGATTGGGGAAGCGACACAAAGATTTAAAGAAAATCTTGAACAGCACGGATATAGCAATATTTATGAGGCAAAATCTTTTGAAGAATCGATAGATAAGGCTATTGAGTATCCGAATGAGATAATTTTGTTCTCACCTGCTTGTGCAAGTTTTGATATGTTCGACAATTTCGAACACAGAGGAGAAGAATTCAAGAAATATGTCAGCACAAAGATATAAAGTACAAAATTCAAACGATGTAGCTCCAACGGGATACGTTTCGGCACCTGATAAAGGTATGCTGATAATCGTGTCGTTTTTGGCATTAATCGGAATAATGATGATATTGTCGGCAGGTGCTTCAAAGTGTACGGCTTTGGGGGCAAACCCCGGAAGTTTTGCAATGAAACAACTTTTCTGGTTTTTTGCGGGACTTTTTGGAATGTTTTATTTTTCAAAATTGAATTATAAAAAATTGCCGAAATATACAATACCGTTTGCATGGTTTGTAGTATTCATGCTTGCTTTGGTTGACTTTACATCGTTAGGTGTAATGGTAAACGGTGCTAAAAGATGGCTTGCGTTCGGACCGTTGCAATTTCAGCCGTCAGAGATGACAAAACCTGCTGTTGCAATGCTTTTGGCAGCAGCTTTTGCAAAAGATGTTTCGCTTTTTAATCAGGAAAAAATCCAAAAATATTTTCTCCCGATAGTATGTATGGTTATTTTGACGGCAGCACAGCCAAACTTAAGTATGGTAATTATCATGGGTTTGGTTTCTTTGATAATGTATATTACGGCAGGCGGTTCGATAAGAATGCTGCTTACTCTTGCAGGATGTGCATTTGCTCTTTTGTGTTTAAAAATAAAACCATATCAGATGAGCAGAATTAAAGTTTGGCTTGACCCTGAATTAGACCCATACGGAGGCGGATATAATATTATTCAGTCGCTTTTGGCATTTGTTTCGGGAGGATTTTTCGGAGTCGGTTACGGTGCATCAAGACAAAAATTAGAATGGCTTCCCGAAGCTCATACGGACTTTATTTATGCCGTAATAGGTGAAGAATGGGGCTTTTTAGGCTGTCTTGCAATCATTTGGCTGTTTTTATGGTTTATTTACCGAGGTGTTATGACGGCTAAAAATTGCAAAGATATGTATGGCAAACTTCTTGCAACAGGTTTGACTTTCTCAATCGGTGCACAAGCATTTATTAATATGTCCGTTGCAAGTTCATTTATCCCCGCAACAGGTGTTCCGATGCCGTTTATCAGCTATGGCGGTACATCATTGTTTGTTACGATGTGTATGGTCGGTATAATTTTAAATATTTCAAAAATCAGAATAACGAGGACTCAAGATGTCTAAAGATAAAAAAGTATATTTTATATCAGGCGGCGGTACGGGAGGACATATTTATCCTGCATTATCGGTAGTTCAAGCACTTTTGAAGATGGAAGATACCGAAAAAATTTATTATATCGGAAATCCTAAAAATATGGAGAATGATATTGTCAGCAAAATTGACGGGGTTGAGTTTTTACCCGTTGATGTAAAAGGTATGCCGAGAAAAATCAGTTTTGATTTTATAAAATGGCTGTTTAAACTTGAAATCGCAATGTGGAAGGCTTTGTTTTACATCAAAAAATACAAACCTGATGTAGTTTTTACAACAGGCGGATATGTAAGTGCACCGATAGCTTTTATGGCATCACTTTTGAAAAAACCATTGATGATACACGACTGCGATGCGGTTCCGGGGCTTGTTTCCAAGACTGTTGCACCGTTTGCTGATATAGTTTCGGTTGCGTTTGAAAGTTCAAAAAAATCTTTGAACAATAAAAATATTTATTGCACGGGAAATCCCGTAAGAAGCGAATTTTCGACTGTTACAAAAGAGGAAGCGAGAGCAAAACTCGGCTTAAAAAACAAATTGACGGTTCTTGTGACAGGCGGTTCTCAAGGTGCGAAAACGCTTAATTCTGCTGCGATTAATGCGGCACAAGAACTTGTTGAAAGACTTGATGTGCAATTCATTGTTCAAACAGGCAAAAAGAATTATGACGAATTTATAAACAAGATAAAAGGATATTTTCCTCATTATGCGGAAAATACGAATTTGGTTATCAGACCTTATTTTGATGAGATGTATTACGCATTGAAATCGGCTGATATAGTTATTTCGAGAGCAGGTTCGTTGAGTTTGTCGGAGCTTAATATGTGCGGTGCGGTATGCATTTTGGTTCCTTATCCTTATGCGGCGGCAGATCATCAACGCAAAAATGCTAAAGAGGCTGAAAGTGCAGGCTTTGCATTGTATGCCGAAGATAAAGATTTTACGGGTGAAAGACTTTTGGATTTGTTGAAACCTTTGCTCGAAAATCCCGAAAAGGTTCGTCAAATGTCTGATTTGTCTTATAAACACAGTAAACCGCATGCTTTGTATGAAATCACGGAGTTGTTGAAATCGCTTATCAAATGACGAAAAATTATCTTGAAACAGAAAAATTTTTAACATCAAGCGAAAAATTTTGTATAAATTTGGGCTTGGAAAGGGTTCTCAAGGTTCTTGAGTTTTTTGGAAACCCTCAAGATAAAATAAAAGTCATTCATGTGGCGGGAACAAACGGAAAAGGCTCTGTTTGCACAATGATTGCCGAAATTCTCAAAACAGCAGGGTTCAAAACGGCACTTTATACAAGTCCGCATTTGTTCAGTTATACCGAACGTTTTAAAATAAACGGAGAAAATATTTCCGAAAATCTTTTTTCGGAATATGTTTCTTCGGTTGAAAATATTGCCAAACAGCATAACGTCGAACTGACAGAGTTTGAAATATTGACGATTGCTGCCTATAAATATTTTCACGACGAAAAAGTCGATTACGCCGTTATGGAAACGGGCATGGGCGGCAGACTTGATGCGACAAATACGGTCAAAAATCCTGTTGCGGCTTTGATAACATCTGTTTCTATCGACCATAAAGATAGACTTGGCGATACGATTGAAAAAATTGCGTTTGAAAAAGGAGGAATTATAAAGTCTTTTGCTCCTGTTTTTGTAAATTTTGACAATTTGGGCAAAGAGGTTATTGAAAATATTGCAAAAGATAAGAACAGCAAGGTTTTTCAGAGTGATAAAAAGGTTGAAATAAAGTTTGAAAAAGGGATAAATTATGCTGTTTTTGATGGTGAAGATTGGAAATTTTCACTTTGGGGATTACATCAGATACAAAATTTATCTTTAGTTTTGAAGTTTGTTGAATATTTGGTTCAAAACGGGGTAAAAATTTCGAAAGAACACATAAAATCAGCATTAAAGACGGTTTTTATCCCTGCAAGATTTCAGTATGTTAAAGATTATAATTTGATAATAGACGGCTCTCATAATGCAGATGCGGCAGCTGTTTTGAGAAGAAATCTTGATTTTTATTTTAACGGGCAAAAAAGCTGCTGGTTTTACGGAACACTTTCGACCAAAGAGTATAATAAAGTCGTAAATACGCTTTTCCGCAAAGGTGATACGGTATATCCGATAAAATTCAATCATAAAAATTCCGTTGACGAAGACAAAATTATTCAGGTTATTAAGGATAAAAAAGATATATTTTTCAAAAAATATAGTAAAACCGAGAATATATTAAATTATTTTTTAGAGAAACAGTTTAATATACTAACAGGTTCTTTTTATATGATAGGGGACTTAATATCCGAGAAGGTAATAAAAAATTTCAAAAAATAGCCTAACCGGTTAATATCATGAAAATTCAAAAAAGATTATTATTGAGTTGTAAAATGAAACGGAGTAAGTGATGAATTTGACGGCGACACAAGAAATAAAAGTTGTAATAGTAGAAGATTACAAATTGACAAGAATTGGCCTATGTGCAACATTAAATGAATTTGAGAATATTACGGTTGTAGGCGAGGCGGAAGATGCCGTAACGGGGCTTGAAATTATTGAGAAAGAACGACCCGATGTTGTTTTGATGGACTTGGGGCTTCCGGGCATGAACGGACTTGAAGCAACGCAAAAGGTTAAAGAATTGGTTCCCGAAACAAATGTTGTAATTTTGACTTCGCACGAAAGAGGGGAAGAAGTTGTAGCTGCTTTAGGTTCAGGAGCTTGTGCATATTGCTTGAAGGATATTGAGCCTGAAATTTTGTCACAGGTTATAACTTCCGCATCAAAAGGTACTTGTTGGATTGATGCAGTTGTTGCAAAATCGGCATTGAGTCTTTTCCCGAAACCGGAAAATATTGAAAATCTTCAACGTCGTATTGAAAGCGGAGATGTAAGAACACAGCTTACAGACAGAGAACTTGAGGTTTTGAAACATTTGGTTCAAGGTAAGAGCAATACGGAAATTGCGAAAGAGCTTGTTGTGAGTGTTCACACAGCAAAAGCACACGTTTGCAGCATTTTGCAAAAATTGTGTGTCGATGATAGAGTTCAAGCGGCGGTTAAAGCGATAAAAGAAAATATCGTTAAGGCTTAAAGGCCGTTTGGGCGGAAAAAATTCCTAAAATATAGTCTTTGCATCTTGGTGAAATATATCCGATTTCTTTCAAAATATTAATTATTTTCGAGGGAGTCGGATATGTTTTTATGCTTTGGGCGAGGTATTGGTAGGGAATTTTTTTGCCATGAAAAATTTTGCCTAAAATCGGAACAATTAAGTCTATAAAAAATGTTATAAATTTAGACGGTTTACCAGTGTCGAGAATTATCAGCTGTCCGTTCGGTTTTAAAACTCTAAAAAATTCTTTTAAAGCAGATTGTATGTCGGGAAGATTTCTCAAACCGAAACTTATGGTGCAAAGGTCAAATGTGGCGTTTTCAAAAGGCAAATTGGTGGCATCGGCTTGTGAGAAAGTTATATTTGGGTATTTTTCGGCTTTTTTCTTGGCTAATTTGAGCATTGAGGGAGAAAAATCAATTGCCGTAATTTGAGAGTTTGGGAATTTTTTTGCGGTTAGAATGGCGGTATCGCCTGTTCCTGTGCAGATGTCGAGAATTTTTTCGGGAGTGTTTTTGGCGAGAGATAGAGCAGATTTTCGGATTAAACGGTGCGTGAATAGGGTCATACAGCCGTTGAGAAAATCATAATTTTGAGAAATATTTTCAAACATTTCTTTTATAGAATTTTTGTCATTCTGGCTTGGTAAGTTGTTCATTATTACATTTTAGCAGATTTTTCGGAAGAAAGAACTCCCCAAAGACATGCTTTTTGTTGGAGGAAATTCAGGAGGAGAAAAAGAAAAGAAAAAGAATGGGTACAAAAAAAGGCAAATATCTATAAATATCTGTAAAACCACTGGATCACCACGCTCCGCTCGTGATGACGTACCATAAAAACACGTCATTGCGAGAGGCTTTGCCTCGTGGCAATCCATAAGAGAAAATAATGGATACAAAAACCTATATTTGTAAAATACAAATTAACGCAACATTTCTTTGACCGCAAAGAAACGTTGCACAAAGAAACTCTCTCGCTGATTTCCGCTCGTTATTTGTTTGTAATTTCTCGTTTGCTAAAATTTCAAAACTCGGACTCTGTCCTCAAACATTGAAAATTTTTAACGCAAACTTCGAAAACAACAAATACTCACTCCAATATGCTCGATTTGTTTTTTTATAAATTATCCGTATTTTCACTGGATCACCACGTCGCTCCGCTGTCTTGGATTTTCCGCTCCTCGTGATGACGACTTCCTTTTCCAATGTCATTGCGAAAAAATCTTTGATTTTCGTGGCAATCCATTCAGAATATTTCAAAATAAAAACAGATTAACTAAACTGAAAGTCAACTTGTTGCCCGTGACAATCCATTCAGAATACTTCAAAATTAAAGCCAATTAGCTGAACAAAAGGTCAACTTGTTGCCTTGCTGCAATACGGAAACAATTCTAATCAATTTCATATTAAAAACAGTAAAGAGCATATTTAAGCATATTGAGAAATTATTTTTTAATCAAAATCACAAAACAGTTACAATATTTTTTTCACGAAATTGGGATTATTTTTTATTCTTGCTAAAATTTGAATTACTTCATCATCTTTATTTTGTGCGACAAACTTTTGAAAATCCTTTTTAGACATAGCGAGAAGCATTTTCCATACGAGTTTAAAAGAATAAATATTCATACGATTTTTAGAAATCAAATCTCTAATATCTTTAAGCCATTCTATGTCAAGTTCAGAATACAAACGCTTATTATCATTAATTCTTCTTGTTGGGAAAACAAGTTTTTGTTCATCATAAGTACGAAGCCTATCGGCACTTATACCAAGAATTTCCGCAACTTGAACAACACTATAAAAAGGTTTATCTTTGTCTATCAACATAACTCATTCCTATATTTAATATTAATAGATTTTATTAATTTAATAAATTAGGCAATTTAACATTTTATATTACATGTTGACAAACATTATTTACTTAGGTTAAAATACACCTAATAATATTTTGTATATTTTAGCTGATACATATATAGGAACATAGAAAGAACAGAAAAAGATGGGAACTTGCAAATTCTGCAACAGTGAAAATTCAGACACTGCAAAGTGGTGCAAGTATTGTGGTGAAAAATTATTAGAAACAGAGACAAAAACAGAAACAGAAGGAAAACAGTATTTAATATATATTATAGCAATAGCAATTTCAATTTTTGGGCTAATAAAGCATCAATTTGACACACCAATTAACAAACTTATATCCGGTTGTACTGATAATGGTACAGACATAGATTTATATTTAGTAGAGAAGACTGTGTACTATTGTAAAAATAAGCCTTGGGACGAGGTAATAATATACAAAAATATTAATGCAAAAAATGATAATATAAGTGTTTATAAAAATTCTCCTTATTGGTACGGAGGACAAAGAATGGGATATGGGAACCAAAGAGTGGGAAACATGGCATGGGAAAATGGTGAATATGTATGTCGTTTTCATGGTGAGCGGCGGTATGAACAAAATAATTGTACAACCTATGATTTTGTAAAAGAAATACTAAGAATAACCAATGGAGATTAATTCATTTTATTGGCAAGAATTTATGAAAATATTTATTCCATTTTTTATAATAGGAGTAATCACAAAAATATTAGAAAAAGAAAATTAAAAGAAAATAGGAAAGGAAAAAAATGAAGACATGTAAGTATTGTGGTGGAGAAATCTTAGATACCGCTAAAAAATGTAAACATTGTGGAGAGTGGGTAGAAAATACTTTAACAAAAGCAGAAGAAGAAAACCAAACACAATATTGTCCATACTGCGGCGAAACCATCTTAGCAACAGCAATAAAATGTAAGCATTGTGGTGAAAAATTAAAAGAAAAAAATATAAAATTCAATTTTATTTCGACAGGAAAACTTGTATTTTTAACTATTATTACATTAGGTATTTATTCTTTTTATTATATGTATAAAGTTTCGAAAGAAATAAATAAATTAAAAATAGCAAACAAAATAAAATTTAATACGTATTTTATTCCTGCGATTATCCTATATTTTATTAATTGGATAGCCACAGATAATAATTATAACATAGGAACACTTGCTGGTTTACCTATTATTTTCTTCTCATTACATGTGATTAATCGTTTAAGAGACTACGTTAGTGAAAATTATAACAAAAAAATACAAACAAATCCGGTATGCATAGTTTTGTTTGGAATATTTTATCTAAACTTTTTTATAAATACATTGAGTGAACGTATAGAAAACGGAAAAACAAAATAATAAATATTTCATTTATTTTGAGAGGATAAAAAAATATACTTATGACCAAAAGTTCATTATGGGAAAAAGAGCAGGAAATAAGAAAAACCTGTATGTTGATGATTACACATAAGTGTAATTTAAACTGTTCTTACTGTTATGAAAATTTCAAATCAGATCTTCAGATGAATTTTGAAGTTGCAATTAATTCGATAAAAAAAGAAATAGCAAAAGTTAAAAGAAGTAAAAAAATCAACGGTTTAGAAATAGATTTAATGGGAGGCGAACCCATGATGAATTTTCCTTTGATAAAAAATTTAGTTGAATGGGCAGAACAAGGTAACATCAGCGTACCATATATTTTTTCAATGACAACTAATGGAACTCTTTTTGGAAAAGAAGAGAAAGAATGGTTTAAAAAACATAAAAAAAGTATTGTTTGTTGTTGTAGCTATGATGGAAACAATATAATGCAAGAAACAAACAGAGGAAAAGATAGTAAAGAAATAGATTTGGATTTTTTTGTCAAAACTTGGCCTTTTCAAAGTTTACATATGACTATATCAAAAGAAACTTTACCAAATTTATCCAATGGAGTATTAAATGCTCAAAAAAAAGGATATTCTATAGAAGTATCTTTAGCAGAAGGAATTAAATGGACAAAGGAAGACTCCGAAATTTATAAAAGGGAATTGGAAAAATTAGCTAATTTTTACCTTGAAAATACTCAATATGAACCTATTAACCTTCTTTTAAGATATTTAAATATCGTAAATCCTGATAAAGACAAAAAATCAATAAAAAAATTTTGCGGAACAGGTACTTACATGACAACATACGACCTGGATGGAAAAGCCTATGGTTGCCATATGTTTAGCCCTATTGTATTAGACAAAAACGCAAAACAAATAAAGGAGATTAATTTTAAATGTAATTCGATTGCAAACGATTCAACATGTAAAAAATGTGTTTTAAAACATTTTTGTCCAACATGTGCAGGTTTTAATTACAAATATAGGAAAAATTCAGGAACAAGAGATAAAAACAAATGTGCGTTACATTTACAAGAAGCAATTATATCAGCAAAATTTCAAATTAAATTTATTGCAAAACAAAAAAACAAACTAACGATAGAAGATGCTCAACATATAAATCAAGCTATAAAAGCTATTAATATTTTAGAAAAAGTTAAAGAAAAAGAAAACTATCCATATCAAATATAAAGGAGAACAAAATGGAAATTTCAAATTTAGAATTAGAAAAAGTAACAGAAATGCTTAAGAATTTTACAGATAAAAATGGTACCATTGGAGAACGACACATTTTAAGTACAAATTGTGCTGGCGGTAGATGTTTAGGTACGTGTCTAGGAAGTTGTAGAGGTTCATGCCAATTCAGATGTAAATCTGGATGTTTAGGTGCTTGTAAAGGAGGATGTAGTGGCAGAACAAAAAGATTTTTTTAATAAAAAACATTATTCGTTCTGCTTATTCTCAGGTATTAATACAGAATCAATAAAACCTTTAGTTGAACTATTAAAAAATATAGAAGAAAACTCTATATTAGATTTATATATAAATTCTCGAGGAGGTTATGTTCTTGTAGCCATAGGTATTTTTAATCTGATTAAAACAATAAAAAAAATAGAAATTAACACCTATAATTTGGGGCATTGTGATTCAGCAGCGACTTTATTATTTTTGCTTGGGAAAAAAAGAATTGCAATAAAAAATTCTACTTTTTTTATGCATTCATTACAAATAAATTTTACACAACCTCAAACAATTAATTCTCTTAACATGGAAATACAGAAATTAAAAACAGATACAAATACAATGATAAGTTTATTAGCAAATAATTCTTCACTAACAAAAAAAGAATGGTCTATGCTAATGAGTGATAAAGGAAACTTGATAAAAGCAAGAAAAGCATTGGCAATAGGAATAGTTGATAATATTTTTGAAGGAAAAGATATTAAATTATTAGTTGAGAAGAAAAAAAGTAATGGAAATCATTACAGTAATAATCATAATAGGTTTTTTATATTTTATTAATGAAAAAATTGGAGGAATATTTGGAAAATAAGACTTAAATATTTGACCAAATTTGAAAAATAAAATCCTTAAATATTGGATATTTTAAAATAATTCCAAACAAAAAATAGAGTCGTAGGTTGTTTAAACCCAACAGCAAATTTCCAAACAAAAAAATAGAGGATAAAGTGAAAACTTTATCCTCTTAAACTTAGATCCGGCAACGAGCTATCTTCCCGGGAGGTCCTCCTCCGAGTATTGTCACCGCTATCAGT
>CAKVIE010000019.1 GCA_934754505.1 uncultured Candidatus Melainabacteria bacterium
AGCGAACCCGAAGTAGCAAAAAACATAGCGAATGGTTGCGAAATGAGCGACTGTTTTTTGTGAAGCAAATCCAAGACGGCGAAGCGTGGTGATTCAGTGGTTTTGCAAAAAAATTTATAAAAAAACAAATCGAGCATATTGGAGAGAGTATTTGTTGTTTTCGAAGTTTGCGTTAAAAAATTTCAATGTTTGAGGACAAAGTCCGAGTTTTGAAATTTTAGCAAACGAGAAATTACAAACAAATAACGAGCGGAAATCAGCGAGAGAGTTTCTTTGTGCAACGTTTCTTTGCGGTCAAAGAAATGTTGCGTTAGTTTATATTTTGTAAATATTAGTTTCTGTTGGGTTAAAACCCAACCTACGGACTCAAAATTCGCAGTTCAAGATATATCTGATTTTTATTCAATCTTCATCTAAAGAATAATCAAAGTCTAAGCCAAAAAGTAATTCTTCTACTTTTATATTTAACATCGCTGCAACTTTAACAAGAGTTGTGAATTTTAAATCAACTTTTGCATTTTCAATTCTGCTCCAAGTAGCACTCGTTATCCCGCCTTTTTCAAAAACAAAACGGTTTAATGATTTTGATTGTTCTTCTCGGAGAAATTTAATCCTTTTTGCTAAAATTTCTAAATTCTTTTTTCTTCCCTGTTGCATATATGTAATACTAATGCTATATTCGTTGCAATTCATTACATATGTGTAATAAACGAGGTTCTGTTTTTTTTAAATGAAAAAAATAATAATTATTCTAATGTTTGTTTTAAATATTTTTATAAATTTTGCATACTGCAAGAATGTAAAATACACAATAAAACCAGTCATATTAGATGTTTTTGACGGTGATACTATTTTGATAAAAACAAAAGAGGGCACGGCATCAGTTCGCCTGACGGGAATTGATTGTTATGAAACGAAAATGAATTCACATATAAAATATCAAAAGACAGACGATATTTCTTACGAAGAAATATTCGAGCGAGGAAGGCTTGCAAAAGAAAGGCTTGAAAATTTGATTTCGGATAAAAATATTTCGCTTGAAATAACGGGGATTGACAGAAAATACGGACGGTTTGTCGGTGTTTTGTATTCTTCTGACGGAAAAAATATCAACAAAGAAATGCTTAAAGATGATTTATGTAAAGTTTATGTTTTTAAACCAAAGAAATAAAAAAATTTTATGCATTGCCTTTCAGTTTAGCTAATCTGTTTTTATTTTGAAAGTTTTTTCTGGATTGCCTCGAAAATCAAAGATTTTCTCGCAATGACGTGTTTTTCAGGATTGCCACGGGCAACAAGTTGCCTTTCAGTTTAGCTAATCTGCTTTTATTTTGAAAGTTTTTTATGGATTGCCACGAAAATCAGAGATTTTCTCGCAATGACATTTGAAAAGAAAATCGTCATCACGAGGAGTGAAACGACGTGGTGATCCAGTAAAATTACGGATAATTTATAAAAAATAAATAGAGCATATTGGAGAGAGTATTTGTTGTTTTCGAAGTTTGCGTTAAAAAATTTCAATGTTTGAGGACTTTGTCCGAGTTTTGAAATTTTAGCAAACGAGAAATTACAAACAAATAACGAGCGGAAATCAGCGAGAGAGTTTCTTTGTGCAACGTTTCTTTGCGGTCAAAGAAATGTTGCGTTAGTTTATATTTTGTAAATATAGTTTTTATTTTCCGGATTGCCACGGGCAACAAGTTGCCGTTCAGTTTTTCTGTTGGGTTTAAACCCAACCTACGGACTCGCAATGACCTGTTTTTATGGAATGTTTAAATTTTTCCAACTTTGTAACAAAAACTTAATATTTATTAAAGAAACATGAGTTTTTGTCCGATAAACAAAACATACGTGTAGAGAGAGGGTAAAAGAAGGTATTTTTATGAACAATATTCAAATGAATGGGGTTAATTTAAACACGAATGTATCAAATACAAAAAAGGCTCAGGAAGCTAAGCCGCAAGAAGAAGCAAAACCGCAGCTTAAAGAACATTGTTCATCGAAAGCAGGTCAGGCATTAAAGAACGTAGCACTTGGAGTTATGCTTGCTGCAAGTGTAATTGCAGGGGCAAAAGCTGCCACGGTTCCTGCAAGAGCCGCCGAAACAAAAGAAGTCCTTCCTCAAACCTCTTATTCTCAAGAAGTTAATGCTGTTTCGGATGCAGAAAGTGCTAAAAGCGACGGCACGGTAACTATTGCTTGTCACGGCTATCTCAACAAATGCGAAGGTGCAATGATATCAGGCTTTAGAAATTATGAATATGTAGAGGTCAATGATGACGGAACGATTAATTTCTATACCAAAGACAGACAAAAAGATTATTTTAGCAGTAATGAGGATAGAGTATATTATACAAAAGAAACGAAAAACCAATTTGATTTAAAAGGTGATATACACAAAAGTAATGATTATTATGAAATGAATATGGATGTTCAAGCGGGAACAAAGTTTGAGGAAATCGGCAACAAATACGGAGATTATGTTGTAATGGACGAAAATTGCGTATTGAGCGTTTATGACAAAAACGATAATAAAGTCGGAAGTGTCCAATTTAAAGATTACGGGCAGATAGAAGAAGACCGAAAAGAGGCGGGACCTGTTGCAATGGGTGCATTGGGAACGATATTAGTCGGCGGCGGTGCTGCAGTAGTAAAAGATATTATAAAGAACAAAAAAGGGGGTTAATAACTCCCTTTTTTATCAATAAAAAATTATGATTTAAAAAAAATATTCAAACATGTCAAACAGCTCCACGTTTCGGGCATGGAGCTGCAAGGAGAATTCAAAAATCAAATTAATAATTATATGCTTTTTGGAAGAAAAATGCTTTAGGGTGACCGCAAACGGGGCATTTTTCGGGAGCTTCCGTGCCGTTGACCGTAAATCCGCATTTTGCACATTCCCAAACTGTTGATTTACTTCTTACGAAAACCGTCTTATTTGCGATATTTTCGTATAAAATTTTGTAGCGTTCCTCGTGCATTTTTTCGATTTTGGCAACATTTGCAAAAAGTTGAGCGATATTTGAAAAACCTTCTTCTTTGGCTTCTTCGGAAAATCTTTTGTACATATCCGTCCATTCATAATGTTCGACGGAAGCTGCATCTTTTAAGTTTGTTAAAGTATCTTTAATTTCTCCGTCGTTGAGAAGTTTGTACCAAATTTTAGCATGTTCTTTTTCGTTGTTAGCCGTTTCTTCAAAAATCCTTGAAATTTGTACATAGCCGTCTTTTTTGGCTTGTGAAGAAAAATAGGTATATCTGTTACGGGCTTTCGATTCACCTGCGAAAGCTTCTTGTAAATTTTTTTCTGTTTTAGAACCTTTTAAATCCATTTTCAAATCCTTATAAATATTTATGAATACAAAAACATATTGCCTTAAAATAAAGATTTTGCTATCGGTCAAAAGGCTACGGCTAAAAGGCTATACAAGTGTGACAGACAGTTTGATATGAAAAAATGTAAAAATTTCAAAAACATAGATAAATATATAGTTATCAAGAAAAAAAATTATGTTATTATGTGTAACAAATACACTTAACCGATAATGGAATGAGAATAAAAAGAAGAAGAAGGCATGAAATATGTGTAGAATCGGTGCGATAAAATCGAAAAAATATATACATCCGTCAATGGCACTGCAATTAATGAGAACGCAGCAAAAGGGTCATGATAATTCAGGATTTGCGTTTATTATGCAGGATTTGGGCGGAGTTTTTGAAACTTATAAAGATTTACCAATTTTGTCAATGGCTTGTACTAATGAGGGCATGCACATTGCGGAAGATATACTTCACAGCATAGGTTTTGTTCGTGTAATGCAATGGACACCTGATGTCAACGTAGAAATGGCTCCTCATTTGAACATTGAGCCGATGCCAAACTATTTGTTTGAAGTATTTAATTATCCGAAATCGTATAAATATGCTCCTCAAGAGGAAAAACAAGAGCTTTTGATTGATACGAGATTGAAACTTCGCAAAGCACTTGAAGAAACTGAAGACGGTTATGTTTATTCATTTTGGCCTGATACATTAATGTTAAAAGAAATCGGTGACCCGAAAGATATCGGAACATATTTCAACTTAAATCAGCCTGATGACACGTTCAAGGCAAAGATTATTACGGCACAATGCAGACAAAACACCAATTACGATATCGTAAGATATGCCGCACACCCGTTCTTTTTACAAGGTTACAGTGCTTTGGTGAACGGTGAAAATACTTTTTATGAAAAAAATAAACTCTTTCAAAAGAGCTTGTACAAGGGATATATCGGATTTGAAAGCGATTCGCAGTGTTTCTTATACACACTTCACTATGTAAATAAAATTTTGAAGTGGCCATTGAAATATTTCAAACACGTTATAACACCTTTGCCGTTTGATGAAATCAATGAAAGAAAAGACAAAGAAATTTTGTTGAGAATAAAATCTTCGTTGTCGAATTTAGAAATAAACGGACCAAACGCAGTTATTGCGGTAACTCCTGATGGAACAATGCTCACGACTTGCGATTCAAAGAAATTAAGACCGATTGTTATCGGAAGAACTGACGATACGGTTGTAATGACTTCGGAAGTAACGGGTATCAATGATATTTTGCCTGAAAGAAATTCAGAAGAAGATATTTATCCGAACGAAAGAGAAACAGTAGTAGTAGATAACGATTTGCAGGTGATGAGATGGCAACAGTAGATTATGCAAGCCAAATATCAAAAGACGATTTGATGTGGCAGGTAGAGTACAATTCGGAACGTTGTACGTTATGCGGCAGATGTGTTGCATCTTGTACTTTCGGAGCGATAAAAGCAGATGTTGAAAAAAGAAGAAAAGTTTACAGCGACGGAGAAGTTCCGACACCCGTTGAAGAATGTAAAGCAAAACCTGTTATAAAGCAGGTTGTAACGACAAAAAAGAATTGCGTCGGCTGCGGAGTTTGTGCAAGAGTTTGCCCGAATGAAGCAATCAAACCTGTATTCAACGAACATCACAGAATGAATGTTAAATACAGAGCAGAAAATGCCGAATCTATCAAAAGAGGCGGAAGAACCAATCTTCACACGGAAGGCAGAACGTTAGATAAAATCAAGGTCGGACGTATTTCTCAAATGACAGACCCGTCATTAGATGCACAAAGACACACTTTTGATATTCTCGCACCGTTCGGCAGAGTTTTACCCCCTGAAAAATTACCGTTTGTTGTAGATGAAAACGGTGATTTAAAAGTAGATAAAAAAATCCCTGCTGCAAGTTGGATTTACCCGATAATCATAGGTGATATGTCAATCGGGGCATTATCTCCGAGAATGTGGGAAGCATTAACGATAGCAACAGCTTATTTGAATGAAGTTGCAGGCTTGCCTGTCAGAATGTGTACGGGTGAAGGCGGTGCTCCGATTAAATTGTTAAAATCAAAATATTTAAAATATATGATTTTGCAAATTGCATCAGGTCACTTTGGCTGGAACAGAATTATTAATGCCATGCCCGAGATGACGGAAGATCCGGCAGGAATTTTGATTAAGATTGGGCAAGGTGCAAAACCGGGTGACGGCGGACTTTTGATGGCGCAGAAAGTTGCAGAGCATATTCAAGAAATCAGAGGTGTACCGAAAGCCGATTTACTTTCACCACCGAACCATCAGGGGCTTTATTCTATTGAAGAAAGTGTTCAAAAGATGTTCTTGTCTATGAATGCGGCTTTCAAGTTCAGAGTTCCCGTAGCGATTAAAGTTGCGGCATCAGTCACGAGTGTTTCGGTTTATAACAACTTGCTTCGTGACCCGTATAACATTGTCGGCGGATTTTTCTTAGACGGTATTGCAGGCGGAACGGGAGCAGCACACCAAATTTCACTTGACCATACAGGTCACCCGATTGTATCGAGATTGCGTGACTGCTATTTGGCAGGTGTAAGACAAGGCAAACAGGGACAAATTCCTTTGTGGGCAGGCGGCGGACTCGGAATGGCAGGAACGCTTGCATCAGATGCGTTTAAGATGATTTGTCTTGGTGCAAACGGTGTATTTTCGGGCAAATTAATGTTGCAAATTGCAGGTTGTTTGGGTAACGATTACGGCAAATGTAATGCTTGTAACACAGGCAACTGCCCTGTCGGAATTACGACACAAAACCCGATTTTGGTACAAAGATTAGATGTTGATAAGGCAGCACAAAACATTGTTAATTACTTCCTTGCAACAGATTTGGAACTCAAAAAGTTATTAGCTCCTATCGGAAACAGCACACTTCCCGTAGGACGTTCAGATGCACTTGTAACGGTTGATAAGAACGTTGCAACAAGATTATCGATACAACACGTATGTTAAGCGAGTAAGACAATGACAAAAAAAGTAAAAATTGAAACAATAATTGACGATAAAAGAATTTCGACTCAAGAGTTACTTCAACTCATTTATGAAAAAATGGAAGACGGAGTAACGGATTTTGAGATAAACGCTTCAGGTCAGCACGATATAGGCGGCCCGTTGTGGTCAGAAAACGGTGAAACCTTGAATTTTCACGTTACAAACCCGGGGCAGAGAGTGGGTTCAATGGGAATGCCCGGAACAAAAATCGTTGTTGAAGGCTCAGTTCCTGCTGATGCAGGCTGGTTAAATGCAGGTGCGGAAATAATTATTAAGGGCGATGGCGGAGATACGACGGCACACTGTGCAGCAGGCGGAAAGATTTTTGTCGGCGGCAGAGTCGGAACTCGTTCAGGTGCATTGATGAAGCACGACCCTAAGTATGTTGCTCCCGAATTTTGGGTTTTGAAAAATACAGGTTCATTTGCATTTGAATTTATGGGCGGCGGCACGGCAGTTGTTTGCGGCTTGGATTGCGAAGATATGGACAGTGTTCTCGGAAATCGTTCCTGTGTCGGAATGGTTGGCGGAACAGTTTATTTCAGAGGTAGGGTCAAAAACGTTTTTGACGAAGTTTTCATTGTCGATATTGATGACAGCGATAAGGAATTTTTGAAAAAAGGTATCGTTGAATTTGCCGAAAAAATTGAACGTCCTGAAATAGTTGAAAGACTTACTGATTTTGACGAATGGAAAAAAATTATAGCACCCGATTTTTACCATAAACCCCAAAAGACAAGAATTTCTGTAAAAGATTTTAAGGAAAAAAGCTGGGTAAAAGGTGGTATTTTCAGCGATGTGTATAAAGATGATTTCAAGGTTGTTCCTTTTGTAACGAAAGGCGATAACCGTTTGAGAGTGCCTGTTTGGGCTAATTCGGAAAATTGTGCGCCTTGTGAACATGATTGTCCTTTGGGCATTCCGACTCAAAAAAGAATTAATTTAATAAAAAATGATAAATTAAAAGATGCAATAGAACTCGTTTTGAAATATACACCGTTCCCTGCTTCTGTTTGCGGAAATGTTTGCCCGAATTTATGTATGGAACATTGTAACCGTCAATATGTTGACGAACATATCAAAGTTGCAGAACTTGGTGTTATGTCAAAAGATGCAAAACTTCCGAAAAATGCAATTACGAAAAAAGAAAAAATTGCAATAATCGGCGGCGGTGCAGCGGGACTTTCTTGTGCATGGCAGCTTGATAAAATGGGTTATCAGGCAGAAGTTTTTGAGGCGGACAGTAAACTCGGCGGTAAATTATCACAGGTTATCCCCGAAGAAAGACTTGCAAATAAAGTGTTGCAGGCTGAAATTGACCGTTTGAAAGAAACTAATGTTAAATTTACATTGAATAAGAAAATTACGGCAGATGATTTCAATCAACTTCAAAAAGATTTTGATGCGGTTGTAATTGCAGTCGGTGCACATGTTCCGTTTGTTATTCCTTTTGAGGGAAATGAAAGACTTGTAAAAGGTTTGAATTTCTTAAAATCCATTAACAACGGAGAAAAGGTTACAATCGGCGAAAAGGTTGTTATCATTGGAGCAGGAAACGCCGCAATGGACGTTGTAATCGGTGCATATAAATGCGGAGCAAAAGAAGTTACTGCTATTGATATTCAAAAACCTGCAGCATTCCCGAAAGAAATTGCACACGCAAAATCCTTGGGAGCAAAGATTTTGTGGCCTTGCTTTACGGAAAAAGTTACCGAACAAGGTGTTCATTTGAAAGACGGAACTGTTCTTGAGGCTGATACCGTAATTATTTCAGTCGGTGACAGATCGGATTTTGCATTCCTCGATAAAAAATATCTTGATGAACGAGGAAGATTGCAGCTCAATGAATATAAGCAGCTGTTGGGTAATGACAAAGTATTTGCAGTCGGCGATACAATCAAACAAGGACTTTTTGTAAATGCACTTGCTGACGGTAAAAATGTTGCGTTGAATGTTGATAGAATGTTCAATAACGAAGAATTATCAGACTTTAAAAAATCTCCGAAATTGCCGAGAGATAGAGTTTATCCGCAATATTACAAGACCTGCAGACCGACGGAAGTTGCAGAAATTCAACCTTATGAAGAACAAAAACGTTGTTTAAGCTGCGGACTTTGCCGTGATTGTCAAATGTGCTTGAATGCCTGCCCGCAAAAGGCTATCGAAAGATTTGTCGATGAAGATGGAAATGTTAAATACTATTCAAACGAAGACAGATGTATCGGCTGCGGAATTTGTGCAGGTGTCTGCCCTTGCGGAATTTGGACAATGAAAAGCAATATATAAAGAAAATCTTATTGTTATACAATAAAAAACAGAGCAGTATTTAATGTTAAGTGCTGCTTTGTAAATAATATTTTCAAATTTATTGCCCGAAGATTGATATTTGTGGTATGATTTACCCACACAGTAAAAAAGGATGAATTAATGATTTCTGTAAACGATTTAAAAACAGGCTTAACGCTTGAGTTAGATAACGGACTCTGGTCTGTTGTAAACTTTTTACACGTAAAACCGGGAAAAGGTGCAGCGTTTGTTAAAACAACTTTAAAAAAGATTGAAACAGGTCAAGTTGTTGAAAGAACATTCAGAGCAGGCGAAAAAGTTGCAAAAGCACAGCTCGACAAAAAGGAAATGCAATACCTTTACAAAGAAGGTAATGATTACGTAATGATGGATACTGAATCTTACGAACAAATGAACATTCCTGCTGCTCAAATCGGTGACGGTATTAAATACCTTAAAGAAAACATGAATGTTATGGTATTGTTACACGATGGAGCAATCATCGGTGTAGATATTCCGAACCACGTAGAATTAACAGTTACAGACACTCCGCCGTCAGAAAGAGGAAACACTTCACAAGGCGGTACTAAACCTGCAACACTTGAAACAGGTGCCGTTGTACAAGTTCCATTCTTGGTAATGAACGGTGATGTAATCAGAGTAGATACGAGAACAAACGAATATCTCGGCAGAGTATAGGTGAAATTATGAATTTTGAAACGGATTATATCAAAAAGCTTGCTAAAATATTATCTGATAACGATTTAACCGAAATCACTCTTGAAGACGGAGAGCAAGCCGTAATAATCAAGAGAGATAAGGAAAATGCACACATTGGTTCAGAGATAATCCCTGTTCAGCAATGTGTACAACCGATGCCAATGGTTCAGCCTGTTGCACAAGCTCCCGCAGTACAAGCAGCAGCACCGCAGGAACAACCGAAAGAAGAAGTTGTCGGAACACCGATAACCTCGCCTATGGTCGGAACGTTCTATTCAGCGGCATCACCTGACGAACCGCCTTTTGTAAACGTAGGTGATACGGTATCAAAAGGACAGGTTGTTTGTATCATCGAGGCAATGAAATTGATGAACAAAATCGAATCGGAAGTAGCAGGTAAAGTCGTTAAAATTTGTGTAGAA
Source organism: uncultured Candidatus Melainabacteria bacterium (assembly GCA_934754505.1). Lineage (GTDB taxonomy): Bacteria > Cyanobacteriota > Vampirovibrionia > Gastranaerophilales > Gastranaerophilaceae > RUG841. The sequence continues at coordinate 9,800 of CAKVIE010000019.1, forward strand.
AACGGTAAACCCGTTGAATACGGACAAGTTTTGATGTATGTAGAATAATCGTATAACAAATTTGCACTATGTTGAATAAATTTTCAAGATAGTGCAAAATGTTATTTGAGGGCGAAACATTAATGTTTAAGAAAGTATTGATAGCAAACAGAGGCGAAGTAGCGGTAAGAGTAATAAGAGCTTGCCGTGAGATAGGAATACCGACGGTAGCGGTATATTCAGAGGCAGATGCGGATTCATTGCATGTAAGTCTTGCGACAGAGGCTTATTGTATCGGACCTGCAGAAAGTGCCAAGAGTTATTTGAATATTCCCGCTATAATATCGACGGCATTAATTTCGGGAGCAGATGCAATTCACCCAGGATACGGTTTTATGTCAGAAAGAGCAGATTTTGCAGATATTTGTGCTCAACACGGTATAAAATTTATCGGGCCGACAGGTGATGCTATCAGAAAAATGGGTGACAAAGCTCAAGCAAGAGCTACAATGCAGGCAAAAGATGTTCCTATAACCCCCGGAACAGGCATTGTTGATGACATTGGAAAAGCAAAAAGATTTTGTAAAAAAGCAGGCTACCCTGTAATCGTAAAAGCGACGGCAGGCGGCGGCGGAAAGGGCATGAGAATTGTTCATGACGAATCCGAGCTTGAAGAAAATATTGTTTTATGTAAAACGGAAGCACAGAGATTTTTCGGTAATCCTGCCGTTTACATAGAAAAATATCTTGTTAACCCAAGACATATTGAAGTACAAATTTTGGCAGATAAACAAGGAAACGTTGTATATTTGGGAGAAAGAGATTGTTCTATCCAAAGACGTCACCAAAAACTTGTTGAAGAAGCACCATCACCTGCCGTCAGCGAAAAAATCCGTGAAAAACTCGGAAAAACTGCGGTAAAAGCGGCGAAAGCAGTTAAATACGAAGGTGTCGGAACTGTTGAATTTTTACTTGATAAAGACAATAATTTCTATTTTATGGAAATGAACACAAGATTACAGGTTGAACACGGCATTACGGAAATGATTTCTAATGTAGATATCGTAAGAGAGCAAATCAACATTGCAGCAGGCGAACCGCTTTCTATGACACAAAGAGATATCGTTTTGAAAGGTCACGCAATAGAATGTCGTATCAACGCAGAAGATCCTGATAAAAACTTCATGCCCGCAGCAGGACAAATCAATGGATATGTTGCCCCCGGGGGATTTGGAGTCAGAGTTGATTCTCATGTATATTCAGGATATTCAATTCCGCCTTATTACGATTCAATGATAAGCAAATTGATGTGCTGGGCACCGACGAGAGAACAAGCAAGACGTCGTATGTACCGTGCATTAAAAGAATATGTTATAACAGGTGTGAAAACTACGTTGCCGTTCTACCAAGAATTGATTGAAGACCCTGTATTCACGGCAGGAAAATTCGATACAGGATTTTTGGAAGATTTCAACAAAAGAAAAGCGGAAAACGAAGAAAATCATAACTAATTTTCCCTAACATTAAGGAGAATTTACTTGAAAAAGTTCATAGCCTTACTACTGATTTTATTAATGCTTCAGGAGTGGACTTTGCCTGTTTATCCTGCTGTTTGGCACGGGCATGCGGAAGTAACCGATTATCAGCCTAAGCAAGAAACAGAAAAGATTTTTACGGGCAAAAAAGACAAAATTGAGTCAAAAGAAGTAGTAAAAATGGTAGTTTCGCAGGTTTTGCAAGGTGGAACAACATTTGAGGGTGACGAATTTTTTGCGGAAGTTTCAAGTGATGTAGAGGGTGACGGCGGAATACTTTTACCTGTTGGGACTTTAGCACACGGAACGGTCAGAAATATTGTTGACCCCAAGCGTGGCGGTCGTGACGGCTGGATTGAAGTCAAATTTGACACATTGATAACACCTGACGGCAGAGAAATTCCGATAAATGCAACTATGACGACTAAAAACACTCCGCAAAAAGCAGTTGCAAAAACTGTCGGAATTGACACCGCTTATACCGTTACAGGCAGTCTTGTCGGCGGCGTTACCGCATTGAATATGTTTGGTTTGGAAGCTGCAATAGCAAGTCATGGCTATACAATTTTAGGCGGATTGGCGGCAGGTGCCGTTTTAGGGCTTGGAATGAGTTTAATCCGCAAAGGCAAAGGCGTTTTAATCTCAAGAGGTGACGAGATAAAGGTCGTAATCCAATCTGATGTTGAATTGCCTGTAATTCACAAAGATGCTTTTGCTCAAGAAGAAAAGAAATATGACGGTTTAAACGTAAATATCAATGATGTTTGGCTTGTCAAAGACCCGTTCGGAGTCAGAAATACTTTTCAATTAACGTTGGATATTGATAATATTTCGGGAAAAGATTTTACGGCATTCGACATTGCTGTTATAAATGACATGAACAGAAAATTTTATCCTGCTCTTTTTTATACAGATGCAATGCCTTTTTCAAATATAAAATCAGGTACCAATGTAAAAGGAAAGCTGTATTTTTCGGTTGATGACCCGAAACGACCTCACTGGCTTGTTTTTTACGATAAAGTTTCTCGAAAACCGCTCGCAAAAATTTCTATCGATAATGCAAAACGAGAATTGAAAATAGATTTCAATAAAAAACGAAAAAAAATCAAAACTTAAAAACACTATTAGTGTTATCAGATGGAAATATTGTATTCGGGATAAAGTTTTGGTGATTTCATAAAGTTATTATTTTTAACTAAATCCTTGTAAACCCAACAATGAGTGCAGGGAATATCCTTTGCGGGTTTTGCATTATTTGTGAGCATTGCTTTTGCATAAAGGATTTTAGGGTTGTTCATTGCTTTAAGGTAGCCGTCTTTAAAGACATTGCCTGCAAAATCGTCATTATATAAATAGCAGCAGCCCAAAATTCTCCCGTCATAGTTAATTTGAGGGTCATTCCAAAGCATTGAACAGAAAAACCAATTTGAAAGATGATTGTTATATTCGTCTAAACGATGTGACGGAGATATGTCAATATCGTCCAAACCTGTTTCAGAAATGACTTTTTCAGGATTTTGAACGGGTGAATAACTCGGATATCCGTTTTTTGAAAAAGCTATTTCCATTTTTAAATCTTTTGCAATTTGTTTTGCTTTTTCTATTTCGTGTTCATTATGACCGAAAACAATAAATTTATAGGTCAAAATCGGGTATTCACTGTGAAAAATCTTTTTATAATAATTGATTTTTCTAATGTTATTTAATACTTTATTGAAATCCCCGTTTCGGCGGTAAATCGAGTATGTTTCTTGTGAAGCACCGTCGATAGAAATTACAAGATATTTAACCTGCGACTCAACAATGGTTCTTGCTGTTTCATCGGTCAAAGTATTCAAATTAGTACCGTTTTGAACGCAAATTGTCACATTTTTTTCGTGTAAATATTTTAAAATCGGGATAATATCAGGGTTTGTAAAAAGTTCTCCGTTGTTTGAAAGTTCAACCCTTTCTATATCGTTGTTCTCAATAAAAATTTTTAAATCATCAAGTTTTAAAGTTCCAAAACCGCAGCCTTTTTTGACTTCTTCGGGTTCACGTTTCATATGACACATAACACAATTCAACTGACAAAGCGTACTTGCTTCTATTCTGACTTTTTTCGGAAGCTCGCTTTCGTCTTTGTATTGTTCTATCAGATGTTTGTCTTTTAATATAAAATGCTCTAAAACTTCTTGGTTTTCAAAATCCATAAAAATCTGTTTTTCTATATAAAAAAACAGCGGTAAAAAATTACCGCTGCTTTAGTCTGTTATTATACAGCTACATTGTTTTTTTCTAATTGTAATGTTTTAGTTGTAATATCTGCAACTTCCGAAGGTCCAAAGTATTGAATTGCACCTGAGAAAAGATAGTTGTCATTTAATGCCCATTCTTCTCTGTGGTCTTGAAGATATTTGAATACTGAACCGTCAATTTCAACGAGTGCTTTTCTGATAACAGGTTTCATTTCGCCGTGACGTTTTTCCATATTCATCATCATTGTAAGAGGAATACCGCCTGCAATCCATTCTTTTGCAGGAGCTGTTAAATTTCTGATTGAAGAAATATAACCTGTTAAACCGAAGTTCATCAAAGCAAATGCGTTGAAACCTAATGAATAACAGTAATCTGCATCGAAGTTTGACGGGAATGCACAACGTCCTTCATAACCGAAGAAGTGAGCTAAATCTGAGAATTTACCGTTGTATTTTCCTTCTTTTCTCATTTCTTCAAGTTTTTCTCTAACCATAGCGATTAAGAGTTTTTCTGTATCAATTCTTGAAACTTGAACGTTACCGTGAGGATCTCTGTCCATAAGTAATTGAGCTTTAATCATTGCAGGTAATGAGTTGAATACTGCTGCGTTTTGAGCTTCAAGATTTTTGTTAATGATTGCAAATTTTTCAGCATCATTTGCTGCATTTTTGTATGCTTCATCTTTTTCAAGTTTAGCTAATACGTCGTTTAAGTTTGAAATCATTGATTTAACTTCAGGAATGAATTCAATCAAACCTTCCGGAACTAAAACGATACCGAAGTTTTTGCCTTTTTCAGCTCTTGCTGCGACAACTTTTGCAATGCCGTCAACAACATCAGCCAAAGACATTTTCTTAGCTTCAACTTCTTCTGAAATAAGAGTGATGTTCGGTTGAGTTTGGAGAGCAACTTCCAATGCAACGTGTGAAGCACTTCTGCCCATTAATTTGATAAAGTGCCAGTATTTTTTAGCTGAATTTGCGTCACGTTGAATGTTTCCAACGAGTTCTGCATAAGTTTTTGTTGCTGTATCAAAACCGAATGAAATTTCGATTTGTTCGTTTTTAAGGTCACCATCGATAGTTTTCGGGCAGCCGATAACTTGAATACCTGCATTTTTTGCGAGGAACCATTCTGCTAAAAGTGCTGCGTTAGTGTTTGAATCGTCACCGCCGATAATAACGATACCTGTAACGTTCAAATCACGGCAAACTTTTAATGATTTTTCAAATTGTTCTTCTGTTTCGAGTTTAGTTCTGCCTGAGCCGATAATATCAAATCCGCCTGTGTTTCTGTAATCATTGATGATTTCGTCTGTTAATTCAATGTATTTACCTTCAATAATACCTGACGGACCGCCTAAAAATCCGTAAAGTTTGTTTTCAGGGTTTGCTTGTTTCAAAGCATCGTACAACCCTGCGATAACGTTGTGTCCGCCGGGAGCTTGTCCGCCTGATAAAATTACACCGATGTTTTTCGGTTCGCTGACGGTTTCTTTATCTGATGTTGAGAATGTTACAACAGGCATTCCGTATGAATTTTTGAACAATTTGCTGATTTCATCTTGGTTTGCAACAGATTGTGTCTTTTCGCCTTTTGTCATAACGAGTTTATTAATACCGTTTTGCAATGAAGCCGGAAGTTTCGGCTGATATTTTAATCTTTCTTTTTGAAGCGGTGAAAGTTGTTTCATAATTATTTCCTCTTGTTAAATACTAACAATATAAGTTTAGCATAAACAATTATTCTGATAAATTTTTCTTTTTAAAAATCTTGTTTTCACACAAAACTCAACAAATATGATATAATTTCAAAAAAAGAGAGATGTTATGAGCGACAAACCAAGATATTCCAGAATTGCAGATATTTTAGAGCTTGCAATTTTTATGCAGACGAAATATGACGGGATTACAATTTCCGATATACAAAATCGTTTTAAAGTTTCACGACGAACTGCCGAAAGAATGCGTGACAGCTTGCTTGCAGTGTTTCCTCAAATAGAAGAAATCGACTCTGATGATGCATTAAAACATTGGGGATTTAAAAATTATTCTTTAAGTACGCTCATTGATATTACCCCGAATGAAATTGCCAATCTTCAGCAATTAGTCAAAAGAACGACAAATAAAGAGTTTAAAACCGAATTACAAAAAACGATAGATAAAATTTTGGCGTTAAACAACAAGAAAAATCTGCAATCTCAAGCTCAAATTGAATTGTTTCTTCAAACAGAGGGGTTTGCGGTAAGGCAAATGCCCCAGTATAAAATTGATTTAAGTGCTTTGCAGACAATTCGGGAAGCAATGCATTTTTCTAAAAAAGTTACGGGCATTTATCACGGTAAAAAAAGAATTATTGAACCTCTCGGGTTGATTTACAGTGAAAAAATTTATCTTATAGCAAGAGAAGCTGCTAAAGGTGAAGGTGTTTTTAACTATATTCTTCATAAATTTACGTCCGTAAAAATAACCGATGAACCTTTTGAAAAAGGAGATTTTAATCTTCAAAAATATACAAATCAGTCGTTTGGTGTTTTTCACGGGAAAATTTTGAATGTAGTTTTGCATTTTTCAAAAGAGCTTGCAAAAGATGCGAAGGAATATAACTTTCACCCGACACAAAAAATTGAAGAACAAGATAACGGAACGGTTTTGGTTTCGTTTAAAGCGTGCGGTAATAAAGAGATTATTTGGCATGTCTTTAAATGGGGTAAGGGTTGTAAAATATTAGAACCTGCATCTTTGCAAAAAGATTATCAAAAAATGCTTGCCGAAAATTTGGAAAATTATACTTCGATGTAACCGTATCTGACGTATTCAACCTTTATAATATAGACAAAGGAGGATACATGTCTGAAAACACAAAGTACATTGAATTGGTAAAGGACATTGATAAAATTTATTCAATTCATTATTCTTGCAGCGGTTTTTACAACGGGGATTCGCTCGCTCCTACCATAGTTTCAATATCGGTTACAAAAATAAACAGCGGTGAAACTCGGGATTTTTCAATTTGCGACTGCTTGAATGAGGGGTTATGTCTTATGGATGCAGAAAAAAAACTTTTAACTTCTTTTGTCGAATTTTGTAAATCTGTTGAGAATTTGATTTTTATAAATTGGAAAATGGAATCGTTATACTATGGATTTAAGGCTATTAATGCTCGATGCGAAAATTTCGGAATATACGATTTTGCATTTTATAACTTGAAAACCGTTGATATTTCGGAAGATTTAGTATTTAATCTCGAAACGGCTCTAAAGCAGTACAATTCTTTTTCACCTGCATTTTTATCGGGAAAAGAAGAACTGAACTGTTTTCAAAAAAGAAGCTACAACCTTGTGAAATACTCTACAAACATCAAATCCAAAGGCATTGCAGCTATCTTCAAAAAGAATTATTTATAAATTTAATCCATTATTTGAGCCAAAAGCACAATCGTTTTCGGGAAATATTGTTGGAGATAGTTCGAGCGGATTGTGAACAAATCTTCCGTATTTCTCGTGTTCAAAAGTGCATTTGTTTCTGCAATTGCTTCTTGAAGTCCGTCTTTGTATTCGGAATTCTTGATGAAATAACTTATGTGATCACGCTGTGCTAACGGGAATGCCTTGTTAAACGCCGCCTTTTCTTCCTCAAAAACTTTATTGACTTCGGGTTTTGAGAAAATTGAATTTACTAAAGTTGCTTTGTCTTTAACATTTACGTTGGCATAATCTTTGGCATGTCCTGCTTCGTGCAAAACCGTGAACAAATTATCTCCCGATTTTATCGTTCTCGTCGTTGCCGCATAAGTCGATTGATAAATATTATCAATTCCTGTGAGATTGTCCGTCGTGCGGTTCAAAGCTATAATTTCTTCTGCGGGCATGCGTTTGAAGGCTGCCAATAACTGTTCTTTGCTGCCGTTGATTTGACTGATATTCAGAGTTTCAACTTCGTCATTTGCAAGATTTTTTACATCAATTTTATCGTCAGAAAATTTAATTTCATATTTTTTGTCGTTTTCTGTCGAAATGAAAGTGTTTTCATCTTTTACGGTGAATGTAATATTTTTGTCAAGCAAAACATTACCGTTTTTGTCGGTTATTTTGTAGGTAGACGACATATTTCCGCTTGGGTCATCTTCGTAAAAATATTGAGTTCTTGTGCCGTCCAAAGAAGTCATGTCTTTTTGAACGGTTGTTTTGCCTGTGTTCTCGTCAAATTTTCCTGAGCAAACTACTTTTTCGCTTCCGTCAGGATAAATATATTTGATATTCGGCGTTCCTGCCAAATCCGAAAGTGTATAGACTTCTTTTCTCAAAGTTTGACCTTGAGCGTTTTTAACAATTTTGGTTTCTTCCGTTACAACGGGGGCAGGCAAATTTTTGTTTGTGTAAGCTATAACTTTTGATGTCGTGTGGTTTTGGAAGTCAACAGTGTTTTTTACTTGTTGAAGATAGCCCTCTTGAGAGCGTTCCATATTAACCGTTTCGACTGCACGTTCTTTTAAATTTTTGTCTAAAAGCAAGATTTTTGAACCGTTACCCTCAAAATCGGCACGAATTGTGTATGCTTTTTCATCAAAATCGTCTTTTGCAAAAGAAATTCTTCTTGCATCTTCCGAATTTGCCGCAAAATTGTTGATTATATCCGTAATTTTTTTTACGTCAGTAATATTGGGGTTTTTAGCGATATCGTAAATGTTGTCACTGTCAAGCGGCGTTGTCGCAAGCAGCGGAACTTTCGCAAGTTCTTTGCCTTCAAGGTCATTCGCTAATTTCTTTATTTGAAGCGGTGAAAATTTAATATCACCGTTTTCTTTTTTTAATAAAGATAAATCTTTTACCGCATTTAAAGTTTCTAAATCTTTAGTTGCAAACTCAAGAACAAGCGAACTAATCATTTTAGGTTGATTGGCAAGAGTTTTTACAGCATCCCATTTTTCAGGATTTTCAACTAAAATGGATTTTAATTCTTCTGCTTTTTCGTCGGTAAATTTCGTTTTTCCGTTGAAAGATTTGACTTCTTTCAGTTCTTCGATGGCTTTGTCTGCGTTAAATGCAGGCTTGTTTTCATCTTTAGCTGTATTCGTTTTGGTAAAAACATCGTTTGGTGTTGATGTTTTTCTGTACAAATCTCTCTGTTGTACTTGCTTTAACGGTGTTAATGCCCTTGTCGGTAATAAATTTGATATGTTCATGCTTCTTGAGTGTGTTATCTACACTATTATTGTCGGTACGTTTTTTCAAAACTTTAATGTAAATAATAAATTTGCATCAAAATTTTTTATAGTGAATAGAGTGATTGATTTTTATGATTTTGACAATATGGTTACAAGGTGATAAAATCATACATCATTGAATCAGGAGTACAAATGAGTAAATTCTATAATTGTTATTTTTTAAATTCCGGTTTGCATTTTACACCAGAAGAGATGCGTTTTTGTTGTGCAACTGTTTTTGGTCCGTATGTAAAAATTGATAAATTTGATTACGATAAGGTTTTGTCTGCTCTTTTTGAAAAAAGAAGTCAACTTATTACGGATATGAATAATCATATTATTCCTAAAGAATGTGAAACTTGTATTTATCTGAAAGAACATGATACAGAAGACGAAAAAATTCCTCAAGAAATTTTAGCACAGCAAAAAGAAATACCGAAGATTTCTTCAATAATAATTAATCATTATAAACAGTGTGATTGTTACTGTATTTATTGTTCTCAATTTATTTATCAAAAGAAAATGATAACAACTCCGATAAAAAGTGAGTTCTATGATTTGTTGCCGATTATAGAGCGATTGTACAAACAAGATATGATTGATAAAGAAAATCTTAAAGTTGAATTTCAAGGCGGAAGCATCGGGGTTCTTGAAGAGTTCCCTGATTTAGTCAAAATATTTCTTGATAATAATGTTAAGAGTATTTCGTTCTTTACAAACGGCATTAAATATTCACCTGAGATTGTTGAAGCAGCTAAAAAAGCAGAATGTATGATAATTTGTTCTGTTGATGCCGGTTCTCCTGATGTTTTCAAAAAATTGAAATCTGTTGATAAATATGAACAAGTTATAAATAATTTAAAACGATACAAGAAAGAAGCTCCAAACAGTGTTATTAATGCGAAATACATTTTGATAAATGATGTTAATGATTCAATCGAAGAAGTCGAAAAATATTTGGTTGCTGTCGCTGATGCAAAAGTTGACATGGTTCAATTAGACATGGATTTCAAAAAGGTTATGTGTTACAAAGGGGTTCATTATGATGTCCCTGAAAAACATAAGGAAATTTATGCTTATTTTGAAAAAAGAACGAAAGAACTTGGTATTACTCCTTTTATATGGGAATACATTCAATCGGTTCTTGATAGAGGGTATTTTGAATAGTTGTTTTAGCAAATTGTAACTCTTTTTGTTAAAACAATTATCCTTTAATCAGAATTTGAGATATAGTTTTTTTTTGTTTATCTAATTAAACAAATATCTTTTTCTTTTCTTTTGGATTGCCACGAAAATCAGAGATTTTCTCGCAATGACATCAAAAAGAAGTCGTCATCACGAGGAGCGGAGCGACCAGTGAGCAGAGTGCGAAACGGTCAAAGCGGTGAGCCTTGCCGTGCAGACACGTTTATTGCGAACTGGTCAAGACACGTAGGGTGGAGTCGAGCGGAGCGAGCGAATCCGAAGTAGCAAAAAACATAGCGAATGGTTGCGAAATGAGCGACTGTTTTTTGTGAAGCAAATCCAAGACGGCGGAGCGACGTGGTGATCCAGTAATTTTGTAGATATTTATAGATATTTACTTTTCTTTGTACCCATTCTTTTTCTTTTCTTTCCGAGAGCAAAGAAAAAGAACGTGTACCCCAAGAAAAAGAAAAGAATACGGCTCCTGCGGAGTGCTTCAACTCACTTTGTTCGTTCTTCTGGATTGCAACAAAAATCTAACGATTTTTTCGCAATGACGTGTTTATTTAACGTAACCATTTCTGTTGTCATTCCGAATTTATTTCGGAATCTATAATTGAGATGCTGAAACGAGTTCAGCATGACAAAATATCATTTTCTCGCAATGACATCGGAAAGGTATTTGTCATTCCGAATTTATTTCGGAATCTGTTTCTGAGACCCCGAAACAAGTTCAGGGTGACGTAATGTTGTTCTTCTGGATTGCCACGAAAATCAAAGATTTTCTCGCAATGACATCGGAAAAGGAAGTCGTCATCACGAGGAGCGGAGCGACGTGGTGATCCAGTGGTTTTACTGATATTTATAGATATTTGCCTTTTTTTGTACCCATTATTCTTTCTTTTCTTACCGAGAGACTCTGCCGCAGCAAAAACATCCAGTGAATGTTTTTGCAAGAGGGAAAGAATAACGTGTACCCCAACAAGAAAGAAAAGAATGCGGCTCCTGCGGAGTGCTTCAACTCACTTCGTTCGTATTTTCGGATTGCTACGGGCAAGAAGTTGCCTTTCAGTTTAGCTAATCTGTTTTATTCATAAGTTTTGGGCTTTAATTTTGAAGTATTCTGAATGGATTGCCACGAGGCAACAAGTTTTTCTGTTGGGTTTAAACCCAACCTACGGACTCCTTCATTTTTAATTTTATCAATACTTATTTGCATTTTATTTACCATATCAATATTGTTTGTTTTTTCATATAAAATTTTAGCTATTTGATAAGCTATCAATCTATCAGGATTATTTTCTATTGCTTTATTTATAATATGAATTGATTCATTATAAAGTTTTTTTGTTTCTAAAAAATTGACTTTATATATGTAAAAATCATAAATATTACTATTGTTCTTATCTATCTGTTTGTCAATTATATCTTCAAAATTTTTTGTATAATCAGAATTATCTAATGCAAACGGTAAAACTTTTTGATATGTTTTCATATTATCTGGATCTATATTAATTGCTTTTTGATAAAATTTTGATGCATTATCTTTTTTGTTATTTTCATTATAAAAATCACCTATTTCAATACATTGTTCTATATTATTCTTTAATAATTCATCAACTTTCAAAAAATATTTTTCTGCAAATTTAAAATTATTTTCTTCGTTATATATTCTCGCCAAATAAACATAATTTAGATAATCTGTACTATTAGCCAAACTTAATTGGTTAAATAAGTTTTTCGCAGCTTTATTTTTATCAAGTAAATATAACATTTTAGCACGGTTAAACCTATATTCATACTCATTGGGATTATTTTTTAATAAGTAATTATTGTATAGTAGAGCTTTTGAATATTGTTTATTTGCTTCATAAATTTTATATATATCTTTAATAAATTCAAAATCATTTGACGAAGTTTTAAAGCCCTTTATCATATATTTTACAGATTGTTTTATTTTGTAATTTCTAAAATACGAAATACCAGCTTGAGCAAAAACTTCTGATTTTTTATCATAAGAATCAGGCATTACTTTAATAGCTTTTTCTAAATACTCAATAGCTTTATCATAATTTTTAATATCTTTATAGCAATATCCGAGATACAATAAACTTAAAAAATCGTTTTCTTCAATTTCTAAAAATAAAAGAAAATATTTTTCGGCATTTTTATAATCTTTTTTCAAATAATAAATAATACCTTTATTAAAATAAGGTGCTTTATATGTTTTATCAAGTTGAATGGCTTTATCAAAATATTCAAAAGATTTTTCGTATTCTTCTAATGTTTTATAGTAAAGTCCAATAATATTCAGTTCTTTGGCGGTTTTGTTTTGAGTGTTTTCAGAATTTACAAAATTATCAATGTATTTTTTTGCATAATCAAAATTCTTTATTTTATTGATATCATACATACTTTTTTTCATCAGTTAATCCTTGAGTTTTAAACCGAAGATTGGGTTAATGAAATGTTCTTATTACAAGAAATTAAAATCTTTTCATTGCTTGTTTGCGTTTCATAATATCAATAATTTTTTTACGCAAATTATATGCTAATTCCTTCTGATATCTCCGAATGTCTTCGATTGCGGCATGCATTGACCGTGTCGGGTCCGGATTGTTTATATTAACGTGGTTTAAACTGTCTTCCGCTATCCGAATATCGGCTTCGGCAAGCGTTATCACGTCAAGAACTTCATTAACCTCCATCTCCGTAAAACCCCGCCGACTTAAATTCAATGCCAGCTGCTGCTTTAAATTCTCTCGGCTTGCAGTCGTTCCGAATGCCGTATTATCATCTGATGTGTTGAAAAAATTTCCGAAAAATCCCAAAATTTACTCCTCTTTTCTCGATTATATATGATTTTTGCCCAAAAAACCATGATTTTTATTGTAATTTTGTAACAATTTTACTCAAAAAAGTATTACTACCACTTGATTAATATGTTTCTTTAGTGTATAACTTACACGAAAACACCAAGGTAAGTTTAATAGGAGATTTAAACATGGTAAAAGTAGCAATAAACGGATTCGGAAGAATCGGACGTAACACATTAAGAGCAGCTATCAGAGAAGGTATCTTTACTGAACTTGATTATGTAGCAATCAATGACCCCGGTTTGAAACCTGCAGATGCAGCTCGTATTTTCAAGTATGACTCAGTTATGGGTAAATTCGACGGTGAAGTTGAAGCTGTTGAAGATGGTATCATCGTTAACGGACACAAAATTTTGTTCTTCGCTGAAAAAGACCCCGCTCAACTTCCTTGGGCTAAACTCGGAGTTGAAGTTGTTATTGAATCAACTGGTTTCTTCACAGATGCAACAAAAGCTCACGCTCACATCGATGCAGGTGCTAAGAAAGTTATCATTTCTGCTCCTGCAACAAACGAAGACATCACTATCGTTTTAGGTGTAAACGATAATATGTATGATTCAGCAAAACACAATGTAATTTCAATGGCATCTTGTACAACTAACTGCTTAGCACCGGTTGCTAAAGTTATCAAAGAAAAATTCGGCATTGTTAAAGGCTTGATGACAACAGTTCACTCATATACAGGCGACCAAAGAATTTTGGATGCAGGTCACAAAGACCCCAGAAGAGCAAGAGCCGGTGCTTTGAATATCGTTCCGACTAAAACAGGTGCTGCAAAAGCAGTTGCTTTGGTTATCCCTGAATTAAAAGGTAAATTGGACGGTTTCGCAATGAGAGTTCCTACTCCGGACGTTTCATTGGTTGACGTTGTATTCGAAACTGAAAAGAAAGTTACAGTTGAAGAAGTTAACGCAGCATTAAAAGAAGGTGCTGACGGACACGTTCTTTGCTACACTGAAGAACCGCTTGTATCATCAGACTACATCGGTTCATCACAATCATCAACAGTTGACGCTTTGTTAACAAGAGTTATGGGCGACAATATGGTTAAAATCATTTCTTGGTATGATAACGAAATGGGTTATTCAACAAGATTGGCTGAAACTCTTAAGATGGTTGCTGAAAAATTGTAATTCGATTTTATCGAATGAAACAAAAAACGGTCACTCACAAGGTGACCGTTTTTTACTGATTATTTTTTATCATATATCACTGCATCAAAAATTTATCTGTTTTTTACAAAAATCCTCTGAAAAGATATAAAAATAGAACAAAATAAGAATTTAATATATATATATGATTTGTTTTTATCAAAATTGTAGTTCAATTAATATGTGAATGTGAATTTAATCTAAAGAGGATATATAAATGAAAAACGTACTTCAAACAACAATTGTATTAGCTGTTACGGCAATTTTTTCAGCACCTGCTTTTGCTGACGGGCTTATCTTTGACCCTGATTCATATCCCGTAAAAGCAACTAACAACACAGTTGTTGCACAAAATACAACAGCTCAATCAACATCACCTTATGCAGTAGCTCCGACGGCTGTTAATACAAAAAAAGTTCAAGATATTCAAAATTCAGAAACAAGACAAAATAATAATATGCAAAATGCACTTTTTGAACTTGATTCTGCACAAGTTGATATCAGAAACCAATTAATTGAAGCAAGAGCTAAATATACTGACATCGATAACCAATATAAATTAATCAGAGAACAAAGAAAAATTCAAAAACAAACGGTTAAAGATGCAGAAAAAAGAATTAACCGCATCGAAAAAACAAAAAACCAAATTAGAAAAAGTATGCAAATTAACTAATTGGACAGGCATTTTTAAAAAGGTCGGGGTTCCCCGACTTTTTTATTTTGTCAGATATTTTTTTAAATCCTCTGTTGACGTATTGCAAATCATATCGCAGTGTTTATTGTATTTTTCCACCAGCAATTCAAGGGTTTTGAACTCGTCTGATTTTGATAAATTTTCAAACGATACGGGTGTTATTGCACCTATTGATATTTCGTCATTTTTACCAATTTTTTCAATAGTTGCAAAACCGCATACAGAAAGCAATTTCATAGTTTGATTTATTATTTCATTGTTGAATAAAGAATTTTTTTTGATAACACTAATCGTGGTTTTGCCGTTTAATGCTGATTTTGCGTATTTTAACATGCCCGCAATTTTTGAAATAACATTTTTGATATCTGATTTTTCATTTTCATAATTGAGGAACAGAAGTTCTTTAATATTATTATTAAAGAGTTTTTTGATTAAATTTGCCGAACGGGGCATGTCAACGAAAATAAGCACATCGAGGTTTTGAGGTAAATTTTCGCAATCGAAAATTTTACTTTTCGGCATATTTTTCGAGATGAAGAAATCCGTTGATTTTTTTAATTCGCAGAAAACACCGCAATTTTCAGCAGAATGTGCAATAATATTCAAAATTTTATCATACCCTTTAGCTTGAGTGCGGCAGTCAATAAATTTAGGAAATTTCGACGTATTAATTTTTTTATCGGGAAGAATATAGTCTTTGATTAGAAGCTGAATAGAAGTTTTCCCGTTAAAAGTATTTATTTCCGGAAAAAACGCAATATCAATTTTGTCAGAATTTTCCCCAGCAAATTGAGGTTCTGACCATTTTACGCATTCTAAACTTTTGCCGTTTTCATCAACGCAATATAATTTAAGGTGATTTTTATTCTGTCCCATAAATTTGAAGGTAGCAACCTGAAGATTTTTCATCGCCAAAACAGGCTTTTCATTAGCAGCACCAAACGGTTCAAGCATCTTCAATGTTTCTATTATCTCCATTGAAATATCATCAGCCGAAAGTTCCAAATCTATTGGTAAAATTTCTTTTATTTCTTCGCCGTTTGTTTGTTCTAAAACCGAATTATTGATTGCATCTCGGACTTTTTCAAAAGAAACTGTGTTTCCGTCAAAAGCAAAACCGCCTGCAAATTCATGCCCGCCGAAACTCAAAAACAAATCCTTATTTTCGTTAAGAATTTCGTATATATTGATGCCTTTCAAACCACGGCAAGAACATCTGTAAATGTTCTCACGCTTTGTCATCACGAAAGCAGGTTTTGTATATGTTTCAACCAATTTAGATGCAGAAAGTCCGATAATTCCTATGTGAGCATCTTCATCGCAAATAACGACTGAATTTTTATACTGTGTCGGATTTTCCTGAATAATATTTTCGGCACGTTCAAATGCTTCACAGCAAAGCTGCTGTCTTTCGGAATTCAAAGCCGATAGTTTTTCCGCAATATCTTTCAGTTCATTTTCATCATCAGAAATAAACAGGCTGAAAGATAAATCAGCACTTGCAAGCCGTCCTGCCGCATTTAACCTCGGAACAACCGTAAACGCTATCATTTCGGAATTGATTTTTTCAAAATCCGTAATCCCTGCATTTGTAAGTAATTCCGATACACCTTTGTTTGCACGGTTTTTCAGTGCTTTTAATCCCGAAAAAACTATATGTCGGTTTTCACCTTGTAACGGCACAATATCGCCGACTGTGCCAATCGCAGCTATTGCAAGTATTTCTTCGTATAAATCATTTTTATCGTATTTTTTTAATAATTCAGAGGCGAGTTTAAATGCTATTCCTGCTCCCGATAAATTGCACAAAGACTCAATATCTGTGGCTGACAGGTCTTCAATCAAAGAATTTTTTGCCTTGGGGTTAATAATGGCAAATGCTTCCGGCAAGATTTCGGGAGCTTCGTGGTGATCCGTAATTATAACATCTGTTTTGAAGGTTTTTGCGAATTTGACTTCCTCAAGATTAGATATTCCGCAATCTACCGTGATTATTAGCTTAACTTTCTCTTTGGCAATAAATTTTACCAAAGCTTTTGTGTTCATTCCGTGATTTTCGCTGTCACGGTTGGGAATATATTTATCAATATTGCAGCCTATTGCCTTTAATGTTTTGAATAAAATTGCGGTACTTGTAACTCCGTCTGTGTCAAAATCACCCCAAATCAGCACCTTTTCTTGCGAAGAAATGGCGTTTTCTATTCGAGAAAGGACTTTATCATTGTCTTTAAAAACAGAAAATGGTATAAACGACTTTTTTTCAGGGTTTAAAAAATCTTCAGCTTTCGCATCTGTATTAATGTTTCTGATTAATAAAAGTTTGGCAAGCAGCGGATTTTCTTTTGCTATCGCAAGAGTTCCCGCTACTTTAGGAATTTTCCAGAGCTTCATAATTTTTTGTAATCACCCTCTTGGTAATCGTCATCTTCGTCATCATCGTCAAAGTCTAAATCTTCGTCATCTTCTTCGTCCAAATCTTCCGGAGATTCCTTGATTTTATCCACAACCATTTTTGCCATCTGCTTTGCAACTTCTGTCTGAATATCTGCATCAGAATTTTCAAGCATTGTTATTGCGGCTCTTAATGTCTTGTCAATATCATACCATCTGCTGTGACCTTGATTTACCAAGCCTTCATCAACCGCATTGATGATATCATCTACTCCCGAGTATTCACTATACGCAATATTATGCTCAATGATGATTTTAATAATGTTTAACGCTACCTTGATTTGCGTTTCGTCATCGGAAAGCTCTAATGTCTTCATTGAACGGGATAAAACAGGATCTTTGTCATACCAACGTCTGACATTTTCGCTGTATTCTTCACGCATCTTCGGATACTCCTTTTTCTAACTGTTCTTATATGTAATTCCATAATCTGATTTTGGGTATTCCCATTTCAATGTTTGCATATCACAAGCGATTTTGCATGCTCCGCATTCAAGACAATTTTCATACTTCACAAGAAGTGTATTGTTTTCTTCATCCCAAGAATAAACATCTGCAGGGCATACGTACATACATCCGTGTCCCGTACATTTTTTACACGATTCAAAATCAGGTGCGAGATGTGACTTTTCGTTTGTATTCGTTTTTACTTTTGCAAGTTTTTCTTCGATTTTCTTTGGTATCATTTTGCCTACTTTAACAAGTTTATTCCAAGTTTTACTATGTTATAAATATCTTTTAATAATGTTGAAATTTTTCTTTCGATGATGAAATTCTTTAAATATCGTCTGTATAATGATGCTCTCGGTATAAATCCTGATTGCGTGAACATTTCGAAAAATTCATTAACTTTTCTCGGGTAAAATTTTAAAAATGAATTGCTGTTTGCATGAACCGTCGGCAATACATCTTTATATGTCTTTAAATCTTTAAACGCAGAAGTGTTTCGTAAATTTACCGCATATTTTGATAATCTTTCTTCTGAAAAATCCTGCAGGTCAATCGCTTCAATCGCCGTCATTGCTGCAATTTTTCCGCTTAACATTGCAATGTTTGTTCCCTCAAAGTGAACATTGTTTACAAGCATTGCCGCATCGCCGACAACCATAACACCGTTGCCGAATAATTTCGGCATTGCATTTACTCCGCCTTCGGGAATTAAATGTGCAGAATATTCCGAAAATTCTCCGTCTTTAATAATTGGTGCTATTGCAGGGTGTTCCGCTAATCTGTTCAACATCTCGTTCGGAGTTACTTTGTGCTTTTTCATTTCGTCTAAATTTATGCCGAGTCCTAAAGATATAACATCTTCTCCTGCATAAATTATTCCCATTGCTGTCATTCCGTCAAAAGGGGCTCCTATTAATTCCATAATGCAGCCTTCGCCTTCTTCCAAATTCAATCTGTCTTCAAGAACTTTCTTCGGAAGTTTTATAACTGCTTTTACTCCAAGTGCAACGTCACTGTCTTTTATGGTTTTTCTTAATCCTATTTGTTTTGCCAATAAAGAATTTACACCGTCTGCGATAATGACAATATCTGCATAAAAATCTTCATCATCGGTTTTTATTCCGATAACTTTTCCATCTCGGACAATAAGCTCTCGGACAGTCGTTTTGGGTGAAAAATATGCACCGACCATCTCTGCCTGCTCAATACACCAAGCGTCCCATTTTGCACGGTTTACCGTATAACTTTTGGAGTCTTTAAATCTTTTATAATTTATTGAAACAAAACTTTTTTCATCAGCTAAAATGTATCGATGTTCAGTATTTACACGCTCAATAGGAGCTTCTTCCTTAAATTGAGGATATAAATCTATTGTCGGAAATTCATATATAGCTCCGCCGAACATGTTTTTGCTACCTGCAAAATTACCACGCTCAAGAATTACAACTTTTTTGCCTGCTCGGGCAAGAGTAATCCCCGCAGCCGCTCCTGCCGGTCCTGCCCCTACTACTATGACGTCAACTTTGTTGTTTTCTTCCATTAGTATATCCTATTAGAAATGACAATTAATTATACAATTTTTTCAAATTTTCGGCAATGACTTAATATTAATCTTTTTTACTTTTTTGCAACCATAAAAAAAATAATTCATAATTTAATTATTATGAAAAATTTTACAGTAGCATTTTTATCATTTTTTGCCATTTTTGCGGTAAATCTCTCGGTTTCTGCACTTGAGGTCGTTTATCCGCAAAAAACTCCCTATTATACAAACGCAAAAGAAACTTTTATTGTCGGAAATGTTGATAAAAAATCAAAACTTTTTGTCAACGATAATCCCTTGAAAGTTTGGAAAAACGGTATGTTTTGCTACACTCCGACTTTAAATGACGGGCAAAATAAATTTGTTTTTGTTGAAAAGAAAAAAAATACTTCGATTTCAAAAGAAATTTTAATAACCAAAAATATTCCAAAACCATATAAACCAAGCCCGAATGCAAAAAAAACACAGTTGAAAACTTTTGATAAAATAACTTCGGCTTTCGTCAATAAAAATAGTGTTCCTTTAAGAAATCAACCGTCTGAAAACGGCAGGCGAATTACCCATTTGCCGCTTAATACAAATCTTTTGCTCCAAGCTGAATACGGAAATTGGTATAAGTTATTTTCTTACGATTTAAAAGAGCCTATGTGGATAAGTAAATCTCATGCCTCTCTTTTATCTCAAGTCGAAACAATACCTGTTGCTGATATTTCCGATATTGATTTTTATCAAGACGATAATTTTTTATATCTGAAATTATTTACCGATTTGCAAAATCCTTATAAAATTGCGGAAAAAAATAATTCTCTCGAGTTGACTTTATATAATATCAAAGATATTCCCAATTTAGAATTTATTTTGGAAACTCAAAATGTTTTCAACAATATTTCAAAAAAATCTTTTGAAAACAATATTTTAACACTGACAATCAATCCCGACGGCATGCTTTTGGGGTATGATGCGGAATATTACGGAAATTCGTTTATCTTCAAGCTCAGAAAAGCCCCGATTATTGATAAAAGACGTCCTCTTAAAGGTTTGACTATCGCCATTGATGCAGGTCATGGCGGAGAAGAAAAAGGTGCTCTCGGTTGTGCAAAAATTGATGAAAAAACTATCAATCTTCAAATTTCGCTGAAATTGAAAAAACTTCTTGAAAAGCAGGGTGCAACCGTTGTTATGACAAGAGAAAAAGATGAATATGTTGAAATTTACAGGCGGCCTGAAATTGCAAAAATTAACAATGCGATAATTTGTTTAAGTATTCACGCAAACTCAATGCTTGACGGCAATCCCTACAAAAAACACGGCACAAGTGTTTTCTACTACAATGGCCAAGCGAAAGAGCTTGCTTCTGCAATAAAAAATAAGTTGGTAAAGGATTTGAAATTACGTGATGACGGAGCTAATTACGCAAGTTTTGTTTTGACAAGACCGACTTTGCCCGTATCCGTTTTGATAGAAACGGCGTATATGCCAAATCCCGACGAGTATTCAAAACTTACGGATAACAGATTTCAAAAACGTATGGCAAAATCAATTTCTGACGGTTTAAAACAATATTTAACCGAAACACGTCTTTGATTTTTTTTGTATATCTTTTTTGTTTAAAATTTGATATATTATTTATGGGTTATGAACAAGTTATTTAAAAAATATAATATTGATATTTTCCAAAATCATTGGTATATATCGTCAACTATAATTTTTGCGGGAATAGTTCTGCGAATTATGATGTTTGCCTACAATAAATCATTTTGGTTCGATGAGGCATTACTCGGAAGCAGCATAGTAAACAAAAATTATTTTGAATTATTCGGAACATTGGATTTTATTCAAGTTGCTCCGCCTTTGTTCTGTATTGCATCAAAATTTCTGCTAAATATTTCAAATGCTGTCGGAAATTTTGCTTATCAGGATTTAGTTCTGAGAATAATTCCGTTGATATTCAGTGTATTATCTTTGCCTCTCTTTTCTGCTGTTGCTCAAAAATTTTTTAAAAATAATATTTTTATCTGGATAACAACTTTTATTTATTGCTTTAATCCGTATAATCTGCAATTCTGTCAGGATTGTAAGCAATATTCGTTAGAAAGTTTCATTGCTTTAGTGATGTTTTGGATTTTTTATTCCTTGGATTTGAAAAATTATTCAACGAAAAAAATAATTCTGCTTTCGCTTTTATTCGCAATAGTTCCGTGGTTTTCTATATCCTCGTTGTTCCTTCTTTTAGCTATGGCTGTTACTGCATTATTCTTTGATATAAAAGACAAAAATGCCTTGAAAAACTTTTGTATATTCTCTGTTCCCGTAATAACAAGCCTTTTGGCTTTAGTGATTTTTTATCTCTGTCCGATGTATCTTTCGACTTTTGAATATCAGGTTCATAGTTTTAGCTTTTTCTCTACTTTTTACAATCTTGATTTATCTGTTTTCAATTTTATATATAAATTTATAACGGACTTTTTCTTTATTTCTGTTAATAAATATCTTTTCTGGGCGTTTACAATATTAAATCTTTTTATATTGCTTAAACATCAAAATAAAAGAATGATATTTTTTATGATTATGGCAATTTTTGTGGTTTTTGTATCTAATATACCTAAATTTTACCCTGTTGCCCACAGATTATATCTGTTTGTTTTTCCGCTGATAATTTTCATATATTCACAAGTTTGTCTGTTGATTAAAAACAACAAAATTGTTTCATCATTGATTTTAGCGGCTTTTATAATTTATTTTTATGTTTTTTCTCATTATCCTGTCCAAAATTTGTTAAAAACCAACAATTCCCGAAATGTTGCCGAAATTATTAAATATGATAACCCTCAAATGACAAATATCTATTATAATAATCCGAGTTTGAGATTGTACACGAAAAATAAAAATAACAAATATTTCCCTCATTATGAAATGCTTGATACAGATGCGTTTGAACAAGATTTGGAAAAATATCTTCCGAATGAAAAAATTTACTTTTATACTTTATTTTTTAATAATGAATATAACGATTCTCTAAAAAAATATCTTTTATCAAATGATAAAATACAAGTCGATAAAATCTATTATCAGCCTGATTTTTGGCAGTTTTATGTTTGTTATATTGCGGTTCATAAAAAATAAAATATAAAAAAGAGGATTTTTAATCCCCTTTCTTTACTTATTTGTCAAGAATTGCCCTGTCAATTTTTATATCTTTTTTCGGGTTAGCCTTCTCTGCGAAATAGTAAATTTCGTCAATGTTATAATGCATTGCCTTTTGGAGTTTTGCAAGTGATGAATTGTAATCATAAATCACGTTTGCATAAGAAATTCTCGCATTATTGTAATTTTGACGGGCAGATTGTAATTCAAGGTAAGTTGCTTGATTTTTTTCGTAATCTTCACTTGTCATTTTTAAGGTTTCGATTGCTTTTTGAGTTTGGTCTTGTGCGTTCAAAATCTGCTTTTCAGCCGTTTCAACGTTCATATAGCATCTTTTTACCGCAAAATATAAATCTTCCTTGTATTGTTTTAAATTTTGTTCTGCCTTTACGACGTGAGATTTTGATTTCGCAACTTCGTTTTTGAATTTCATACCGTTTATTTGTGTCGAAAGATTTACCGCAATACCGTAGTTATTGTTTCTTTGCCAATAGTCTTCTTTGTCTTGTCTGAATCTGTTGTTGAAATTATAGCCCGCACTTGCCGATAAAACAGGTAAATACTGTCTTTTAACAACTTTGACGGATTGATTCATTGCACCGATTGTTGCATTTATAGCCTTTATGTCAGGGCTGTTTGCATAAGCTGCTTCTATTGCTTTTTCCATTGTGAAATGTAACGGCTGAACTCGACCCAAACCCGTTTCATAAGGACGATTTGTCGTTTTGTGCCATTGACCTTTGGGTGTCGTTAAAAAATCAGGTGTGAAAAATGCATCGTATGAGTCGAAAACATCAATTTTTTTAACCGTAAAATCAGGAATGCCCGAAACATACATTGAATTACATAAGTTCACCATAGATTGATTGTAATCGTTTTCAGCTTTTTCAAGTCTCATTTTCGCATTGCTGAAATAAACCTCTGCGTTGATATAATCAATTCTGACCTTTGTATTGTTTGTTAATTTTGCTTTTGCATCGTCTAAAATTCTTTTGTTGATGTCGTAGTTGTCTTTTTCCGCATCAACAATCGCTTTAGCCTTTAATACCGCAAAATAATTCAGCTTAATCTCGTTTATCGTATCGCAAACGCTTTCAATATAATTGTATTCGGCAGCCAATTTATTAAACTTTTGCATATTAATAATTGAACTTGTTTTGCCAAAGTCCCAAATCAGCTGATTTAAGTAAACTCCTACCGTCGGCAGATAAGTATGCGATGTTCCGCTGTCATATTCCGAAAGGCTGTTAAATTCTTGAAAAAATCTTGCGGACAAGCCAAAAGTCGGAAAATAATCGGATTTTGCCAAATTAATATCGCTGTATGCCATTTTTAAATCTTCTTCGGCTTTTCTGATTTTCGGGCTGTTTTTGACGGCGAGTCTTACGCAATCACTCATGTATAAAACATCTCCTGCTTTTACCCCGTAATCGGCGGCTTCAACCGATTGTTTTTGAGCTTTATCAGGTTCTATTTCCGTAATGGCAAAAACAGGTGTTGCAAATGCTAATAACAAAATTGCCGCTATGACTGATTTTTTCATACTTTTTCTCCAAAATTTGTAATAAATCGGAGAAAGCCTTTAAGCCTTCTCCGAATAATTTTAAGGTTTAATTTCCCATTTTGAATTTTCAACATTTTCAATTTTATCAAACGGGGTTACTTTGCCCTTTTCTTTGAAATATTGACCGAGTAAGGCTTGAACGGAAGCATCTTCATCAGAAAGATTGTCTGTACTTTGCCATATACAATCTTTTTCCGAAAGTCCCGTAGCCTGCTTAAATCCGTGTGAACCTGCCAAACGATAGTTGTTTAAGACTACTCTCACTGGAGTTTTCATATCTGTTAAATTTTGACCGTTGATTTTGGCGGAAACAACTCTTTTTCCTTCCGGCTGAGTTATATCAAACGTATAATCAATTCCAAAGAACGTATCCGTTCCGTGAACAGCTTCTGACGGCTTTAAGGTTGCTTTTCCTTTTTCATCAATCATATATTTATTTGCAACCGCATTCATCCAAGAATAAAGTTGTTTTGGAGTCATATCCACCATACAAAGAGTGTTATTCCCAAATCTGTACAACATTGAAAGCTGTAATATTGAAATAGACTCTCCGTCTTTTGGCACAAATGCTATTGTTCCGTCTTTATTTGTCGAGGCAACGGGGCTTGCCATAGAAACGACCGCACCTTTTACACCTGATTTTTTCGTATCCTGCCAAGACGCCCAGAGTTGTACTTTGTTGATTAAATCAATAAAGTCAGTTTGAGATAAAAGCAAATCTTTATTTGTTTTGTCTTTTACCTGATTGGTTATTTTTGACCAGCCGCCGTTTAAATTTCCTAAAGGTGCAGAAGCCCATGCTCTCGTATCATAAAACCATTTATCAACTTTTCTGACAAGTTGTTTGTCATCGCTGACATCTGCAAGTTTTTTTGCATCTGCTGTTATCGTATGTGATTTATATTTTCCGTTTTTGTCAAAGGTTACTGTGAATACGTTTTTCGTAACAGTTGTTCCGCCGCCGTTTACGATATAAATATCTTTTCCGTCAGCATTTTTTAGTTTTTCAATATTAGCTTGGTGATCATGCCCGTAAATCAACAAATCTGCATAATGAGATTTTTCAGCACCGGAAACAGCTTGAGATTCCAATAAAAATTTATCTGTTACGATGCCGTCATCAGTACCTTTGCCGCTATGAGCACTGACAATAATAATATCAGCTAAATCGTTGTCTTTTATGTATTTTCCCCATTTGTCGATTTCGTTTTCCAAAAGTCCTTTGGGGTTATCAAGGCTGCTAAATTGCAAATTCGGGTAATTGCTTGATTTATCCCAAGTTTCATTTGCCGCATTACCTAAACCGATTACGGCTACACGAACATTTCTGTTATGTCCGAAGTTGAAGTTTTTTATGTAATACGGGTCATAGAACGATGTGCCTTTGCCGACGATACAATCGTGAATATTTTTGCCCTCTGATTTAACAACGATATTTGCTCCGAGAACCGCAATACCTGCTTTCATTGCTCTAACAATTTGTGAATCACGTTGGTTAGGGTTGTAATTGAATTCATGATTTCCCATAACCCATACGTCGTAATTCATTGCCTTAATTGCCGTAATCATCGGGTTTTCTATGTCTTTTTTAACCGTTATGGCATATTGAGCCAACAATGTTCCTTGAATAAGGTCGCCGTTATCAATCAGCAAAACATTATTTTTAAATTTCTTTCTTTCCTGTTTGACAATCGTTGACACTCTGCAAAGATTATTGTTATCAACTTTATTTGAAGCAACGTCATAATCTGTTACTCTGCCGTGCATATCAGTTGTCGATAATACTTCAAATTGTTTTGTTGTATCGGCTTTTACCTGAGGACATAAGACCGTAAAACAAGAAACACAAAAAGCCAATGTCAAAACCCATTGTAAATTTTCTCTCATTACTTTCCTCCAAAAAATAATACATATAAGACTAACGATAGATGTATTATAGCAAAACAAATGTTCTTGCACACCTGAAAAATAATATTTATTTACACAAATTAAAATGTTTTAAATCTCTTTTAAAATACGTGCTATAATTCAATAAAAAGGCGGTTTTATGACAACTATATCTTCATCAAAATTTTTAGATTTTAAATCGGCAAAAAGCCCTCAAGGACACGACTGGTATTACGTTAAAAGAAATAATGATACCACAGCTCACGATAGTGCTGTTGTGATTACAACTTTGGTTAAAAATAAGGAAACAAACGAGTACGATTTTTTGCTTATGAAAACCAAAAGACCTCCTCTTTATGCGGAAAATAAATCAGATTTTTGTATCGAATCTCCTGCCGGATTAATCGGAGATATAAACGCAAACGAAACTCTTGAAGAATGTGCAAAAAAAGAACTTCTCGAAGAAGCAGGACTTTCGGCAGATAAAATTTTTCTCGAAATGAAAAATTGCTCCACCTCATCGGGACTTTCTTCCGAAACTTTATCGTTTGTAACGGCAATAGTCAATGAATACAATGTTATAAGCCAACCTGTTTCAGACGGCGGAATCATTGTCGAAAGATTTCTTATCCCCGCAAAAGACGTCAGAAAATATTTGGCAGACTTGGATTGTAAAAAATATTCCGTCGCAACGGCAACAGTCAGCGGAATTTACTTCGCACTTGCAAGAATTTAAAGTAAAAATATTTGATAAAAAACAGCTTTTCTAAGGCTGTTTTTATTTTGAAAAAATTGTTTTGTAAAAATTTTCTGAAAAAAGTCAAAAATAAAGTCGGTACAAAGACCGACTTTTTAAACTCTCTATCCCAACTCGGATTATTTTACTGCGGCAATCATTTTGCCTATTCCCATATCGGAATTTACCGATTTTGCACATGAAAGTGCGTTTACTCTCCTCTTCATTGCACCTCTCAATAAGAATTCAACACTGTTTGAAATATTATTATTGGAGCTGCTTAACTTTTTAATCATTTTATAAAACCTTTTCACTATCTGTTTTTCATTTACAAGTTTCTTATCGACATGCCCAACTCAAAACTTTAATTTTTAATTTTTGATTATTAAGTTATATTAAGCAAAACTTGTTTTTGTGACCAAAAAGGAATAATTATTTTATAATCGGAGTATGGATTGTATATTTCTTTCGCATGGTTTAATGATTGAGAAGAGTTCTTTGCATGATTGTTGTTATATCAGAGAAATGACAAAAGGCAGGCCTTTAATAATGCCGTTAAATCAAGATAAAACGGTTGATTGGAAGGAATTTTTCGAGTTAAAAAGTAAACAAAAAAACGAAAAAATAAATTCCGAGCAAGCCTGTAAAGATTGTATTTATTTGCACAAGGATTGGGATTTAAACCATGAAGGATCTTATGTTTCTGTTTTTCAAATAGCTCATTGGAACAAATGTAATTCAAATTGTATATATTGCAGTCCCGAAAACAATAGCGGCGACAAATATTTTAATTGTTTTGAACTGATAAAAAGTCTATTTGAGTACGAGGGCGGTGCTTATATAAAAGATTGTAATCATGTATCTTTTTTAGGCGGCGAACCTACGCTTTTACCTGAATTTGAAGATTTGATATCTTTATTTGTAAGTAAAAATTTTAAAATAATAATTCATTCTTCGGGCATAAAATTTTCTGAAACAATTTATAAATATTTGTCGAGCGGACAGCTTCGTGTTGTTATTTCTCCTGATTCCGCATTTGAAAATACATATAAAAAGATTAAAAGAGTTGATTGCTTTGACAAGGTTTGGGAAAATCTTCGTAAATATGTTTCTGTTCAAAAAAATTCCGATAATGTAAAAGTTAAATTTATTATTGTTCCCGGAATTAATGACTCTTTTGAGGAAGTTGATTGTTTTCTTGATAAAGTTAAAGAAATTGGAGCCTCTTATGTTATTTGGGATATAGAGGGTTTTTATTCTTCGAAGAATAATTACTTTGCTCCTCATATACAAATGCTTTTGCAGTATGCTGCTGCAAAAACACAAGAATATAAAATGCAATATGAATTTTATAGTATTGCTCAAAAATTTCTAAAAAGTCTAAATGTTGTTTTTGATGAAATAGAAGATTTGCAGAAATTCAAGAGCGGATTTTATTCCTTAAAAGAAAAATATAAACATAATAACATTCAGTATCTGTAATAAAAAAGACGACTTTTTCAAGCCGTCTTTTTTACGTTTTTAATATTTTTATTATTTTATTTCATAAGTTACGTTGACAACAGCTGTTACTTTCTTTTCGATAGAATAAGAATCGATAATTCCCATATCGCTTACGCTTGTTGATTCAGGAGCCGTAATTTGGAAAACACCCGTTTTTACCGACAAAATTCTGCCTGTTTTGTTGCCGTTGATTTTTAAGGTTGAATTTGCACGAGCTTTAGCATCTTGAGAAGCTTTTTCGAGCAATTCCACTTTCAAATCGGCAAGTTTTGAATATTGATATTCGGGGTTATTAGAATTTAATTCAATTCCTTGTTCCGTCAATTTTTGAATATCGGTTGAAAGAGATTGAATTTTATTCACGTCATCTGATTTAACTTTTATTATCTGAGAATAGTTATATGCAGCTATATCGTCTGTTACCGTTCCGTTTGCAAGTCTTTTATTTGATGTCCAATAAGAAGCCGGTTCAACTTTGATATTTTCCGCCTTAATGCCGTTGTCGAGCAAATATTGTTTTACAATCGGAAGTTGCTTTTGCAAAGTTTGATAAGCACCGCTCAAAGTCGGTTTTTTCGTATTAACGGAAACCGACCAGGTTGCAGAATCTGACATTACGACTTGTTCTGCCGATCCTGTCATATAAATACCTTTTTGCGACATAGTTTTTGTTCCGACGGCAACCGCAATAACAAGCCCTATTGCAAGAATAATTGCCATTATGGTTAATTGATATTCTTTTAATTTTTCACATAAAAAGCACATAACATAACCTCCTTTTTTATTAATGATACTAATTTATGATGATTTTTGCAATACCGATTGATTAATAAAAATTATTATAATATAATTTTTATTGCCAAATAAGGAAAGCAGGGTGAAAGTCCCACACAGGTCCGCTGCCGTAATAGTCGGAATGCTTATTGTAAAGGCTACCTCGAGACAGGAAAACTTTTTGATTATACAAAAATTTTTCCTACGGAATGTAAGAAAAGGAAAAAGTATGAAAGCAAAATTTTTAGCAGTGCTTCTGACGGCTGTTTTATGCGGAAACCTGCCTGCGAACGCAATTCAGGAAATGACTGATATGCGTGATGACGGGAAAGAATCCGAAATCAGAAAAGTTTTATACGGACAGTTATCCGATAAACAAGTTTATTCACTTAATAATTACGCATCAGATGCGGCAACTTCGGGTGCAAGCGTTGATGTTATTACAAGAGAAGATATTAAGGCTCAAAATTCACCTTTAATTTCTCAATTATTAAATCAAACCGCAGGTTTGACCTATGGACAAGGAAGCGGCGGACTCGGTCAGCCCTCAAAACTTATAATAAGAGGTTCCGACAGAGTTATGTTTACGGTTGACGGTGTCAGAATTGATACAATCACAGGAACGGCAAGAACAACTGACTTGAGCAACTTCTTATTGTCAGATGATTATGAAAGAATTGAAGTTGTAAGAGGTGCACAAGGTACTATTGCAGGTCAATCCGCATCGGGCGGTATGGTTGCAATGCAAACAAGACGGGGTTCGGGCAGACTTAAAACCGAAGCTGAATCAATGTTCGGAAACTACGGTTATTTCAAAGAACGTTATGCAATTATGGGTGGAAATGAAAAATTCGACCATTACACAGCTGCAACATGGTTTAAGTCAGACGACGGAACATGGCTTGAAGATAACGGCAGACGTGGTGATAATTCATACAATAATTTAAACCTTGTCGGAAACTATGCAGTCAGATTTTTGGACGGAAAAGCCGAATTGCGTGATGTCATAAGATATTCCAGAGGCAGAAAAAATCTTGGCATGGATATTTACAATAACGGAATGCTTGATTACGACTATTCTGTAAGACAAGATTTAACAAATTCGCTCGTATGGCACCACGACGTTAATAAATATTATGATTACGATATTAAAACATCAGTTTATAACTCAAACTACGATATGCACTATAACCCCGGATTTACTTATGATTCTTGGAACGGTTTGGGAATGGACAGAAGTAAATACAGAGTTAATCAAAACGGTACAAGATTTGATGTCGGAACTCAACATAACTTCAACGTTGCAAGCTGGGACAGATTATCTGTCGGATATAACTTTGAAGTTGAAAATTTCAGACTTCAAACAGCGGGCATGAGTGATTGGGGTGCTTGGGGCGGACTTCAGCCTACGGAAAACTATCAAAGAGGTAACACGCTTCAACACGACGTATTCGTCAACGATACAATTAACATAAAAGATATGCTCTTTATCCGTGGCGGTGCAAGAATGATTTCAAATTCAAAATACGGAACATGGGTTGTACCGAACGCATCAGCTGCTTTAGTTCTTCCGACATTCAAAATTGACGGAGCTAAAACAACACTTCGTGGAAGCTGGGGCATGAACGTTAATACACCGACTCTTTATCAAAGATTTGGCGACGGCGGAACTTACGTAGTTGAAAACAACAACCTTGACCCTGAACGTGTAAATTCTTGGGACGCAGGTATCAACCAAAGCTTCTTTAATAACAAATTAAGTTTTGATTTTGGATATTTCAACAGCAATTATCGTGATTATATTAATTACAACGGCGGCTGGCCCGGAAAATACATCAACATATCAAGAGTTGATATGCAAGGCTACGAGGGTCGTGTTACAATCGCTCCGAACAAAAAAGTTAAGTTAATTTTTAACTACACATACACAGATGCGGAAGATAAAGACAATCACAGACAAGTTGATTTGGTTTCAAACAACAGAATTAACGGAACAATCGTTTATACACCGTTTGAAAGATTATCTGCATACGTTGGAGTAGAAGGCGGAACAGAAAGAACCGTTAACGGCGGAAAAGTTAATCTTCCGGGATACATTGATGTAAATATGGGAACTCTTGTAAGATTGTTCACTGTAAAAGATGCTCATTTCTACTTGCAAGGGGACATTTATAACCTTCTTAACCAAAAAATCGCCTGCGGTTATTACGGTAGCGGAAGCAGAGTTTTCCGTCCCGGAATTAACTTCAGATTAGGCTTATTCGTTAAATACAATTTGCCGGAAAAAGAAAACATCTGATTTATGTTATAATCAGTCTGCTCCCTAAAAAGAGCAGACTTTTTTAATTTTTAAGGATTTTATGTTAAAAGATAAACGAAATTACCTCATAGCAATACTTTTCGTGATTTTCGCAATAGCGGTTTATTTTGCACTGTTTGCAGGAAATCAGGATTGGGGACTGCATTTTGTCAAAAAACTTTTCGCTTTAAACGGTGACACGGATAGTGTTATCATAGAAAGTTTAAGGCTTCCGAGGGTTTTAAGAGCGGTTATAGCAGGCAGTGCTTTGGCAACAGCGGGATTATTTTTGCAATCCGTTTCAAAAAATCCGCTTGCAGAGCCTTATATCACAGGAATTTCATCAGGTGCAGGACTTGCAATCGTTGCTTCCGTCTTGTTTTTTGGCGGTGCAAATTATACTGTTTTCGGCTTTTTCGGAGCATTGACAGCCTCGCTTTTGGTAATTACTTTTTGCGGTTTCGGAAAATTTTCCGTTTCTAAATTAATCCTTGTCGGAATGTCTGTAAATATGTTTGCAAGCTCGATAATCTCATTTTCGATTTTGTTAAATCCCGATAAAACTTATGCTTTAATTTATATTCTTTCGGGCGGAGTTTCGGAAGGTGTTGAAATATCTCTAAAAATGCTTGCTGTTTTAGCTTTTACGGGTTTTTTGATGAGTGTTGTTTTTATTCCGAAATTAAACTTTTTCAGACTGGATTCCGCACTCATGCCCCAATATAAAAAGCAAAGAGAGTTAAATACATTTTTAATAATAGCTGTTTCGGCATTTTTGTCGGCATTGAGCGTGCTTGCGGCAGGAATTTTGGGTTTTGTCGGAATTATCGCTCCGTTAATTTCAAAAATTTTAGTCGGAAACGATTACAGATGGCTTTATTTTACGAATATTTTAATCGGTTCGATTTTAATTTTGATGTCTGATTTTATCTCAAGATGTGCAATATATCCGCTGCAAATACCTTTGGGGCTTGTTGTTGCGTTTATCGGTGCTCCGATTTTTGTTTATTTTTTAATGGAAAAACGAGGTGTTTTCAATGATTAAGGTCGAAAATCTCTCTTTGAATTTTGAAGATAAAAAACTTTTTGAAAATGTTTCATTGGAAATTCCAAACAATAAGATAACCGTCATTGCAGGACCGAACGGCACAGGAAAAACCACTCTGTTAAAGGTTATGGCAGGTGTTGAAAGGGCTGAAAATTCAATTATAAAAAGTGATTTCAAAGAGATATTTTTTCTTCCTCAGAGGTTAAAATATCCCGAAAATATTACGCTTTTCGACTATATTTCTTCTTATTATTTCAAAAACGGATTTAAGTGGTTTTTGACGGAAGAAGAAAAAAAACAAATTAATTCGGTACTTGAGGAGTTGGAATTATCTGACAGAAAGAATGTTTTTGTTGAAAAATTGAGTTCGGGTGAGCTTCAAAAGGCAAATATAGCAATGGCTTTGATTTCGGGAGCAGATTGTCTTATGCTTGATGAACCGACATCAAATATGGATTTAGTTAATCAGATAAAAATCCTTAATCTCGTTAAAAACCTTACAAAAAGAGGTATTACGGTTGTGATTGTTTTGCATGATTTGAATTTATCGGCAAGTTACGGTGACTTTTTTGTCGGAATTAATTCGCAAAAGAAACTTGTTTGCAAAGAAAAAAATGCGTTTTTCACGGAAAGTAACCTCGAAAATATTTTTGGTATCAAATTCAGAGTGATAAAAGATGATGAAAAATTCCACATACAAATTTTTAACTAAAATCCTCGGAATTTTGATTTTGTGTTTTTGCTGCATGCAAGCAAATTGTGATGCTGCGGAAAAGCAGTTTGTAAGCCTTTCTCCTGCATTGACCGAGATAATGTATGCTATCGGAGCGGAACATCAGCTTATGGGGGTATCAACCTCTTGTAATTACCCTGAAAGTGCTAAAAACAAAGAGATTGTCGGGGATTCTTTTTATGTAAATAAGGAAAAAATTTTGCATTTGTCACCCGATTATGTGCTTGCGGTTGAAGGTGTTCAGTCTAAGACATGCCATTTTGAGCGGAACGGGATTAAAACCGTGACTTTTAATACAGATTCAGTTAATTCGGTTTATGAGGCTGTTTTGCAAACGGGCATGCTTGCAGGAAAGACAGAAAATGCTATTCGGCTTGTAAAAGATATTGCAGGGTATATTGATAAAAATACCGTTCAAAATCCTAAAAAAATTCTTTATATAATTCAGCTGAATCCGATAATTACTATTGGAAATAAGTCTTTTATCGCAGATTTGATAAGAAAATCGGGAAATACTTCCGTAACTGACGGGCTAAATTTGCTGTATCCGCAAGTGACTTATGAATATATTTCTACACTTAAACCTGACGTTATTTTAATTTGCTATAAATCAGATGATAAAATTCTCAAAAAACTTTTTCCTAATATAAAAATTATATATTTATCACAAGAACAAAATGATTTTATAAATCGCCCCGGACCTCGTATTAAAAAGGCAGTTGAGTTTTTTAGAAATTTGTAATGTAAACTTTTGTTACGGTTTTTATAACATGAAATCGCATGCAGGGCAATAATTTGAGGCTTATTTACTTTATATATTTGTACAGGAAATTGCAATATGTTTTGCAATTTGATTAGAGAAGATATCAGGACATTAAATTGAAAGTAGAATCTTTACAATTAAATAGCAATGTAACCCCGCCTGATCAAGCGTCTAAGTTAAAATACGGATTTGGAGCTTATGCAAATCCTCGTGTAAACAAAGACATCTATCAGATTGCAACAGCAGCGGTAAATAAAAACCCCATTGAACAGGTTTATGAAAACTTTCTGTTAAAATACAATAAAAACGCATTGATAGAGCGTTACATGTCTGATGAAGCAATAAACAGCATGTTGGAAAAAGCTCCATGCGTTAAAGATATCCTTGCCGAAAAGGGTGCAAATGCAGTTGTTTGCAAAGATAATTTACAGGATATTAAAGATACTCACATCAACACAACCGTTGAATATTCTGTAAGACTTGCAGATGAATTAAATCTTTCAAAGAGTGATAAACAAGCAGTTGCATTAGGTTCTTTGTTCCACGACTTCGGAAAAATCATGATTCCGCAAGAACTTTTGAACAAAAACGGTAAATTGACACCCAATGAAAGAGCCGTTGTAGATACCCACAGTCGTATAGGTTATGAAATGCTCAAGACTACGGGCATGAATCAAAAAGCATTGTCAATCGTTAGAAATCACCACAGATCGGCTTCAATGACAAATGACTACTTGTCAAAAATCGTATCTGTTGCCGATGTTTATTCCGCATTGACAGAAAAAAGAGCATACAAAAATCCTATGTCATCAGAAGATGCACTTTTAATAATGGATTCATTCGTTCAAGACGGAAAGCTTGATGGTGATATCGTTCAAGCCTTGAAGAATACATTGGAAAATGCACAAGCAGCATAAAAAAACTGCGTGAGAGTATATATTTAAAGCAGCCATGAGAGTTGGCTGTTTTTTATTGGCAAAAATTTAACGATTTTCTCGCAATGACATTCAAAAAGAAATGCGTCATCACGAGGAGCAGTGAGCGACGTGGTAATCCGGTAAAAACGAACGAAGTGAGTTAAGGCACTCCGCAGGAGCCGTATTCTTTTCTTTTTCTTGGGGTACACGTTATTTTTCCCCTCTTGCAAAAACATTCACTGGATGTTTTTGCTGCGGCAGAGTCTCCGGAAAGAAAAGAAAAAGAATGGGTACAAAAGAAAGTAAGTATTTATAAAAATAGATATTTTAATAATAAAATATTTT
>CAKVIE010000020.1 GCA_934754505.1 uncultured Candidatus Melainabacteria bacterium
GCCGTATTTGCTTTCAAACGATACGAAGATGCAAGTCTTGTTTATACAGGTTTAACAAAACACGATGAACTTCGTATTGGTGGCTGGAATACAAAAATCACAAAAGAAAATTACGAAAACTTATCAACAAGTTTGTCATAGAAAATCTCTCTCTAACACTATAACCTATCCCCACATCAAAACCGGGCATAAACTAAAGATACTAAAAAACAACTTAAAATTTCATATCAACTACCTTTATGTTAAAATTAAGTAACTCGGAGGTTTTCATGACAAATGAAGTTTCAAAAGTTTATACAGATATAGCCGAATTACTTAACGTTGCAAGAGCAAAAACTTATCACGTTGTTAATTCAATTATGGTTGAAACTTATTGGAAAATCGGTCAACGTATTGTTGAAGAAGAACAAGCCGGAAAATCTCGTGCAGAATATGGAACAAAACTCATTGAAAATTTATCAAAATATTTGACAGATACTTTTGGAAAAGGTTTTTCTGAAGCCAATTTAAAGAATATGCGTCAATTTTACGTTACTTACCCTGAATTCGACAGACAGTGTCTAGCGAATTTATCGTGGTCAAATATTACAAGAATTTTAAGGATAGATAATCCAAAAGAAAGAAATTATTACTTAACAGAAGCCTCAACTCAAAATTGGTCATACCGTCAACTTGAACGAAACATTAAAAGTGGCTATTATCAAAGACTTTTATCTACACAAGAAAATAATGATAACACCTGTTTGCCTGCTATTATTAGTCCGAAAGATTTTGTAAAAGATCCGTATGTATTAGAATTTTTAGATTTACCGGAAAATATTGAAGGTAAAGAAAGCACGTTAGAATCGGCTTTAATTACAAATCTGCAAAAATTTTTGCTTGAATTAGGTAAAGGGTTTTCATTTGTCGCAAGACAATTTAGAATTAGCACCGAAAACGAACATTTTTATGCCGATTTAGTATTTTACAACTACATTTTAAAGTGCTTTGTTGTAATTGATTTAAAAACAACAAAATTATCTCATGCTGATATTGGACAAATGGATATGTATGTCAGAATGTTTGATAAATTAAAGCGTGGGATAGATGATAACCCAACTATCGGGATTATAATGTGTGCCGATAAATCTGAAACAATGGTTAAATACTCAATTCTTCAAGAAAGCTTACAAATTTTTGCAAGTAAATACAAAACGGTGTTGCCAACAGAAGAAGAACTTGCAGAATTAATAAGCACCGAAACAAAATATTTAGAATCACAAAACGATTAGTTAAATTTTAATTAAAAACTATTCTATTAATATCAAATTTGTTTTTATCAGTTATACGTTTTACTTGAAATACACATTTTTTAGAAATAATTCCTTTGTTTTGATAATATTTTAAAAGTTGATTGAGTAGAGCGAGAGTATTTTTTATCCTTTTAGCACACAGGTTTCTATTTTTACATTCAATATAAAAACTTTTAATATCCTCAATTGAAATATCGTTTAATTTTTTATCCCCAAATGCAGGCAAAATATGCATTTTAAATATTGAATTATAATTTTTTACTGTACCTTGTTTGCAATTCTTCTGAACATAATTTTTCATAAAACTATTTATCGCAGTCTTTGTCAAAATAGACTTTTTGATTTTCTTAGGAATCGTAAAAATTTCATAATCTAATAAAACTTCTTTTTCTTTACATTTATACAATCCTTGTTCAAAGTATATTTTATTACTGTTCAATAACTGTTCAAGCTCCGTTTTACAATCGCATTCAGCAATCATATTAATTTCATCTAGTGTGAATTCTTTTATATGTTTTGCTAATTTTTCTATATTCATTTATAAATCCTTTCTGTCTTGGATTATTCGGGGTGTCGGCGGAGTAACGTCCGCCCGACACCTTACGGGCTGGGTTCGCTCTCGCTCACACGGTGCCCTACCGAAAATCCGCTTTTTCAATATTCATAAAATCTCCTTAATTACATCAAGAGTTATTTCGTGTAAGTTATTATCTTTAGCAACTATTTCAAGTTGATTTATCAGTTGCACAATTTGTCTGAAACGATTATATTTTTTGTGTATATATTCGATAGAATCAGCTGTAAGTTTAATTTCTGCTAATTGATTTGTTATTTGAGCAATATCATTTACCCCAAAAGTTTCAAATTTTACAATTTCTGAAAACCTATCAAAAAGATGTTTGTATCGTTCTAATTTTTTATGAGCCAATCCCATACCAACAAAGATTATTGGACAATTGGTTTCATCGTGAATATCTCTCAAAATTTCTATTGTCTTCAAGTTGTTCATTAAGTAATCTATTTCATCAACAATAATAAGTTGTGGTTTTTGTTTTAATTTTTGAACTATTAAATTAAAATTGTCTGACGTTAAATATCTTGGAATTTCATCCATTTCTTTTGCAATTTCTTCTAACAACCATCGCCCTGTCATAAGATTTGTCGCTCTCAAATATATCGCATCATATTTACAAGCTAACCACAATGCTGTTTGAGATTTCCCCAATCCTGGTTCTCCGTATATTAACCCCATTTTCGGAATATTCTTTGATTTGTTTAAAAGATTTTCAACAAGTCCTATAAAGTTTTTGACATTAGTTGTTTTAACAAAAATTCTATTCATATAAAAGTTTGTACTCCTTTGTTTGTTTAAAATCTGTTATCCATTTATCATCAGGATTAGTCTTTATTAAATACTCATATTTTTCTGAATTATTCTTAAATATTTTTTGAATATATTTTGAATGTTCTTTGAACTCTGTTTGAACAGGGTTTGAATTTTCTTCAAGCATTTTCGTTTCTAAATACTTAACTTCATCATTGAATAAATATTCTTTGACGGCGTTTATAGTTTTCTTATGCAATTTTCTTTGTTTTACGATTTTTTGTTTATAATCCTCAAAATCAGTAACCGTACCCAATAATTTTGCCATTGGGTGAGTTTCAGTTACACGTCCTGCCGTACATAAATATTCACCTTTTGTTGTATAAACCTTAATGCTCGTCAGGTCAAACAAATTGTATTTAATTAGAACCTTACTTTTAAACCCATAAAGTCGTTCATCAAAATAATCACAGTTTAAAAATCTGATTCCGTTTCTTTGAATTGTTTTGACTTCAGTTGCTAACATTAAATCGTCAAGTAAGTTAATATTAATATTTTGCCTTTTACGTTCTTCTAACACTTCTGTTATTGTTTTATCTGTTGCGTTCGGACAAGGTTGAGAATTTTTGAAATTCAACCACATTTCTATCATTTTTATTGTTTCCTCTAACGTAGGCACAAAATCATTATGTAATTGCTTGTGAAGTTTTTCATTTCGCATTAGGTAGGCAGGTTTATTATCTATGCATGAACCAACATAACTTGGTAATAACTTTTCAAATCCCTCTTGAAATTCTTTGAAAAATCTTTCAATAACTTTTGCTCTGGCATTGTATGGTCTTGCAAATACTGTTTCTATACCAAGTTTTGAATAAAGACCATTAAAACCAAGTTCAGAGAATCCTTTATTGTCAGTAAAATATTTTGCTCTAAATGCTCTACCATTATCTTGATACACAATTTTAGGTATCATATCTAGATTAATAATTGAATTTCTTAATGCACTTGCGATACATTGCGTGTTTTCTTCTAACATAATTTCATAACCAACAAGTGCTGTTGACTTCCAATCTAAAAATCCAACTAATGTTGCTCTTGTAGGCTTTCCTGTAAACGGATTTATCACATTAAAATTTAAAATGTGTCCATCAGCTACAAGAATATTTCCAACTTCTAATAAACTTGCATCTCTTTTAATATATGGTTCAACTTTATCTGATAGTACTTTTTCACCATCACGTGCCAATACCCATTTATCATAATTATTCTTCTTAAACCAATTAGCATATTTTCTAAAAGTAATATCTGCTGGAATATACGATTGACCTTGTTGTTGAAGTTTGTATTTAGTAAGGGCAATGGCTTTACCGATACAAAGTCGGTTGGGGTGCAAAAGCAATCCCATAAAGATTTTAATTTCTTCATCGGTTAAACAAGTTCGGTATTCATCTATTTTTGCATATCTATATTGTGGGATAAGCTTAGTATAATCTTCTGTATCGTTTAGAATTGTTTTCCAACGGTGCAAACTACCACGAGATATTTTTCCTAATATCCCAAATAGATGAGAATTACTAGTGTTGTGTAAATTCACAAAATCATAATCGGCTTGTAATTTGTTTTCAGACTTTCTTCTAAATTCTTTCCATTGATTAAGCAAATCTAGCCTAGCTAAGGCTATTTTCTTTGATTTTTCTGGAGTGAATTCGACCATGTTTTTATTCCTTTTTTACACAACCATTCATCACTCTTTGTCTCAAATAAATCAACTCTTCGTCTCAATCTCAGAGATAATTCTACACAATTTAATATGCACCATTCCAACCTAAAATTTCGTTATTAATTTCTTCAATGACATCTGGGGTTAAAAACTTTGCAGGCTTCTTTTTATTTAAAAAATTATTCAAGTTCTTGGTTTGTCCTTTTTCTTCTTTATTTATGATTTTGATAATATTTTCTAAAGCACAAATTTCATGTTTATTCCAAATTCTATTATTATCTATGTCGTCATTTAGTTTTGTAAGAAGTTTTGCTCCAATATTATAAATATCACCAGCAATTTGATTTGAAAAATCTTTTATTCTGACAATATGATTATTCCATTTGTATTTCTTTTTCCAGTTAAAAACAGTTCTGCGTGAGATATTTAATTTTTCGGCTATCATTTCTGGGGTTAAATTTTCAACACAGTATAGTTTTTCTGCTTCGTTGAGTAAATGTAATTTGTTCATTTAAAACCCTTTTAAACCTTGTTTAAAGACCTTTTACAATGACATTAATTACTCTTGTTTCAATAGAAGTCAAGTGTTTTTATCTCAATCTCGGAGATAATTCTGCATATCTCAAATTAGGGAATACTTTTTTACTTGCATTAAATACACAAGGCTAAAACGTGAATATATTGCTAATTTTCGAAGTTTGTTTTTGAAATTGATATGATTTTAGTGCAAGTAATGTATAAATAAGTGCAGATAAAGTTCAACTAGTGCAAGTGTATCTCATTCTATTAAAATCGCTATAAAAGCCATTATATTTACCTCTTGGTTAAAATGTACCCATCTCACACTTGCACTTTATTTACAGCCAAACTTTTTACACAATAAAAAACTCACCGATTGGTGAGTTTAATGGCTGGGGCGGAAGGATTCGAACCTCCGAGATGTCTGGACCAAAACCAGATGCCTTACCACTTGGCGACGCCCCAATATTTAATTGTACTTTTATTCTATTTGCTCAATTTATTTTGTCAATATTATTTTTTAATAATATGTTATCGCTTCCCCATACGCTACTGCACATATCTTTTCGGGTTCTAAAATGTTGTTTGAACGAATGACTGATGTCTGAACTCTCGTATTAACTATCAAATGTGCATCGTTTGCAACGTTCTTCATCTTGATAACTGCTAATTTGGAAGCTTTTTTGAACTCTTTATCATAATATTTTTTGCTCTTGAAAAATTTCATCCAACGGCTTTTTAATACTTTTGACAAAGGCTGCTCAACAATAACCGATGCTGTCACCGGCATTTTTCTTTTTATAGATTTATTTTTAGTTATTGTGTGGGGTTCCGTCGATATTACAGGCTGACCCATTATCGGGTTTATTGCCGCAAATCGTCTTTCTTTTTCTAATCGTTCATTTCTCTTTAAACTGATTAGTCCGAAACATGAAAAGAATAAGAATAATCCCCCAAGAATTACAAAATCCATATTCACCTTCCTATCTAATAGTAATGCTAATATGCGATTTTGTTAATAGTTTTGTTTCTCTTTATTAATTCAAATTTCAAAATTTGCTTTATTGCTGAATTTTGCCCCTGATAAACATCTTTACAGTTGTTTACATCATGGTTTTTTCTTTATTGCTATAATAAATTAAAGAGGTACGGTTTATGGTTGTTGATTTTATAAAAAAACATTCGGAAATGCTCACATTCATTGGGCTTTGTTTAATTTTATATTTCATTTATTTCTTTGGAATAGGCAGTTATCCTTTAATGGATATCGACGAAACCCGTTATGCATCAATGGCTCATGACATGCTTCGCTCTAAAGATTTCATGACTTTATATTTGAATGGTGAATATTTCTTTGAAAAACCGCCTTTATATTTTTGGTTAGAATGCTTGTCATTCGGACTGTTTGGTAAAGTTAACGAATTTACGGTTCGTTTTCCTGTATCCATGCTCGGATTTTTAAGTTCATGCCTCTTATTTTTTATCGGCAAAAAAAATATCTCAACAAAATTCGGATTTGTTTCGGCTTTAGTTCTTGCAACTTCTGCTGAATTTTTTATTTTATCGAAATTTGCAATTCTTGATATTGTTCTCGCCTTTTGCACAACATTTTCTGTATTTTTCGGATTTATGACTTTATTTTGTTCAGAAAATAATAAAAAGTGGTTTTGGTGGTTATTTTATATTTTTTCGGCTCTTGCTGTTTTGGCAAAAGGTATTCCCGGATTTGTAATTCCTTTCGGAACAATGTTTTTTGTTTATATTGCAGCTAAAAAATTCAAAGAGCTTTTCAAACCGATATTTTTTATCCCCGGAACAATATTATTTTTAGCAATAGTGCTTCCTTGGCATTTTTTAATGTTAGAAAAGCATGACCCGCTGTTTTTCAACGAATATATTATAAAACACCACATTGCAAGATTTACAACCTCGGCTGATTTAGGCAGAAAGCAGCCTGTTTATTTCTTTGTTTTAACGATTTTATGGGGTTTTTTCCCATGGATTGTACCGTTTATTGCAACTTGCAAAGATTGGATTTCAAAA
This sequence comes from uncultured Candidatus Melainabacteria bacterium, assembly GCA_934754505.1. Taxonomy (GTDB): domain Bacteria; phylum Cyanobacteriota; class Vampirovibrionia; order Gastranaerophilales; family Gastranaerophilaceae; genus RUG841. The sequence continues at coordinate 6,899 of CAKVIE010000020.1, forward strand.
ATTGTTACTGTATTTAAAAACGGTTTTGATTTCAATAAATTTGACAATACACAAAAATTCGTTACAGTTAATGCGATTGCAACGATTTTCATTCTTGCATTTTTCTCGATTTCAAGCACAAAATTAATAACATATATTTTACCGATATATCCGTTTTTAACATGTATAACTGCAGCTGTTTTATTAAACTACGAGAAACCCGAAAATTCTAAAAACAGAGTATTAACAGCTCTTTTAGCAATTATGGGAATAATATTTTTTGCAGCAGGCTGTGTGTTGCCTTTTGCAAAACAATTATTACAAAATGATTTTGCACAATATACGACTGTTTTGCTGCCGTTTGCACCTGCGATGATAATAGGCGGTATTTGTATAACAATTTGTTCGATAAAAGATTTAAGAAAAGAACTGTTTTTTGTAATTGTTCTTTTTATAACGGCATTGTCAGCGGTCGGAGTTCCTGCTGCATTCAAATTTGACTATGTATTTGGTCAAAATGACTTAATGAAATTTGCAAATAGAGCAAAAGTTCAAAATGAAACTCTCGCTTCTTTCGGATTTGGACGAAGATTTTCCTTAAATTATTATTATCAAAAACACGTTATATACGAACAATTTCCATTGTATGACAAACTTCAAAACTTGTTAAACGATGATAATACCGTAATTGTAATAAAAAACATTGATGTTGAAGAATATAGCAAACATGCCGATTTCAAAATAATTGACCAGGGTGTAAAATATTCATTAATCAAAAAGGGTAACTGATGAAATTAATTATAAATGCAGACGATTTTGGAATGAGCAAAACGGTCAATGAGGCGATTATTGACGGATATAAAAACGGAATACTTTCGAGTACCTGCATAATGGCAAACATGCCCGCCTTTGAGCATGCGGTAAAAAGCCTTGAAAGAATGCCTGACATCGGACTTGGCATTCATTTGAACATAATCGAGCGAAAGACAATGTTGCAGCAGGCTTCACGAGAAAACGACAGTAAATTGTATGACAAAGACGGAAAATTTAATAACGGCTTTTTGCAAATGATTATAAAGTCGTTTGATGATGATTTTATGGTAGAAGTAGAACATGAATTTCGTAAACAAATAGAAACCGTTTTGAAATATGCAAAACCGGATCATATTGATTCACATGTTCATACACATGCCATTCCCAAAATTTTTGAGTTGGTATGTAAATTGGCAAAAGAATACGGCATTCCTCGTATAAGAACACAGTTTGAATACCCTTATTCGGCTAAAAATCATAAGGATTGGTTTAATCCCCAATATTATATTAACTTGATAAAAATATGTATTTTGAATGTTTTCACCGTCATAAACCGTGGAACGCTTTATAAATACGGACTTAAATCAAATGATAGAGTCATCGGTGTCGGATATACGGGCATGATGGATAAAGATACAATTTTAAGCGGAATAGAGGCTTCTAAAGACTGTGATTGCGTGCTTGAAGTTATTTGCCACCCTGATTTAAACGAGGAGAGAAATTCTAATCGAAAAGAATATTCGGCTGTGACAGATAAAGAGTTGCAAGAAAAGATAAAAGAGTATAATGTAATTACATATAGAGAATTATAAAAACTTGGAAAGGATAGAAAAATGTATAGAGTATTGATAGAAACAGCGACGACATTTTCACCGAAATTGATAGGCGAATTTGAGGATTTAGACGAAGCAGAAGCAAAAGCATTTGAAGCAAAAAAAGAAGATCCTACAACAACATTTGTAATAGAAGAAACAAACGGCGGTTTCAACAGCTATGGCGAGCTTTTGACAACAGAAATCGAACGAGGATAGAAATTTTCAAAACAAAGTCTTGACTGAAAAAATTCAGCGAATATTATAATAATATGGAACGGACGGAGTTCGTTCAGGTAAGTGGTAAGGAATGTGAAGCAATCTGCAAAGCAGAGGGCGGAGCAAAACCTCAAAAAGAGGTCAACGTAAGAAACGTTAAAGGTAGCAAATCAAGGTTTGTTACAGAGGCAGTTAAAAGAGCCAAAGATTAAAAACAAATCGTAAGCCGCAAGGCGATAAGATAATCGGGGTGAGGGTGTCGCAAGACAAAGTAAACCCCGAGGGCGAAAGCTCTAATACAGCTAAATTAGAGTTAGTAACAAAAGAGTAAAGATACTCAAGAAAATTTAATAAAGGTGTTCGCCGCGTTAGCTCAGTTGGTAGAGCAAGGGACTGAAAATCCCTGTGTCCTTGGTTCGATTCCGAGACGCGGCACCACTTTAAAAGCCACTCACAGAGTGGTTTTTTGTTTTTCTTGGAGTTTATATTACGCAATTAACGATATTTGACCATTTTGCAAATATTATTCCTCTTATTTTTGCTGTTCAAAAATAAGTCAAATAAATTGAATTTTCATGTTACAATTTTATAAAAAAGGATTTTGTATTGGAATATTAGAAATCTAATATATTTTTATTACATCTATCATTTCTAATTATGTTACTTAATAATATTAATGTATTTCCTTAATTTTATTCTTGTAATTCATTGATATTAAAGAAAAAAGTCAGATTTTAAAATTCTCCAAAATATACCCAAGTGGCTAATTGTATGAAATTTTTTCTAAAGCTATATTTATAATATCTTTTTCATACTTCCAACTATTCTTAATTCCAGACATGAGCGAGTAAAATCGCTCTTTTTTTACCAAATTTCACTTGCAAGAACAACAAAAATCCTCGAAACAGCTAAATTCAATTTTTTATTAACCAAAAATAAGGGCTGTAAAAACAGCCCTCAAAAATTATTTCAATTTATTATATTCTGCGTCAGTAACGGGTTCAAGCCATTCGTTAGAAGTTTCTTCGCCGTCAACTTCCACAGCAATATGAGAAAACCAACTATCGGGAGCTGCACCGTGCCAATGTTTTACACCTGCAGGAATATTAACAACATCTCCAACATTTAGCTCTTGAGGAGCTTTTCCAAAATCTTGATAATAGCCTCTGCCGCCTATTGCAATCAAGATTTGTCCACCGCCTGATTTTGTGTGATGAATATGCCAATTATTTCTGCACTTCGGTTCAAATGTAACATTTACCATTCTGACTTGGCTTGATGAAATAGGATAAAGATAACTTTTTCCGATAAAATATTTCGCATAAGCCGTATTTTCGCTGCCTATCGGAAACATTAAAGTTTTTTCATATTTGTCTTTTTCGCTCAAATTTTTATCTGCATTATCGTCTGCCCAAACTTCTTTAGCAAGATTGAAAGTTGCCCAAGCCTTTGGCCAGCCTGCATAAAAAGCACAATGCGTAATTATTGAAGCTATTTCAGATTTTGTAACTCCATTATTTTTTGCCGTTTGAAGATGATATTTTATAGAATTATCCGTAATTCCTTGCGACATAAGGGATACTACCGTAATTATCGAACGTGTTTTTAAATCAATATCAGTATTATTCCAATTTTCACCGAAAAGCACATCATCATTAAAATGAGCAAATTCCGGAGCAAAATTTCCCAGTTGAGTTCGACCTGCAGTTTGAACTGTTTTTTTCATTGGTTGTGACCCCTTTTGATTAACTTTTGCCGATACAACACCGTTTGTAAAAAACAACATAATTAACAAAATACTTATAATTTTTCTTTTCTTAATTATCCCTTTTTGAAAAAAATTATACTATTTTTTATTTTATTTGAAAATATTTAATTATTTAAAAGTTTTATACATCTTGACGATTTTTAAAGAAATTCGTACTCAAAATATCTTTAATAACAGGTGCTGAAAGTGAACTTCTCATTGATTTATACAAGAAATTTGAAACAAAAATCATCAATGGTGAAAAATACTTCTTTTGAACTTCCGCTCGTTCGTTTTTGTGTCTTTCTTTGTTTTTCGGGTTAGATGAAGCTCCCTCTCCGTCTGCAAAGACAGTTATCGGCATATCAAGGTATTTGCAGCTTGCTTTAAATTTTACCAAAGCTCTTATTACCCAGTCATAATCTGCAACTATACGATATTTTGTGTCAAAATTACCGACTTTTTCAAATAATTTTTTTGATGCAAAAATTGCAGGGTGAAAAAGCATTCCGCCGCACAAATAAACGTAATTCACATTATTCTGTCTGCGGTTGTTCAATTTTCCCGTAGATTTTTCAAGAAAGACCAAATCGCCGTAATACAAAGCCTTTCCGTCATTCATTTTTTCGGCTGCGAGTTTCAAGACATTTTCATGTAAAAATACGTCATCGGCATTCAAAAATACGATATAATCCCCCGAAGCATTTGCAATACCTTTATTCATGGCATCATAAATTCCGCCGTCTTTTTCAGAAACAACTTTTGTTATTTTATCTTGGTATTTATTTACGATTTCAAGTGTTTTATCATTTGAAGCACCATCTATTATTATATATTCAAAATCGTCAAATGTTTGCGACACAACACTTTGAATGGTTTTTTCTATAACTTTTTCAGAATTATAACAAACTGTCACGACCGATATTTTCATTGAAAAATCCTTTACATCTTTTTATCTATTTTACCACAATTATTTTATGACAAGTTCGTAAAAATCTTTTCGTAAAAAGAAAAGCGGATATTTTTTTATATAGTCAAAAACCCTGAGCAAATAAGTTCCCCAACCCCAGTTTTCACGGGCAAAAAGGTATTCGCTTACAACATCTGCTGTACTATATTTGAAAATTTTCATCAACTTATTTTTATCGGAATTCAAAAGTTTTTTTATCAATCTCTTATTTATCGGAACTCCGTGAACATCAGACTTTATCGGCAAAAAATGAACATTTTCAAAATCTTTAACCAACGAACTGTTGTAAATATCCCATTCGCTACCGTTTGGATAGACAAAAAACACCGACACATCTGACTTTGCATACTCTGTCGCATCAAAAACTTCTTTTGCTTTCAACTTTTCCTCAAGATTTTCCGTATCAGACTTATAAGTTTTAAGCATCGGGCTAAAAGCAATTGTAAACTCGGCATTTAAAAGTTTACCGAGAGCTATCGCCGCCATTCCGCCTGATGACGAGCCGATTGTGATAATTTTATAGCCCTGTGTTTCTTTTTTTATCATATCCGCAATTTTTTCAAGGGAATTTAACTCATTATCATTAATTCCGAATTGGTAAAATCTTTTTGAAATATCTCGGATAAAAATATGTTTTTCTGCGTAAGGAAAGCGATTCATATACCATTCAAAATTATTTTTTTCAACTATGCTTTTTTGAAAACATTCAGCTATATCTTCTCGAAAAACGCCATTGCTTGAACAATAAATTGCTGCGTATTTATCCTCTTTACAACTGATAACACTATTAGTTGTAATTAAAAAATTGTCTTTATGGAATTGTTCATCAATGAGTTTTTGAAGATTATTTTCCCAAGGCATTTTCTTCTCCAAGCCTGATAAACGGCTCCCAAAATTCATAATCGTATTTTTGAAAAGCGTGGCATAAAAACGGTAAATTTTTGCCATTCATTTCGTAAAGTCTTTTGGGTTGATTTTCAAAAGCAAATTTCAATGCAATTTCCGCCTCAGGAATTTTGAAATCAGGTACTATGATTTTAGCATATTTTGCTATATAAAAATCCTCGTTTAATTTCGTTCCGAATTTAATCGGAATAACGAACTGCGACAAGTATTTACAGAAATTGACAGGAATATTTAAAATATTTGAAATCATTTTGTGCTTTTTATTTTCTTCGGCAATCGCCGAATATGGCTGGATAAAATGGGGATTTTCAAACAATTTAATGTGTTTTTTTACATTACGAAGTGACATTCCGCCATTTCCGACCTCTTTCAACATTTTTGAATTTTTATCAGCTTTTTCAAAACCTTCAAACCAAGGTGCACCGATGTAGTCATAACCTTGTTCGCACCAAAATTCAAGCTCATCTTTGAACACCCAACCGTCAGGTTGGTAAATCAAAATATATTCAAAATCCTCAAAACGCTTATAAAAATTGACGTCTAAACATAAACGGCTATACGATTTTACACTTTTAAAATTTTTATCTTCAAATCGTTCAAATCGATTAGTTAAAAACTTATACTCCGACACATCAAGACTTTGAGGACAAACAACAATTATTTTGTGATTATCCAAAATTCTCTTGCATTGTATCAAAGAAGCTTTTTCAGCCTTTGTCGGATATTTTGCATATATTGGAATTACTACCGCAGCTTTTTCCGTCATAATGAGCAATACCAGTCATAAGTAGCTTTAATGCCTTGTCTTAAATCAATTTTAGGACTCCAGCCGAGAGCCTTGATTTTGGTTGCATCCATTAATTTTCTCGGCGTTCCGTTAGGTTTCGTCTTATCGTAAGTTATTTCGCCTTTGAAGCCGATAATGTCTTTTACAATATCAAATAATTCTTTAAGCTGAATATCCGTTCCATCTGTTACGTTCACAAGCTCGCCGATTTCATCGGCATCTTTGTTGTCCATTAAGTAAAAAGATGCATCTGCCAAATCATCAGAGGACATCATTTCTCTGAACACCGAACCGTCACCCCAAAGTACGACGTGGTCTTTATATGCACCTAATTTGTTTAAAACTTCTTCAACTTCGGCATTGTTATTATAATCAAAGCTGTCATCAAGCCCGTTTCCGAGCTTATATCGTTTTAAATCTTTTTTAATCGCATCAAAATCACCGTTTGCAAGTAATTTAGCAAGGTGAAATCTTCTCATAATCATTGGCAAAAGGTGTGCTGTTTCCATATTGAAATTATCGCCTATTCCATATTGGTTTGTCGGCATAAGCGAGATAAAGTTTGTTCCGTATTGTTTATTGTAATAATAACAAAGTTTTATTGCTGCAATTTTTGCAAGTGCATAAGCTTCGTTTGTTTTTTCAAGCGGTGCAGACAAAAGGCAGTCTTCAGCCATTTTATCGGGAACTATTCTCGGATAAATACAGCTTGAGCCTAAATTCAAGAGCTTTTTAGCTCCAAATTTGTATGCAGCATGAATAACATTTGTTGAAATCATTAAATTTTGATAGATGAAATCTGCAGGATATGTTGAATTTGCCATAATACCGCCGACTTTTGCCGCTGCCAAAAGTACATAATCGGGTTTTTCTTCTTCAAAAAATTTTTCAACGTCTGCTTGATTAATCAAATTCAACTCTTTTGAAGAACGGGTTACAATGTTTGTAAAGCCCTCTTTTTTAAAACGTCTTAACAGTGCAGAACCTACTAATCCGTTGTGCCCTGCGATATATACTTTTGCATTTCTATCTAACATTTTTACGCCTCGTGTGATTCCGTTACTTCATAACCTTCCGAAAGCAAGAATTTAGCCTTTTTAGCTTCTTCCCAATCGGTTGCTATCATTTCTTTTACAAGCATTTGCAAGTCATATTTCGGCTTCCAGCCAAGCTCTTTACGAGCCTTTGAAGAATCTCCGAGAAGCAAATCAACTTCCGTCGGTCTGAAATATCTCGGATCAACTTCTACAATAACTCTGCCCGTTGCTTTATCAATACCTTTTTCATCTACGCCTTCGCCTTGGAATTCAATATCCATTCCGACTTCTTTGAATGCCATTTTACAAAAATCACGAATGGTTGTCGTTACGCCTGTTGCTAAAACGTAATCTTTCGGTTCATCTTGCTGCAAAATTCGCCACATTCCTTCAACGTAATCCTTTGCATGTCCCCAATCTCTTTTAGAGCTTAAGTTTCCAAGGTAAAGTTTTTCATCAAGACCTTCTTTAATTCTGCAAGCTGCACGAGTAATTTTTCTCGTTACAAATGTTTCACCTCTGCGTGGGCTTTCATGGTTGAATAAAATTCCGTTGCAAGCGAAAATATTATAGCCTTCACGATAGTTTACGCAAATCCAATAAGCATAAAGCTTTGCACAAGCATAAGGTGAACGGGGATAAAACGGAGTCGTTTCCTTTTGCGGTGTTTCTTGAACAAGTCCGAAAAGTTCACTCGTTGATGCTTGATAAAATTTCGTTTTCTTTTCAAGTCCCAAAATTCTTATTGCATCTAAAAGTCTTAAAGTTCCTATACCATCTGCGTTTGCTGTATATTCGGGCGAGTCAAAAGACACTTTAACATGGGATTGAGCTGCTAAATTGTAAATTTCATCAGGTTGAATTTCTTGAATTAATCTGATTAAATTTGAACTGTCCGTCAAATCTCCATAGTGAAGTTTGAATTTAGACTTTGTGTTGTGTATATCTTGGTAAATATGGTCAATTCTTTGTGTATTAAACGATGAAGCACGTCGTTTCATTCCGTGAACTTCATATCCTTTTTCAAGCAAAAGTTCTGCCAAATAAGAACCGTCTTGACCTGTTATACCTGTTATTAAAGCAACTTTTCCCATTTGAATCCTCATATTTATCTGTTTTTAAAATTTTATCATAATTTTGAAAAATGTTTTATTAATTAACATTTGTTGCAAAATCAAGCGAATACTTTTCCGAATATCTTTCAAATTCCTTAGTAAAGTTTTCGTCCTCGCCTGTCTTGATATCATTCAAATATTTATGCATATCAAGCTGTGAAGATTGAATTTGAATAACACAAGCCGCAATGTTTGAACAGTGGTCTGAAACTCTTTGATAACAGTTCAAAATATCTGAAAGCATAAATCCGAGTTCAATCGTACAAGTGCCTTCCTGCAATCTTTTGATGTGTCTGTTCTTGATTTCGAGAACCATTCCGTCAATAACTTGTTCTAACGGCTCAACCTTTGTCGCAAGAGCAACTCCGCCTGTTTCAAATGATTCGATAGTTATTTCCATAATTTCGTGAATTGCATTTCCGAGAATGTTCAATTCTTTCTTTGCATCATCAGAAAAACGAACATTCTTTTCGTGCATTTCTTTTGCTACAAAAGCAATGCTGACCGCATGGTCGCCTATTCTCTCGAAATCACCTATTGTGTGGAGCAATTTTGAAACTTCATTGTTATCCTGCTCTGAAAGTTCTTTCCCTGAAAGTTTTACCAAAAATGTTCCGAGTTTATCTTCATAATTATCTAATTTCGTTTCTGAATTAAATATATTTTGAGCTTTTGTTGCACTGTAATTTTTAAGTAAATTTATTGATTCAAAGAAAATATCTTCCGTTAAATCAGCCATAGACGTTGCGTGATGTGAACATTCCGAAACAGCAAACGTCGGTGAAAGCAAAATTCTTTCATCAAGGAATACATCAGATTTCTTTTCTTTTTTGTCTTGTTGTTTATCTTTTATAACTTTATTTGCAATGGCTTCAAGCTGTTTGGCAAAAGGAAGAAGAATAATTGTCGTCAAAGCATTGAAAACCGTGTGTGCAAAAGCTATTCCGACAGGGTTTATAACTTTGTCTATCAAATTTGCATGCAATAAATAATTACCAATGTAAAACAACGGCAAACAAACCGCCACACCTAAAAGGTTAAAAGATATGTGAACAACCGCAACTCGCTTTGCATTCGTCGAAACTCCAACACTCGAAATCAATGCAGTAACGCAAGTTCCGATGTTTTGTCCCATAATAATCGGAACAGCCATTCCGTATGAAACACTTCCCGTCAATGACAAAGCCTGCAAAATACCGACAGAAGCTGCCGAACTTTGAATAATCCCTGTGAACAAAGCACCTACAATAACACCCAACAAAGGATTTGTAAATGCGGTCAATATTCCCGCAAATTCGGGCATGTCTGCTAACGGACTCATGGCATTGGTCATTAATTCCATACCAAACATTAATATCGCAAAGCCGACTAAAATAGCACCCGTGCTTTTCTTTCGGTCGTTTTTTGATACCATCATCATACAAATACCGACTAAAGCAAATAACGGTGAGAAATTTTCGGGTTTTAACAACATTAAAAAGAAATTATTGCTTTCAATTCCCGATAAACTCAAAATCCATGCCGTTAACGTCGTTCCAATGTTTGACCCCATTATAACGCCGATTGTTTGACCTAAACTCATAATTCCCGAGTTTACAAGTCCGACAAGCATAACCGTTAATGCTGATGATGACTGAACTGCGATTGTTATTCCCGCACCTAATGCCAAACTTTTAATCGGATTAGAAGTCATTTCTCGCAAAAGTTTTTCGAGTTTTCCGCCTGCAACTTTCTCAAGTCCGCCTGACATAACCTGCATTCCGTAAAGGAAAAATGCCAAACCGCCGCAAAGTGTAAATATTGAAAATATATCCATTTTTCTATTCCTAATCTGTGACAATTAAATTATAAAACATAGAAAACTGATATAAAAGTTTTTTTATTCTTATCTTTAATTATCTTTAATTATCTTAATTTTATTTTATTAACTTTTGTTAAGTTTAATATATACAAAAAGTCAATTATTTCATATCCAATGTTTTTATAAAAGTACGAGAGATTAAAAAAATAAAGACGAAAGTCTTTAGAATTAGAGAGATTGAGGACGTTATGGGTTACGCATTATTCACATCAAGAAAATTGGCTTTAACTTCACGCTTGAACAAGTGTAACGCTAACTTAATGAATATTTCCGAAAAATGCTACACTTTGACTGATTCAATCTTCGCTAAAGAATCTCAAAGAGCTCAACAATCTTCTCAAGCTCAACAAAAAGCTTACGATACATACGCTAAAACTATTTCTCAAGCTAATATAACAGATGCTCAAGTTAAAGCGGCTGAAGCAGAAATGAACAAAGCACTCGCTGAATCTTCCGCTAACACTGTTAAATTAACCGCTGAAATCAACCAAATGAACTCTATTCAAACTCAGCTCGATTTGCAAAGAGAACGTTTACAAACTCAGCTTAACGCTACTCAAAACGAGCTTGAACAAGTTAAGAAAACCGAAGAATCCGCTATCAAAAAGTCAGTTCCTAAATTCCAAGCTTAACTTTAACAAATATTTATTATCTATCTCTCTCTCTCTAAAATATTTTCAGCCCTCTTTCGAGGGCTTTTTTTTGTAAAAAATAAACAGATATAAATTATAGAAAAAATAAATTGCAAATAAATAGCCGAGGTGGCTAATGGACATTTAATCACTATTTGAGCATATAATAATTGAGAGCTGTAAATATTTACAATTAAGAATATTCTACGGCTATTAAGGAGAAATTGTGGAAGATAACATTTCAGAGCAAAATGATGGTTTCAAAAACGAAGAAAATTCAAGCATATATTTAAGTAAATATAAAATTTATGCATTAATACTATTTGCATTTACGGTAATTCTTTTTGTGTCCTATTATACATACGTATTCATAAAATACAGATAGAATATTTAAACATTAAATAAAGTCTTAAACAATGAAAATTCTGACATTGTTTGTTTTGTGTTATAAAATATCTGTGTGTGTTATTATATTTTTGAATAAAATATAATATGTATGCATATTATAATGGTTTTATGAAAATTATAATGCTGCGTGATATTGAAGCGTATTAACACAGAGTAAAAACACTTCAAAGGAAAAAACATGACCGCAAATAGAGATTTTGAAAAAATAACAAACTTCGTAACAGTTTTATTTATATTATCAATTGTTTTTATTTTTGTTTTTCCATGGCTATGTTTTATTACAACCCCTATTGCAATAGTTTTGATGATTAAAGCAAAAAACAAATATCCTAAAGAATTCGAAGCTCTACAAAATCAAAACAAGATGAAAAACTCTATCAAAAAATTTTCGGTAAAACATGTTCAAGGTGTAAAATTTGCAGATTTTGAACAGAAAATAGCTATAAGAATTACAGAAAATGAAGTTATTTTTTCTTATGCAAACAAAGATTTGGAGAAATTTAAATTTTCTGAAATTACAAACATTGAAAATTCAGAAGAAGAAGAATTTACTATAAAAAACAAATCAGTACTTTTAAGGACTATGACCTGCGGTTTATTTTTCGGAAGTATCGGAGCAGTTCTCGGTGGTTTATCGGGAATATGTCCAACCGTTAAAACGAATAATTACCTTAAAATATCAACAAACAAAAGCAATTCAATTGTAATCTCTGCCGATAAGAATACTTTGTTTCACATAAAAAATATGATTTGCAATAAAATAAACGTATAAATCTATTAATTCAAAGTATAAATAGCAAGAAATCTTTGTAATAAAATCAGCGGCAAAAACATAAAAAACAAAACGGCAGAGCCAACAGCCTGCCGTTTTTGATTTTAAATGGTACGCCTGGAGGGATTCGAACCCCCGACCTTTTGGTTCGTAGCCAAACGCTCTATCCAGCTGGGCTACAGGCGCTCCTCTTTACAATCCTATTGTAACTGAAAAATCATTAAAATCAACTGTTTTTTAAATCCGCCTTCTCTACTCACTTTTTGCAAAAAAAAAGCTGCCGTAGCAGCAACCCTTTATAATCTTGGGAGGAGATTTGGGGATTTATTATACGGGCATGATATGACACATGTTTATTTTTGTTTAGTGTTTTTTTTTAATTCTTAACAAATTTTTACAATATCTTGATTAGCATGCGGTTTTGATATAGATTTTAACTTTTTTTTCTTATAAAATATCCATATAAAAGGATTGCGTCATGGAAAATTTTTTAGATAATACGGTTGTTAATATATTAATAATATTATTTGTTTATATAATTTTATATACGGTTTACTACCTTTTCACTATTTTAATTTCAACAAAGAAAAAACATATCGGACTTGAACAAAAATTTATTGCAAAAGATTTGCCGAGTAACCTCATTACAATAATTTACGCAAAAGACGGCGATACAGGCGTTGTAAATCTTGTTAAAATGCTTGAAAAACAAAATTATCCGAAAGCTAATTACCAAATTCACGTTTTATTTGATAATTCTCACGACAATTCCGCTGAAATTATTGAACAAACATCAAAAGCAAAAGTTTGGAAAATTCATAGCGGCAAAGAAATGGGCAAAGATCACGCTTTATCATGGCTGCTTGAAAAATTAATTTCGTTCAGAAATGTTAACGCTTTTATCTTTTTAGATGCAAACCGTGTCATAAAGCCAGATTTTCTTGAAAAAGTTAACGAAGCACTTTTTATAAATGATATCGTTGTTCCGGCAACTGAATATATTTGCGAAAAGGGTAATTTGGCAACAGCTGTGAAAAATGCCACCGCAATTTACTATAACAGAATTTTCAACACATCAAGAGCTATTTTGAAATTAATTAATCCTATTGATTCGGGTGCGGTTGCAATAAAACAAGAAGTGCTTGAAATCGTAAAATGTGTTGACTTTAAAGATAAACCAACCGAATATAAATACACTGCTTTCCTTGCAACAAAAGGTTATAAAGCAGTTTTTGCACCTGATGTAAAGACAAAAATGAACTTCTACGATGAAAAAACGCTTTCATTTAAGGAAAAAATGTCAGTTTTGAAATATATTTTATCAAAAGTTTTTCAAGGACACATAGAGCTTTTAGAACTTACTTTGACGTTTTTGAAGCCGTCGGCATTACTTGTAATTGCTTTATTCATCGGATTTTTTGCCTTCCTTTATAATTTTGAAGTCAGAAATATGTTTTTCTATGATATAAAATACGTTGCGTTTACTGCACTTGCAAACATTGTATTATTACTGATTTCGCTTATTATTTCGTCTGACGAAAAATTTAACCCGATTTTGCTCGTCTTAAATCCTGTATATTCTATTTTGGAAAAAATCTTCCCGATAAAAGAAAAAAAAGCCGAAAAAACTGAAGTTGAAGAACAAGAAGATAATATTCCGATAGGGGAAGTTACCGAAGTTTTTGTATCAGACGGCAATTATCAAATTAAATGCTCAATAGAACTCAAAAACACAGGTGAAGGCTTTAAGGCTGTTTTCAGATATAAAAATAAAACTTTTGAAAGCGAAAGCCTTGAATCATACAAAAAAGCACTCGATGATATTGGTGCAAAACTTAAAACAAGCGGTTTAAAAATCCATATTTGTGCAGAATGTGCACATTTTTCCGTAAAACCGAATTCAAATATAACATCGCAATGCGGATTATGTTCTCATAAAAATAAAATGTCCGCAGGTGTAGAAAACGAAACGACATTGCTCAATACTTGCGAATTCTTTGAAACATACGATGATTTGAATAATATTATCGAATTTCCAAACCAACAATCGGAATAAAATAAAAAAAATGAAAAAAGGGCCTGTAAAAAACAGGCTCTTTAAATTTATAATTAAACTTTTTCAGATTTAAGCAACTTGAAAATATCGTTGCAAATATTTATCAAATTTTTTGCCATTTCAAAATTAATTTGGTTAGGACCATCACAAAGAGCAGCATCGGGATTAGGGTGAACTTCAAAGAACAGACCGTCCGCTCCTGCCGCAACAGCTGCTTTTGCTAATGTTGAAACGAATTTACGTTCCCCTGAGGTATAAGTTCCGCCGCCTCCGGGGAGCTGCACACTGTGGGTCGCATCAAAAACCAAAGGATAGCCGAGTTCGTGAGTTATCGGAACTGTTCTCATATCGGAAACCAAGTTATTGTAACCGAAAGACACCCCTCTATCCGTTATGACAATTTTTTTATTGCCGCTGTCTGCAACCTTTTTAGCTATTGATTTCATTTGATAAGGTGACAAAAACTGACCTTTTTTAATATTAACAATTTTATCCGTTTTTGCAGCCGCAATCAACAAATCGGTCTGTCTGCATAAAAAAGCAGGAATTTGAATTATATCAGCAACTTCAGCCGCCATTTGAGCCTGTTCGACAGAGTGAATATCCGTAACAATCGGAACATCAAATTCTTTTTTAGCTTCTGCCAAAAGCTCCAATCCTTTTTCAATTCCCAAACCTCTATACGAGTCGAGAGAACTTCTGTTAGCCTTATCATAAGAGCATTTGAATACAAAATTGACACCTGCGTCAGACGTTATTTTTTTAAGTGCTTCTGCCGCCGAAAACAAAATGTCTTTGCCTTCCATAGCACAAGGACCTGCCAAAATAGTTAATTTATCGCCGCCTATTTCAAAATCTCTTAAATTAACTTTGTTGATATTTGCCATATTTTTTCCTTTTTTTTTCGATTATACAATAACAAACTCATTATTTAAAGATATTAAGATTTTTTACCCTTTGTCAAAATAACTGAATTTTTATCAAATATATGTTATAAAATTGTTAGTATGAAAAAAGCAATTTTATTATTATTAATATACGGATTGTTTTCTTGCGAAATGTCTTTTGCGGAAAATTCCGTGCTTTTGCCGAATGTCAAAAAGCAAACCTTAAATTTAAAGACGGTTGAAAAAAAACAATCAAACAAAATTGTCATCAGCAAGCAGGAAGAACTCGATGAAATCGTTGCAATGCAAAAACAAAGCGAAATTCAAGATATAGAACTGCTTTGGCAAGCAACCGTTGATAACAATAAATTAATAAAATTCACAATGCAAAAATTAAACACACCCGAAGGTCAAAGGCGGCTTCATTCGTCACTTGCCGCAAAAACCTTATCGGCAGTTGTTTACGGAGCATCATTTTTGCCGTCATTTGCAGGTTCTGATTCACTTGTTCAATCCGCATCTTTTGCAACCGGTAAATTAATTAACAATTATCTCAACAAAAACTCTATGCCCAAACAGGATTTAATTTCCGACACGGAATTAATTGAACTTGCAGGAACGATAGAAGCCTTGCAGGATACTGTTATTTCAGCATATTATAATTATAAAGGTGCTTTGAATAACTTAAAAGATGCTCGTGCAAATATTGTTTTGTATAACAAAAATTACTCAAACGCAATAAAAAAAGGGGATACAACAGAATTAATAATATCCTCATCTCTCTATGAAGATATGCTTATGAACGAATATTTTGCGGAACAGGAAACAAAAAAATATTACCTTGAACTCGAAAGGCTTGCAGGGGCAAAGACTTTAGCAAAACTGAATTTGACTCAATATGCATTTAAAAACACCATTATTAATCCTGAAAGTTTGAAGAAAAATTAATTATGAAAAACAAGATTTTATCAACATTATATATATTAATTTCATTTTCATTATCGGCAGCGGCAGAAATCGTTTACGACGATTTAACAGCACCGAGAAATCCGTCATACAGACTCGGTTCGGGGTCTAAAATCGAAAAAGAATACAAAGTTAAAAACGTAAATACGTTTGAAGAACAAAAAGCAAAATATCGTAGAGAGGTTGTTCAAAGCAAATCTTATGCCGACTCAACACTTGCTGATTTGTCAAACGAAATAGCTAAAATCGTTGACTCTGACAGAGAAACATTAATTCAAGACATAGCAATTCTCTGGCCGGGGGCTGCAGCTAAATCCGAAACGGTAAAATTCACAATATACAAACTTTCAAATCCTGATGCAGACAAACCCGATGAAGGAGTTGTAAAGCGTGTTATCAGACCGCTTGCAGGACTTTCATCAGTTGCAGGAGCAGGATTTATGAACCCGATTGCAGCAACATCAGCGATTATGAGCGGAACTTTACTCAATTCTTTAACCGTTGACGATAAAGAATTAAACTACAAATATACAAAAGTTACTGATGCGGATATGATTATGCTTCTAAAACGTGTTGACGACTTGCAAAAGAAACTTATTAATCAATATATTGACTATATGACCGCATTAAACGCATACGAAAAAATAACCGTGAGCGTAAATAACAGATACCAAAATTTAAAAGCCTTGCAAAATGGCAGCCACGAACAAGTTTTGATTGCTGATGCATACTACCGTTCTGCACTCGAAAAAAAGAAAAATTTAGAATTAAACTTTTTATCAAAACGTGCGGCATTGGAACAAACAGCAGGTGTTGACGCTCTATACGACTTTGAAAAAGCATTGAAAGAACGTGGAAAACTTTAAATTTCTTAAAGTCCTATTATTTTTTGCTCTTTGATTTTTGCTTTTTCGAACTTGGAACATACAATCTTGTATTAGAATTCAAAGGAACTCTCTTAACGGACTGAACATCTTCCATTGAACGCAATGCATTCATAACATAATTCAGTTTTTCAACAGAACTTACTTCAAGCCCGAGCTCAATGATACCAAGTTTTTTGCTTGTATTCGATTTAACATTTGCATAATTGATATTTGTATCACAGTCGGTAATTTTAGCCAAAATGTCTTTAAGCATACCGATTTTATCATCAACATCAATTCTGATAGCAGAAACATAAGTCTTTTTAGACAATTTTGCAATTTCGGGATTCCAAGAAATTTCCAATAAACGTTCGGGCTGAACAGTTTCAAGTGATTTACAATCTTTTCTGTGAACAGAAATTCCCTTGCCTCTTGTAACAACACCGACAATAGGCTCACCCGGAAGCGGCAGACAACATTTTGCAAGCTGATACATCAAACCTTCAAGCCCGATAATTTCTTGCTTGCTCGATTGTAATCTCTGATGCGACATGTAATGTGAAACATCATCGGATTTCGTATCGTGTTTAAGCCTGTTCATAACTTTTATGGCAGAAATTTCACCGCTGCCCAATAATGCCAACAAATCTTCTACAGATGTTAAATTCATGGTTTTGGCAATGTTTAAAAGCTCGCCGTTTTTGATACATTCATCGTAAATAGCCTTTGTAAGTTCAGCTTCCATAAGGTTTTTACCAATACTGATGTATTCATCACGTTTATGTTTTTTAAACCACTGACGGATTTTCGATTGAGCTTGCTTTGTGACGGCAAAATTAAGCCAATGCATTTTCGGCTCTGATTTTTTAGAAGTCAAAATCTCAAGAATATCACCGTTTTTGAGCTTTGTATCAAGTTGAGCAATTCTGCCGTTTATCAAAACACCTGTTGTTTTGTAGCCGACATCTGTATGAATTTTAAACGCAAAGTCAATAGGAGTAGCACCTTGCGGTAAATCAATTACATCACCCGTCGGAGTAAATGCAAAGACTTGATTTGTGAACAAATCCATCTTAACTCGTTCGACGAAATCGTTTGCACCTGCACTTTCCTGCTCCAATTCGAGCATTCTTCTCATCCAAGCAAATTGAATATCTGTTTTTGAATCAGCTTTTACCGAGCCTGATTCTTTATAACGCCAATGTGCCGCAACACCATATTCAGCAACGTGATGCATTTCTTTTGTTCTGATTTGAACTTCCAGAGGTTTTTGACGAGGACCTAAAACTGAAGTGTGCAAAGATTTATAACCGTTGCTTTTCGGCATTGCAATATAATCCTTAAATCTGCCGGGGATAGGTTTGAAGTGAGAGTGAATAACCCCCAAAACCTCGTAACATTCACGTTCAGAATTTACAATAATTCTAACAGCCGTAACGTCATACAAATCATGAAAAGCTATATTCAGACGCTTCATTTTCTTGTAAATACTGTAATAATGCTTTGCACGGCCTGTAATTTCAGCTTCAATTTTATTTTGTTTAAGGTTAATCGAAATTGTTTGAATAAGCATTCTAACCGTTTGCTCACGTTCGGCTTTCTTTTGGGCGACAAGTTGAGCAATTTCAAAATACTTATCAGGGTGCAAATATCTTAAAGATAAATCTTCAAGTTCTGATTTTATTTTACCGATACCGAGTCTGCCTGCTAAAGGTGCAAAAATATCAAGCGTTTCTTGTGCAATTCTCTGCTGTTTATTTTGTGCCATATAATTCAGAGTTCGCATATTGTGAAGTCTGTCGGCAAGTTTCAAAAAAATTACACGAATATCTTTTGCCATTGCAACGAACATTTTTCTAAAATTTTCAGCCTGACGTTCTTCGCTCGACTTGAATTGGTATTTGCCTAACTTCGTAACACCTTCAACCAAAGAACAAACATCATCGCCAAACAATTCCTTTATCTCATCGGGAGATGTTTCGGTATCTTCAATAATATCGTGCAAAAATGCAGCCATTAAAGTATGATTATCCACACGCAAATCCGCCAAAATCAAAGCAACTTCACAAGGGTGAATGATGTATGGCTCCTCACTTACTCTATATTGTCCCGCATGAAGCTTTGCAGCAAATTTGTATGCCTCATCAATTTGAGCAATTTCTTCATCAGTTTTTCCTTGAGCGTGAAGAATTTCGTGTAATTTTTCAATCAATGTATCTGCATTCATATCTAAATCCTAACTTTAATATTGTTATTGTAAACCGTTTTTCAATATTTTTCCACTATTTATATTTTTGTTATTATATTTATGTGATTTTTTACAAAAAGGTATGATTTTATGTCACAAAACAGCCAAAATAACGTAAATTGCATAAAAAAAACCGACAACGGCGTTTGCATATCCGTCAGACTTACCCCTAACGCATCAAAAGATGAAATTCTCGGATATTGCGATGACTATGTTAAAATAAAAATTTCTGCACCTCCAAATGAAAACAAAGCAAATAAAAAACTTATTTCTTTTATATCTGATTTTTTCAACTTAGCAAAATCAGATGTTTCAATGATTTCAGGCGACAAATCACGACTTAAAAGAATTGCTGTCAAAAATATTAACGAAGAAATTGCTAAACAAAAAATATTTGTTTATGATAAAATTAATACATAATAAAAATTAATGGAGCAAAATATGTTAACATTCGTATGGATAGTACAAATCATAAGTGCAATTTTATTAACTGTATTGGTTCTTATGCATTCACCGAAAGGCGACGGACTCGCTGCAATCGGCGGTATGGCAAACCTCTTTTCTTCACAAAAAAGTGCAGAATCAGGACTTAATAAACTTACAATGTATATTGCAATCATTTTTATCGTAACGACTTTAATTACAGGTTTTCAACTTGTAAAATAATTAAAAGAATTAATACTAAAAAACAGCTTATTTTCCGTAAGCTGTTTTTTAGTGTATTTTTTCAAACTATATTTTTCCTGTTGAACCGAAACCGCCTGCACCTCTTGCAGTATCTTGAAGTTCATCAACAACGGAAATTTCACAATGTTCAACTTTGCAAACAACCATTTGAGCTATGCGTTCCCCGGGTTGAATTGTATAGGGTTCAGACGAAAGATTTACCATGGGAACACAAAGTTCCCCACGGTAATCAGAATCAACCGTTCCGACTGCGTTAATCAAGGTTATACCATGCTTAATCGACAATCCCGATCTTGCCCGAACTTGAATTTCATACCCTAAAGGAATTTCTGTCTTAATCCCCGTCGGAATAAGATATCTTTCCAAAGATTTCAACGTTATCGGCTCCTCAATCGCAGCCGACAAATCCATTCCCGAAGAACCTTCCGTTTTATATTCAGGGATTACCTTATTGTGAGGCAATCTCAAAATTTTTAATTCGGTCAAATTTACCTTCCTTCCCTTAACGAGAATATTTCTTGGTGGTTTGAAATATTCAAGTTTTTCGATAAATTGTAAACACCTTTTGATACTAACGAATACTGATGTTTGGGCAAAGTATCGTAAATATCTTTCAACGATTGAGTACAAATAAATTCGTTTCTCAAAGTCAATTTGTTAATGGTGTCCAAAATATCGAGTTTTTCTCTAAAATCTTCAGTTTTCCCGATAGAGTTCAAACTGACTAAAAAATCTATCCGCAAGGACGGGCGGACAAATTCACGTGAAAGTGACATCAAGGTTTCCCTTGTATAAAATATAAAATCATCAAAATATGAAACATTTTTATAAACTAAAAACAATTTTTTCTTATAATAACCTTTTTGTGTAACTTGATTTAAGTTAAGGTTATTTAATAATGACTTAAAGAAATTAGTCTTAATTTTGGCAATTTCTTCAGGCGAAATAGTCGTGCCTTGAATAAAACCTGAAACCTGTTTAATATCAATATCTAAGAGGAAAACAAAACCTGCTTCTTTTCCGCTTGCAGTATTTTTGGTTTTTAAATTACTGCTTGCTCTTGCCATTGCACGCTTTTGAGCTCGTTCAATTCTTTTTTGATCCTCAATTTTCGCATTTTCTTCCAATTCACCCAAATATTCGCAAACGGATTTCAAAACAACAGCAATCAACATTAAACAAATTGCACAAACAACACCCGTGAAATCAACTTCTTCTTTACCTTGCACGGCTTTATAGGTATAAAAAATATTAACAATAGACCATGCAGGTTTGAAAATAAGATACATTCCGCTTTCCTGATTTACAATTTTTGCAGAATAAGCAAGCCAGAAAAGCACGTTACAAAAGGCATAAAAGCCTATGAAAACTTGAATATATTTGAAAGCATTTTTAAGCAAACGAAACTTAGCGGCAGTGTCCTTTAATTTTACTGTCTTAGATGTCCTTTTATTAATGGTCTTTTTGGGTCTTACCGAGGCATTAGCCATTGCTTTCACTTTCACTATTTTAAGACTTGTGCCTTGTCAGATTTATTATTGTTTAAAAAGACTACTTATTGTCCTGATTAAGTTTATCAGCCTTTCTAAACCAATAATATACTGCACGCATTAAACGTGACGGGTTGTGACGAACATATCCCGAATTATCGTGATCTGTCAGTCTGTATTCGAAGATTTTCACTCCGAGCTTTTTGATTTCATCGTAATCAGCTACCACAGGGTATGAATTTTCAGCCTTATATTTTTCCAAAGCTTCTTCGGGCAGATAATTATTGACTAAAACTGTATCAATAATTTTTTTATTGTTTACGTGATTTAAGATGGTTCTAACGTGGTCAGAAACCGTAAATCCGTCTGTTTCTCCGGGTTGAGTCATTACGTTGCAAATGTACAATTTCTTTGCTTGTGATTTTTCAATTTCATCAGCAATTTCTTCAATCAACAAGTTAGGAATTACACTTGTAAAAAGACTTCCGGGTCCCATAATGATTAATTCCGCATCTCTGATTGCAGTAATAACTTCATCTAAAGGCAAACAATGTTCGGGTTCGGAAAACAATCTTTTGATTTTTTTACCCGATTCGGGAATTTCAGACTCACCTTTAATAATTGTGCCGTCTTCCATTTCCGCAACCAATTTCATATCATCTAAAGTTGCAGGAAGAACACGTCCTCTGATTGAAAGAACTTTTGATGATTCCATAACAGCTTTATACATATTTCCCGTAATTTCACACATAGCAGTTAAGAATAAGTTGCCAAAACTGTGACCGCCAAGCTCTGAGCCTGATGTAAATCTGTATTGGAATAATTTAGTTACCAAATCTTCATCATCAGCAAGGGCTGCAATACAGTTTCTTATATCGCCCGGGGGTAAAATTCCCATTTCTTCTCTCAAACGTCCGGAACTTCCGCCGTCATCTCCGACTGATACAACTGCCGTGATATTATTTGTAATTTTTTTAATACCTTTAAGCATCGTTGATAAGCCGGTACCACCGCCGATAGCGACGATTTTAGGTCCGTTGTTGAGTTTTCTTCTTCTGTATAAATCTTCTATTACAGCATGTCTGTCTCTATCATCACTGACATTCAAAATAGAATAATTTGCGTGTTTCCAGCCTTTTATAAAAACATAAGCACCACAAATTATAAGCAATAAACCGACCAATCTGCCGACTGTAAGGTTCATACTTGCCACATTCATTGAAAAATTCATTAAATGGTAAATCGGTCTAAAATCAAATATGATACAAAGTCCGATAAAAGCCATAAATATACCGACAATAAGAATTACAAACCAACGTTTTAAATTCAACCCCGGTAATAATAATACAGCATCTTTTGGTACTAATTTTTTCAATAATTTTATAATCATTATACTAATGTTTCACTCCATCCGGATTTACAAGCCATATTGTAGTTGTAAGGAGAAGGCACAACGATTTCTCTTGCCTTGTCTAACAACTCGGAAGTTTTAGGATTTTTAGAATCAAAGTGGATTGAATCACACTTCATTTCCAAAAATTCACCGCCGCCGATTTTGATTTTGCCTGAATACATTATCGTTCTGATACGATTAAGCATTGTGTCTGCTTCCAACGGTTGAACAGGTTCAGAAACATTACCGTCTTTGTCGTAAAGTTTATCGATAAACATTTCACGAGCAACGATAATATTAGCTGATTCTTCAACCATATCGGCAATTTTACCGAAAGGCATATATAAAATACACCATTTATCAAACTTTTTAACAGCTTTTGCAACAGCCATAGCAAAATCGAAATCTTGAGCCATTCTTGCATACATTGCACCGTGCAGACGAACACTTTCAACAGAAAGTGAATATGATGCCGCAAAAGAAGCAACAGCACCTGTTTGATAAAGAACAACCGCTTCGGTTTCATCTTCATCAAGCTGCATAGGACGGTATCCAAAGCCTTGAATATCTTGATATCCGACGTGTGCACCTATTGCCAGATTATGTTCTTTGCAAAATAACAAAGTATTTTTAATTGTAGCGGGATCACCGGCATGAAAACCGCATGAAACGTTTACCGTACTTACCTTTGAAATAATTTCGTTTTCGCAATCATTTTGAAAAACGCCATAGCTTTGTGCCGCATCGGCATTGAAATCTATTTTGTCTGTTTTATTAGCCATTTTTTTTCCGTTCGATTTAATATTTTATATATAAATTACCATAATTATTATATAACAACAATATTTGTAGTCTATATCATGTTTTTATATGACAAAATCTTGACAAACCCTCAAAAAACATTAAATAAATATCATACAAATGTAGGTATAATTTATTTGCACTACATAAGATAATCTTAATGTCACAAGATTATAAGGAAAAAAATATGCCCTTTCGGTACAGACTTCAAAAGGCATTGGACTTCAGAATAAGAGCGAAAGAACAGCAATTACAAGTAGTAATCTTGGCACAACAAGAGGTTTACAAAGCAGAGGGGTTAATCGAGTTAAATAACAGAGAGATTTCATCAACAAGAATCAATATGAAAAAAGCTGATTTTTACATGCTTGATGCTTACGATAAATACTTAAAATCACTCTATGAAAAAGCCGAACAACTCGAGGAATTAAAACAAAAAGCACTTGAAAACCTTGCAGAAGAAAAAAAGAAGCTGACTCAAGCAGAAAAAGACGTAAAAGTTTTGGAAAAACACAAAGAAAGAATGCGTGAGATATACATAGAAGAAGAAAAAGCAGCTGAATTAAAAAGATTATCGGAAGTAGCGGTGCAAAAGTTTTTTGCAAGACGCAAGGAAGAAGAAGAAGACGCAGAGTTAGAAGCAAAAAGGAACAGATTGAAAAATGAAAATCGAAACAAATAATATTCAAGAAACCTTAAAAAAGAAACTCGAAAAAGCGACCGAATTAAAAACCACTGACGGTCTTGCATTTAAAGATATTATGTCAAGTAATTTTACCGGAATATCGGGACTTCTTGCAAATTTTAACAATGACAACACTCTTAATGATTTTCTCAAAAGTGATGATATCAAAGAATTGCGGGCTTCTTACAAATACGATTGCATGACAATGGACAGAGATGATGCAACGTTTTTTGCAAATGCAATAAAAGGTGAAAATTACGGATTTTCAGTAAACGGGCAGCTTTTAATGGAAAATATGAATATGTCTGCAGAAGCCGTCGGAAAAACTTACAAAAGTGCAGAAGTTTCTAAGACTTTGATGGATATGCTTTTCAGCTCACAACATACAAACAAACCCGTCAGAATTGATTTTGGAAACGACATATCAGCGGTTTTAAGAGTTTCACAAGACGGAAAAATCAGTGCAGAGTTCATTCCGTCAGATAAAGTTGCGGAAGAATATTTAAAAAACAATATCTCATATCTTCAACAAACATTTGAAGAACAAGACATTCCTTATAACGAACTTTCGTATAAACAACGTCAAAAAGACAAACAAAATCAAAACCAAAGCAAAAATCAAGAAAAACAAGGAGATAAAGGAGAAAGCTAATGAATGATTCATTTATTAATGCTCTAAACACTCAAGCTGCAACAAACCACTGGATTGACGGTATCGGTGAAAACATGATGAATTGTTACACCCCCGGATATAGAGAAAATAAAATCAACTTCAGAACATATCTCGGAGGAATTGCTCCTGACAATCTTTTGAAAAGTACAGGGCAAGGTAAATCAACCCCCGGTACGTCAGATGAAAACGTTTTTCTTGAAGGAAAAGGCTTTTTCGTAATTAAAAACGAACAAGGCAAAACATCTTACACAAGACTCGGTGAATTCAAATTTGACGGCGAAGGTGTTTACAAAACCGCAGACGGCAAAAGAGTTCAAGGCTATATTTTGAACGACAAAGGTGAAATTATGCAAGGTACAAAACCAATGGATGCAGATATTTTCACAGAAAGCACATTAAACGGCGGCAGCGTTCAAATTCCGACAACCGATATCAAATTATGGATTGACCCGGGTAACGGAAAATATTTAGGCAAATTTGACGAATTTAAAATAGAAAAAGACGGTATTGTTTACGGAAAAGCAGACAAAGGTAAAGTAAAAACACCGTTATACAAAATTGCGATTATGAACTTCCACAACCCGCAGGAATTATTTGAAATAAAACCGGGACAATTCATCGAAACAGAAGAATCAGGTAAACCTGTCGCAAGTACAGGCGAAGTCAGAGGCGGTTTAATCGAACTTTCAAACTCAAGTTTGGGCGGCAACATTAACTTTTACAAAATGGCTCAAACTCAATGGAGCGTAACAAACAAACTCGTTCAAACCAATAAACAATTACTCCAAGAAGCAATTGACCTTATGAGTAATTAATAAAAATCAATTACAAAATCATATCATTAATCAAATTCCATTTTCTGCCGGTTTCGACCGGCATTTTATTTATTAATGTAACAAAATTAAACAAAATTTCCATGAATTTGAGCATGCCCGTTATTAAGAGAATATAATAAAAAAAGGAAGGAAAGGGGATAAGTTCATGGGAAATACCCTTGAAATTTTACCAAAAACAGTCAGAGAGCTTTTAAAGATTGATAACGAAGGCATTTTGAGCCTTTGTAAAGCTGCGAATATTCCCCTCAGACAAAATGAAAAAGGGCTTACATATTTCACGACAGAAGATGTAAAGACCCTAAAAAAACTTCAAGACATTCAAAAAAAAGCGAAAGTTCAAGAAGAAAAATTTCTTCAATTAAAGAATAAACTTAAAAAACTTCCTGCTTTGAACAATTCCTCAGATGTTCAAACTAAAACGAACGAAGAAACATTAACACTCTTAAAACAGATTACAGGAGCCGTAAAAAACATTGAAAACGGTATCTATGACAAATTTGCAAACCTTTTAGACACGAAATTAGAGAACAAACTTGAAGAAAAGCTTGGCGGAATTGATGAAGTTATAATGGATTTAGTAAGAAGCAAAGTCGAAGCTGACGAGTTACGCAAACAAATTGCAGAGAATGACAAAGAAATTTTTGCATTAAAAAACCAACTTGCAAGTTTTAAAAAAGTTGCAGGCAATTTATACATAAAGAAAAGCCCCGAGAGCGATTCACCGTTTAATGTGTAAACTTGGTTTCAACGGGATTTAAATCGTCGTCGAATGTTACATAAGCATTATTAAAAACTTTCAAATAATTTAATTGCGTAACATTCATCATATATGCCGCTTCGTAAAAAGAAAGTAAATTACTCTGCACAAGCCTTTTGAGAATGTCGCATTGAAGCATTCCGCTGCCTGCAAGAGTCCCGTTTGCATTGTAAAAACTGCCGTTTTTAAAAGCAACTTCCTGACCTGCAAATGTGAAAGACTCAACTCCGCTTTTAGTTTGAGGCAAAGCATCGCTTATTAACATAATTTTATTGTGTTTTTTAAGCCTAAACACCATTTTTAAGACATCATCAATAACATGATTTCCATCAGCAATAATTTCTATAAAAATATTATCGTTAATCAATGCAGAAGAAATGATATTTTGAACTTTATGAGAAAGGGGTGCCATAGCATTAAACATGTGTGTAATTGCATTGCATTCTGACAAATCATAAGTCATCGTATGTCCTGCCTGAACAAGAATACCCTTTGAACGCAAATACTTGCATAAAGCTCTGTCATCATCATTTTCAGGTGCTAAAGTAACAATTTTTATAATATCATCTTCAAGTTTTTTAAACTCTGAAATTTTAGGTTCAAGAATATATTCCTCTTGGTGAATACCTTTTTTATAAGAATTTATAAACGGTCCTTCAAGATGCACACCGCCGATTAATGCAGAATTTTTCGGCTGAATTTCCTGAGCCTTTTTCACTGCTGCAATCTGCTTTTTTATTTGAGCAATATCACCCGTCATCAATGTCGGATAAATTCTTGTTATGCCGTAATTTGCAATTTTTATCGCAACCTCAACAATGTCATCGGCAGAACAATTCATAAAATCAACACCGAATGCACCATGGAAATGTGTTTCTATCAATCCTTCCGTTTTATACATATTTCTACCTCAAAGATTTTATTGCTTCTTCTATATCAGAGCTGCCATAAACGTAACTGCCTGCAACAAGAGCATTTGCACCATAATCTCTGCAAATTTTGCCTGTTTGTGCATTGATTCCGCCGTCAACTTCTATAATCATATCCTCTTTTGAATTTGCCTTGATATATTTGATTTTTTCAGCACAGTCGGGCATGAAAGACTGTCCGCCAAACCCCGGTTCAACTGTCATTATCAAAACCATATCAACTTTATCTAAATACTCTTTTATTTCCTCGGGCTTTGTTTTCGGTTTAATAGAAATACCGACTTTTACTCCCGCAGATTTTATCATATCAATAACACTATTCGTGTTATCCTTTGTGGCTTCGTAATGAAAAGTGATGTAATCCGAACCGGCCTTAACAAAATCGGAAATATATTTTTCAGGATTTTCAATCATTAAATGAACATCTAAAACTAAATCAGTGACTTTTCTGAGTGCTTTTACAACAGGAGCACCAATAGTAATGTTCGGAACAAAATGTCCGTCCATAACATCAACATGAGCCCATTCCGCACCTGCATCACTGATTTTTTTTAAATCTTTTTCCAAATTTGCAAAATCCGCCGATAAAATAGACGGTGCAATAACAGTTTTTTTCATAATTAATCTCCGTTGATATTCCACTTCAAACACGCTTGGTAAGCAGCTTCCCGCTCTGCTTGTTTTTTTGTCTTTCCGCTGCCGACTCCGACAACTTCTCCATGATATAAAACCTGAACACTAAAAACAAGATTTGTTTCATCACCCGAGGTTGATTGCAAAACATATTCGGGGCGGTCATTATTTTTTGATTGTGTATATTCCTGCAATAAAGCTTTAGAATTAAACCTCGGCAAAAAGCTGTTAATATCTTTTATGTATTTGTCATACAATGTTTCCAAAAATTTCGAAATCCTCTCGATAGAAACATCTAAAGAAAAAAGAGTGCCTAAAAACGCCTCAAAAACACACGCAGAAATAGAAGGATTTTCTCTGCCGCCTGATTTATCAAGAGATTTTGCCATACGAATATATTTCTTCAAATTAATATCTTCAGCAAGGTGAAAAAGAAAATCATCACTGACCAAAATTGCTCTGATATTGGTCATTTTCCCCTCTTGAAAATTCGGGTGGCGATTAAACAAAATTTTGCTGACACAAAGTTTCAAAACAGCATCACCCAAAAATTCCAATCTCTCATAACAATCATTTTCACTCATACTATGTTCAAACGTATAAGAAGAATGGGTAAATGCAGGATAAAAATCCTTCGCATTCAAATCGGAAAAGCCTGTTTTTTCCAACAATTCCGGAATTTGACTAAGACAATCCGACATTGCTTAATACCTTTTGAACTGTCGATATCAAATTTAACCAGGTGAAATCAGTCATTACAAAAAATTTGAAATAATAATATGCAACAGGTGCTGAAATTAAATAACTGTCAGCTCTGTCAAGAAATCCACCATGCCCTGGCAAACTGTTTCCCGAATCTTTAACGCCTGCATCTCTTTTTAATAAAGATTCCGATAAATCACCGATTTGAGCAAAGACTGTAATCAAAACACCTGATATAACTGATTGAGCAATAGTTAAACCAATACATTGTCCAAATAAGAATGCTGTAATTATTGCCGCAATAGCACCGCCAACAGCACCTTCAACTGTTTTTTTAGGGCTGACATCAGGGCATAATTTCGTTTTACCACAGTTTTTACCAATTAAAAAAGCAGCTATATCGGTTGCTAAAATTGTGAAAAATAACAAAATAAGGAAACCTAATCCCTCATTTTGTTCAAATAAAGTCAAAAAGCCTTTGCCGGAAGCTCCAAGCCCTCTTAATAAATAAATGTGACACGGCAGCCAGCAAAGAATAAAACCAAAGACAGTAGTTGCAACATTTGCAATATAAGGCTGTCTTAACTTAAAAAGTACAGCACAAAAAGAAAGAGTTATACCGATAAATAAAACTATCGGATATAACTTTTCTAAATGTGCAACCGAGATTATGAATAACAAAAAAGAGATAAACAATATTATTCTAAACGAGGGCTGAAATCCCTTGTGGTTCAATATTTGCACATACTCTTTAAGAGAAAAAAATACAAAAACCGCAACGCAAGTTGCAAGAATATACCCGCCTGCAAATAAGCAAGCAAGCACTGATAACCCCACAACTATTCCTGTTATCAATCGTTTATCAGGACCTTTTTTTGTTATCTCTTCATTCGACACTATATTGTCAAAACCTCTTTTTCTTTTTCAGTGCAAAGATCTTCAACCGTTTTTGTATATTTATCGGTCAATTTTTGAATTTCATTTTGCTTATCTTTCACAATGTCTTCTGATAAATTTTCAGCTTTTTCAGCTTTTTTAACGTCATCTGTCATATCACGTCTGATATTTCTGATTGCAACTTTAGCTTCTTCTCCCAGCTTTTTAACGTCTTTTGCAATTTCTTTTCTTTTATCAGTTGTCAAAGGCGGGAACGGCAATCTGACTACGATACCGTCACTGTTTGGAGTAATGCCTAAATCTGCTTTAATAATAGCTTTTTCGATATCTTTCAAAATCGATTTGTCAAAAGGTGCTACAACAAGCGTAGTTCCCTCTTGAACAGTTACTTGAGCCATTTGTCTTAATTGTGTCGGAACACCATAATAATCAACAACCACTTTGTCAAGAATAAGGGGATTAGCTCTGCCTGTTCTGACAGCTCCGAATTCTTTTTTCAACTGAGTAAGTGCCTTCTCCATTTTTTCCTTGCCGACACTCATAATTTCTTCAACCGACATTTGTACCTCCTACATAAGTTCCTATCGTTTCGTTATTTAATATTTTCATAACGGCACCTTCTGCCGCAAAATCAAATACTATAATCGGAATATTATTTTCTTTACACAATGAACACGATGAAGTATCCATTACTTTTAAACCTCTGATAATAATATCATCATAAGTTATTCTATCATATTTTTT
Organism: uncultured Candidatus Melainabacteria bacterium; assembly: GCA_934754505.1. Classification (GTDB taxonomy): domain Bacteria; phylum Cyanobacteriota; class Vampirovibrionia; order Gastranaerophilales; family Gastranaerophilaceae; genus RUG841. The sequence goes on from CAKVIE010000020.1 coordinate 37,207, forward strand.
CGCATCGGGGTTTGTTCTCGGATCAGCTGTATAAACACCATCTACTCCGTTTTTAGCCATCAACATAACATCAGCACCGATTTCGGAAGCTCTCAAAGCAGCTGCCGTATCTGTTGTAAAGAACGGATTCCCTGTTCCTGCCGCAAATATTACAACTCTGCCTTTTTCAAGGTGTCTGATTGCTTTAAATCTGATATAAGGTTCTGCAACTTTGTTAATATCCAAAGCTGTTTGAACACGGCAAGAAACATCTGATTTTCTCAATGCACTTTGTAAAGCGATTGCATTCATAACAGTTGCAAGCATTCCGACATAATCGCCTGAAGCTCTGTCCATGCCTAATTGTTCACTTTTTTGTCCGCCACGGAAAATATTACCGCCGCCAACTACAACCGCAATTTCTGCACCTGCATCATGTGCTTTTTTAATTTCATTCGCAATCATATGAACAGGTTCATAATCAATACCGAAGCCTTGTTTTCCCATCAATGCCTCGCCGCTTATCTTTAATAAAATTCTTTTATACTTAAGTTCGCCCACGGCAAATCCTCCCTGATTATGTTGCCATTATACAAGAAATTATAAATATTTGAAAGTGTTTTTACAATTTTTCTTATATTTTTTTGAAATTAAAAAAGCGGCTTTCGCCGCTTTTTTTATACCTCAACATACTCTTTCAATTTTTTACTTCTGTTCGGATGACGAAGCTTACGGAGAGCTTTAGCTTCAATCTGTCTGATTCTTTCTCTTGTAACTCCGAATAATTGACCTACTTCTTCAAGAGTTCTTTGACGACCGTCATCCATTCCGAAACGCAATCTTAATACATCTCGTTCTCTCGGTGACAAGCCTGACAAAACTTCTGCGAGGTCTTCTCTCAACAATTCTTGTGCAACTGTTTTTGCAGGTGCATCGGCATCTTTATCTTCAATAAAATCGCCGAGTCTTGAATCTTCTTCTTTTCCGATAGGAGCTTCAAAAGAAATAGGTTCTTGTGCAACCTTAATAATTTCACGAAGTTTACCAATCGAAATATTCATTTCTTGTGCAAGTTCGTCTTCCGTCGGTTTTCTTGAAAGTTCTTGTGCTAATTTTCTTGTAACTTTTTTGAGTTTATTAATAGTTTCAACCATGTGAACAGGAATTCTGATTGTTCTTGCTTGGTCTGCAATAGCTCTTGTAATAGCTTGTCTAATCCACCAAGTTGCGTAAGTTGAAAACTTATAACCTCTTTCGTGATCAAATTTTTCAGCTGCTCTGATTAAACCCAAATTACCTTCTTGGATTAAATCAAGGAACAACATTCCACGTCCGACATATTTCTTCGCAATGCTGACTACCAAACGAAGATTGGCTTGAACCAATTTTCTCTTTGCGATAGCACCTGCATTACCGCCTTCAATTATTTTCCTTGCTAAATCAATTTCTTGATCAGCTGTTAAAAGTTTAATTCTGCCGATTTCTCTTAAATACATTCTAACAGGGTCATCTACTGAAATACCCTTTGTCATTATAACATCATCAACTGCTATATCTTCTGCTTCTTCGTTCATTGCTTCGGATGAAAACAAATCTTCATGTTCCATAGAATCAATAATTTTTGATCTGTCACCTGACATCATAACATCCGATATATCTGATCCGCCGATTACCGACGTTGCCATATTGCTTTCCGTATCCTCAGCCATATCATCTGCGAATACGTCTTCTGCCGATGATACTTCCGATATTCTTTTTCTTGTCATTGATTATTTTCTCCAGCTTTCACTTTTAGTTTTTCATTGACTGTTATCTGATATTGAACTTTATCCAAATCGTCATCTTTATTCTTCTTCGAACGCATTCGCAATTGTTTTAGTTCTTCCTTACGACTCAAAAGCTCAATTTTCGAAGTTATTTCCCGAATGACTGCTCTTATTTCGCCGTCGTTCAAGTTCTCATAACTTTTTGATAAATATATTAAATCCGTTATTATATCTTTTATTTTATTATTGTCTTCAAATTCGCCGAATAACCATTGGGTTAATTCTTGAGTATTATTACTCGTAAATGTCGTTTTGTCAATTGTTTGAACTAAAATTTTCAGTTCGGGACTTGATATTTTTTGGGCTCTAACATTATTTATCAGTTCGGAGTAATTGTCATCACTCACATTTGTAAAAAAAATACTTAGTAAATTTTTTTGCATTTTTTCTATAAAATTTGAAGATTTTGTTACAATTTGACTTGCAACCTGTTCGGAAGGTGCTTGTTCAACAACGTCAAAACTACTGTGTGCCTTTATTTCCCGCAATAGAAGCTCCTCATCTATTTGCAGGAATGATGCAACCCTCTTTACATATTCATTTTGGACTATATTATTCCCGATTTCATCAATTAAAGGAATGATTTTTCTGACAGCTTCATTTTTTTGCAGAGGCGATGCATTATCAGAAAGCCCTTCTAACACGGTATTTAAGCGATAATCCAACAGCAAAGGAGCATTTAACATGTGTTCAATATAAGCATTTCCACCATTTTCTCTGATAAATTCATCGGGGTCTTTGCCCTCCGGCGGTGAAACCACTCTGATTTCACAAGAATATTGGTTTCCCGAACTTGTATAACTTGAATCAAACTGCTTTATATCTCCAAGTCCCGAAAAAACCTCTTTTATTAAGCCCGCACTTCTTTCCGTCGCCATTTTTCCTGCATTATCAGTATCAAAGGCAAGATAAATTTTCCTTGATTCACAGTATTTTGAAATAAGTCTGATATGGTCAACCGTCAAAGCGGTTCCGCAAGATGCCACAGCATTTTTCACCCCGCCGACCTGCAAAGAAATTGTATCAAAATATCCCTCACAAATCAAAACACTGTCAAATTCCTTAATGGCCTCTTTTGCCTTATCAAATCCGTACAAAATACGGCTTTTATTATATAAAATCGTATCAGGAGAATTAAGATATTTAGGATTTTGCCCGTCTTCCAAGGCTCTTGCACCAAATGCCACTACATGCCCGTTTTCGTCCTTTACGGGAATCATTAAGCGACCACGAAATCTGTCGATATGTCCTTTATGATTTTCTCGTTTGATAACGAGTCCTGCATCTTCAAGGGCTTGAACATCTTCCGAGTTTAAATGTTTTTGCAGTCCGTCAAAACCTTTTGGTGCATAGCCTAACATATATTCGTCGATTGTTTCTTGAGAAATAGAACGTTTTTTAAGGTATTCTCTTGCAAAAGCTGCTTCTTCCGAATTAAGCAGGTTATTATGATAGAACTCTGCCGCCTTTTTGATAGCTTCGGCAGCCGAAGATTTCTTCTTGCCGTAATCACCGCTGAAAGAAGTCGTCGGAAGCTCTATTCCCATAGCTTTTGCTTCATCTTCAATAACATCTCTAAAAGACTTACCTTGAATTTTCATCAAAAAGGAGATAGCATCTCCGCCCTCTCCGCAACCAAAGCATTTGAAAATTCCTTTAGTTCTGTTTACGGAAAAAGACGGCGTTTTTTCCTTGTGAAAAGGGCAGCAACCCATATAATTCGCACCGGATTTCTTCAGCACGACATAACGCTGCACAACCTCAACAATATCAAGCCTGTTTTTAATTTCTTCGACAGCTTCCTGATAAGTTTGAGCCATTTTAGCCTGCCAATCCGTTTATCAAAGCCATTCTGTTCAAAAATGAGTCCGTTTTGATATATTCTAACGATGTCGGTAAAAATATTTCTTTGAACTTGACAATGGCATATCGGTCAGTCATGCCCGAAATATAATCGCAAACCGTACGTTTCAAGGCTTTATCGGTAGATGACGGATATTTTTTTTGAAGTTCGTTATAGTAATATTCAAACAACATTTTGATGATATTTTGTGCTTTATTTTCTTCCGATTTAGCTGCAGAACCCAAATAAACATTGTCAAACATCCATTGTCTTAAAATTTTCATATGATAAAAACATTCATCTGACATTTTGACAAAATTTTGACCGTAACTTGTTTCAACAATATCATATATCATTTTGGTAAATCGAACATTTTTATCCGATGAAAAATACTCAATCGAATCTTGAGGCAAATCCTCGGGGCGAATAATCCTTGCCCTGACCGCATCATCAAAATCGTGATTTATATAAGCAATTTTATCGGCAAGCTGAACAATTTGCCCTTCAAGCGTAAAAGCAGGCTCTAAAGCATAAGAATGACAATAAATTCCGTTCAAGGTTTCTTTTGTCAAATTCAAATTTTCTATAACTTCCGCAACACGAACACTCTGCTCATTATGCTTGTAACCGCTGTCCATAAGCTCATTCAAAACGGCTTCTCCGCTGTGTCCGAACGGCGTATGACCTATGTCATGCCCGAGAGCAATAGCTTCAGTCAATTCTTCGTTTAATCTTAAGGCTTTTGCAATAGTTCTCGAAACCTGCGAAACTTCAAGAGTATGAGTCATTCTCGTTCTGTAATTATCATCATCGGGTGAAAAAAACACTTGAGTTTTATGTTTCAATCGTCTGAAAGCACCCGAGTATAAAATTCTATCTCTATCCCTTTGAAAACAAGTTCTTAACGGACAAGGTTTTTCTTCTCTACCCCTGCCTCTTGACGAACTGCTTTTCGCCGCAAATTCGCTCAAATTACGCAACTCTGCTTCTTCCGAAAGCTCTCTTATACTCTTGTTTATTAACTGCATTTTTACCACCTGACAATATTTTACTAAAAAAATATTTCTTTTAAAGTTAATTTTGACTTGATTATTTATTTTGTTTAACATATTATCATACTACAATTTGAATTTATCGAAAGGAAATAAATCATGTCAATAGAATGCGAAATCTGCGGAAAAAAATCATTAAAAGCAGCAAAAATTTCTTTTTCACACAAACAAAATGTTCACAGACAGTTCCCGAACCTCCAAACTGTTAAAGTAAACCAAAACGGTACTGTTAAAAGAATTAAAGTTTGTACTTCATGCCTCAGAGCAGGAAAAGTTGAAAGAGCTTTATAATTAAATTTTTAATCATTTAAAAACAATCTTAAAGAGTCGAAAGACTCTTTTTTATTGCCTGCTTGCCTGTTTGAACCATAAAAAAAGGAGTCTGTAAAAGCTCCTTTCAAATTCAATATATTTTTATAATCAAATATTTTTAATATTTTAAATACTTTCTGACATTATCAAGCATGCCGGATTTTATCAACAAAGATTTTATATCTTCATGAAAATCAGCTCTGTCCATAGTCGCTAATGCAACGGCTGCGGCATTTTTCAAATTCGCATCGGTTGTATTTAACAAAATATCCGATAACCTTGAATATGCGGGCATGTCGTCTAATTTCGGCTTCAAATCCGTTCGTTTTGTAAGTTCGGAATATAAAACGTTTTGTATTGCAGCAATCGTGTACAAAGCAGAAACTTTATTACACTCTGCAAGTTCTTTTTCGGATAATTTGGTCGCCAATTCAAATTGAGCAGGCTTCATTTTTTTACCTGCTTTTAATTTTTTTCTAAGACGTAATTGCTCTCTCGTCGGCTTTTTCATAGTCGAAGTGTCTTTTTTAACAACATTGAAAAGTGCATCGGTCAAAGATGCATCAAGATACTTGAGATTGCCGACAGTCTGCAAATCATTATTTATATAATTAACAGATTTGGAAACTTCTTCCGGCTCACCTTTATTCAAAGAATCCGTAAGACTTTTTATAACGGGAATAATGTAATCAGTTTTTGGAGCAAGAATCGTCGGTTCTTTTATTGGTTTTACAACTTTAGGGCTTTTGACCTCATAAGCAATTTTGTAAAACCCGTCATCAGAAATTTGTTTCAAATCTTCTGTAACAACATTATGAGAAATATACTCCGTTGTCGCAAGATAATCCGTCACGGCTGCATCAAATTGTATCATCGTCCGCTTCTCCATTTCTATTAATAAATAATATTATACTCGCTGCTTAAAGAAATTAATATTAAGTTTTGTTAATTTTAGTATATCAAAAAAGGCAATTTTTTATTATTGCAATACTTTATATAAGAGTAGAGA
>CAKVIE010000021.1 GCA_934754505.1 uncultured Candidatus Melainabacteria bacterium
GTATTCTTTTCTTTTTCTTGGGGTACACGTTCTTTTTCTTTTCTCTCGGAAAGAAAAGAAAAAGAATGGGTACAAAAAAAAAGTAAGTATTTATAAAAATAGACATTTTAACAATAAATTATTCTAAATTTAAATTATTTTTCTGGCTTGCTACGGAAAACTATGTTTTCCTCGCAATGACATTAGAATACTTCACAAAAAAAAGCCCTCGAATGAGGGCTGTAAATTTTTTTAGAGAGTTGAGAGAGAGAGTTTAAATCTTTTTTAATTTCTTTTTTTTGAATTTTCTTACTTACTAAAACTATGCGATGAAATTATGTCCGAATTTGCTTGCACCAACCAAGTAGCATTCTTCGAGCATTGTGTTCAAATTTCTGTAAACTTTTGAAGCAGGTTTTTCGTTTGCTTTTTCGAGTGAAATCATTGTGTTTTTATAAATATCTGCTGCGTTAATTACAAATGGGTTCATATTCTCTCTCCTTATTTTAGGTGTAAAAATCTAAAGCCTGTCAAACAAGACCTTTTTTCTTATCTCTATTGGCTTTTCGTACTCTCTACTCTTATATAAAGTATTTATATATGAAAAAATTGCTTTTTTGTATATATCAAACTTAACAAAAGTTAATAATATACAGAAATAGAAAAGAAATACATCATCACGAGCGAGGTTTTTTGCAATGACATCGGAAAGAAAATTGCCATCACGAGGAGCGGAGTAGATTTACAACAAGGAACAACATTCAAACACTTGTGAATAAAACCGATAAGCCAAACTGAAAGGCAGCTTGCTGTCCGTGGTGATCCAGTAAAAACGAACGAAGTGAGTTGAAGCACTCCGCAGGAGCCGCATTCTTTTCTTTTTCTTGGGGTACACGTTCTTTTTCTTTTCTCTCGGAAAGAAAAGAAAAAGAATGGGTACAAAAGAAAGTATGTATTTATAAAAATAGGTATTTTAATAATAAAATATTCAAAATTTAATTTATTTTCAGGATTGCCACGGGCAACAAGTTGCCGTTATCCTGTTTTTCTTCAATATAACTAAAAAAGCGAGTTCGAAAATTTCGAACTCGCTACCCTTTTATTTCAAATTCTTGAAATTACTTATCGTTAAGTGCTGCAACTCCCGGAAGAACTTTTCCTTCAATAAATTCCAAAGAAGCTCCGCCGCCTGTTGATACGTGTGTGAAATCTTCTGCATTACAGAATTTCTTTGCCGCAGAAACTGAATCACCACCGCCAATTACTGATGTTGCACCATTCTTTGTTGCTTCAACGATTGCTTTAAGAATTGCTTTTGTACCTTCTGAGAATGCAGGTGTTTCGAATGCACCTACAGGTCCGTTCATAAGGATTGTTTTTGAGCTTTTTACTACTTCTTCAAATGCCTTTTGTGATTTCGGTCCTGCATCTACACCTTCAAATCCGTCAGGAATATTGTCGATATCTACAACTTTATTTTCTCCGTTGCCTGAAAAATCGTTTGTTACCAAAACGTCAGTTGCCATTACCAATTTAACACCTTTATCAGCTGCTTTCTTTTCAATAGCTTTTGCAACTTCAAGTTGATCGTCTTCACAAATTGAATTACCGATTTTACCACCGTTTGCTTTTACAAATGTGTAAGCCATACCGCCGCCTATAATCAAGTTATCAACTTTATCTATCAAGTTTTCCAAAACACCGATTTTTGATGAAACTTTTGCACCGCCAACTACTGCCGTGAAAGGTCTTGTCGGGTTATCAAGTGCTTGTGACAAACATCTGATTTCTTTTTCCATCAACAAACCTGATACTGCAGGTGATAAAAGTTTTGCAACTTTTGCTGTTGAAGTGTGGTTTCTGTGTGCTGCTCCAAATGCATCATTTACATAAAAATCACCAAGTTTTGCAAGTTCTTCCGCAAATGTCATATCGTCATCTTTTGCTTCTTCTGCCTTGTAGTAACGAATGTTTTCAAGTAATGCTACTTGTCCGTCCTTCAAATCTGCTAATTCTTTATCAGCACCTTCGCCAACAGGTGATTTTACAAATTTAACTTCTTCACCCAAAACTTTTGACATATATTTTGCAACAGGTTCTAACGACAAATCTGCAAGAGTTTGTCCTTCTTTTAATTTTTGAGGTCTGCCAAGGTGTGCCATCAAAATGATTTTTGCACCTTTATCTTTCAAAAATTTAACCGTCGGCAATATTGCTTGAATTCTTGTATCGTCAGTTACATTCTTTTCTTTGTCCAAAGGAACGTTTATATCTACTCTGACTAATGCTCTTTTGCCTCTAACGTCGCCTAAATCTTTTACTGATTTTTTCATCGTTTTTCTCCTTTATATCACCGTTGCCCCGTTTTCTTCCGGGTCAAACGTCATTATCTGATACTTTATGTCCAAATCATACCATATTCTGTGTACAATTCTCTTTACATTTTCTATATTATCACCCTCGGTTATTACCGCAAGTGTCGGACCTGCTCCGCTTAAAACACAGCCTAAAACATTTTCCTCTCCGCTTAATTCCTTTATTATCTCGGGCATTCCGGGTATTAATTTTTCCCTGTAAGGCTGGTGTATTCTATCTTTTAATGCACTTCTCATAATATCTGCATTATGGTTCGATATAGCTGTTATAAGCTGTGCCGATTTCTGTATATTATAAACTGCATCTTTAAATGCTATTTCTTTCGGTAAAACTGACCGTGCAAGCTCTGTCAACAACTTATAATCAGGAATACAAACACTTATCTTCCAATCCTTGCACCAATCAATTTTTTCATACAAAACATGCCCGTCATCTTCAATAGACGCAACTACAAAACCGCCGACCAAAGCAGGAGTAGTATTATCAGGGTGACCTTCAACGGAAGCTGCAATATCAATAATATCTTGTTTGCTCAAAGGCTTACCGTTTAATTCATTTGCACCGATTAAAGCACCTGAAATAACCGAAGCACTGCTTCCCAAACCTCTTGCTATCGGAATATGTGTTTCCACACTGATTTCATAACCTGACATTTTTGTATCTGTTTTTTCGTGGAATTTTTTCAACGATTGAAAAATAATATTTTTTTCATCAACGATAAATTTTCTGACATCGCCTTTTTCATCAATTATAACCTTAACTTTTTCATCATCAGATTTTGAAATATTAATATAATTGTATAAAGGAAAAGCAATCCCTGCACAATCAAAACAAGGTCCTAAATTTGCACTTGATGCGGGGGCTTTAATTCTTATTTTCATCGTTTTTCCTTACCATAAACTATGATTTCAAAGGCATTATCAAACAAATATAATCATCATCGCTGACAGGTCTGAATACCACCGCAGATTGATTTCCGTTAAATCCGACAGATGCATATTCACTGTCAATCGTTTTGATAAATTCCAACATATATTTGTAATTAAAAGAAATTATGAATTCATTGCCTTCATAATCAGATTCAATAACATCTTCTGATGCACCTGAATTTGGAGTTTCTGATTTCAAACATAATTTGCCGTCTGTTAAAATACACTTCATAACATTCGTTCTGTCGTTAATCATACAAGAAACTCTGTCAATCGCATTGTTTAATTCGTCTTTTTTAACCTTAACAACCGTTGCTGTCGTTTTCGGTATTAATTGCTGATATTGAGGATATTGACCTTCCAAAAGCTTCGACACAATCGTGTAGCTGTCCGCTCTGAATGCTATTTTTGAACCTTTTATAATAAGAGAAACTCTGTCTTCTCCAACTATTGATGAAACTCTTAAAAATTCATTCAATGTTTTCGACGGAATTACGATTTTTGCTTCTTTTGAATTTTCATTGGTTATGTTTTCACAAATTCTTGTAAGTCTGTTACCGTCTGTTGCAGCCATTTCAAGACTGTTGCCTTCAATTTTACAAAATACACCGCTGATAATATTTCTGTTTTCATAAGTTGCTGCCGCATAAACTGTGTATTTTATTGATTTTATTAAAGGATTTGTTTCAATATTTATTGCTTCTTCTTCGGCAAAATCTTCATCAACACTGACAGTTTTCGGGAATTCTTCTGCTGAAATTCCGATTAAATCAAATTTTGAATTTCCGCATTTTACTGTTACTACGTTATTATCGGGGTTAAGTGAAAATTCTATAACCTTATCGGGTAATTTCGACACAATTTCAAGGATTTTCTTTGCAGGAAGTGTAATTTTACCATCCTCTTGAACTGATACCGTCATTTTAGTCATTATCGAAATGTCTAAATCCGTCGCTGTCAATTTTACCGTATTCGTATCTTTATCTGCTTCAAATAAAATATTTGAAAGTACAGGCTGAATACCTCTTAATACAGTTATTTTTTCTACGACTCTGATTTTGTTTAAAAGAGATTCTTTATCAGTTGTGAAAATCATTAATTTTTTCCTTTTATTTTTTTACCTGTTTATAAAATATTATTTATATATCTGTTAATATTATAATATAAAAATATTAATAACAATAATAATGTTTATAAAAATTGTAGAAAACTTTTGAATAGGTTAATTTTATTGGTTTTAATCCTTGTTCAAAACTTTTTTAAAACCGTTCAAAAACTCGGACTTTTTGACATTTTTATTTTGTAAGTTTTTTTGTCTTTATTTTTAAACAAGTTTTCTACAATACTTTTAAAAAGTTTTCTACATAGTTTTCTACAATTTAAGGCATGGAAATTTTGCATGATATCAAAAACATGAGGCATGGAAACATGCCTGTCTATTGTTTTTTAAGTATTGTAAAAAAATTTTTTATATAAAAAGCTCCAAACCCGTAAGACTTACTATGTTCAAAACTTTTTGTAAATTTTTATTTTCTATGTTCAAAAGTCGAAATAAAAAATTTTTGTGAAAAATTATGAAAACAACTTTTCATTAACAGTTAAAGTTTTTTCATTTGCATTGAAGGTGCAATTAGCTCCAATCGGAAGTGTGAATTTATCTTTTTCATGAGATATCAAAAAATTATCAGCTGTCGGGATTTTTAAATCAGAAGATATTTCTGTCAACAACTCCTTGACATATATTTCCCTGTCAACATCGCTAAATTGACCTATAACCAATCCTTTCAGGTTATTTTTTAATTCTTTAATATTTAAAATTTGAGTAAACATTCTGTCAATTTTATATGCAGGTTCATTTACATCTTCAACGAAAAGAATTAAATCCTCATCAGGTATAAAGTCCAAACCTGCCATAGAAGCTATTGTTGCTAAATTTCCGCCCCATAAAGCTCCATTTACCGTGCCTTGGTAAATTGTGCTGCCGTTTTCCGACGAAAATGTCAGTTTTTCTTCTGTTGAAAGGGTTTTAAAGAATGATTTTACGGTAAAATCTGATTTTTCTGCCTGACCGAAATCACCCGATGCCATTGCACCATGGAAACAAACCATGCCCGTATTTTTGTAAATCATAAGCAAAAGAGCGGTAATATCCGAGTAGCCGCAAATGATTTTAGGATTTTTTGCAATAAGTTCATAATCGAGATGCGGAATAATTCTCAAAAGTCCGTAACCGCCTCTTGTACAAACGATAGCATTTATATTTTTATCGAGGAAAAAATTATGAATTTCATCAATTCTTTCTTTATCCGAGCCTGTCATATATCGAAATTTTTTGTAAGATGTTTCGGATATAATTGTTTTATAGCCGAGGTTTTGAAAATATTTTGCTGCATTTTCAACAGCCGTAATATCTCTAATATTTCCCGAAGCTGATAAAAGCCCGATAGTGTCGCCTTTTTGTAATTTTTTAGGTTTAATTAAGTTCATAAAGAATTTTTTTTCCGTATTTTTAGTTTATAATACAAATAGTATCACTTTTGAAAAATCGGAGCAAATCATTGAGTAAAAAATACATTCCGTTATATACCAAATACAGACCAATGGTTTTTGCCGATATTACAGGGCAGGACAGCACAGTAAAGGCTCTTTCCAACGCAATTAAAACGGGAAGAATTATGAATGCTTATCTGTTTTGCGGTCCGAGAGGTACGGGTAAAACTTCGTCAGCCAGAATTTTTGCAAAATCTTTGAATTGTGAAAACGGCCCGACTGTTACTCCTTGCGGAAAATGTCCCGGCTGTCTTGATGTTATAAATTCAACTTCGGTTGACGTTATTGAAATAGATGCTGCAAGTAATCGTTCGGTCGAAGATGCAAGAAATATTCTCGAAAAAGTTCAATATGCACCGTTAAACGGAAAATACAAGATTTATATAATAGACGAAGTCCACATGTTGACCACGGAGGCTTCTAATACATTGTTGAAAACTCTTGAAGAACCACCGGAAAATGTTATTTTTATTCTTGCTACGACAGAATCTCATAAAGTTCTCGAAACTATTGTTTCAAGATGCCAAAGATATGATTTCAGAAGAATTACAACAGATGATATTGTTAAAAGATTGAGATTTATTTCCGAATCGGAAAATATTGGAATAACAGATGAAGCTTTATATTCAATCGCTAAAAATACTGCAGGCGGAATGCGTGATGCCGTTTCGCTTCTGGATCAATTAAGCGTTTTAGGTCAGGATAAAGACATTACGGTTGATGATGTTGATGAAATTTTAGGCAGAATTTCTTACGATACAACTTTTGAAGTCGCCGAATGTATTTTAAATTCCGATACAGAATCAGCTTTGAAGTTATTAAATGAAATTCACGATAAAGGTAATGAACCTTCAAGAATTTTGACTGCTTTAATTCAATATTTCCGTGATATGTTGATTTTGAAGTCTTGTTCGGATAAAAATTTGATTTTTTCCATGACTCGTATTAATGAGGCGATTTTTGATAAATTAAAAGAACAAGCCGAAAAATTTGATAACCAAACATTAATTTGGCTTGAAGACAGACTTTCGTATCATTTTGAAAAATTAAGATACAATACAAACAAATACATGTGGACAGAGCTTTGTATAATAGATTTGACAAGTATTTCCAAAGTTCCGACCGTAGCAGAATTAACAGAACGTATAAAAGTTCTTGAGGAAAAATTAGGTAATACAGCAAGTTTGAGTTCTGTTAAAACACCGATAATTCAAGCTCCAAGACCGACTTTTGTTCCTCCTTCAATCAAAAAAGAAGAAAAAATTGAAGATATAAAACAACCTCAACCTGTCAAACCCGTTGAAAAAACAGAAAAAGCGGAAAATATTGAAGCTGCTGAAACAGTCAAACCTGTTGAAAAGACTGAAAATATTAATGAAATTAAAGAGGTTGAAGAAATTCATCAGCAAACGGCAGAACCTGTTGAACAATCGGTTAAAGAAGAAGAACCTCAAAGTTATTCTTCAATGTCTGATGAAGAAGCCGATTGGCGTCAAATTACCGCAGAGATAAAAGGTCCTGCTAAGTTTTTCTATTCACAGATTGCAACTTTGGTTGAATTGAACAGGCATAAAATTGTATTATCTTTTTCAAACGAGAGCGGTGCAAAGTCGGCAAATGATGCTTCCAAGAAAAAGCAGCTGCAAGATGCTGCCTGCAAATATTTTGATGTTTCAACAATTCAAATTGAGATTAAAGTCGGTGCAGCTCCCGTAAAAAAAAAGCCTGAAAAAATAAACTCCGATATTACGGCCGAGCATAATTTTCACCCTCAAAAACCCGTTGTTTCCAATTCTTTCAGCAACGATAAAAAAGAAGAAAAAAAAGATGTTCAACCGATTGAAAATAAACCTTTAAACAATCATGATTTTCAAGGCGAAAGTTTCTTTGAATCGAACGAAACATTGGATTTAGCTGATGAAGATTCAGATTGCGAAATGCAAGAAATTAAACGTGTAGATTATAATAATATTTCCGATACGGCAAGAAATATTGTAGAGCTTTTTAATGGAAAGATAACAGATTAAAAATAAAAATTTATCTGTTTTTAACGGCTCTTTGAATATCTCTGTTTTGGCTTTTTTTGGCTAAATCATCACGTTTATCGTATAATTTTTTACCTTTTGCAAGAGCTATTTCAAATTTAGCAAAACCGTTTTCAATAAAGAGTTCGAGAGGAACGATAGTGTAACCTTCTTTTTTAATTTTGCCGAGCATTTTTAAAATTTCTTTTTTATTGAGAAGTAATTTTCTTTTTCTTTCGGGGTCTTTATTATAGCGGTTACCTTGTTCATAAGGGCTTATATGGCAGGAATACAGCCAAACTTCACCATCTTCTATTTTTGCAAAACTGTCTTTTAAATTTACACTGCCTTTTCTGACTGATTTAATTTCAGTTCCGAACAGCACTATTCCTGCCGTATATTTTTCAAATATATGGAAATCGTGAAATGCTTTTCTGTTTACTGTAATTGTTTTTTTAGCCATAATCGGATTATAGCAGTAAAAACAATTTATGCAAAGCTATTTATTCATATTTTTGTATATATTAACAAGTTGTTCGTCAGTTTTTTGGAAGCCTTCGACCTTATAGACGAGTTTATAACCGTGTTTTATAAAAGCAATCGGGTTATGATAACAACGAGAATTTGTAATTTTGTTGTCGGGTTCTGTCATCCATTTCAAATTGTTTTCTCTTTGGCTTGTAAACAAGCATTTTGCGAAAACTTTATCGTTGAATTCATAAAAAACTTCATTTCCGTCAGAGCCGTCATTGTAATTAGTTACGGCATTTCTGTACTTTTGAACTTCTTTTATATTGGTATTATTTTGTGTATTCGGAACTAAAATATAATCGTATTTTTGCCAATCGATGTCCTTTTCGTCAGTGTTTTCAAGTAATTTGTATTCTAAATTGTATTTATCGTTTTCCAAATGTTTAGGCAAATAAATATTTTGTCCGGAAGATGCGAAATACAGTATTTTAACTGGATTTTTCTCGGATTTTGTCAAAGTTACCAGCTGACATGCAGGTGACGGGTTGTTGAAATCTATATTTGCACAAACGATTTTATCTTTGAAAGATTGAATTGTCGGATTTTTGTAAAAAACGTATAAAAGTTGAAGAGATAAACGTCTTTCATAAAAATAATATCCGAAAGTCAAAAGATAAATCATAATGATAGAAACAAAAATTTTGAATTTATCTGATTTTTTGCGGTAAAACATATAAATCAAAATCGGAGCTGCTAAAACGACAAACATCATTATAAATCTTACGCTGAAAATCATATAAACCAAAGTAGCGGATAAAATAAGGATATTTATAATAAAAGCCGCTGCTATCAAGGCTAAAAACAGTCTTTTTTGTGATTTTTTATAATTTTTCAAAGCAATTATTAATGCAGGAATAAAAAGCAAAATACCTAAAATTCCCAAACCGCTCATATTATCGAAGTTATTACCAATTTGAAAGAAATTAACATCTAAAGATGTTGAATTAATATCGGGCTGAATTCCGAGTAAAGCTATTACAATCATTGATATAGCGGAAACAAGACGCCAAATTTGAACACTAAACGGAAATCCCGAAAAATCAATCAGCGAAAAAGTATATCTTATGACATTTGCCGTAAAACCTTGAAAACCGCATTGTAAACGATGATTTTCAGCAGCATTTACAGAGGATAAAGGATTGCCGAAATCTAAAAAGTTTACGACGTAATTATAACTTCCGAAAAGTATGAAATGGACGATTAAAAATCCGAAACAGATTAAAAGCGGTTTGTAAAAATCTTTTTTCTTGTACGAATACGAAATCATACCGCAAACTGTTAAAAAGGCAGGTGCTATTTGAATAGCGGGGGTTTTTGTACCTAATGCAAGTGCGTATAATAATGCTGCAAAACAATATAAAATGTTTGAATTTGATTTAACACCTTTTAAAAATAAAGTTAAAGAAGTCAAAATTAAGGCAGCTATTGTAATATTCGTTTCTGAACCAGTTACGGCAAACATTACATTATGCATTGTCGTTATTGAAAAAATTGCCCATAAAGTTAATCTCATAGGGATTTTTATTTCTTTCAAAAATCCTCTTAAAGCAAAAAGAAAAAGTACGTATGAAAGAAATGAGAATAATCTTACAAAAACATCACTTTTTATAAAAGAATAAGCCCAAAAATAGAAGATTTCGGAGTTTATCGGCATAATTAATGCTCTGACATCAGCTGTCGTAAAGTGATTTAAGTTACAAGCATCGTACCAAAACGGCAATCTTGCCAAATGGTAAGAAAAAGCATCTTCATCATGAACAGGTACGAAATACATAAAAATTAAAGAGCCGAAAAGATAGATTAAAAAAGCAATTCCGACGTATTTAAGCCATTTATCGCTTTTAAAAGCTGTTTTAATTTTGTTGGTTTCTTCTTCTATTTCTCCTTTAAAATCAGGTTTATTACCAAATTTTTTGTATAAAACGGAAAGAAATATAAAGGTTAAAATGTTTATTATAAGTACATTTAAGGGCTTTATTGCAGAAAATATCGATAATATTTCGTAAGTTAAAACGATTTGTGCAAAAAATACCCCTGCAAAAATGTAAACGGCATTGTAGATTTTTTTATTTTCAAAAATTAATGTTAGAAATGTTGATGAAACGACCGTTAAAATCACGGATATTAATAATAAAAAAGCCATATAATTCCTCTTTTCAAAAGAATTATATCATAAAATTATTCTGTTTTTATGACAATAACGGAAGCAAGAGCATTACCGTTGCCGTGAGAGAGGCTTAATCGGAATTTAAAATTATCAAACCCGTTTTTCAAAATCGTAATTTGCGGAACTCCGTCATCAGTGTTGGTGACTTCTATGTCAGAATAGTTGATTTTATTGATGTTTAAGGAAGATAAAGCCTTGTAAACCGCTTCTTTTGCACTGAACCTTACGGCAAGATGTTTTGCGGGAAATCTGTGTGAAAAACAGTAATCAATTTCTTTTTCGGAAAAAATTCTTTTAACGAGTTCATCATCGGCGGAATATTTTTCAAACCTTTGGATATTTTCAATATCAATACCGGTTGAAATGTCCTCAAAATTCATTAGAATACTCCTTTTAATGCGGATAAAATTTTACTTCCGAAAAGTAACAAACCTATTATAACGGTTGAACAAGATGCAGTGCAAACAGCTGCTGCGGCTAAATCTTTTGCCATTCCGACGAGTTTGGAATATTTGTTTTTGTAAACCGCATCAAGGGTGAATTCAATCGCCGAATTAAAAATTTCCGCAACTAAAACCAAGGCGGCTGCAAAAATTAAAATGCAAAATTCTAATATTGAAAATCTAAGTACAAAACCCAAAATTATTGCAATAGCTGACATTGTTAATTGTCTTATAAAATTTCTTTGCGATTTAAGAGCTAAAAGAATTCCTCTGCGAGCGTAGGAAAAGCTTTTGAGAAAATCTGTTTCAGAGTATTTAGACATTCAAAATATCCTTAATTTTGTTTTGAGTTTTCACAACAAAATTATAGTCATCTTCTGTTTGATGGTCAAAACCTAACAGGTGAAGCATTCCGTGAGCTGCAATAAGCCTTGCTTCATCTTCTGTGGTGACGTTATTTTGAGCGGCTTGTTCTTTGATTTTATCGAGTGAGATGATAATTTCGCCGAGATTTATTTCACCGTCTAAAATAAAAACATCGTCAGAATCGGCAAAGATTGCGAATGTGATGACATCTGTCGGTCGGTCAATGTTTCTGTATTCTCTGTTTATTCTGTGAATTTCTTCATTATTGCAGAGAACTATGTCAAAGACGAGAGTGTTATATCTTTTACCTTTAAGGCAGCTGTTTTTCTTAATTTCGGGTAAAGTCAGCATATATTCACACATTTTTTTGACGTCGTTGTGAAAATCGACTTCGTCGAAAGGAAATTCTTCGTAAATATTTTCAATAAAGATATTAATTGTCTTTTTCATTGTCAGGCTTCAAATTTTCGGGAAGAATTTTGTCTGTCGGAATGACATTTGTTTTAGCTCTGTTTTCAAGTTCTTCCAGAATGTTATCGTGATATTTAATTCTTTGGTGGTGAATAGCTCTTAAAGATTTACCGAAAGTTTCGGCAATAATTTTGAGGTCTTTAAGTGAAAGCGGACATTCAGAGAGTTGACCGTCATTCAATTTTTCGACGATTAATTTGTTAATAAATGTTTCAAGACCTTCTTGAGAATATTCTTTAAGAGTTCTTGATGCAGATTCCACGGTATCGGCAATCATAACGATTGCGGTTTCTTTTGTTTGAGGTTTCGGACCTGAGTAGCGGAATTTATCCTGATCCACATTGTCCATACCTTCTTGTTTTACGGCTTGAGTGTAAAAATATGATGCCAAAGTCGTTCCGTGGTGTTGAGCGATAAAATCTTTTATAATATCGGGAAGTTTATATTCGTCAGCGAGTTCAAGACCGTCTTTAACGTGAGAAATAATAACCATTTTACTTAATCTCGGATTAAGTTTGCAGTGAGGGTTTTCGATACCGTAGTAATTTTGGTTTTCGATAAAGAAAAGCGGTCTTTTAAGTTTTCCGACATCGTGATAAAGGGAACCGACACGAGCGAGAGCGGCATTAGCACCGATAGCTTCAGCAGCAGCTTCTGCAAGTGTTGATAACATCATTGAGTGAGAAAACGTTCCGGGGGCTTCAAACTGAAGGCGTTTGAGCAAAGGTTGATTTGCATCACCGAGTTCAGCCAAACCGTAAGGAGTAATAATTCCCGATAAACCTTCAAGCAAGGGGAGCATACCGAGTGCAAAAATTCCGCTGAAAAGGCAGTTTACGAAACCGAAAACGAGATCGGGAACGAACCATTTTGTTGCCATATCTGTTAAGCAAAGCTGCAAAAGGTAAAGTGACAATATGCAAAGTAGCATAACAATTGAAATTTCAAGACCGACTTTGATAAGTTGAAATCTTTTCATGAAATTTATTTTAGAGGTGCAGATTGCCGTAAAGAAAGCAACGATGATGAAAACGGAAATTCTGCCTGCAGAAAGCCAAAGAGCAGAGGTTATCATAACGGTTAAAATTACTGATATGAAAAAGGCTGTTCTTGGGTTTGTAAATACGGAGAGCATAATTACAAAAGCAGGTATCGGGAGCAGATAAATCGACCAATCGGGTGGAATTATGACCGCAATGAACGTCAGCATAAGAGATAAGAACGTTATTACGGAGATATGTTTTTTGTTTAAAAACTGTTTATCAAACATTTTGAGGTAGTTGTAAATCGCAAAAATTCCGATAACAAATATTGCGAAAATACCTGCTACACCTTTTCCGTTAATCTGAACGATACTGTAACCTGCTTTTAAAAGAGCATCTTTTTTAACTTTTGTAATTCTTTCGCCTTGAGAGATAATTTTATCGCCTTTTTCAAAAACGACTCTGATTGGAGCAACGGAATCTGCGGCATTTTTCTTTGCTGTTTCGGTTGCAACTTCGTCCAAAACCATATTGGGGACAATAACTTGTTCAAGCAGACAGTCTATGAGTTTAATTTGGTTTCTTGTGGTTTCCATATCAACATTTTTCGCAATAATTTTAGCAATATTATTGTCATAGATGTCTTTTTCCGTAATTCCTTGAGCGAGGACACGTCGAAGAGTCGATTTTGCTTTGGTAAATAAAATATTATTAGCTTCTTTATCCGAGTTAAGGAAGAAAGCTGCGAGGTAGTCTTCTTTTTCGTCATCGGTGAGATCAAAAAGAGCGAGAAGTCTTGCGTGTTTTTCACTGAAAGTACCTTCTGAAGATTTAATTTGGTACATAGAAACGATTAAGTTATCAAAATCGTTGAGAATGAACATATCTTCAGCAGGGCGCATAACAGGGTCAAGTTTTTGAGCAAGTTCTTTTCGTCTTTGTTCTGTTTTGAAAGTATCAACAACTTCGATAGTTTTTTCTGCATAGACGTCGTGTCTTGCGATGTTATTTTCGTCGATTAAGCTTCTGAAGAAGAAGTGTTTTGATGCGAGAAGCAATGTAAACACTAAAGCGAAACCGAGAAGCAGCAGAGTGTTTCTCAAAGATGTTGATGTGAAAAATTTTATATAATCGGGCTTATTAGCCTCTGTTTTACTATTTACCATAGTTTTTGCCTATTAAGGCTCCTTAATAAAATACTTAATCGTATTTTTGCACATAAATACCGAAAATGCAACTTTTGGCAACAATTTGATATTTTGAAATTATAATTATATAATACGATATAAATGAGGGATATGAATATAGTTTTCAAATACATAAAAATAGTCTTGTTTGTGTTGATATTGTTCATATTGACCGAATTTTTTCATGTTTTTTATCTGCCGAGGGCGGTAAATGTTGAGGATTTAACGAGAAAAGTTTCTTGTATTTTGCAGGATAAGACAGGTTTGTCTTTGAGTGTTGAAAACCCTCAATTCAAGACATATTTTGATTTTTCGGTGTCATTAGGTGCGGATAAAATTTCTGTTTTGAATGACAAAAAGAGGAACGTTTTTTCGACGGAAAAGACATTCTTTAGAATTCAGCCATTCGGATTGATTTTTAAGGAGCTTAATCTCAAGGAATTTAGGGCAAAAAATGTTGAGTTCAATGTTTCTGAACTTGATAAAAAATTGCTTGAGGAGTTTTTGAAAAAAGACAAAGATATGCTTTTGGACGTAAAAGCCAATAATTCCAAGGTTGAAACGGACGGATACAGAATTTACTATTACGATGAGGTAAGAAAAAAGGATATTGTTTTAGAGGGGCAGACTTTTGATATAAAACCTGTAAAACGAGGTTTGTCTTGCTTGACGACAGACGGAAATTTCAAAATCGGGGATAAAATTGCCCGATTTAACGTGAATATTTTGAGCAAGTTTTTGTTTAAAAAGAAGTTTAATTTCAAGGATTTTTCGGTTACGGGAAATATTAACGGAATTGAGTTGAGTGCTTTTGAGCCGTATTTGAATTGCTTTGGAAAGTATGAAAACGCAAAAGGTGAAGCGGATATCGTATTTAATTCGGCATTTGTGGATAAAAATACGAATTTGAGTGAAATTAATATAAAATTAAAGGATATTTCGGTAAATGAGGGTGATTTTGAGCATCAAACCATAGCAAGGGGCGAAAGTAAAATCAAGACTAAATTAAGAGCTTCGGGTAAAATGCTTGAGGTTGAAGAACTTGCGGTTGACGGTGATGGTTTTTCGCTTAGAGGCAAAGGAAAAGTTGAAAATTACACTTCCGATAAACCGTATTTGGATTTGGCATTGCTGCTTTCACCGTCAAAAGCTGCGAAAATATTGGATTTGCTTCCATACGGAATTTGTCAGGAAATAAATGTTGTTAAAAAAGCGGGTGTATCGGGTGATGTTTCAGGTGCATTGAAAATCATTGGAAAAATTCCTGAAATAAGGCTTTTCGGAAATGTTGAAGCGACAAATGTAGTTGCATTGCGTGGAAAAACCAATCCTCATAAGGGCATAATTAAATTATATTTTAAAGACGAAGAAGTTTATACGGATATTTGTGTTGAAACACCTGAAAATCAAAAGTTTTTTATGACAGGTACGGGGCAGATTTACGATAAAAAACCGAGTGAATTTAATATAAAAACGACGGACAAATTAAGCGGAAAATTGGCTTGTGACATTTTGATTCCCGTGAGCCAAATTTTCGGATTTGAAATAGGACCTGTTTCAATATTGAGTGTTGACAGTGGTTTCGGCAAGGCAAATCTGCATATAAAAGGTACAAAAAAAATTGCGGATTTGAATGGAAAAATTGAAATATCAAAGGCTCGGGGAAATTTCAAAGACATTAATGCGAAATTGCAGACGGATTTAGATTTGATATTTGTCGGCAAAGATATATTTTATAAGGCTAAAAATTCAGCAGTTAACGGTTATACGGCATTTTTTGACGGTAAATCGACGACATTGGGTGACGTTGATTTGAATTTTGGGGTAAAATCGGCTGATACGCAGGTGGTGCTTAATGTTTTGCATACAAGTCCGCTTTTGATTGATATTGATAAAGCCGTTCAATTTATCAAAAAGGCAAACGGAAAGGTTGATTTTTCGGTAAATTTATATGGAAATGTTCCTGTCGGCGGCAAGAAAAAAGCCCTTTCCCGTCAAGAGATAATTGACAATTTCAAAAAACTGAAAACAAAGGGCAAAATCTATTTAAAAAATAATACAATGTACCTTGCGGATTTCAAAATGCCTGTTTCAAATGTCGTTGGTAATGCGGAGTTTACGGAGAACAGCTTAAAGGCTGAAAATTTGTCGGCTTATTGCGGAACGTCAAAAATTTCAGTTTCAATAAATGGAGAAATGCCGAAAGATAATAGCGGCGTTAAAGCTAAAATAGGTATTTCGGGAAAATCGGTCGCAATAAAAGATTCTTTGAATTTTGTTTTGCAATCGGATTTAGCGAACGGAATTACAATGCCGAAAGCGTTGGTTGACACCTTGAATGGCAGATATGATTTGACTTTAGAGGTTGATGCCGTTAATAATGATGTCGATTTGAAATCGGTAAAGGCGGTTTTGAAATTTAATCCTGTTTCAAATATTTCTAAGATGATAAACTTCACGGGCGGTAATATCTTGATTGATAAGGGCAACCTTTTTGTTGATAATTTGGATATAACAAGTGAAAAATCGAAATTGCGGGCAAAAGGCGTCGTTAATCGTTTCTATTTGAATAAACCAAGATATAATTTGAATTTGTTCGGAAATAATTTGTCGGTAAAAACAATTACGGATATTGCTTCGGGACTTCCCAATCCTGTCGGCAAAATAGTTAAGACCTGCAATAAATACGACGGTTTGGTAAATTTGAATTTGAAAGTTTCTAATAACGGTGCTGACGGGCATGTTAATTTCAGAAACCTTAAATTCAGACATATAAAGAGTGATGTTCCGTTTAATTTCGCATATTTGCCGATAAAAATTACGAATAATACGATTTTGTTTGATAATATCAGCGGAAATCTCGGAAATACCGTTCAAAGCCCGATATTTTTCAAGATGTTGATTAAAAATTATATGAAAATACCTGTTGTAAACGGAACAGTTGCGATAAAACCGACTTCTGCTTTTGTTGAAAGGTATTTGAATACGAAAATGTCACACCCGGTGAAAGTAACGGGTGACATAGCCATAAATGCTGATATTAACGGTTCTTTGGACTCGCTTGCGATAGAGCCTGTTATAAAATTGAATAAAGAATCGGATATTACGTATTTGTCGGTAAATTTCGGCGATACGGATTTGCTTAGAGTGATTGACGGCAAGATTTTTGTCAGAGGAAAAAATATAGTAATTCCGAAAATAAAATATACGAAATATCCGTCTGCACAAGGGGATAAAACCTATCCTATGACTGTCTGGGAAGCAGGTGGAGAAGCCCTCTGTCAAGGAATGGTTTACACTCTGAAAACTGCTTATTTCAAGACAAATTACAAAATGCCGGCTAAAATTCTGAATTTTGTTTTCAAAAAGTCTTTAATTAAAAACGGAAATTTATATTGTAATTTAAAATACTTTGACAATGGTAGAAAACCTGTCGTGACAGGAGTTGCAGAAGTTGAGGGCATTGATGTTCCTATGTATAACATCAAGGTCAAAATCGGCAAAGTTAATATGAAAAACGATTATGTTTATGTTTCTGCAGACGGAAGTTTGGAAGAAATAAAATGCGAAACAAAAGCTAAAATTGTTAATTCGTTAAAAATGCCAATGATAATTCGTGATTTGCAATTCAAAACTGCACAAATGGATTTGGAAAAATTTGTGAACAGATTGAATAAATGGAGTATTGATGCGTATATGAATACTGCCATGCAAACAAAAGTTGACATGAAAGTTTCTGATGTTGTGATTGAACACGGCAGAATTGAAGCAAAACATGTTGCCTTTAAAAACGCACCTATTGATGATTTTGCGGCTGATTTTTCACTTGATAAAAATTCTTTGCTAAAAATGAATACAAACGGTTTCAAAATGAGCGGCGGCAGCCTTTCGGGAGAGATTTCATATAATTTCCAAAGCGGAGATACCAAAACACAATTAAAAATGAAAGATGTTGATTCAAACTCCACGGCAGAAGCATATTTGGGCTTGAAGAACCAAATTACGGGAAAACTCAACGGAGAGGCTAAAATTACGACAAAAGGCTTTGACGATATCAGCAGATTGAAAAATCTCAACGGCGATATTTCATTTGAAGTCGCAGACGGAAATATGCCGAAACTCGGTTCGATTGAGTATCTTTTAAGAGCTTCAAATATAATTTACAGCGGACTGACAACCTTGTCCGTCAATAACTTGATAGAACTCTTTAAACCCTTTAAACAAGGAGCTTTTGAGAATATTAACGGCAACTTGAAGCTCAATAACGGTGTTATTAAGGACATTGAAGTTTATTCTAAAGGAGCTAATATGAGTCTTTATATAAACGGAAAATATGATATTGAAAACAGTGACGCAGATGTGACAATTTACGGTAAATTGGGCAAAAACATTGATAATCTTATGGGTGCTGTCGGCAATCTTTCGGCTAATACAATCTTGAATATTATTCCGAGAACGAAGGAAAAAAGCATTTATGAAAATGATATAAAACAAATTCCCGAAATAGAATATAAAAACCAAGATGTCAGAATTTTCAGAGCAACGGTTGAGGGTGATATTAACTCAAGCAAAGCCGCAAGCTCGTTTAAATGGCTTGAATAGGCTTTTTTGACCTCTGCGTAAACCATTCGTTGCGCGTTGTCAATAAGTGGTTGACAGTCGTTGAAAATAGTTGATGTATCTGTGTTTTATGCTTTTATCTTTTGTAATTCGTTGACGGGGTTAAATTTGTCGTTTAAATTATTGTTAATGAGGTTTTTATAATAATTTTCTTTGTAATCTAATAATTCAAGTTGTTTTTTGAGGTCGTCCATTTGCTCAAGAGCTTTTCTTTTTGTTTCGAGAATTATTTCATAGCGTTCGTTAATTGTGGAGTCCCCGACTAAACATAAATCGATATATTTTTTTACCGACTTCAAATCTACTCCGACATTTCTCAAACATTTTACTATTTTTACCCAGCCGAGAGTATGTTCGGAAAAAAGTCTGATATTATTTCTATCTCTGATGATGTCGGGAATAAATCCGTTTTTTGCCCAAAATCTCAAAGTATGTTCCGAAACATTCATCATATCTGCAACTTCTTTAATTGTATACATTTGTTAAGCTCCTTGCAAAATTTATTCTTGACTGATAGTAACTCTCAAGCATTAAAATTATAACACAAAGGAGTTAAAATGAAAAGAATATTGGTTTTAATAGCAGTTATAGCGGTAGTTTTGGCTGGGGTGTGGCAATATTCCTCAGCAAAAGATAATAAGGCAGTGAAGGAGAAAGTCATGACAGAAAAGAAAGTTTTGATTGCTTATTATTCATTATCGGGTAATACGAAGGCTGTTGCCGAAAAAATTCAAAAGATAACAGGCGGAGATATTTTTGAGATTGAGCCTGTTAAGCCTTATCCGAAGGAATACAATGCTGTTGTAGAGCTTGCAAAGCGAGAAAAGGCAGCAGAAGCGACACCTGATATAAAGGGAAGTGTTGATTTATCAAAATATGATGTAATTTTTGTTGGAACACCTGTTTGGTGGTACACAATGGCAACTCCTGTAAGAACGTTTGTATCAAAAAACGATTTTTCGGGAAAGGTTATAGCTCCATTTTGCACACATGGTGGCGGTGGTGCCTCGGCAACGTTTTCTGATATAAAGAAATATGCACCTGCGGCAGAAGTTCTGGAAGGTTTTTCTACTTATGAAAATTCTGCTGATGAAAAATCAACATTAAATTGGATAAACAGTTTGAAAATATAAGGAGTTATAAATGGGTATTCTTGAAAAAATTAATTCGCCGCAAGATGTTAAAGTTTTGTCTTATGATGAAATGAAAACGCTTGCAGATGAGATAAGACAAGGGATTTTGACGAGGGTAAATGCAATCGGCGGACACTTGGGTCCTGATTTAGGCATTGTTGAAGCAACTATTGCTTTGCATTATGTTTTTAATTCACCTGTGGATAAATTTGTTTTTGACGTTTCTCACCAATGTTATCCGCACAAAATGCTCACAGGCAGAAAACTCGGTTTTACTAATCCGCTTGAACATCAAGATATTTCGGGCTATTTTAACCCGGAAGAAAGTGAACACGATACGTTTGTAATCGGTCACACCTCAACATCTGTCAGCTTGGCGACAGGTTTAGCTAAAGCAAGAGATTTAAAAGGTGAAAAATATAATGTCATTGCTTTGATTGGCGACGGTTCTTTGAGTGGTGGTGAGGCTTTTGAAGGCTTGGATAATGCTGCTGTTTTAAATTCAAATATCATTATTGTTGTAAACGATAATGAGATGTCTATTGCGGAAAATCAAGGCGGACTTTATAAAAACCTTGAACTTTTGAGAAAAACTAACGGCAAAGCTGAATTGAATTACTTCAAGGCTTTGGGTTTTGAATATGTTTATGTTGAAAACGGAAACGACACGCAAGCATTGGTTGACACCTTCAAATCCGTTAAAGACACGCAAAAACCGACGGTCGTTCATATCCATACATTAAAAGGAAAAGGTTATAAACCTGCTGAAGATAACAAAGAGTGGGGTCATTGGTCTATTCCGGGATTTTTGGATGAAAAAGCCCAAACGACATCAGAACCTCAAGAATCTTATGATTCTATTACAACGGATTATATTTTGAAAAAGCAAAAACAGGATAAAACGGTTATTGCTATTTCTCCTGCAACCCCCGGGGCAACAGGTTTTAGTTGGGATTTTAGAAAAGCTCTCGGTCAAAATTATACCGATGTCGGAATTGCAGAAGAACATGCGGTTGCGTATTCTTCAGCTTTGGCAAAAAACGGTGCAAAACCTGTTCTTGCAATATTAAGTTCGTTTATACAAAGAACTTATGACCAGCTTTCGCAAGATTTGGCATTGAATAATTCGCCTGCTGCGATTTTGGTTTATTGGGGTGCTTTATCGCCAATGGATGCAACACATTTGGGAAGTTTTGATATACCTTTGATTTCAAATATTCCGAATATCGTTTATCTTGCTCCGACATGCAAAGAAGAATATTTGAAAATGCTTGATTTTTCAATCGAACAAACAAAATATCCTGTTGTGATAAGAGTTCCGTTTGGAAATGTAGTAACTTCGGGAAAGGCCGATACGACTGATTATTCGATTTTGAATAAATTTGAAATTACGGAAAATGGTCAAGATGTTGCAATAATCGGGGTCGGAAGTTTCTATAATTTAGGTAAAAAGGTAAAAGAAGAACTTCTCAAAACGACTGGTATAAACGCAACCTTGATAAATCCAAAGTTTTTAACAGGTGTTGATGAAGAACTTTTGAACGGATTAAAAGATAATCATAAACTTGTAATTACCCTTGAAGACGGCTGCCTTAACGGAGGTTTCGGTGAAAAAATTTCAAGATTTTACGGTAATTCCGATATGAAAGTTCTTAATTTCGGCGGTAAAAAAGAATTTACGGATAGAGTTCCGATGGAAGAATTGTACCGCAGGTATCACTTGACGCCGTCATTGGTTGTCAGTGATATTACAGCTTGTTTAAAGGGTTAGAGAACATTTATACAGAGCATTAATAACTAAAATATCCGATTTTTTAATCGGATATTTTTTTATTATTTCTATAATTTTCTAAAAATTCCAATACCGCTTCTTTTTCATCTTTAGTTACAAAAAGACGAAGTTGTTCTCTTTTTTTTGTTTTTTCAAGAGTGTTATCGTTGGGAAATTCTTTCTCATAATAAATTTTCATTGCTTGATCAAGTGAGGCAAAGGCAGCAAGGACTTTTCTGCGTTCTATATTGGGGTGCGTTGCACAAAATCTTTCTGCAAACATTATTTTGTGTGCTATGAAACCCTCGTAAGAGATTTTTTCTTTGTCAAATTCAATGGCTGCTACAATTTTTCTGCCAAATTTTATTACATAGCCGATTTTGTCGGGGTTTTTGGTGTTTTCAAGGTATTCGATTTTTACTTCCATAATTTAATTATTGCCCGAAAAAACTTTATGTTAATCACCGTCTTTTTTGCTCTTGAAATCTTTGGGTTTGGCTTCATGGATATCTCTTGCAACCTTTTGATGTTCAAAACTCAAGGCAAAATTATATAAAGCAAGCATAAGTTTTCTGCCTGATTCACGCTTTGCAATTATCAAAAAATCTCCATAACCGTTTTCCGCAGTGTATAATTCTGCTTTTATAACCCTGTCAACATTTGTCGTCGGTAAAACTTCAAGCTTTGCTCTCAACCATTTATATAAAAGCTTTACCGCCGATTGGTCTTGGTTTGCAAGTAAATATTCCGAAAATTCCTTTAATATCATAGTTTAATTTTATATTATTTTTTTAGTTTGAAAAAGTATTTAATATTTATAAAAATTTCCACAAAAAAAACCGCCCGAAAGCGGCTTTTAAGTTTATATTTTATTTGATTACGGTGCTAAAATCGTGATAACGTTTCTGCCTTCTAAAAGCGGTTTGCGTTCTACTGTCATTTTAACATCTTTCAAATCGTTTAAAAATCTTTCGGCTAAGTCGTATGCGAGCTGGTTGTGTTGCATTTCTCTGCCTCTCAGCATTACTACAATTTTAACCTTGTTTCCGTCCGCTAAAAATTTCTTAATGCTTTTAATTCTTACGTTGTAATCGTGAACATCAATTTTATATCTGATTTTGATTTCTTTAAGTTCAACGGTTTTTTGCTTTTTCTTTGCTTCTTTTGCTCTTTTTGCAACTTCGTATTTATATTTTCCGTAATCAAGAATTTTTGCAACCGGCGGCTCTTGGTTCGGCGACACAACAACTAAATCCAAATCTCTGTCTTGTGCCATTGCTAAGGCTTTTGATGTTGCAACTACGCCGTGATTGTTGCCTTCATCATCTATTAATCTCACTTCTTTTGAACGAATACTCTCATTAATTAATGAGTTGTTTTGGTTGAAATCTCTACTGATAATGTTTCTCCTTTTTTTATTATTATGCTTTATTTTAACAGGAATATAAACTCATAGCAATATCCCGATGAGAAAAAATATTATAATTTTAAAAATCTCTTGATTTTAAATTATGTTTTTTTTATGATAAAAACGAAGCCAGTGAAATTTGGGGGAACCCGTTAATCAATTTCTGTCGGTTTTACATCGGCAAGCAGTTCTCGGAACGGCAAGAAAATTAACAAAATGTTCCTTAATACTTACCCAAATCAGGTAACATCAAAATTTAATAACTTTTTTGTTTTTGCAAAAATTATAAATTGTGATTTTACGATTGGTTTCATTCGTAAAATTTTTTGTTATGAAATGTTTTACGAAAGAAAAACAGGTCGATAAAACAATGAAGGAGCAAAAATGGCAACTAAAGCTTTTAAACAAGAAAAAATAGAAGAAATTAAAGCAAAATTGGAAAAAGCAAAAGTAGCTATAATCACTGAATACAAAGGAATGACCGTTGAAGAAATCCAATATCTTCGCCGTGAACTCCAAAAAGTAGCAGGTGACTACATGGTTACAAAAAATACTTTGGCAAAGATAGCTCTTAAAGGAACTGAATTTGAAGTATTGAACGATACTTTCAAAGGCCCTATTGCAGTAGCATTTGGTTTTGAAGATCAAGCAGCACCTGCAAAAGTTCTTGCTAAATTTATCAAAGAAAAGAAAAAAGGTGTAGTTGTTGCAGCAGCATTAGACGGACAATTATTGAGTGCAGAACAAACAAAAGCACTTGCAGATATTCCGTCAAAAGAAGAACTCTATGCAAAAATGCTTGGCTGCGTAAATTCACCGGCAACAGGCATCGCTGGCGCTGTAAATGCAGTAATGAGCAGCCTCGTAAGAGCAATCGATGCAGTTGCAAAACAAAAAGCAGCTTAATAATTCCCGCTGCATAAAGTTTACTGATACTAAAACTTAAAAATTAAAGGAGAAATTATAATGAGCAACGTTACAGAAATTTTAGAAAAAATTGAAGCACTTACATTAATCGAAGCAGCTGAATTAGTTAAAGCTATGGAAGAAAAATTCGGCGTTTCAGCAGCAGCACCGGTTGCAGTTGCAGCAGCAGCAGCTCCCGCAGCAGCAGCAGAAGAAGAAGCTTCAGAAGTTAATATCATCTTGACTTCAGCAGGCGCTAACAAAATCGCAGTTCTTAAAGAAGTTAGAGCTATCACAGGTCTTGGTTTGAAAGAAGCTAAAGACTTAGTTGATGCAGCTCCGAAAGCTATCAAAGAAGGCGTTAAGAAAGAAGAAGCAGCTGAAATTAAGAAAAAACTTGAAGAAGCCGGCGCTACAATCGAACTCAAATAGTTTGGTCAAAACGTATTCAAAAAACCGATTCTCTCTCGAGAGTCGGTTTTTTTGTTGCTCTTTAAAATTTAACTGTCAAAAAGCTGTCAACTATTAGTTGACAGCCTGTGTAAAATACGTTATAGCAACTGTTTGCGGCTTGTGTAAACCAACTCTTGCGGTTTAGGATTGAACGGTTTCTTTTTCGTGAACAAATTCGTAGTTTGCCATTTGGCTGACTTGAGTTCCCCATTGTTCAAAAATTTCTTCGTCAGAAAGTTCCCACGAGATTGGTTTTCCGATTTTAACTTCTATTTTTCCCATAAAAGGAATCCAGTTATATTTTTCCGAGCCTGTTATTGACATTGGAACGATATCTGTTTTAGACATTTTGGCTATTACGGTAAAGCCTCGGTTAATTTTTTCGATTTTTTTGTTTCTGAAGATGCCGCCTTGAGGGAAAATGCACAAATTCCAATCTTTAGTTTTCATAATATCCTTAACAGATTTTATGGTAGAGACTTCGAGTTTTTCTCTGTTTACGGCAAAGGCACCGAGTTTAGGCATAACATTTGCTAAAAATTTATTGTGGAACAATTCTTGTTTTGCCATGTATGTCATTGGTCTTTTCGTTGCGATAAAAACCAAATGCGGATCGAGATAAGAGATATGATTTGGTGCAAAGATACATTTTTTGCCTTTGGGAATATTTTCTTTTCCTGTTATTTTGATGTTGTAGAACAATCTCATCAACGGATAGACGACCAAAAAGGTTGAGCATAGTTGGAAAAAGTATGTTTTTTTATTTAATAATTTCTTTTCTATTCTTGCGTAATTTTTCTCAGTCATAATGGTTTATTCCTCTATGATGGTTTATATTCCAAACCGGATAATTCGGAAATCGCCTGACACCATTTGTTAATGGTTTCATCAACTTCGCCGTAGGGGATTAAATCTCCGATTTTGATAGTTATTGTACCTTTATGAAAGCCTGTTGATTTTTTATCTGCTCCAACTATCGAAACAGGCAAAATATCGCATTTTGAAGCTTTTGCAAGAGCTACAAAGCCTCTTGTTACATGATTAATTTTTCCGCTTTTATCTCTTGTTCCTTGCGGAAAGATACCGAGTTTCCAAGAGCTTTTATTTACTGCTATTGCTGTTTTTATCGTTGAAACTTCAAGTTTTTCTCGATTTACGGAAAATGCTCCGCAAAAATCCATTAGCAATCTGCTCCAAAATGTGCTGAATAATTCTTCTTTTGCCATAAATGCCAAGGTTTGATTAAGTGCAAATGCAATAATGAACGGGTCAAATCCTGACAAGTGGTTTGCTGCTATTAAGTATTTTTTATCTTGTTTTAATTTTTCTTTCCCGATAACCTCTATCTTATAGAAAAATCTGATATATGCCCCGAGGGTCCAATGGCAGATTATCTTTTGGAAAATTGCTCGAAATGTATTAAACTCCGATACTTCTCTTTTGGAAAACTTTTTGTTCATATAATTTTTAAACATTGAAAAATCCTTTTTATACATCGTAGCATAAAAAGGATTCTTTTTTTATTTTTTAACTTTTTGTTACGGCTTTTCTTCTTTGGTCAAAGGTGCTTCAAACAGTCCGTGAATATTACATAATTCTCTTGCATCGAGATTAAAACATTTGCATTCCGGATCGAGTTCGGGTTTATCTCCTGCTTTCAAATACACTCTTTTCAAATATTTTTTGTCTTTTGAAATTGCTTCAATAAACATAACGTGGTGGGCTTCTTCCATCGGGTGTTCAACTTTTCCGACTTTTATAATGTATTTTTCATCTTCTTTTACAAGAACCGGCAAATGTTTTTCCCCGAATGTTTCTTCTGTCGTTTGTGTTTCTATTTTTGTCATTGGAACAGAGCAGCAAACAAGTTGTCCGAAACCTTTATTAACTATTTCGACAATATTTCCGCACACATTGCATTTATACAATTCGTTTATTTCCGTCATAAAAAATCTCCTTTGCTTTTCACAAAGGAGAATAATCTTTATTTATATTTTTTGCATTATCGGTTTGATTAGCTTTAGTGACTATAATTTTTTTATTTCACCTATAATTTCATTTTCAAATAATTTGACTTGAGTCATCGGATATGCAAAATTTTGGATTAATATTGCAACCGAATAGGTTTTTCCGTTATTTGCAATAACATAACCTGTTAAACCGCTTATGTTTGAGAGCGTTCCCGTTTTCATGAAGATACTGCCACGGTAATTTAACAATCTGTTATCCATTGTGCCTTCGCCGGGTTGAGCCAAATAACCGAACATTTTTGCAGAACCTTGTGATTTATACAATTTGTTCAATGCATTTGTCATGAAATCTGTTGTTATGAGGTTATTTCTGCTTACACCGCTTGCATCGGCTATTATTATTCCGTTTGTGTCAACTTCGTTCTTCTTCCAATAATCGTAGAATAAATTGAGCTGCTCTTCTATTGTTCCTGTTTTGTCTGCCTTAACTCCGCCTGCAACCTTTGCCAAAACTTCGGCATTCATATTATTGCTGTTTTTCAAAATATTATTTGCAACCGAGCTTGCCGAATGTGATACTCTGTACATAAATATGGCTTTTTCGGGAATTTGTGCTTTTTGTACGTTTGGGTTTTCGACTTTGATTTTCGAACGGTTTAAGTAATAGAAAAGACGTTTTTCAAAATATCTTTCGAGGTTATTTATCGGAACTTGAACCGCCGTATTGCTTGCAACCGTTCCTTTCAAGCATACAATTTCGGGTGAAACCCAATCGTGGCGGATTGCATAAACCTTTGTTGTATTGCCTGATTTAAGAGCATTTATACAAGGAACTTTGAACTCGGAATTGATTACGGGAGAGCCGTTTGCATCTTTTGATACAGTTAAGGTTGTTAAATTGTTGTCCAAGTTATATGCGTTGTATTTTTGCATTAAAGGATTGGTATTATCGTCCCACATCCAGCCAATGCCCCATTCAACATTGTCAATTATGCTGTCATCAATGTATATGTTTTTGAAATTTCTAAATCCTAAAGCCTTTATTTGTTTTGCGGCTTCTTTAAGATTTAATGATGTCAAAAACGGGTCAGCACCTAATTTTATGTATAAATTGTCTTTATAAACATAAAATGTTGTTTCAAATCCGTAGTCTTCTCCGACTGCATCAAGTGACGGAAATGTTGTGAAAACCTTCAATGTCGATGCAGGGTGCAAAAGTTTTTTTTCATTGTATGAAAAGACGGATTTTCCTGTTTCAACATCTTTTACAGACACTGCTATTGTTGAGGTTTTATCAATCGGAGATGACTGAAGAAATTTTGTCATATCCGATGCGTTTGCACTCGTTACACCAGCAAATAAAAGTACAGTCGATAATATTATTTTTGATAATTTCTTCATTTAACCTCCGGTATGTATTGTTCTTGTTTATCGGAAAGAGTTTTTACTGTTTCTCGTAATTTTCTCATTTCGTTAAGGTCTATTTCTGCCTTCAAAAGTGCTTCTTCATAGTCAAGCTCTGCTATTGTTTCACCAAGCGGCGACAATACTGCCGAGTGACCTAAATTGTATATTCCGTTTTGAATTTCGCCTGTTTGAGAAACAGCAATCATAAACGATTGATTTTCTATCGCTCTTGCTCTTGATAAAGTCTGCCAATGAAGCTTTCTGCTTAACGGCCATGCCGCTACGTTTACTAATATATCTGCTTCGCCGTAGGCATAACTTCTGTAAATTTCCGGAAATCTTATGTCATAACAAATTGAAAGTCCGATTTTGCCAATGTCTGACGTTACGATGACAGGCTTTTCTCCCCTTGTTGAATGCAATTTCTCCGTATCGCCAAGATATGAGTATAAATGCATCTTATCATAACTTGCTATGAGCTTTCCGCTTCTGTCAAAAAACGGGCATGTGTTTTTGATTTTACCGTCGTTATCTCGTCTTACAAATGAGCCGCCGATTACGTTTGCGTTGTATTTTTTTGCTAAATTCGATAAAAAAGCTACTGTTTCTGAATTTTCAAAAGTTTCTGCAACCTTTTCGTAAATTTCGCAATACCAACCTGTTGCAAAAAGTTCGGGCAAAATTATCAAATCAACCTGCTCGTCGTTTTTTTCGAGCATTTTTGTTATTTTGTCAAAATTTGCTTGTTTATCGCCCAAGACTGATTGCATTTGGGCTATTAAAATCTTTACCATTTTTTCTCCGATATTTTTTCTTAATTTTATTATCTTTTGCCGATTTTGTCAGCAAAATAACAAAACTTAAACTTATTCCAAATAATCCTTAAAGTGTTTTTTGTTTACCTTATATCCGCAGCCATCAGGCATTTCGGCATATTTTGCAAGTCGTTTTTGAGGATATTTTTTGCAAACGGACGGTCTGTTTTCGTAATCTCCGCAGAGATTTTCTTCCGTTAAATATTTGCAGCTGAAAACTAAATTTCCGTTTTCGTCTTTGTTTTTTATGTAAAATCTTTTGTAGGACGGAAAGATTTTTTGCATAAGTTTAAATTCATCTTCGCTGTACATATATGCCGCATAAATTGTTTCGCAGCACTTTCCGCATTTGTTGCAGCTGCCTGTGATTTCATAACTTTGTCTTTCGGGGACAAAGTATGATAAAAATTCCCAATAACAAGATTTTAAAAAGTCTGTAATCATTTTGATTTAATTTCTTTATTTGCTAAAATATCAACAGATATACTACAAAAATAAAAAATTCAAAAATATAAGGATTTAAAATG
Organism: uncultured Candidatus Melainabacteria bacterium; assembly: GCA_934754505.1. Classification (GTDB taxonomy): domain Bacteria; phylum Cyanobacteriota; class Vampirovibrionia; order Gastranaerophilales; family Gastranaerophilaceae; genus RUG841. Next base: position 29,017 of record CAKVIE010000021.1, read on the forward strand.
CCAAAGAAAAAAAAGAAAAAAAATAATAAAGAAAACGGTTTTATTTCCTTTGTCAAGGGATTGTTGACAGCCGGATTGGCAGTGGTTGTGGCAGTTGTCGTCATGATAAAAATGTTTTTGGCAACGCAGCCGCCTATTCATAACCTCGAAAATTATAAACCAAATCAGGTCACTCAAATTTATTCCGCTGACGGAGAATTGATTAAAACCTTTACCGCATATAAGTTTCAACAGGTTCATATAAAAGATGTTCCTCAAAATCTTATTAATGCGTTAGTTGCGACAGAAGATAAAAATTTCTATTCTCATGCAGGTTATGACCTTTTTGGTATTGTCCGTTCAACTTTTGCAAACCTTCAGGCAAGAAGAACTGTTCAAGGTGCAAGTACAATTACCCAGCAGCTTTCGAGAATTTTGTTCCTCTCTAATGAAAGAAGTTTTAACAGAAAAATTAAAGAAATTATTATCGCTTCAAGAATTGAAAAATCTTTGACAAAAGACCAAATTCTCGAAATGTATTTGAATAACGTATATTTAGGCTCTGGTGCTTATGGTGCCGCAGGTGCTGCTGCTACTTACTTTAATAAACCGCTTAAAAAACTTTCGCTTGCCGAATGTGCTTTAATTGCAGGTTTACCGCAGGCTCCGTCGGTATATTCGCCTTATAACAGTGAAAAACTCGCTTTGAAAAGACGTTCTCAAGTTCTTGAAAGAATGTATAAAATGAAATACATCTCGAAAGACGAGTATAAAAAGGCTTTAGACGAACCTTTGGCTTTGAACAGAGCCGCAGGTGCAAAAACTCTTAACAGAGCACCTTACTTTATTGATTACGTTTTGCGTGAACTCGAAGAAGCAGGCTTTGATGAACAAGATATTTCTCAAGGCGGTTACAGAATTACAACCACTTTGAATTATAAAGACCAGCAGGCTGCTGAAAATGCAGTCAACAAAAACCTCGCATCTTGGGGCTTGACGGGTAACAAAAATCAGGCTGCTGTGTTTGCTTTCTCCCCGATTGACGGAAGAATTCTCGTTTATGTCGGCGGTAAAGATTACTACAAGAGCCAATATGACCGTGTAACACAAGCTGTCCGCCCCCCGGGATCATCATTTAAGCCGTTTGTTTACGCAACTGCTGTTTACAAAGGCTGGAATCCGAATGATTTGATTGAAGATACTCCTTTCTCAATCGGTTCTTGGTCGCCTCGTAACTACGGCAACAAATATAGAGGCAAAATTCCGCTCTACAAAGCACTTGCTCTCTCATCAAACGTTGCTGCCGTAAGACTTATCGATGAAACAGGTATCAAGCCCGTTATCGTTATGGCAAGAGAATTAGGTATCACAACTCCGCTTGCAAACGATTCAACTATCGCTCTCGGTTCAAACGGTGTTAAATTGTTTGATATGACCGTTGCATACGGCGTTTTCGCAAACGGCGGATTTAAAGTTAAACCCTATGCCGTTTCGAGAGTCGAAACTGCAAGAGGTAAAATCGTTTACTCCGTCGAAAAAGTTCAAAAAACTAAAGTTCTCCACTTTGAAACGGCGGGCATGGTCAACGCAATGCTTGAACAGGTTATCTCTGCAGGTACGGGTGCTGCTGCAAGAATCGGTGTCGCTCAAGCAGGTAAAACCGGTACAACCGATGACTATAAAGATGCTTGGTTTATTGGTTATACTCCTGCTATTTCTGCCGGTGTTTGGGTCGGAAATGACGATAACAGCAAACTTCCCGGCATGACGGGCGGTACTTTGCCTGCTATGATTTGGCGTGATTTTATGAAGGTTGCGGTTGAACCGTATAAAGATGCTAAATTCGACTATAATCCTGTTGAATTAAAGGCAAATGTTCCCGTTCCTCAATCCGAGATTACAGAACAACAGGTTGAAGAAAAGGAAGAACAATCGCAAAATGTAATAAATCAAAATGTTGATGATATGCCGCCTATGCCTGCGGCTCCAGCTCAAAAACCTGTAAATTACGAAACAACAACCGAACCTGTAAGATTAACGCCTGCTGAGCCAAGTAAGTCTTTCTCGGAAAATTTACAAAGTCAAAAACAAAAAGCAGGTGTACAAAGCCAAGGCAGATTTTTATAAATCTGTTTGATTGAAAATTTAAGAGCCAAAACGTTTGTAAAAAGACGCTTTGGCTCTTTTTGTAAATGATTGGTTTACACCATTTGAAAAAGGCTTTCTGTGTCTGTCAATAATTGGTTGACAATATTTCTGAAACTAAATAAAAACAGGGCTTTTGCCCTGCTATATAAAACCCTCAATTCTCGATTTTATTGATTAAATCATTGTTCCTAATGATGGAGCGATTTGAATGAACTGTCTGACTAAATCAGCATCCCATTGAATACCTGCTCCCATCTTTAAGATTTCGCATGCTCTTTCAACGCTCATTCCTTTTCTGTAAGGTCTGTCGCTGATTAATGCGTGATATGTATCCGCAACTGCTACAATTCTTGCCGCAAGCGGAATTTCTTCGCCTTTTAATCCTTCCGGATAACCTTTTCCGTTCCATTGTTCATGGTGATATTTTACTATCGGAATAAGGTCATGTAACATCGGATTAGGTCTTAAAACTTTTTCTGCACCGATTGTCGGGTGCTGTTTCATAATTTTCCATTCTTCATCGTTCAAACCAGCTGTCTTTTTAAGAACATTTTCTGGAATACCGATTTTTCCGACATCGTGTAATAAACCGCCGAGCATAATTCTGTTGATTTCTTTTTCGGGAAGATTTATTGCTCTTGCAAGTGCTACTGCGTATCTCGAAACTGATGTTGAGTGACCTTTTGTATAAGTATCTTTTGCATCGATTGCACTTGCGAGTGACGTTACAACTTCAAGCAAGTGGTTTTGTGAATTGATTTCTTCATTTTGGAATTTGTTTACGAGTTCATCTTCAAAATTAATTCCCAATGAAGCATGTCTTTTTGTTAAGACTGATGCAAATGAATTTAATGCTGTATCGTCCCAAAAATCATAGTCTTGTGAGCTTACAATCGTTGATATTCCGTTTTTGCAGCCTTTGCTCTTTGAAATGTACATTGCTTGTTCTGCAAGAATTAAAAGTTTTTCTTGGTCAACTGATGCTTCGGGGTAAGATGCAACACCGACAGAAACTCTTATCGGACCGACATTGTCAATCATACAGCAGGAAATTGTGTAAGAAATATATTCTGCCAAATATTTTGCTTCTTCTGTTCCCATATTCGGTAAAACAACCGCAATTTCATCACCGCCGTATCTGCCTGCCGTATCTTGTTTTTTGATATTAGCTGCAATTTTATCTGCTACGGTCTTGATAATTTCATCACCTTTTGCGTGACCAAATTCTTTGTTAATTTTAGATATATTATTTACATCGAAAAGAACAACCGAAACGGGCGAATTTTTATCCGCTGTTTTAAGTTCTTTTGCCAAAACTTCTTGGAAATGTCTGTGTGTGCATAAACCTGTTAAATTATCCAAATAAAGGTTTTGTGATGCGATATCTTTTAAATCAAAATTGTTTATAAATAATCCCAAATAGTTTGCAACAAGAGAATAAATCTCTGTTCTGCCTTCTATTTGGTTATCTCCGATTATTAAAACACCAATAGTTTCACCTAATGAACATAACGGGATAATTGCCGTTTGTACCGATGTTAAATACGGGATTTTCAAGAAAGAGTTATCATTTTGAACAGAAATTGCGTTTGAATTTATTGTTTTTACAATTTCGTTTGTTTCTTCGTTCAAGAAAACTCTTGATGTAAAAATACTGTCAATTCTGTCGGCAAGTTTTATATTTAAACAGTGTGATTGTTTATTGATTATGCCTATTGCCGTGAAAGTCGTGTTTAATTTATTTGTGAAAAGTTTATGACATGCTAAAAATAAATTGTGAACGGTGTTGTTTTTTGCCGTAATTTCACTCAAATTTTTTATAAATTCAGGATAATTTATCGCCTGTAAAGGCTTTTCCGTATACGAAAAATTTGTTTTTACACTGTTTTTTCCGTTTAATGCATTAATCTTTGCTATCAAATTTGTTTTTCTGATAGGGTTTGAGATTTTGGGCATGCCGCTCGAATTATTTATTATTGTTGAATTTAGCTCTGTTCTTTGCACTGTTTTGACTTTCCTGTGTGTACGTAAGTTTTAAGTTGTGAACATGAAAAAAATTGCTACTTTTTTTGGTGTTTGTTACAAAAAATTTTTTGATTTTCCTTTTGAACATGCCGCAATCATTGGTTTACGGTCTAAATACCCGTAAATACTAAAGATTTTTTAATATAATTTTTGCAGCTTCAACAGCGGAATTTTTATCTGTTAAATATTTCTTAACATTTGATAAATCTACTTTCATTTTTTTGTATGATTCCTCGTTCGTCAAAAGTTCCGTTATATGCTTTGCTATTATTTCGGGTTTTGCTTTGTGTTGAACAAGTTCCGGTACGATATCCTTATCCGTTATTATATTCGGTAAAGAAACTCTTTTTATACATCTTACCAAAAGGTAAATCCAATAAAATAATTCAGGACCTTTATAACTGATTATCATTGGTGTGTCATATAGTGCAGCTTCCAGTGCAACTGTTCCTGATGCCAAAATCAATGCGTCTGATAAAGCTAACAGGTTGTAGTTTTCATTTTTAATAACTTTTATGGTGTCAACCAATCCTTGCGGCAGCTGATTGTCCTTTATTGACGGGGCTTGACAGATTACAAACTGTATGTTTGGAACAGCTTTTTGTATGAGTTCAGCTGATTTTAGGAATATTTTTAACAGGTTTTTTATCTCAAAAATTCTTGAACCGGGGAAGATAGAAACTAATTTCTTATTTGTATCGAGATTGTATTTTGCAAAAAATTCGTTTTTGTCAGCAGGTGTCGGTAGTTGGTTGACAAGCGGATGACCTGCAAATTCCGCATCAATTCCGTGTTCTTGGTACATTGGAATTTCAAACGGAAAAATTGTTATAACTTTGTCTATATATTTTTTGACGGTATTAATCCGCCATTTTCTTGATGCCCAAATTTGCGGCGGAATGTAATAAAAAATCTTTAATCCCGCTTTTTTCAATACTTTTGCTATATTTAAATTAAATCCGCCATAGTCAATAAGCAGAACTAAATCGGGCTTATATTCTTTTGTCAGATAATCTGCAACTTTTTTACCTAACATAATGTGGTTTAAAATAATTTTGAAACTTAACCCCATTGCGGACATTTTTTCGTGATTGCAAAACAGCTTTACGCCTGCGGCTTCTAAGTTTGAGCCACCGACGGCTTCGATTGACACATCAGGATTGTTTGCAAATATCTCTCTTGCAATTCCTGCTGCATGTTTATCTCCCGAGTATTCGCCCGTTATTATAAAAATCTTTTTCATTATATCGCCATTACGACAATGCCGTGTGCATCAGCGTATTCTATTGTCTTTTGTGCATCAACCATAATAGTTTTGCCTGCTTCAACCGCAATCATTGCCGCTTTATTTCTTTTCATTTTTTTCAAAGTTGCAAGTCCGAAAGCGGGGACATCAAAACGTGTATCTTGCTTGGGTTTCGCTGTTTTAACAACAACGGCACCTCTTTTGGCAATTTTGCAGCCACGTTCGATACATTTATCAGTACCTTCGATTGCTTCAACTGCCATAACCATTTTGTCTTTGATTACAACTGTTTGTCCTATATCTATTTCACCCATTGCTTTTGCAACCCAAAATCCGTATTTTGCATCTTCTTCTTGTTCGGGTGTCGGTTTAATTTTGCCTAAAACTCCCGTCGGAGCCATTAAATTTTTTATAAAAATCGTCTGGTCAAGTACCGTTATTCCGATTTTTTCAAGTTCCGAAACAGCTAAAAGCATTACTGCATCATCGTTTAATCTCTTTGCCTGCTTTAATAACTCTATTGCTTTTGCATCAAATTTCGGACGTTTTAAAACCAATCCTTTATGAACTTTTCCGATAAATGCAAGTTGGTGAATTCCTTCTTTTTGCAAGGTTTCTGAAATTTTTTGTATTTGTCCGGGGGCAAAGTCATATACCTTTTCGCAATTTTCTTTCAATTGTTTTCTGTTATCAGAAGACAATGAAATTGCTACAACTTCAATTCCGTTTTTCTTTGCATTTTGCGACCAAATTACGGGTAATTGTCCGTTTCCTGCTATCAATCCGAGTTTGCTGTCTAATGTAATTGTCACTTTTTGTCCTTTTTCATGTTTCCGTTTTTAATATATCACGAACATGGATTAATTTTCAGAATTTTTATTTCCGTAAATTATAATGTGTCGGTCATCTCCGTCACCTATGCTTGAACTGTTTAAATTATGTTGGTCAATAAGTTCGTGTTGTAATTTTCGGATTTGCTGACTTTGCGGATTAAGCTCTACATCGGTTCCTGTTTCGATAACCTTTTTTATTGCTTCCTGCGTTTCGTCAAGTGCCTTTTCGGCTTCATCACAATAGCCTTCTACCGCAATTTCCGAATCTGTGATATGTAATGCCTCTTTTACAACCTTTTGAATTTGCGACATAGAGTTTGAACGAATGTAGTAAATCGGAAGTCTGTAATCGTTTGCAGTGCTTAAAATCTTGTTTCCGCCTTTTGAATAAGCTTTATGTGCAATAACGACGTCAGCATCTTCAATTTTTCTTGTTATTTCTGCTTTCAAATCCAGTCTTTCGATGACTTTTTCTATAACGGTACGGCTTACTGCATAAATATAAATCTTTTTATAAGGTTTTACCTGATTTACATATTCCTGTCTTGAGAAACTGAATTTCAAACTTTGACCTGACATATCTTTTAATTTGTCATCAAGTTTATTAACTTCTTCGACAATATTTTTTGAAGGCTCTTTGTAACCTTCGTCAACTCGTCTGATTTCGGGTCTTATTGGCCAGCCTCTTAAAATATAATCAACAGCTTCTGCCGTGTTTTTGTAAACGGCAAGTGTATTTCTGTCAACAATTTCCATAACAATATCAAATGTCGGCTGTTTTTCTCTTTCGAGAACGGTTTTTTGCGAACCACGTCTTTTAGCTTCGTCGTCACCTAAAGTTACCGAGCTTACTCCGCCGACTAAATCTGATAAAACAGGGTTTTTAATCAAACTTTCGAGGTTGTTGCCGTGGGCTGTCGCAATAAGCATAACACCACGTTCCGCAATGGTTCTCGCTGCTTGTGCTTCTGCTTCCGTTCCGATTTCATCAACAACAATAACTTCCGGTGTATGGTTTTCGACTGCTTCTATCATTATGTCTTTTTGCATTTCGGGTTGTGGAACCTGCATTCTTCTTGCTTTTCCGATTGCGGGGTGCGGTGTATCTCCGTCGCCTGCGATTTCGTTTGAAGTATCAATGATTACAACTCTTTTACCGAGTTCGTCCGAAACAAGTCTTGAAATTTCTCTTAATTTTGTCGTTTTTCCGACCCCAGGGCGGCCCAAGAATAAAATGCTTTTGTTTTGCATTACAAAATCTTTTATACACTCGATTGTTCCCGTAACAACCCTGCCGATACGGCAAGTCAGACCGACAACCTTTCCCTGACGGTTTCTGATAGCACTTATTCTGTGAAGTGTTCCCGGAATTCCCGAACGGTTATCGTGTGTGAACGGTTGTATGCAAGATGTTGTGTGTTCAATGTCTTCGTCTGTTACCAATCTGCCTTCAAAATATTCTGTTTTGCCGTCTGCGTGTCTGACTTCGGGGTTTCTGCCCAAATCTAAAACTATTTCTATAATGTCATCAACGTAACATTTGGATAAAAATTCGACAATGTCTTTCGGTAATATTTCTGTTAATTTGTTAAAATCATTATGAAATCTGAGTGTATCCATGAAAGCCTTTCGTAACAGATGTGTTTTTCTTTATTATATCATTATTTTTATAATTGACAGTATTGTTAATAAAAAAATCAACTTCTCGGATTATTCTTTATCATTTGTTTCATTATTTCATAGGCTGTTTGAAGTTGATCGTCTTTATTTTTTATAAGATTTTTTATTGAATTTTCAACATAAAAATCGGGTTTTAGTTTTTGTTCTGATTTATTTTCTTCGAAAAATAAATATTTCGCCGTGGTTAAATTCAAACAAGTACCGTTCGCCATTGGAATCATTTGCTGAATGGAATTTTTACCGAAAGTTTCTTCTCCAACAAGATATGCTTTGTTATTGAGTTTTAAAGCACCTGCAAGGATTTCCGAGGAACTTGCGGTTTTTCTGTTAATTAATATTATTAAGGGTTTTTCTCCGCCAATTTTGCCTTTTTGTGCCTGAAAAGTGTATTTGCTGTTGTTTCTGTATTGAATTGTTAAAATTTCACCCTTGTCCAAAAAATCATCTGCAAGGTTTAATGCATTCATAAACAATCCGCCCGTATCACCCCTTAAATCAAGGATATAGCCTTTTGCGTTTGAATAATAAGCTATGATTTTTTCTATATTTTGAACTGCTGATGCGTTCATTAAAGAATAGACAGAAATGTATAAAATATCATTTTTTAACAACTTCGTTTTTATTTGCATTACATTTAACAAACCTTGAGGAATATTTAGTTTCAATGGTTTTCCGTTTCTGATTATGTATAAAACGACCCTCTTTTTTGTTCCTCTGATATGTTGTATGGCATAATTTACATCTGTTCCGAATAAAGTGTGTTTGTCAATATGAACGATTAAATCATTTTTTTTCAAAAAATTGTATTCCTTGGGTACATAAATAATTCGGGCGTATTTTACTATGCCGCCGATGGTTTCTAACTCTGCGTAGATGTTTTTTTCCTTGAAAATCTCAATTCTCGGTTTTTGAGGTTCACTTTTTGTCAAAATTTGTTCCGTTGGAATTTCTACTGTTTTTTGCTTTTGTTCAGCCTGCTGCGGTTCTTTTTTCGTTTTTTCCGCAATAGCTTCTTTGTACATACTATTCAAGTTCGAAGAAATACTTGTTTCCAAAAGGTAAAATTTTTCTTTATTGAAAAATTCGGAATAATTGTCGTTAAGGCTTGCTAACATTGTGTTAATCGCAAGAATAGCATCTTCATCGGTTTTGATTTTGTTTTTGTAACGATATTTCCATTGATACCAATTTTGATGATTCATTGTAGGGTCAAAATAAGTATTGTTAATCGTTCTCCAAGCAGATATATAAAGCCTTTCCGGAGCTATTTGCTGGTGTGTCAACCAATTCCTGACAAAAATTGCGTAACGTCCTGCCGACAACTTTGTTGGCAGAAAAAGTATTATGTAAACTGCAAATATTGCTAAGAAAACACAACATATCGTTAAAATTTTATTTATAAGAAAATTTTTCATAATGATAAAATAAATTATACTATAAATTTGTATAATTTCTTGTTTGAATGATATAAAAATTAATATTTTAGGTTGATTTTGTTAAAAAATTTTTATTAAATGTTTTATTATAAGAAAAAAAGTGTATAATTGAGTTATGGAAAAAGAAACGAAAGTTATTGATATTACATCTGCAGTAAAGCCGTCAAAAGTTGTTGACAGCGGTTTTAAGTCGCAAGCAAAATACCATTCTAATCCTATATTTAAAAAATATATGGTTATTAATGTCAGAAATGCTTTCGGTAGATTTAAGGTATCAGATTTATTTGAATAATGGTTTTAAAACAACTCAAAGTTATTAATACTTTTACGAGAAATCAGCAAGTTGCCCTTTTGTCGCATTTGAAGATTTTAACGAAAAAAAATCCTAATGCAACAGAACAGGAAATAGTTGTGAAATTTCTTGAAGAACAAGATTATCTCTTTGCTATTAATCAGCCTATGTTTGAATGGCTTCAACCGTATATTGAAGAAACGGATTTTGTTCGTGATGTCAGGGTTATAATTAAGGATAATCTTAAATATATTTCTTATTATGAAAAACAAAAACCATATCGAGAAAAGCAAAAAGCTTTTATTAAAATGGTTCGAGAAAAAAATAAAGAAGATAAAATGTCGAGAATGAAACCGACTAAAAAGCAGATTTCATACTATAAAGCACTCTGCCGTAAACATAATGTTGACGAAGTCGATTTGACAAATAAATCAAGACTCGATTTGAAAAATATGATTTCTGAAATGGCTGATGAATAAAGGTTCTAACCGTGAATTACAGAAAAAAGTTTTATGACATATATAAAAATTCAGACCATGATTTGTATGAAATTAATTCGGAGATAGATTTTGTTATCGATATTTTATTCGGTTTAAAGGGCGTTGATTTTTTACTTGGCAAAGAATTAAACGAAGAACAATGCCTAAAAACGGCAGAAATATTAGATAAACACGTTTTGTCAGGCATTCCCTTACAGTATTTGATTGGACAGGCTTTTTTTTGTGGAAATAAATATTTTGTTGATAGAAACACCCTTATTCCAAGACCAGAAACCGAATTTCTTGTTGATGCCTGCAAGAAGTTGTTTACACCTGCCGATAAAATTAAAATACTTGATATAGGAACAGGTACAGGCTGTATTGCGATAGAACTTGCAAAACATTTTAAAAATGCTGAAATTACTGCTGTTGACGTGTGTCAACCAACACTTGACACCGCATTGAAAAATGCAAAAAAGTACAATGTTGAAATAAATTTTATACTTTCTGATATTTTTTCCAATGTTGATGAAAAATTTGATTTAATTGTTTCAAATCCTCCATATATTTCCCAAGCTGCTGTCGCTGATGTAGCAGAAGATGTTTATGAATATGAACCGCATAGGGCTTTGTTTGCCGAAGATAACGGATATTATTTTTACCGTCAAATAGTTGAAAATGCTCATAAATACTTGCTTTCAAACGGAAAAGTTGCTTTTGAGCTTGGAAAAGGACAATATTTAAAAGTTTCTGAATTTTTCAAGGCTTCAAATTTCTTTGAAATCGGTACGATGAAAGACTGTGATGATGTTGATAGAATAATTTTTGCGACATTAATATAGAAATATTGACCTGATAATTTTAAATGTTAATATATTTTTTGTAACTTTGTACGAAAGGAAGAAACATTATGGCTAAATTTGTATGTACAGTATGCGGATATGTTCACGAAGGTGATTCAGCTCCTGAAAAATGCCCTGTTTGTGGTGTACCTGCTGATAAATTTAAGAAGGTTGATGAAAATAATAATTCGGGATATGCGGCTGAACACGTTGTAGGCGTTGGTAAAGACGTTGATGCAGAAGTTTTAAAAGGTTTGCATGATCACTTTACAGGCGAATGTACAGAAGTCGGCATGTACCTTGCAATGGCAAGACAAGCAGAAAGAGAAGGATATCCTGAAGTTGCAGAAGCTTATAAAAGATATGCTTTTGAAGAAGCTGAACACGCTGCAAAATTTGCAGAATTGCTTGGCGAAGTTTTAACAACATCGACGAAGAAAAACTTGGAAATGAGAGCAGAAGCAGAACGTGGTGCTTGCGAAGCTAAATTTGAAATTGCCAAAAGAGCAAAACAACTCGGCTACGATGCTATTCACGACACAGTTCACGAAATGGCTCGTGATGAAGCTCGTCACGGACAAGGTTTTGAAGGCTTGTTGAAAAGATATTTCAACTAATCCTGTTTAGTAATTTGGATTAAAAAAGGGCGGATTTTCTGCCCTTTTTGTTTTTTTATAAATCTATTTTGGAAATGTCAACAAGTTCTTTCAGTTCGATATTTAAAGCATTTGAGATTTTGTATAAGGTTGCGATTGAAGGACTAATTTCACCACGTTCAATTAAACCGATTGTGTTTTTGTTCATATCGGCTTTTTCTGCGAGTTTTTCTTGTGAAAACTGAGATTTTGTTCTTAATAATTTAATTTTTATTCCGATTTGTTTGTTGATATCTATATTGGTCATAATAACCATTATTTTAGTTTCTTGACATAATATACACAATATAGTATATTGGTATAGCGAACCAGTATATTGGTGTAAAAATAATATGAAAAGGAAAAAGTTATAAAAAATTTTGAAATTTTTGAAAAAATCAGCTTTAATTTAAAAAAGTACAGGTTAGCCCAAGAATTTTCTATAAAAGAACTTTCTGAGAAAACAGAGTGTCGGATATTTATCAAAAATAGAACGGGCGGAAGCAAAAGGAATGAAAAACAAGTCATTTATTTTTTGTTGCAAAAGCTTTAAATATTCCGGTTAGTATGTTGTTAAAATAATTTTAATAAAGCCTCTCGCAATGACATGTTTTTATAGTTCCTCATCACGAAAAATTCTTTATATTTCCACGCAAAAAAAATCCCTCTTAATGAGGGAAAGTTTGTTTAAAATTGTGTGAGAGTTGAGAGTTAAATTTTAA
>CAKVIE010000022.1 GCA_934754505.1 uncultured Candidatus Melainabacteria bacterium
TAGAGAAAGATTTAAAATCACACATTCACACACTTACCACAGTTTTCGAGCGGCTTTGCCGCTCTTTTTTTATGTTTGTAAAGCAAATGTAACATGAAGAAATATAATATTAAAGTTTTACAATTTTTTGCCGATAATAAACATGCAGGTAAGTGAAACCAAGGGGAAAAAAGTGGGATTATCTTCATCACAAGCGAGAATGTTATTATTGACTGCGAGAAAAAGTGATCTTGAATACAGAGCACAAATGATTTCTCAACGGAAGATAAACCTTGCAATGGAAACCCAAGAACTTGCTACTAAATATTCCAATGCAATGTCAAACAGAACGATGTATTTGACTTACCAAACAGGAGAAGGAAAAGATTCGCAAACTGTTCAACAAAAGCTTGATTATTACGGATTAACATCAAAAGACGGTGTTATGAACACGCAATATTTAGTTGTTACAGCATCAGGAAAATATGCATACACAGGACAAACTGATGATGAAACAAGAAGTGACTTTGCAAAAGTTGCATTAAAATTGGCAGAAGCAGAAGGAAAAGATTCACAATATTATAATGCAGATAAAACAATAAATTTAACCAAATTATATAACGATTACGAAAGCAAAATGACGTATGTAAAAGGAATGTCGAATGCTGATTATTTTCAAGAGGCTTTGAGAAACGGAGGATTGTATGTAGCTCAAGCTGCTATTGATGAAAAAACAGGAGATGCAGGAACATTCAAGAACATATCTTGGGGTTCAGTCGGACCGATACAAGATAAATTGGACACAGAAGATGATGCACAAGCACAAGCTGAATACGAAGCAAAAACGATTGTTTTATCAAACCAAGATAAAATGCTTGATTTAGAGTTAAACCAAATTGAAACGCAACACAAAGCAATCGAAACAGAATACAGCTCAGTTGAAAAATTGGTTCAAAAAAATATTGAAGTAACTTACAAGATATTTGCATAAAAACATACATTACGACGATTTTATTTCAAAAAAACAAATGCTAAAATTCAAGAATGTTAGTTTATAAAGTTGCAGAATATTTAGAGTACAATGAAGCGGAAAGAGGGCTTGCAGAGAATACGATTCTTGCATACCGCCGTGATTTGACTGATTTTTGCGACTTTATAAATTCAAATGGGATTGACGAAATAGAAAAAATCGAAAGAAGTCACATCAATCATTACATAAAATTTTTGCGTGACAAAAAGTTAAAGCCGACAAGTATTGTACGAAAAATTGCAGCAATTCGAGGTTGGTTTTCTTGGCTTACGATTAATGGAGAATTAAAATCCGATCCTGCATTAACGATTGAACACCCGAAAATAAGCAAAAGATTACCGAAAGTTTTAACGGTAGAAGAAATTAAAACAATATTAAAAGAAGACATGACACTTACGGAACATGTCATGTTTGAGCTTCTTTACGCCTGCGGATTAAGAGTTTCGGAGCTTACAACCATAAAAACCAATGACATTGACACAAAAGCAAGATTTTTAAGATGTTTAGGCAAAGGCTCAAAAGAAAGGATTATTCCAATTTGCAAAAGTGCTTGTGAAACCGTGCAAAAATATCTGAAAGAAAGAGATTACATCGTCAAAAAATTCAACTTAAAAACAAAAAACTTAATCATAAACCCAAACGGAAAATGCATAACAAGACAAGAAGTTTATGTTTTTATAAAAAAAGTAAGTGAAAAAACAGGCAAAAAAGCCTCACCACACACAATCAGACACTCATTCGCAACACATTTACTTGAAAACGGAGCTGATTTGAGGATTGTGCAAGAGCTTTTAGGTCACTCTGACGTGTCAACAACGCAATTATACACTCACGTCAGCAAGCATAGACTTAAAGAAGTTTATTTTTCAATCAATAAAGAAAATTGAAAATTATTTTAATGAATTTAAAAAGTCGTTTCTGCTAACAGATTTTTGTTCAAAAGTTTCTAAATTTTTAACAGTAACTGTATCAGAATTTATTTCATTTTCACAGACAATCGCAGCATGTTTTGCGACTTTTCCTGCTTTTTCAATTTGTTTTGCAAATTTTCTTTTTGAATAATCCAATTCGGCAGATTTTCCAAAATTCCTGATTTCATTAGCGAGTTTCAAGGAATGAGAAACGTTGTCGGAAATTACAAAATAATCAACTTTTTGAGGTTCTTCTTTTTCGGTTAAAGCATAAAGTCTTTCCATACCGACAGCCCAGCCGACAGCAGGAGTGTGCACTCCGCCAAGTGTTTCAACAAGATTATCATATCTTCCGCCACCGCAAACTGCATTTTGAGAGCCTAAATTTTCAGAAGTTACTTCAAAGACAGTTCTTGTATAATAATCCAAACCTCTTACGAGAAAAGGATTTTCAACGTATTTGACATTCAACATATCCAAATGTGATTTCAAATCATCGTAGTGTTTTTGGCAATCATCACAAAGTTCAAGTTTTGCAAGATTTTCAAGGATTTTATTTTCTTCAAATATTTTTTTACAATCTTCAGATTTACAATCCAAAATACGCAAAGGGTTTGTTTCAAAGCGTTTTTTGCAATCGTCGCATAAATTATCAAGATGAGGCTCAATCAAAGATTTAATTTTTGCTCTGAATTTATCTCGGCAAGAATTGCAGCCGAGAGAATTCAACTGAACGGAAAGATTTTTTAAGCCGACAGCCTCAAAAAACTTCACCGCAGTATAAATGCAATCTGCATCAGCCGAAGCATCTTCCGCCCCAAACATTTCAACACCTATTTGGTGAAATTGTCTTTGTCGGCCAGCTTGAGGACGTTCGTATCTGAACATTGGACCAAAATACCACAACTTAATCGGCTGAATATCACGCTGCATATTATGTTCCAAAAATGCACGAACGACACCTGCCGTATTTTCGGGTCTTAACGTCAACGAACGGTCACTTTTCTCAAAAGTGTACATCTCCTTGTTTACGATATCGGTACTGTCACCGACACCTCTTTGAAAGAGTTCTGTTGCTTCAAAAATCGGTGTTTCAATTTGTTTAAAATTTGAAGCTGTGAAAATTTTATCAGCTTTTGCCAAAATATTTTTCCATTGAACATATTCTTGCGGAAGAACGTCTTTAGTACCTTTTTGAGCTTTTATAACCATAATTCACCTCACGAAAGTGATTATATCACAAAAAACTATTTACAAGGAATTTTAACCACAAATTCAGAGCCGACGCCCTCTTTAGAGGTAAAACTGATTGAACCGTTGTGTTTTTCCACAATTTTTTTCGAAATAGCAAGTCCTAAGCCTGTTCCGGCACCAATACCTTTAGTAGTAAAACCGACATTAAAAATTTTATCTTTATTTTTATCGGAAATTCCCGAACCGTTATCTTTGATTTTAACAACGAGAAAATTCTCGACAACGCCTGTCGTAATAACAATTTCGCCCTTTTCTTTAATACTGTGGCATGCATTGACAAGCAAGTTCATAAAAACTTGATTAAGCATATTCACATAGCAATTAACCAACGGGATATCACCATAATTTTTGATTACAGTAACTTTATTTTTAACTTCGTGATTTATCAGCTGCAAGGTTAAATCAAGCTCACTGTTAATGTCGGCAGGCTGCTGCTCGGCTTCATCAAGACGAACGAACTTCTTCAAGGATTTAACAATATTTGAAATTCTCTTTACGGCGACGCCGTCTATTTCATTCAAATCTCTGATAATCTCTACATTTTCACAAATTGCATTTTTATCAATGATTTTTTTCAGCATTTCATTATTTGAATTGATAGACCCCAAAGGTGTATTAATTTCGTGTGCTACACCTGCAATTAATTGACCTAAAGATGCCATTTTTTCGGAATTTATAAGTTGTAATTGAGTTTCTTTCAATTCGGTTAAAGTTTCGGTTAGTTTTTTATTCTGTTTTTTAACATTTTCCGTAAGTAAAGTTCTGATGACAGCTCCCGTCAACTGTTCGGAAATTGTTTGCAACAATTCGATATTGGCTTTTACAACCGAGGTTTGAACAGTCAAAGAAATAATCGCACCAATAGTTTTTTGCCCGTCAGAAATCGGAATAATTACTCTTTGCGTTCCTCTGCGTAAAGTTTTTTCGTCATCTAAACTTTCTTGTAAACAAGCGGAATAACAGATTTTCTGAGCCAAAAAGCATTGTGCGGAAACATTATCAAGGCATATTTTTCTTTCTAAATCACTATTGTAATCTGATGAATTTACGATTTTTACAACATAATTTTGAGCAGACGGAATAACAAAATAAGTTTTATATGCTCCTAATAAATCATGAATTTCCGAAATTACGGATTTTAACAAATCAGCAATATCTTCGGATTTTCTGATTTTAGTGAAAATTCTGTTTATCAACGCTGTTTGTAAAGCGTGCTGCTGTGCCTGTTCTTTTAATTTTTCAATCTTTTTAGAATTAACTAAAAGTTTATCATATTGCTTTTGTAAATATGAAAATTGCTCCTTCGTTTGCTCAAAATCAAGCATTTTAGTCACATCTTTAAACCTGATAATCGTATAATCTCCTGATTTGACGGTACTTAAAAACAAATCATAATAAATATCACTTGAATATTGATAAGAACAAAGTGCATGAAAATTTTGTTTTGATTCAAAAAGCAAATCAATAATAGTTAAATCAAATCGCTCGGAATTTATGCAAGCAGTCGAATCAATCGAAAAATAATTTTTTATTTTTGAAAAGTTTTTCAGCTTTCCGAAAAATCTAACAGCAGAAGTATTGCTGTACAAAATTTCGCCATTTTTTTTCGTGACAAAAATAAAATCTTCGAAATCATCAAATATTTTAAAATCTGCAGTAATCATAATTTTCAGAATAACAAGAAATGGTTAAAATACGCAATAGCAATGCCCAAAATTGCTCCGACAAAAACTTCAAAAGGAGTATGTCCCAAAAGTTCTTTGAGTTTCTTCGACGGATCAAGCGGTTTACCTTCGTAAAATTCTTCCATCATTTTATTTAAACAGGCAGCCGTTTTACCTGCAGAACGTCTTAAACCTGCGGCATCATACATAACAATTACCGAAAATCCCGCAGCTATTGCAAATTCAACCGATTCAAAACCGCAAATAAATCCGACAACCGTAGCAAGAGCAACTGTGCCTGACGAATGAGAACTCGGCATTCCGCCGGTTGTCGTCAAAATTTTAAAATTCATAGACTTATGAATTAATATATAACCGATAAATTTCAATATTTGAGCAATTGCCGCCGCTTCAAAGGCTGTAAAAAGAATTTCCACACTTGTATTTAAAAACATTAAACGACCCTTTCAACCAAATCATTTACAATTCCCGAAAGAATTTCAGATTTGAAGTTATTTTTATTAAGTATATCACAACATTGCTCACATAACAGCCTTAAATCCGATTTAGCTTTATCAAGCCCAAACATTGATGTATAAGTTGATTTATGGGCATTTGCATCTTTTCCGGGGGTCTTTCCGAGTTCTTGTGCAGTCGCAATTTCGTCTAAAATATCATCACAAATTTGGAAAGCATGCCCGAATTTAACCGCAAACTCCTCAAGTTCATCAACTTGTTTTTGAGAAGCACCTGCAACAATCGCACCTGTTTTAACTGCAAGTACAAATAATTTTGAGGTTTTGTATTCTTGAAGATAATCCAATGTTTCGGGTGTAATATGTTTATTTTCGGATTGAATATCGACAATCTGTCCTGCAATAATACCGTCAACACCTGCAGCCTTGCAGAATTCATGAATTAAAGCAAGAATTTTATCGGCAGAAAGTTGCGATTTTTCAATTATTAACTGCGGTGCAAAAGATAAAAGAGCATCTCCTGCCAAAACAGCCGTGCTTTCTGAAAAAGCCTTGTGATTAGTAAGTTTGCCACGGCGATAATCGTCATTGTCCATACAGGGTAAATCATCATGAATAAGACTTTGGGTGTGGAGCATTTCGATAGCACAAGCAGCAGGCAAAACATCTTCCGTTGTTCCGCCGAGCATATTGCAAACTTCTATTGCCATAACGGGGCGAAGTCTTTTGCCGCCTGCATTGACAGAATATTTCATCGACTCAAATATTTCTTCAGGATATTTAATTTCAATAAATTCATCAAGCTTTTGCTCAACTAATTTTTTGTAAACATTAAAATGCTCTTTATATGAATTATTCGTCATGCCCGTTATCCTCATCGATTAAAAGGTTTTGATTTTGTAATTTTCTTGAAAAAACACGTTTGCGTTCGGAAATTTTCGTTAAAGTTTTACCTTTGTTAAATTTCACGGCAGATTCTGTTTTCAAACCTTCATAAATAACTTTTTGTTTATAATCTTTTGCTTCTTCTATAAATTTAAGATAACTCGAATATCGTGATGAGGCAATTTTATCAAGATTTTGTAATACATTACAGAAGTTTTCGTGAATGTGCAGACAATCCGAGTATTTACAACAATTTAAAGTTGCAATTTCAGGAAAAAGATTTTGCACATCTTTCGGAAGTAAAAAATCAAATTTAACGTGAGAAAACCCCGGGGTATCAACTATTGAAATACCGTTTTCGAGTTTGAAAATCTGACAATGTCTTGTTGTATGCACACCTCGTTTTGTTTTTTCACTGACATTTGAAGTCCGCAATTTTAAAGATTTTGATAAAAAATTAATCACAGACGACTTTCCGACTCCTGATGCACCGCACAAGAGAGAAACTTTAGATTTTAAAATTTGCAAAAAATCTTCCGATACTTCGTTATTCAAAACAGATGTAAAATGCAAATCGTAATTCAGAGGTTCATAGACCGATTTAATTTTATCAATCAGAGAATTATCTTCAAGCAAATCACTTTTATTAAAACACAAAACAGGCTTGATATTGTGATATTCACAAAGTGCAATATATCTATCGAGCTGCTCAAAATCAAAATCGGGATTTTTTAACGCAGAAACAATTACAGCTTGAGAAACGTTTGCAACTTTCGGGTGTGAAATATAATTTTTTCTCGGCAAAAGTTTTGAAATAAAAGCCTGCGAATTATCGTGAGAAAGTGCTTCAAGTTCAACAAAATCTCCGACAATGACCTTTAAATCACGCTTTTTCAAAATATCACGGAGCTTGCACTCGACAATTCCGAACTCTGTATCGGCATAATAAAAATCTGAAATTATCTTGATAATTTGACCTTGCATAATCAAATTTTACAATGAAAAAAGACAAATTCAATTTATTTTTATTTAACAAATAATTTATGTTTGTAATATAATTTGAGTGTTAAGTTAATACAAAGATAAACAGAAAGAAAGAAAAAGATGATTAACGAAGTCAAAAAAACCGAGTTTGCAATAGGCGGCAAAACGGTCGTAATTGAAACAGGCAAATACGCTAAATCAGCAGCTTCATCAGTTACGGTAAGATGCGGTGACACAATGCTTTTCGTACATGCGGCAGTAAGTCCCGAACCGAGAGTCGGAATAGATTTTTTCCCGCTCTTAATTGATTATGAAGAAAGAATGTCAGCTATCGGAAAAATCCCGGGCGGCTACAACAGAAGTGAAGGAAAAGCTTCAGACAAAGCTATTTTAGCTTCAAGATTGATAGACAGACCTATCAGACCGTTGTTCCCGAAAGGATACAGAAACGATATTCAAATAGTTGCACAATTATTCAGTTCAGACCAAGAAAACCAACCTGATGTATTGGCAATCCTTGGTGCATCAGCAGCATTAATGCTTGCAGGCGTACCTTTTGAAGGACCTGTCGGTGCAGTAAGAGTCGGCAGAATAGACGGTCAATTAATAGCAAACCCGACTTATCAAGAATCCGAAAAGTCAGATATGAACATTGTTATCGCAGGTACAAAAGATTCAATCATCATGGTTGAAGCAGGATGTGACTTCGTATCTGAAGATGATATTATGGCAGCTGTTGAATTTGCACAAAAAGAAATTCACGCACAATGTGAAGCTCAACTTGCATTTGCAGCTGATTGCGGAATTGAAAGACCTGAATTTGTAAACCCGAACGATACAACTGAAATTAAGAATATTCTTAACGATATGTGCTACGATGCGGTTTACGATGCATACCACAATTTCGACAGAGAATACAGAAAACAAAAATTGGACGAAACAAAAACAAAAGCACGTGAATACTTTGACAGTTTAGATGACGAACACCCCATCAAGAAAATGATGGCAGAAACAGGCATCGACTTCATTGCAGAAGAATTCAAATACCTCGAAAAGAGAATAATGAGAGCAATGATTGTAAACGAAGGTGTCAGAGCAGACGGCAGACACGTAGAAGATGTTCGTCCTATCTGGTGTGAAGTAGGTGTTCTTCCGAGAGCACACGGTTCAGCCGTATTCACAAGAGGACAAACTCAAATCTTGTCAGCAGTTACGCTTGCAGGCCCGGGAATGGCTCAAGAGCTTGACGGTGTTGACCCGCAAACAACAAAGAAATTTATGCACAAATACATATTCCCCGGATTTTCAGTCGGTGAAGTAAAACCGTTAAGAGGTCCCGGACGTCGTGAAGTCGGACACGGAAACCTTGCAGAAAGAGCAAACATTCCTGCATTACCGTCAGAAGAAGATTTCGGCTACACAATCAGAGTAACATCAGACGTATTAGAATCAAACGGTTCAACATCAATGGGTTCAACTTGCGGAACGTCAATGGCTCTTATGAACGCAGGTGTTCCTGTTAAATGTATGATTGGCGGCGTTGCTATGGGTCTTATCAAAGAAGGCGACAATGACGTTGTATTAACAGATATTCAAGGTATTGAAGACTTCTTGGGTGATATGGACTTCAAGGTAACAGGTAATGATGACGGAATTACCGCACTTCAAATGGATATGAAGATTAAAGGTATTTCAAACGCAACATTAAGACGTGCTTTGGAACAAGCTAAACGAGGCAGACTCCACATTTTGGGCGAAATGAGAAAAGTCATTACGGAACCTGCTGCAGATTTATCACCGTATGCACCGAGAATATTCACGATGACAATCCCGACAGAAGATATCGGAACAGTTATCGGACCAGGCGGCAAAAACATCAGAAGTATCATTGATGCATCAGGTGCAGAAATCGATATTCAAGATAACGGCGTTGTTACTATCACTTCTAACGATAAAGAAGGTGCTGATACCGCAATTAAGATGATTAAACAAGCAACTTTCAAGCCTGAAGAAGGAATGGTAATCAAGGGAAAAGTTGTTAGAATTATTCCTATCGGTGCATTTGTTGAACTTGCTCCGGGAAAAGACGGTATGATTCACATTTCCCAAGTTTGCAAAGAAAGAATCGACAAAATCGAAGGTCACCTCAATATCGGTGATGAAGTAATCGTTAAGATTATCAAAATCGATGACAAAGGCAGAGTAAACCTCACTTTGAAAGGTGTTACCGAAGAAGATAAAGCAAAAGCAATATAGTATAATAAATTCCCGTGTGTCGAATTGACATGCGGGAATTTTTTTATGAGTATAAAGGAATGGACAAACAAGAATATATTTTAATATTTGGCGGCGGAGCATCAAGAGGAATTTCCTACATCGGTGCTATAAAAGCTCTTGATGAGCTTAACGTCTGTTCTGATAAAATTGTCGGCTCGTCAGTCGGTTCAATTTTTGCCGTTTTATACGCTTTAAATTACGATGTCGAAACATTGAAAGAAATCTTTTACGATTTCAACGCATTTATTTTCAAAGATATAAACTTTGGAATCGGTGCTGATTTTGCATTCAGCAAAGGTGATATTTTTGAAAATTGGATAAGAGAACTCATTGAAAAGAAATTTTACGGCGAAAATTACAAAAAAGGAGAAAATCCGCCCGTTACATTCAAAGATTTAAAAAAAGATTTATACGTTTGCACAACTGATTTAGCTACAAATAAAAAATATATTTTCTCAAAATTAAACACACCCGACGACGAAATTGCAAAAGCCGTAAGAATTTCATCGTCTTTTCCGGGGCTTATGAAGCCCGTCATCACAGATGATAAATTTTTAGTTGACGGAGATTTGGCAAAAAGTTTGCCGTTATGGGACGGTATAGAGGATTTGCCTAAAGATGTACGAATTTTAGAATTCAGGCTTGAAGGTTGTAAAGACTGCCTGAATTGCAAAACCGTAATTGATTATTTCAACACAGTTTACAGCTCTATGTCTAATTTTTCAACAGAAAATATTATAAAGACATACAATAACAATGATATGTTCGATTATATTTTAATCGACACAAAAGACGTATTATTACTCGATTTTCAAATGTCTAACGAGATGAAAGATAAACTTGCCGAAAACGGTTATCAAACAACAAAAAAATATTTCACGGAAACTTTACCCGAAAAAAGAAAAAAACTTTTACCGCTTTACGAAAAAACATTAAAGACATTAGAAAGTACAAAAGAATTTATAAAAAATGGCAAAAACACAGCAATAAAAGAGGTTTTGGCAGATTATATTTTTGAAATTTGTTCAGAATACAATACCCTTGATGCAAATTTTATGCAAAAAATAGAAAAATTCAAAAGAGATTTATTAAAAGATATTTGTAAAACACCATTTTTACCGATAACAACGATAAAGAATAAAACCGCACATGTTAAGGTTGTACAAGGGTTGATAGAAGATTGTGAAAACAAAGTCCTATCAATGAAAAATTTTATAGAAAATTATCGTTAAAATACTTAATAAAACTACTGAAAAAATTTTTATTTTAATATATGATAGAGAAAACGAGAAAAAACGGATAGTGAATATGGAAACGGATAAATTAAAAGAAGAAGAAAAAACGGCATTAATTTTTAAAATAGTCGCTTCATTAAACAAAATTTTAAAAGAAGACCAAGAACAAAAACAACCGTTATTTTTATCAATTAACGAACAATTTTTGTTAAAATTGGTTACAGGTATTGTAAAAGCACCTAAAAAGTCTTATGTAATAGGTATCACAGGTGAATCCGCTTCCGGTAAAACAACTCTCGTTAATAATGCAGCAAAGGCCCTTTTAAAAGATGAACGACGTGATTTATTTACAACAATAAGCTGCGATGACTATTATTATGATGCTTCTGACGAATTAAAAAGAGCAGGCAGCTACGAAAACCTTTTTATGAACGGATTTTCATTTGATACACCGAATGCAATCAATCTTCCCTTAATGAAAGCTCATTTAACAAGCCTTAAATGCGGATGTTCTATAAAATCACCTGCATACAACTTTGTTACTTGCGAAAGCGTTCCCGATAGTACAGAAAAAAATCCTGCTTTGATTATTTTAAACGAAGGTTTATTCGTATTAAATCCCGAAGTTATGGATGTTGACGATATTAAAGTTTACGTATTCACTCCATTCAGTATAATCAGAGAACGTTGGTATGTAAGAGCCGCATCAAGAGGAAAAACAGGCAACGCAGCTGATTTACAATTTGAAAACGTAAATTCTGCAGCACAAGTTTATATCAGACCGACAATGCAGCACGCCGATATCGTTATAAACGGTTTAACCACCGCTGAATATATCGAAGAAATTACTGAAAAAATATTGAAAGCAGTAAAAGATATTTTGAATACGGCTAAAAATTTATAAAAACTAAAAAAGGAATATAAAATATATTCCTATACTTGAATACCTAAAAGACCGCATATTTGATTTAAACATGCGGTCTTTTTAAATTTTGATGATTGGATTGATTTGATTCTAATTCAGAGTTTTTAAATAATCTGAAACTGACATATTTTTCTTTTGAAGTTCATCTTTGAAAACAGTTGCGATTACCTGTCCGTTTTTGTCTGTTACAGTAACAGTTGGTCTTGTTGAACCGCCTTTTTCAGTTACGGTATAATCACCATATTTGTAAGTTTTCACATCATCATGTGTCTTTTCTTCCATAAGAGAACCCGTGGATTTTAAAGTAATAGAATTGACATAATCTTCTACGGACATATTTTTCTTTTGTAAATCATCTAAATATGCTGTACCAAGAATTGTTCCGTTTTTATCCGTAACAGTTACTTGACCTCTTACAGAACCGCTTTTTTCAGTTACTTTATAATCACCGACATTGTATTCTTTTGTTTCAATTTTTGTTGTAGGAATAGTTATTTCAGAAAATTTAATTTCAGGATCTACAAAACCTGATTTACCTGCTGAAGCATTTTTTACAAAATCTTGCAATTTTTGTCCGGATTTTTCAAGCTCGCTTGCTGTAACAGAAACAGTTGAACCATCTTTCAATGTAACTGTATATGTTGTATCTGCATTTGGTAATACAAGTGTTGAAGATTTAACTTCTAAACCGTTAATAGTTGCAAATTTTTGAGTAGGTCCGCCTACCGGACTTTCAGAAACCATCATCATTGACATGCCTGTTTCTGAGTCGTAAGTCCATTTTTGACCAACCGGTTTATAAGATGTCCATTCGATGCCATTTTTGTCTGTGGACTTTGACATCGTGCATTGTTGACCATTGCGGAAAACATTCGTCTTCATCAATTCTTTAATATTGTCTTCTAAAGTCTTGCTTGAATCGAATTGTTTTGCCTCAAAGGTATAATAATTACCGTTTTTGTCAGTTACACCATAGTATGAACCATCTGTAATAACGTTGTAATTACCAACTGTTGCAGATTTTACATCTTTGTTTTTAGCATCTGCAGTCCATTGAACATTATTTGATTTATCAGCAACCGATTTCACATAATCAGTTAATTTTTGACCTGATTTTTCGAGTTGCTCTGCAGTGATACTTACTGTTGAACCATCTTTCAAAGTAACCGTATATGTAGTTTGTGCATTCGGTAATACAGGAGTTGTAGATTTAACTTCTAAACCGTTAATAGTTGCAAATTTTTCAGTCGCACGACCAACTAAACTATTAGCAGGTTTAGAAATACTTAAACCTGTATCGGGATCATATTTCCAAGAGCCTTGCGGAGTATATTCAGACCATTCGATACCATCTTTATCAAGAGTTTTTGTTACGTCACATTGTTGACCATTTCTGATTACAGTATGGCTGAGCAAATCTTTAATATTTTCTGTAAGTGATTTATTCGAATCAATACTTGATGCAGGGAATGAATAATAATTTCCGTCTTTATCAGTAAATCCGTAATTTTCACCATCAGAAATTACCTTGTAATCGCCGATTTGGCAAGACTTTACATTGGAATTTTTCGGATCGGGTGTCCAGTTTGAATGATTTGTCGGATCACTATCTTCTAAATATTTTTTACCGGGATCATCAAGCTCGTTACCCTTTTTATATCCTTCATTATCAAAGAGTTGTGTAACAATAGCATTAAACAACTTGTTGTATTCAGGAGTACCTTCTTCGTATTTGCTAAGCATTTCTTGAATTTTAGGAGTTGCCCATTGCGACATAGTTCTCTTCATAATATCAAGAGTATCTTTTGCCAATGCAGTTTCTCTGTCAGTCGGTTGAGTATTAGGATCTAATAAATCCGTATCAACTTCTCTGATGGTATATGTACCTGCACCCCATTTAGCATTGTTGAAATCACTGAGTTTGATGTCGTAATTGTTTTGTCTGCCGTCATCTTCTCCGGCAAAAATGAAGTCATAAAAATCTATGGTATTGAATTTTTGGTCAAATACGTCATAAGGCTTACCGTTTGACCAATCAAAACCAAGGTTTTCCGTAAAGGTTTGCTCGTCCATAATTTTATATGTACCGGCATCCAAGTCGATATTTGTGAAGAATTTTTGACTGCTGTCAATAAACACCTTATCATCAGGAGTATCAAAATTCCACGTCGAATTATCCCACGAAAGTAAATCTACATCTTCACCTTTCTTGGGGATACCCTCGATATCCATTTCTATATCAGAAATTACGGCTCCTGTATCAACGCCGTTCAATATCAAATTACTATACAAGTCGATTTGCTGATGGTAAATACTTTCCATCCTATTTCTACGACTATTTTGTATTGCCCATTCGCTACCGAGTGTCCCGCTCTGTCCGACGCTGACCATATCAATTCTCCATAATTGCATGTATTACATGTATTATAACGGTTTTTGCACAAAAA
The DNA here is from genome assembly GCA_934754505.1 of uncultured Candidatus Melainabacteria bacterium. Lineage (GTDB taxonomy): Bacteria > Cyanobacteriota > Vampirovibrionia > Gastranaerophilales > Gastranaerophilaceae > RUG841. The sequence goes on from CAKVIE010000022.1 coordinate 14,068, forward strand.
AATTTACTTTTATCGGAGGATTTTATTAAAAAATGTTACAAATTCGAAATACTTTTCTAACAGAAAGAAAAAACAGATTACATTTAAGTAATCTGTTTCTCCAAAAGATTTATATATATATCAAGATATATATTTTTTATGCATATTGATTGTGATATTTTTCGTTAAATTTAGCAGATTGTTCTAACTTATATGCAAAATTCAACATTTTATCTTCTTGCAAAATCGGAGCCAAAAGCTGAATACCGATAGGCATTTTTGAACTATCCAATGCAAACGGTAAACTCATAGCAGGAATACCTGCAAGGTTTGCCGTAATAGTTGCAATATCTGTCAAATACATTGCAAGCGGATCTTCTTTCTTTGAACCGATTTCAAATGCTGTATCAGGGCATGTCGGACACATCAAGACATCAGCTTGTTTGAAGGCATTATCAAAGTCATTCTTTATCAATCTTCTTAATTGTTGTGCCTTTTTGTAATATGCATCATAATAGCCTGAACTCAAAGCATAAGTTCCAAGCATAATACGACGTTTAACTTCATCGCCGAAGCCTTCCGCTCTTGTTTTGTTATACATTTCTATCAATGATTCACAATTCGGAGCTCTGTATCCGTATTTAACACCGTCAAAACGTGCCAAGTTTGAACTTGCTTCCGCAGTTGCAACAATGTAATATACGCCGATTGAATACTTAATTAAAGGCAATGAAATCATTACAATTTCTGCACCTAAATCTTTGTATGCCGCTATTGCATCATCTAATGCTTTTTTAACATCAGGTGCAAGACCTGTTTCATACAACTCTTTAATAATACCGATTTTAAGTCCCTTGATATCTCTGTTTAAAGTCGAAACATAATCAGGAACGGGCATGTTCAAAGAAGTTGAATCGTGTTCATCATAACCCGCAACAGTTTGAGCGAGCATAGCACAATCTTCAACCGTTCTTGCAAAAGGTCCGATTTGGTCTAATGAAGAACCGAACGCAATAAGTCCGTATCTTGAAACACGACCGTATGTCGGCTTCATACCTACGATACCGCAGAATGATGCAGGAAGTCTGATACTTCCGCCCGTATCCGAACCTAAAGCCAATGTTGAATGATAAGAAGCAACTGCAGCAGCAGAACCGCCTGAGCTGCCCCCAGGAACTTTGTTCAAATCCCACGGATTTTTAACATTATTAAATGCGGAATTTTCATTACTTGAACCCATTGCAAATTCGTCCAAATTAGTTTTACCGACAACGGGAATAAGACTATTTTTTAACTTCAATGAAACGGTTGCATCATAAGGTGATACAAAATTTTCAAGAATTTTACTTGATGCAGTTGTTTTAAAACCTTTCAAGTTAATATTATCTTTCAATGCAAGCGGAATACCTGCAAGAGGCGGTATTGTTTCACCGTTTGCAATTTTTTTATCAACTTCTTTTGCGGTTTCATAAGCCGCCTCTTTAGTTAATGAGTTGAAATCCCCGATTTCGTCCGAGCTTGTTTTTTCAATGTGAGCATAGACGGAATCGAGTAATTCAACAGCCGTAATATCCTTGTTTACAAGTGCTTTGTGTTGTTCAGCAGCACTTTGTTTTATCAATTCTTCTGTTATCAATTTTCATATCCTCAATATATGTACATTGATATTATATTTCAAAAATAAAACTTTTAAAAGGAATAAACGGCATTTTCTCCTAAAAGATTTTCTATAAACATCAGGCGGTTGTATTTTTCAACCCTTTCACTTCTTGATAGAGAACCTGTTTTTATGAAACCTGAATTTAAACCGACTGCCAAATCAGCAATAAAAGTATCTGCAGTTTCGCCCGAACGATGCGAAATTATTGTTTTATAACCGTGTGTTTTTGCCATTTCAACAGCCATAAATGTTTCTGTCAAAGTACCTGTTTGGTTTGGTTTTATCAAAACCGAATTTGCAATGTTCTCGTTAATACAAGTTTCGATTTTTTTGTAATTTGTTACCATCAAATCATCACCAACGAGCATAATTTTGCTGCCGATTTTTTCCGTAAGTTCAGCCCAACCCTTATAATCCTCTTGAGCCATACCGTCCTCTATTGAAATAATCGGAAATTCTTTTGATAAAGTTATCAAATATTCCACCATTTGGTTTGAATTTAGTATTTCTGATTTTGAATTCATGTGGTAATAACCGTTTTCATAAAATTCCGAAGAAGCCGCATCAAGGGCAATTTTAACACTATCCGTGTCATAACCTGCTAAATCTATCGCTTGGATTAAATATTCAAGTGCTTGTTCATTTTTTTCAATATCGGGAGCAAAACCGCCCTCATCACCGACCGAAGTCATAAATCCGTCATTATGAAGAAGTTTTTTCAAAGAATTGAAAACTTCATAAGAACATCTTATCGCATCAGAAAAATTACTAAATCCGACAGGAACTATCATAAATTCTTGAAAATCAAGTCCGTTATCGGCATGGACTCCTCCATTTAAAATATTTATCATAGGAACGGGCAAAACATGAGCATTAATTCCGCCAATATAGTTAAACAGCGGAATTTGAAGCGTGTTTGCAGCTGCCCTTGCAACAGCCAATGAAACACCTAAAACAGCATTAGCTCCCAAATTCGACTTGTTTTCCGAACCGTCCTCATCAATCATTAATTTATCAACGGCAAATTGCTCAAAGACAGACATACCGTTCAAAAACCTGTTTATACATTGATTTACGTTCTGAACAGCCTTTAAAACACTTTTTCCGTGAAAATACACAGAATTGTCGTCACGAAGCTCAAGCGCCTCGAATTTGCCCACAGAAGCACCCGATGGAACAGCCGCAACTCCTGTAACGTCTTTATCTGTAACTACTGTTACTTCTAATGTCGGATTACCTCTTGAATCCAATATTTGTCTTGCTTTTATTGATTTAATAAAATTTTTCATGTAAACCTCTCTAACATTATTAAAATATTGTTAAAAATTTTACAGAAATCATTACTCTGTCGGATAATAAAAAAGTAGAACAATATTTTATAATGGTTGAATTATAATATTTACTAATATAAGGAGAAATTATGACAAACCCTATTTTAAATTCATCGTTTAACCCCGAAACGAGAGCTTTTGAACTTCAAGGTCCTCCGATGACTATCGGCGGCGTTATGAACAAGTTAGGCTTTCTTGCAATATTAATGGCTTTATCAGGCGGTGCAACTTGGTATCAATTCGCAATAGGCAATTTTGACAAAGTTTCTGCCCTTGCAATAGGCGGTTTGGTTGTCGGACTTATTATGGCTTTGATTTCTACATTTGCCAGAAGTATTGCCAAATTTACTATTCCGATATACGCTTTTGCAGAAGGTGCAGCACTTGCAGGCATATCTTGCTTTTTCGAAGCACAATTCCCCGGAATTGTTGTAAAAGCAGTTGCAATGACATTTATAACGTTATTTGCGATGTATTTTCTTTATGCAGCAAGAGTTATCAAAGTTACGGAAACATTTAGAAGCACTATCATAACAATGACTGTTTCTATTTTAGTATTTTACCTTATCGCTTGGATTTTGAGCTTATTCCATATTCAAATCCCGATGCTTTACGGCTCATCAATGTTGTCAATCGGATTTTCAGTTTTTGTATGCGGTGTAGCTGCGTTTAACTTAATGTTGGATTTCGATTTTATCGAACAAGCATCAAGAAACTTCTTCCCAAAAGATTACGAATGGTTTGGAGCCTTCGGTTTAGTTGCAACTTTAGTTTGGCTTTACGTTGAAATATTAAACCTCTTGAACAAACTCAACAGAAACAACTAAAACATAAAAAATATAAAAGACAGGCTAATTAATCATTAGTCTGTTTTTTTTCGTCCTCTTTTAAAATATTCATTGCAGCAACACGAGCAGTTGACCAGCAGTTTTGCAAATTAAATCCGCCTGTAAAGCCGTCAACATTTATCATTTCGCCTGCAAAGTACAAATTCGGAACAATTTTTGACTCCATAGTAGCAGGATTAATTTCATCTGTATCAACACCACCTGCCGTGACAATTCCCGCATTTAAGACTTTTTGCGTAACGTGAATTTTTAACGAAGTTAAATTTTCTAAAATCAAAGCCTTTTCTTTGTTGTTCATCTGTGCAATTTGTTTTGAGCCGTCAATATTGCAATTCCTTAAAATCATATCAAACAAACTTTTCGGACAAAAGGCCTGAAAAGCATTTCTTATCGAAATTCTTGGGTTATCGGTTTTAAAGTCTGAAACATAGTTATCAATATATTTTTCATTCTGCCCTGCAATATTTATCTGAAGTTCCAATGGCGAGTCGGGACTGTATTTTTCATAAGCACAAATTGATGAAATTTTGAAAACCAAAGGTCCTGAAATAGAATTTCTTGTAAAAAGCATGTCGCCTGCAATATTTAAAAGCTTTTTACCCTCAAAAAATACCTTTACCCAAACATCTTTTAAAGTAAGCCCTGACAATTCATAATACTGTTTTTCAGCAATTTCGAGCGGAGCAAGCGTGAATGTCGGAGTGATAATTTTGTGTCCCAAAGCTTTTGCAAGTTTGAAATTTTTTCCGCCTGTTGCAAGAATTAATTTCGGGAATTTATAATCCTTATCACAAGTCGATACAACAAAATTTTCCCCGTCATAAAAAAGATGAGAAACTCTTTGTTTAATGAATTTTATGCCCAAAAGATTTCCTCTTTGCAAAAGAATTTGAGCGGTCGTTTTTGCACTGTCGGAAATAGGGAAAATCCTATTATCAGACTGAACATAGGATTTTATACCGATTTTTTCAAAATAATCAACGGTATCATTCATATCAAATCGGCTGAAAACCGAAAGCAGAAACTTCGAACCTCTCGGATAATATCCTGCAAAGGTTTTCATATCCGTTTCAAAATAAGAAAAATTGCAACGTCCCCCCCCAGTCGGCAAAAGCGTTGTTAACGGTTCTTGCCAATCAAAAATCGTGACGTCAGCATTGTAGAAGTCACGAATTGAGATAGCCGCAAAGACCCCTGCGGGTCCTGCACCAATTATTCCTATTTGATTAGAGTTCATCAAACCTCGTTCCGAAAAGAACTATGTCTTCAGGATTTTCAATAGCTTCATGTAATTCAAGTAATGATTTTTTATACTTCGGATGAATATAATCAGGTACCAATTCAAGCAAAGGAACAAGTGCGAAAGCACGTTCGTGCAAATGTTTGTGCGGAATTGTCAATTCATCATCTTCATAAATAATATCATCGTAAAGCAAAATATCAATGTCTATCGTTCTCGATGACCAATGAATTTCTTTTTCTCTGTCACGACCGAGATGTTTTTCGGTATCAAGACATAATTTCAATAATTCTTTAGGTTCTAAATCCGTTTTTACTTCCAAAACAGCATTTAAAAACCAGCTTTGATCGGGTTTTCCCCAAGGTTCTGTTTCGTACAAAGCAGAACTTCTTACAATTGTAACTTTACCTGATTCAACCAACATTTTTGTTGCTTGTTGAACGTAACCTACTCTGTCGCCGATGTTTGAACCCAGACATAAATATGCTATTGCCATTTTTGACTCCTCGTTTTTAATATATTTTATTATGCTGATTATACAATGACAAGTAGTTTTTTATATATTTATTAATTTATGGTAATATATTTATAAAGGAATTTGAAATGGCAAATATTACTGTTTATACATTCGATAATTACAAAGATGAATATAACAAAGTTTTTGCAGGCGTTTACAACGATTTCAAGTCAAAGGCTGTTTCTGAATATAATTTTGAACTTGAACCGCTTGAGTATGATGAATTTGTCAAATCTGTCGAAAGTGAACTTATCAAATGTATAATTCTTTTTGAACAAGATGTTCCGACGGGATTTTTGACCTATACAACCGTTATTTCGGAATCTCTTGAACTCAACATGATTCACGTTATCGGCGATGAAAATTCACTTCAAAAAAGATGTTTGCTTTTACAAAAATTTCTTGAAGAAAATCAAAAATTAATCTCTGAAAAAGTCGTTACTTATACGGTTTTGGGTAAACAAACAGAAATAATTTCAGAGCTTCCTACATTCGGTTTTTATCCCGTAAAACAATCTGTTATGAAAATTAATTTTCAAGATGAAGAAGACACAAAAACCGTTCGGGAAATGCCTTTACAAAGGTTAAAAAACGGCTATGAAACAGTTTCTTGGAATAAAAGATACTACAAAGCGGTTTGTGAACTTTTGCTTGAATCTTTCAAAGACCAATCAGATGCAAAATTTGACCCGAGATTTACAACTTTAAAAGGCATTAAAGACATCGTTGACAAAGTTACGGAAGGGGTTTACGGAGAATTTCTTCCGCAAGAAACAAAAATTCTTTTGTACAAATCCAAAGTCAGCGGAATATGCTTTGCCAACCTTACAAATGCACAAATAGCAAACATTCCGCTTGTTGCAGTCAAGAAAAAATTCCAAGGCAAATCCTTCGGAAATTATTTACTGAAAGCCGTTGTAAAAGATGTTTATATGTCAGTTACAAGCGGGAAAAGACAGCTTTCGGAAATCAATGCTTGTTGTGACAGCGATTTTGCACCTGCATTTAAAATGTATTTATCCGCAGGATTTAAAGAATCTTATTCTTATACCCAAGCATACAGACCGATTAGCTGACTTTTGCAACGTGAATTTCCGCAAAGAACTTTTGTAATTGTTCAAAAGTTAAAATCGTATTGTGTGAAGAATTCCAAGGATTTGACACCTTAAATACCGTTTCACCTTTATCATCGGTTGACGGCATAATTCTATATGCATGAGCTCCATACATGTTCAAACTTCTATCCATAACAAGCTCTGCTCTTATCGGATTTGTACGTCCTTCATTTTTCGTTCCGCCAGAAAAGATGTAATCTTTTGACAATTCAGGATTTTTCAAAAGCTGGCAGACTTCTCTTTCATAAGCAGGATAAGCCTTCACCTCTTTCAAACCGAAATCGGAGAATACATCTTCCATAAAACCGCCGTCGCCACGGTAAAAATCACCGGGATTTTCGTAAGAAGTTTTACGATATGCATTCATTTGGTCAAGACGTTTAAAATTAAATCCGCTATAATCACTCATTTCAGGGCGTTTTATAGATTCAGCAACAACAACTGAATAACCGTCCTTATTTTTTTCAACTTTTAAACCACCTAAATCTTCAATCATAACAACATATTGAGGATTTTTTGAATTCAAATCTTCTTTAAAAGTTTCTAATGCCTTTTTATGTTCGGAAAGTCTTGTTTTAATATCTTTATCATCAGGTGATTGAGCTTGCTGTTGTTCCAAAGCCTGAATTGCATTTTCTTGAGCATCAACTGCCATATTGGAAAATCTGTCGGCAAGCATTTCACCATAAGCATGCTCAACCAGTTTCATACCAAGCGAACCCGTAACATAATTTTTAGCATAATGTTTTGGCATCTCTGCGTTTTCGGCAGTATAAACAAAATCACTCGACGAAAAACGAATATTAATATTTTCACCGTCTTGCTCAAAACACTTCAAGAAATTAACCCTCGCTTGTGGATTTTCCATCATTGAATTGACAGCCGAAACGAAATAGCAATCACCCGAAAGTCTTTGAGCATTTGCAAAACGTTCACCCAACGGGAACAACTTAATCATTGTCGCTTTATCAAGTTTTAATTGCTCTGCAACACCGTCTTTGTTTTTTATAAATACATTTTTTTCGCCTTCAACTTCAAACATTTCACCGACTTTAACCTTATCGGCACCATCAGAAGCGGAATTTACCTGAGGAATATAAAGCTCATTCGGGTCGATATTTTGCTGTTTTGCGGAATAAATCATTCTTATGTCGCCTTCCATACCGTCCGACATAATTCCGTCTTTGCAAATATATCTCAAAGTTCTTGAATTAATGCATTTATCATTAACCAAATTCAAAAGCATAGCAGTATTTTCTGCCTGCCTGTCATTTTGCTTTACAATTTTTTTAAGATTAATTAAGTCCGAAACACCTAATTTACCTGTAAGTGCGAACTTATTAATCAATTTATCGGGATTTTTGAAGCTGTTCGTACCGTTTACCCCGACCATAGCCTGCCATGCCTGCCCTGACGGAAGATTATCCGAAACAACCGTATTTTCTTGCTGTGAGGCAATATTTTGAGCAGAGTTATTCAGAGGTTTATTTTTCAATAATACCTGCGAATTAACTTTATTAACATTGCCCGATATTTGCATTACTATCTCTACTCTCTGAACAAAAACTATGGCACTTACACCACAATAAAATTATCGGTAAAAATTTCTAAAACTTTAATATTTTTGATAAAATATTAACAAAAACGGAGATTTAAAAGTGAAAAAAATAGCAAGTTTTACCGTAAATCATAACAAATTAAACAAAGGCATGTACATTTCAAGAATAGACGGAGATGTTGTAACTTACGACATCAGAATGAAAAAGCCTAACAACAATGACTTTTTGCCAAACGGAGCAATGCATACCTTTGAACATTTATTTGCGACATACGTTCGTAATACAAAATATGCAGACAACATTATTTACGTAGGTCCAATGGGCTGCAGAACAGGATTTTACTTCCTCGTAAGAGATAATATTTCACACACGGAAGCTCTTAATCTGTTAAAAGAATGTTTCTCATTCATAAAAAACTTTGAGGGCGAAGTCCCCGGAACTAAACCTGAAGAATGCGGCAACTACCTTGAACACGATTTGCAAGGTGCAAAAGCAGTAGCCGAAGATATGGCAGAAGTTTTAAAAGATTGGACAGAGGAGAAAATGACTTATGAAAAATAACCCGACAATAGCCGTTATCGGAGCTATGGACTGCGAAACAGATCAACTTAAAAAATCAATTAAAGATGTTGTAGTTTATAAAAAAGGTCAGTTTGAAATTCTTGAAGGAAAAATCGGAAACACAAATGTAGTTTTGGCAAAAAGCGGTGTAGGAAAAGCCGCAGCAGCTATGACCGTTCAACTTATCGCCGACAAATTCAATCCTGATTACATAATAAATACAGGTGTTGCAGGCGGACTTGCGGAGGATTTATCCGTAGGTGATGTCGTAGTTGGAGAAGAATTGGTTCAACACGATTTTGATGCAACAGCTTTAGGCTATGCTAAAGGCTATATGTGTACAGGTTTTCAAAAAGACAAACCGACTGTTTTTCATGCCGATGAAAAATTAATAGAACTTTTTGAAGATGCAGCAAAAAAATATTACACAAGCGGAAAAACTCACAGAGGTATTATTGCAACAGGTGATATGTTTATGTCAGATTTGGCAAAACGTGCAGAAGTTAAAAATTTATTTAATGCAAAAGCCGTTGAAATGGAAGGTGCCGCAATTGCTCAAGCTGCAACGGCAAACGATATACCGTTTGTCGTAGTAAGAGTAATTTCCGACCTCGCAAACGGTGAAGCTGCAACTTCGCTTGACCAATTTGAAACAGAAATGGCTATTTTATCATCAAAACTCGTAAATTCACTGATTGAAAATATATAGACGAAAATACAAATATCTTTTAGCCTTTCGGGTAATACAAAAAATCACCGAAAACAATATCATTTTTTTGTAGCTAAACGAAAGGTTAAATTTTATGTTTTATAACGTATTAAATGCGAAAGAACTTGTTACGGAAGAAAAATTCACAAAAAAAACATTAATGGAAAACAACGACAGCAGCTTATCAATAGTCGGTTTGAAAAAAGAAGAAATTATTGATACACACACGTCTGTTTCCGATGCGGCAGTATATGTATTAGACGGAAAAATCCAGCTTCATTTTAATGCTGAAGAATTTACCGTTGAAAAAGGTCAAATGCTTCTTTTCAAAAAGGACACAGAACATAAAGTTTTGGCATTAAAAGACAGTAAATTTTTACTCATCAAAATATAACTGTAAAAACAGGTGCATTGATTTTGGTAATTGATGCACCTTTTAATATTTTACAAATTAATAATTAAATCTAAAATTGTTTTAATTTCTTCGGAAATATATTTTTTGTCATTCAAACAATTGTTTGCAGCTTTGGCAAAATGAGCTTTTCTAAATTCACCCAAGCCTCTTGATTTCCATAGGTTCTCAAGTGCAAAACAAGTGCCGTTTTCAGAAGAAATTTCAGTTATATCCGCAGGTGCAACATCGTAATTCATGTCGGAAAAAGATTTTATAATTAAATCTTTCGACAAAATATCTTCAAACTCACCTGCCTTTATCAAATAGGCCTTATCATCTTTTCGTAAAACTGAAATAATATCGTTATAAACAGGCTCTGCATCGTTATCAAGCAGAACAAAAACAGGAATTTTTAAAACATATTTTAGCTCTGCATAAATACTCAAAACCTTACTTTTTCCGCCTGTTGCGAGAATAAAAACACCGTTTTCGTCAAAATTGTATCCCGAAATTTCGGCAAATTTCGGCAGCAAAATTTCTTCCGTTATCCCCTCTGTCAAAATTAACTTCTTTACAGGAAATAATGTCTGATATTCATGTCTGATTTTATCACCTAATTCAGCAATATCCGCATTTTTCGAACATTGAAAAAACAGTTTTTTCAAAAACAAAACATTCTTTGGTAAATTTTCCTCATCAATATTTTTCAAAACAGGTGCAATTTTTAAATTTGAATTCATTAATTCAAGAATATAATTATCAGAAATATTATATTGAAGTTCATCATACTGCTTTAAAGAAAAGCAATCCTCATCAGATTTTCCGAAAATATTTTCAACCGACTTATTCCAAATTTCAGTAACAGTATCAACAAGAAAAGATGCAGGAAGCTCATCTAACTTGTGTTTTGATACAGACGGAAAAATCAAATGTTTTAAAATAATATCATAAAAAACCCTGACATATTTAATTTCGGGGTTTTTGAACCTTGATAGCCTGTCAAGAGAGATTAAAATATCCTCTTTAGTCATCAATTTATATTTTTTATCACAATTCAAATCAAAATTCATATTAAAAACTAAAGGGATACGCTTTCGCATATCCCTTTGAAAATTATTAAGCGTGAATTTCTTCTGATACTGAAGAATTTGAACAATTCCATGACCATCTTGAAGATGCTTCAACGAGGCTTCTAACTGTTGCTATCATAGAAATCAATGAATCACATTTATTAACAGCAGAACCCACACCAACTGCTGAAGCACCTGCTGCGAATGCCATTGCAACGGTTTTAACTGAAATTCCGCTTGCTGACATTACAGGCATTTCAACGTTTGAAGAAAGTTCCATAGTGTTAGCCATTGTTCTCATAGCTGTATCCATCAAGCCCATAGCACCTGACATGTGGTGTTCTGAAACCATTGAACCTTCAGTTTGGATTAAATCAACGTGAAGTGATTCAAGTTTGTGAGCGAGTTCAATTTGTTCGTTCATTGAAATGTGTCCGGGAATTGTAACACAGAAGAATACGTCTTTACCGTTCAATAAAGATTTAGTTTCTCTTGCCCAAGCCCAAACTTCATCAGCAGAAACCATTCTGCCTACTCTTGAAAGTGCATCGTAGTTACCGAGTTCGATTGCATCAGCACCCCATTCAGCAGCCATTGCGAGTTCTGAAGGAACGATTGATGAAACGAAAATCGGAAGATCTGTCATTTCACGAGCCATATCGAAAATTTCTTTGTTCCAGCAAATATCAACAGCAGTTGCACCGCCTTGAGTTGCAGCTGAAACAACGTTTCTTACTCTATCCATATCAAAATTATCAATACCTGCAATAATTTTGATTGCTTTTCTTTCGTTCATTGATTTTTTGAAATTTAATATTCTTTTCATTTTAAAATCTCCTTACAATTTGCTAAACCAATAGTAACACGTCAAGCAAGTATTGCAATAATATTTTAATCTAATATTAATAATTGAAAATGAATAAAATAATTGTATAATATTTTTGATACTTTCAAGGAGTCGAAATGAAGAAAAAATTTTTCACCACAACAATTTGCTTATGTTCTCTGCTTTTAGCAGGCTGCACGGAAAACACACAAATTGCAAATCCTTGGTCCGATTGCAATGATAATTTAGCACAAGCTGCAAAAATTGCAGGTTTTAAATTTCCTTTGCTGTTGTCAAATTACAAGGTCAGAGCGATGAAAGACATGATTGAAATAACCTACCCGCTCGACGAATTTCGAGAAGTGACCGTAAGAAAAAGTTTATCAAACGAAACAGGCGATATTTCAGGCGATTACAATAAATATCCGATAAATGAAACTATCACCATACAAAGCGGCGTTCCAATCCAAATAAGAGGCGACAAAGATAAAATTTATGTAATGAATATGTCTGCATATAGCGGATATTACAGTGCAAGATGCGAAAAAGGTATGTCTTTAAAAGAAGTTGAAGGTATTTACGAAGTTCTTCGAGAAGCAGAAGATGCCAAAATTCCACCCGAAGCATTTGGTGAAAAATAAAATTTTCGGAAGCTGCGACATAACATATTCAAATAAAGGAAAATGATGAAAAGATGTTCTTGGGTTAATTTGAAAAATCCGATTTATGTTGAATATCACGACAAAGAATGGGGTAAACCGCTGCATGATGACAAACAGCTTTATGAACTTTTGATTTTAGAAAGCTTTCAAGCAGGACTGTCTTGGGAATGCATTTTGAATAAACGAGAAAATTTCAGAAAGGCTTATGATAATTTCGACGTAGAAAAAGTCGCTAAATACGAAGAAGATAAAACAAAAGAATTACTCGAAAACACAGGAATTATAAGGAATAAACTAAAAATATACGCAAGTATAAATAACAGCAAAATTTTCTTGGCTATACAAAAAGAATTTGGAAGTTTTGACAAATATATTTGGAGCTTTACAAATGGTAAAATAATAGATGAACCTTTTGATATAAGGACCTTTTCGCCACTTTCTGATGAAATTTCAAAAGATTTGAAAAAACGAGGAATGAAATTTGTCGGAACAACGATTATTTATTCGTATCTGCAAGCAATCGGAATTTTGAATGCACACGAAAAAGAATGCATCTGTAATTCAAACAAAAAAATAAGATAATGAATTTTGTTTGAGAATTTTTATTTTAAATAACTCCTCAATGCAAATGCAAACAACACAAAAAAAAGCCCTCGACTGAGGGCTGTACTTTTAATTAGAGAGAGATAGAGAGAAAATAGTTTGTTTAA
>CAKVIE010000023.1 GCA_934754505.1 uncultured Candidatus Melainabacteria bacterium
TTAAAAAATTTCAATGTTTGAGGACAAAGTCCGAGTTTTGAAATTTTAGCAAACGAGAAATTACAAACAAATAACGAACGGAAATCAGCGAGAGAGTTTCTTTGTGCAACGTTTCTTTGCGGTCAAAGAAATGTTGCGTTAGTTTGTATTTTGTAAATATTAGTTTATTCTCTGGATTGCCACAAAAATCTAACGATTTTTTCGCAATGACATTTTTATTCAATGTAACCTTTTTGTTGTCATTCCGAATTTATTTCGGAATCTGTTTTTGAGATGCTGAAACAAGTTCAGCATGACATAAAATTATTTTTTTCACTTTGTACTACGCAAATCTGCCTCTCGCAATGACGTATTTTTATGGCTTGCCACGGGCAACAAGTTGCCGTTCAGTTTAGCTAATCTGCATTTATTCATAAGTTTGTGGTACTCAATAACTTATTTATTTTTTCATTTGAAGTTTTGTTTTTTCAAATAATATTTTCAGGTTTGAATCCATCCAATAAAATAAATATCCTAAAGATAACGAAATAATTAAATTTATAACAAAACATATTGGAAGTTTTAAATACCAAATATCTATGGGAAGAATTGAATGATAATGGATTAAAAAAGAGCCTCCTATACCTTGCGTTATATACATATAAATAGCTTTAGAGCCGATATTTGATAATATGTTGCTTTTAATTTTATTTTTAAAAATTAATATAAATGATAATGAAGCTAAAGAACATAAAATATATGGTAATGAAACTATAAATTTGTAATCTTGTAGTGAAAAGTTTTTGACAAAAATCAAATTGTAAAAGAAATAACTTAAACTTGATATAAATATTAAACAGTACAAATACAGAAGTTTTTTATTGTTCTTTTGGTATAATTCGAAACCTAAAAGCATTGTCCAAATATAATACAAGATAAATTGTAATCCTTGTCCTAATATATTTATGAATAAAATTGAATTATTACAATAAGAATAAATATAATATATTGGAACAAGTATTAAAAAAAGATATTTTACGATTTTATTACAATATTTAGTTATTAATAATGTGTATAACAAACAAATTATGTATACCGGAATAAACCAATAAGACATATTTATACTTTCAAGATTTTTCAGGTTTATATTTAAAAATAAAGGATTTAGCAATCCCTGTAAAGACAAATCATTTGTTAGTATTTGTGCAAGAACAGTTATTATAAAAAATAAATAAATCATTTTTTTTAATTGTTTAAATAAATTCAAATCGTTTTTAATACTATATAGACAACCTGTTAGAAAAAACCAAACAATAGCATCAAACATCAATGAAAGATTTTGAATTTTCAAAGGTACATAACTTACTCCCGAATGAAAACAGGTATGGATAAAAATAATGCTAATAACACATAAACCTTTCATTGTATCAAGATATTTATCTCTTTTTGAAACATCAGATTTTTCAGTGTCTTTTTTATAAATGAATAAAAGAAGATTTGGTAAAATTAAAAAGAACAAGAACCATTCCGGATGAAAAACTGTTGAATTTTTTTCTGCAAAAGGATATTCTAAAATAATTTCATTATTTGTCGGTGTAAGAACAATTTCATTATTCACAATCTTCTGATTTGCACCAATAATGTTAAATTTACTTAAATCATCTGCTTTGATATTCTCATGATTGATTTTCATATCAGATAGGCGGACTGTTTCTTCTCTTTGGGGTTGTGATTTGCTGTTAATTACTATTTTAATAGTTTTAGAAAAATCATTTTTTTCTGCTTTGAAGTTTAATTCGTTTGTTTTTGATAAATCAAATTTTTGTTCTTGATGTTTTTTGTTGTCAGATGATACATCAATTTTTATTTCTTGATTTCCATTTATATTAAATGTTACATCAATTGGTTTTTTATATAACCATATTGAATTTGTTAATGAAAGAATTATACCTGTTAGAATTATTGCTATAAAAAATATCTTTTTCATTATTTATTTTTCCTTTATGAATTAAATTATTTAGCGATTAAAACAATAAGTTTTATTATAGATTTAAGTTTAATCATTTACTTTAAAAACTCCTATTTGATTATTACAAGGCAATAAACAAGGAATATTTTTAAATTTATCTTTATCTTGTATATATTCGTCAAAAGTTATTTTATTTACTTTAGCAGCTGTTTTTGTAAGTTTGTAATACAACGTTTCTTTTTCATTGGACGAGTTTATGAAGATACTAATATTTTTATTCTTTACTTCAGTGAAAAATTCTTTTCGAATTTTGCTGAAAGAGATTGCAGATTTTAGACTTTGGAATTCTACAATCAAAGAATTAATAAATAAAAAAAGAATTAAAATAAAAGAAAATCTTTTTAATTGGAATGTTTTGTCTTTATTTAGAGATTTCCAAAATATAATAAATATTGGTATTAACCAAAATTGAGGAACATATCTTGCCCACCAAGATACAGGATTTAATAATACTGACAGCCATAAAGTAGTTATTACAAAATAATATATTTTATTTTCTTCATTTATAGAGTTTTTATATGTACGTACAAAAGGAATTAGTAATAATAATATACCGCTCCAATAGTATCCAAATCCGCCGATTCTCACATCATTAGTATAAAAATTACCTTGATTTGTTATAGAAAATGGTATTTTTAATTTTGGATTGTCATCAGTATTGTATAACAATATATTTTCTGTATTAGAAAATGTTGAAATAAACAACTTATAGAAAGGATTTTTATGTTTAAAGTTTTTGGGCGAATTTTCAGTTATTATGTCAATTTTGTTACTGCCGACTAAAGGATAAAACGGATGATAGCCTTGTTTTATATTAGTAAAATATGGATTAATTCCTGATAATAGTATTAAAACCCCTGATATAGTTATAATTCGTAGAATAGGTTTAAAATTGGTGTATTTTTTTATAATCAAGGAGTATATAAAGTAAAATAGTACGAGAATTATTGAATAAAATAATCCGCCAAGTTTTATGTTACATAACATTGTAATTTGCGAAATATATAAAAATAAAAACAGTTTTTCATTTATGAACTTTTTTTCTTTTAAAATCATTGTAAATAAAATACCGATAAATAAGTAATAAACAATAATATCACTATAATAAGTTCTAATTTGCACTAATGATACAGGGTTTAATAAAATCAAAACAGATAATATGAAATTAAATAAAGTGCTTGATGACTTAAATTTATTAAAGGTGAAAAAGGATAAACAAAATATAGAATTTGCGAACAAGTAGTTTATGATTTTTCCAACTTCTATATTATTAAATAATAAAACAAAATTTGCACTCAGAATTTCTGTACATTTTTGATAATGTTCAACCCAAATAGAGGGTGTCAAATAGTCAAAAAACGGTTTTTCAAAAATCGGATTCCAATTATTAGAAAGCAGAATTATTGTTTCTTGATGATATTGCCGACCATCATAAGAAAAGTCGTAGAAGAAATAAGCTAAGAGAAAAGATATACAAAATATTAAAAATAAAGAAAAATTTTGTAATAAAAAAAACTTATGAGACAAAAAATGGTTTTTATTAAAGAAATATAAGAATATTTCAACAGTAATAAGACTTATAAAAATATATACTTTTTGGATAGAGATATGAAAAATAAAACCGGTGAAAGACAACAAAAACAATACAAACAAAAATAAAATAATGCCTGCAGAAGCAGATAAAAGAAGTAAATTAAAATAGTTTAAATATTCTTTGTCTTTTTTCATTATTTATTTCCTATCTTTTAAAGGTGTTTGTATTTCTTTCTTATATGTTTAATTTCAGTTTTTCTATGAGGAATGTAAAAAACTTAAATGTAAAAACAATTGCAATGAACCGCATTTGGAATTATTTCATTTTTTTATTCCTTTGAGTAGAAAAACATTTTTAGATATTAGTAATAACTGCAAGTTTTGCGGTGCTGTTTTTTTATATTATATCAAAAAATCAGAGAATGTTTAGTTTTTATTGGCAATGTATTGTTTTTTATTTGCTGATGAGAGTCTGTCATTTAATTATTTTGTTCTTTGATTGAGAAAGAAGTGTTAGACAGCTTAAGAGTATCGGAGAAAAAATGAATAATTTTCAAAAAATAAAATCAATGAAGATAGACGAAATGTCAAAATTTATTGTTGACTTTGATTGTTACAAGCCAAAGCAGCAGTAGCAGAAGAAGAATGGATTTTTATGCGGAACTTTTGACATCAGTCACAGAAAAAGCCGCTAATCTTTTTGAAGAAAATCTAAAATTCTGTGAACATATTGTGAATATTTAGTCTAAAAGAAAAGCAACATCAACCCCGGACAATAAAAAAAGAGCCTTACGGCTCTTATGTTTTAAATGGTGGAGGATAGGAGATTCGAACTCCTGACATCCTGCGTGCAAAACAGGCACTCTACCAACTGAGTTAATCCCCCTCGGTTGTGTCTTTATACTAATATAACCATAAAAAAAAATCAATACCTTTTTTATTATTTTTTTTACTTTTCTTATAAAAAATTTTTTATCAAATCTTTTTTACCATTCAAAACTCATATTTTTCAAGAATTTTCGCAAAAGAAAATTTCGTCAAAATTGAATTAACTGCCAATATCCCCTCAAAAAATTCAACTTGACAACAAAAAAAGCACACCATTTTGATATGCTTTTTGAAAAATGTTTTTAATATTTTATTAAGCGTTTAAATTAGGCATCTTTTTGCCTTTTTTCTGTAAATTTTCAATATCAATTTCGCCATCAGCCGCACCTGCAATATCTAAAACAGGTTCTGCTATTTTATCCGCAGTCTGCAAACCTTTCATTGCCATGCCGCCTGTTGCATCATTAATATTTTCGACTTTCTCACCGATTTTACCGCCGCTTATCGTATCTACAGCCTGAAATACACTGTTAAGCGGTCCGCCTTTGCCCTCTTTTTCTGCCTCTGCGAAAATACTGTCTTGATTTACTCCTGCAGCTTTTGATACCGTATTAACCGTATTTGCAGCATCCACAACCTGACCTGCAACTTGTATTCCTTTTTTTATCATTGCCGGATTAATCATACCAAATCTCCTTCACTATTATTGTTATATAAATATAAAGTATTTTTGTTCATTAAAATTTTAATAAAAACGGTTTTTGAAATATTTTTTTACAAAAAAAAGAGCTTCAAAAAAGCCCTTTTATATAAAACATTACTATTAAATTTTAATGGTGGAGACGGTGAGAGTCGAACTCACGTCCGAAACGGAAACAATCGTACATCTACGGATGTAGGTCTGTTTTTCTCGTCGTTATTGCGGCACGAACCAATTCCCTACATAACGATAAAGCACTTTATACTCTGCCGAGTGTGGCTGTTGTCTTAAGCGTATTTACAGCCGTCATACGCAGCAACTTGCATAATTTCCCCTGCAAAACGGCAAGCTGGTCGTACAGAGGTGACCTGCTTAAATACTAAGCAGCAAGAGCTCTTGCTCTTGAGAAGTCAGCTTTGATTACATTGTTAGCATGTAAATCGTTTGCTCGTTGATGACCCGGAACAGCGCCGGAACCCGCAGCACGATTACCTCAATCGCCCCGTCAAATCCAAAGCGTCCCCATGTTCTATTCTATTGTTAATGTTCTATAAAGCATGCCCGTATTCTCATTTTTCACCCTTTTGAATTGGTTTTTTCTTGATTTGGGCAACTTTTTTACTATTTGTTAAGTATTATAACAAGATTTTAAAAATCTGTAAACCCTTATTATTACTAATGTTACTATTTGTAAATAGTACTATGGTATTACTTCGTCAGGGTAACATTTTTTTCGTATTTGTGTTATAAAAATAATATTAACTACTTAATCAGGCATTTCATATAAAAATTAATTAACAAAAAAACAATTAGGAGGATTATAATGACAGTCGGACAATTTGTTTTCATGCTTCACAGCCATTTGCCGTATTACAGAAAAGCGGGAATGTGGCCGTTTGGTGAAGAAAACTTATATGAATGTATGTGTGAAACTTACGTTCCGTTATTAAACGCTATTTCGGAATTGTACGAAGAAGAAGGTATTAAGGCTAAATTAACGGTAGGTATTACACCGATTTTGGCTGAACAACTTATTGATGAGCACTTACAAAACGGATTTGTCGAATATTTGGATTCAAGAATAAAACAAGTTTCCGAAGATTTGGAAAGATATCCGAACCCGAATGTTGCAAACTCACAACATTTGAAATATTTAGCAAAATATTATTTTGATTGGTTTACTCATATTAAAAACAGTTTTATCAACAAATATAATAAAGATTTGATTTCAGCTTTCAAAAAATACCAAGATTTAGGCTGTATCGAAATTACTACATCAGGTGCAACGCACGGATTTTCACCGCTTTTGGCAACAGATGCAAACCTCAATGCTCAATTTGCGGTTGGTTCACAAACAACTAAAAAACTTTTCGGCAAAAAGGCAAAAGGCTGCTGGTTACCTGAATGTGCATACAGACAAGGTTACGAATATATCGGAAAAGACGGTCAAAAGAAATGGCGTCCGGCTATCGAATTGACTCTCCAAAATAACGATATCGAATACTTCTTCACCGAATCACACGTTATCGAAGGCGGCAGCTCAATCGGTAACAGACGTGTTGTTGGTGTTTACGGTAACATCGAATACATTCCGTTACCGGAAAGAGAAGCAACAGGATATGATACATATTCTGCATACTGGCTTCCTGATGCACAAGTTGCTGTTATGGGCAGAAACGAAAGAGCAGGCTACCAAGTTTGGTCAGCTGCTGACGGTTATCCCGGTGACGGCTGCTACAGAGAATTCCACAAAAAAGATGACAAGTCAGGCATGCACTATTGGAGAATTACTTCAGCAACTGCAGGTTTGGGCGAAAAAATGCTTTATGACCCTGTTCTTGCAATGTCACAAATCAACTTAAATTCAGACCACTATACAACATTGATTTACCATTTGCTTAACGATTACAAAAACGCAAAAGGTAAAGAAGGTTTGGTAATGGTATCATTCGATACTGAATTATTCGGACACTGGTGGTTTGAAGGTGTTGAATTCATCAAACAAGTTATCAAAAAATTAAATCAATATCTTCCTGATGTTGAAATGATGACAGCTGGTGAATATATCGAAAAACACCCGCCAAAAGAAGCTATCCAAATCCCTGAAAGCTCATGGGGACAAGGCGGACACTTCTATGTATGGCAAAACCACTTAACAGAATGGATGTGGCCAATCATTCACGGTTGTGAAAAGAGAATGTCTGCAATCGCTGATGAATACGATAAAGTGCCGGAAGACAAACTTATGCAAAGAGCATTAGCTCAACTCGCAAGAGAAAACCTTTTGCTCCAAAGTTCAGACTGGCCGTTCCTCATCACAACATGGCAGGCTAAAGACTATGCAACGGAACGTTTCAATGAACACGTTCACAGATTTGAACTTATCGCTGATATGATTGAAACTAACTGCATTAATGAAGAAAAACTTGCGGAAATTGAAAACATTGATAACTGCTTTGCAGACATCAATTACAGAGTTTACAAGACTATTCCGGAAGGCAAATATCCTCAAGATGTTGAAAAAGTTCAATTACTCAAATAGTCTTTGAATATTTAAAAAGCGGAACTTTATGTTCCGCTTTTTTTGTTTATAGAATAGGAAAAAGTTGTGGAAAAATTTAAAGAAATTTATAACCAAAAATCAGATATAATCAATATTTTGGCAATAACAATATTTATAGCTCTCGGAGCTTTGATATTTCACGGACATTACAACGGTTTTTTCACCGACAAAGGCAGAGAATTATTATTTCCTGCGGCAATGCTCGACGGAAAAGTTTTATACAAAGATATTTTATGTATCTATTTTCCGTTTGCATTTCAGATTAATGCCGTTTTATTCAAGTTCTTCGGTATCAATATCCAAACTCTTGAATTTTTCAACACTATCAATGCGATATTAACTTGTTCTGTTTTGTATTTGATATCAAAAGAATTTTTATCAAAACCGCTTTCTTTATTATTCTCGATAGTAACGGCACTTGCTGCGACTTTCAACGGGGCATTATTTAATTTATTAATGCCGTATTCTTGTTCTTTTACATACGGGGCGACTGCTTATTTAGTTTCGTTATACCTTTTAATTAAATATATCAAAAATGACAATACCAAGTATTTACCGTTTTGCTATTTAATTGCAGGTGCAGCACTTGCTTTCAAAAGCGAATTTGGAATACTTTTAACAGTTTTATTACTGACGACATTTTTAATCAAGCCTTGCAGTTTAAAACAAAATGTTATCAACATCGTTGCGTATTCGATTTTTCCGATAATTTCTTTCGGAACATTATTCATACAAGGTGTAACCATTGGTGATTTAGCAGCCTCATTTGAATTTATGAGAAAATTTTTCACAACGGATTCAATGATTTACCATATAAGCAGGACAGGTGCAATTTTCAGGATAGAAGATTTGTACATGTATGCACAATATATCCCAAAAACAATCGGGCTTTATCTTGTGTCTTATATATTATTCAAGCTCAGCAAAAAGAGTTTCTTTGTTATTATAGCGGCTGCTGTTTCTGCATATATTGCAAATTTCACAAACGTCGGCATGAACACAATTATTTTACCGTTGACGGTTTTGGCAATTTTGCTTTATAAAGCAAAAGATATTTATTCCGACAAACCGTTTTTTATTTTGGTAATTGCGACATTAGCTTTGAATATCAGAATGTTTTGGGTATTAATTCTTTCAACATACGGATTTTTCACGGCAGGAATATTAATTTTATCTTTTGTAATAATGTTATTCAGATATCTGCCGGAGTTCAAATTCCTTTCAAAAGAGGATTTAAAGCAATTTACCGTTTATATGGCAGCGGTGTACTTTTTATTCTTCTTGGCTTTCAATATTTGGCAATACCAAAGAAACGATATACTTTTGCAAACTTCTCGAGGAGATTTGTATTTACCCAAGAAAAAAGTTGATGCAATAAGTTATGCCTTGAGTTATGTTGAACAATTTTCAACACCTGAACAAAAAATTCTCGTTTTGCCCGAAGGTATGACCGTTAATTTTTTGACAAAACGTTCACTTGATTTCAAATTGCCTATGGCTGACAGATTATATTATGATGCGGTTGGTGCGGATAAAGTATTGGAAAGCCTTAAGAAAACAGATTATGAGATGATTTTTGTAATTCAAGGTTTTGGTTTAACGAACTTTGGTAACAAGCCGTATTTATACGAGGACGGAAACCCTGTTTATGAGTATATTAAAGAGAATTACAAACTCGATTGGGAAACTCAATATTATGATAAACCGGATCGTTCGGATAAAAATATTATGAAATGTTTTGTAAAACCGTATTAATAAGGAGCAAAAATGAACAAAAAGATTTTTATAAATTTATTTATGATTTTTGTACTTGTTGCAAGTGCAAACACAAATGCAAAAAATTCGCCCGCAACATATCAGCAATATAGTGCAGCCGTTCAGGCAACTCAAACTCCTATGCCCATAAATGATATGTATAAGGTTCGGAAAAAAGTTGTTAATACCCAAAATCAATACCAAAAGGCACGAGAACTTCAATATAAAAATTCTCAAATGTATAATGATTTATTAAAATAAAAAAAAGCCGCTTTGAAAAAAGCGGTTTATTTATATTCTCATTCTCTCGCTATGTTTGAAATTACGCTGCCTCTTCGGTTTTTTCTTCTTCGTTTTCACCGTAAATTTCAGCAGTAACTTCAGAAACGTTTACCTCTTGACCTGCTTGTTTGCGTTCTCTTAATTCCTTTATTGTTTCGGGATTAAGAACCTTCAAGGTCATAACTCCGTTTGATTCTTTTGTAAGAGTTTTATTAATATCAACGGGATAACTGTCATAAGATGCGGGAATTTCGCCATCTACGATTTTTTGTTCAACATATTCAATGTGTGATTGAACTTTAATCGGGTATTCAGGGTGAACTTTTAACCATTCTGCATAAGACATGCTGCCTCTCGGATTGTTACATAATGCACATTCTCCAAGGTAATTTGATGTTGCATTCGGACCGCCGAGTGATTTCGGGTGAACGTGTTCCGCCGTGTGTAATGCACCTTTCAAAAGGTTATTCATAATTCCTGCATCTGAATCATTGCCTTTTTTCTTGTTGAAAAGTTTCTCAACTGATTTGTAACCTTCGGGCATGTTCATTGCTTTATCCAAAACTGTTTCGTATTGTTCGAGCGACAAATCACCTTTTAATGCTTCAAGTTTTTCTGTGAAAGGTATTCTTTCAATTTTTCCTGCTTGAACTTTTTTAATTTCTTGTTCAACAACCTTTGACATCGGATTTTCATCTTTACCGTAAGCGGCTTTTGCTGCTTCAGAAACTCCGTTCAAAACATTCAAACAATAATTTTGAACTTTTTCAGGTAAATTTTGTTTAGCTTTTGCAAAAGCACCGGATACGCCTAATGAATTATTTTTTCGAGCTTCATCAGCCATTAACGTTGCAACAACTCTTTGGCTTGCTCTGAAATAATCTTTATCTTTATCAATCTTATCAGCGAGTTTTTCACCTTTTAATGCCGTAAAACTGCGAACAACATTCGGAATTTCTTCGCCCCTAATCATTCTGTCACCACAGCAGCAACAAGGAACATCATCTAATTTTTTAACTGCAAAATCACTTGTTGAACAGCCGAAACCTTTGAATGCTACTGCTTGACCGCCTAAAAAGTATGATTTCAATGCTGCATCTGCTGAAACTTTAGGCTCTTTCGAAACCGCTGCTATCGGATTTGTAACTTCTTTTGCTTTCTTAACAGAATTTTGAGAAAATACAACATTAGCCGTATTAATAGCATTTACAAACATTTATCCACACTTTCTAACACACTTGTATCTGTTTTAAAGCCTCTAAAAATATATTTTGCTGTTTTATTTGTGAAAAAAAGCATTTTTGTAACATATTTTAACAAATAAGGAATAAATTATTATACAAAATATTAAAACATTGCTAAACTTTGCAAAAGTATTTACAATAGACATAAGAAAGAGAGGCAACTATGAAGAAGTTTTCTAAAATTATGACATCATTGGCTGCAATAGCAGTAGTTTTTTCAATGCAAAATGCTGCATTTTCTGCAGATTTGAAATATGCGGTTGTTGATGTTCCGCAAGTTGTTGCTGCATCAAAGCAAGTAAACACTTTGAAAAACCAACAAAATGCAAAAATTCAAGAATTGACAGCATTTGTACAAAATGCCCAAAAACAATTACAGGCAGAAAAGAATGCTGACAAAAGAAAAGCTCTTGAAGAAAAATTAAACAAAGAATTAAACGCTAAAAAGACAGCAATGGATAAAAGCTATGCAGCTCAACTCGCAGGAATTGACAAAAATATTTCTGCAGTTATTGCTCAACAAGCAAAAACAAAAGGTTTTGACCTCGTTCTTGCAAAAGGTGTTGTATTATACTCAACACAAGGTACTGACATTACAGGCGACGTTATCAAAGCTGTAAAATAGTTAGTTTATAAAGCCCCGCAATTTTTTCCTTTGCGGGGTTTTATTTTTTAATGTGAATTTTGTTTATGAAAAATTTTTGTATTGCAGTATGGAATAAAATAAAAAAACATAAAGTGAAAATTTTAACAGTTTTCATTGTATATTTATTGTTTTCGTCTGCAATAAACTTTTTTGTAAATCCGTATAATATTTTTCCTTTACAAAAAATCTCCGCAATATCAATAAAGCCAATGGCTAAAAAGCATTTAATCAAGTCGAAAATTATTTCATTAAAACTCGATTCTCGAAAAATCAACACGGTTTTTATCGGCTCGCAAAAAGCGGATTTTTCAATCGATACAAATGAATATAAAAATATTACAGGCTTAGATGCAGTAAATTTGGCAAGTTCGGGATATTCGGTAAAAGACTATCCTGCTGTTTTGCAGTCTGCATTGAAAATTCACCCTGAAATTAAAAATGTTTTTGTAAACTTCGATTTTGTCACTTTTGACAAAGAAAAAAATTCAAAATCAAAACCTTTCAAAACCGTTAAAAACGGGTATTTGACTTTGCCTGAAATTTATACGTCCCTGTTCTCGCTGACAGGAGTAAGAGAATCGCTTTATACTCTCTTTATTAATGCTATCGGGAAAAAGGCGGGCATGTTTGATTACAACGGAATGGCGATAGTAACTTCAGATGAAAACATAAAACAGACAATGGAAAAATCTGTTGCCGAATATACTGAAATTTATGAGAAATTCCAATATGACAAAAACCTTGTTAATGTTGTTGAGGAGCTTCAACGAATTTGTGCGGAGCAGGAAAAGGAGTTGTACATTTTCATAATGCCGTCACATTTGATGAATATGCAGCTTATGAAAAAACAAGGAATATACGATACTTATTTTGAATGGAAAGATGAAATAAGTAAATTTATTCCTATTTTCGATTTTGAATACCCTTGTACGGTAACAAATGAGGCAATTTCTCCAACTATGAAATATTTTTCGGGAATAACAATGCCGACAACCGTTGCAGGACAACTCGTTTTGGAATCCATGACAAACGGAAAAATAGAGTTCGGAAGAATTTATACTTATGATTATTCTAAAATTTTCAATAATTCTGACCGAAGTGAGCTTGGCATGCTTACCGTTGACGAAGATAACAGAAATGAATTTTTGGAAAAATCAGTACAACAGGCAGAAGATAACGAAGATTTTTCGGAATAAACAGGAAAAATTATGAAAGTTATTGGTAAACAAAGAAACAGTAAAATGTGTTACATTTGCGGAATGGAAAATCCGGAGGGGCTGAAAGCCCAATTTTACAATATGGAAGACGGTTCCGTGATGACAAAATTTGCATATAAGGAAGTTCATCAAAGTTTTCCGCAAAGGGTCCATGGCGGTTTGATAGCCGCAATGCTTGATGAGCTTGCCTTTCGAGCTTATTGGTGCAAAGACGAAACCATGCTTGGTGCAACAATGTCAATGGAAACAAAATTTCGAAAACCCGTACCTTATGAAACAGAATTAATCGGCAAAGGTATCGTTGTGAAAGATTTATCAAAATTTTTCACGGCAGAAGTCGCATTAATGGACAAAGACGGTGTTGTTTACGCAGACGGTGTCGTAAAATACATAAAACTTCCTATCGAAAAAATTGCACAAACGGATTTTCACGAAGAAATGAAATACCTCATTGAAGATAATATAACCGAAATATAGATAGCCTTTTGACTAATAGTTTCAAACTTTGATTTTGTTATACTTTGCAAAAAGGAGAAAATATGATAACAAAATTAAACGGCACAACTTTTGATAATTATATAGCCAAAGGACTTAAAATCGTAGAGTTTTACGCAATTTGGTGCGGATATTGTTCAAAGCAATTTTCGGTTTTGAACGAGATGAAAGAAGTCGAATTCGGAATGCTCAATGCGGAAGAAGCACCCGAAATTGCAATGAAATATGGCGTAAACGGCTATCCGACATTTATTATTTTCCAAAACGGCAGAGAAAGCGGCAGATTTTCAGGATTTCACACAAAGTATCAAATTATGGAATATTTGACAAAATATTTTTCAAAATAAGCAATCATGTTTTTTCGTTAAAAAGTCATGAAATACAGATATTTCAACACGCTTGACTTAACCATACCTTTATGATAATTTTAAATTACCGAAAGGGCTTGTGGCACTCTGCCGAGGGGTTGCTGAGAAAGCAGACAAACAACACAAGTTACCAACTACAAAAAAAGCAACAGCCGATTAAGTATCGGCGTCCCGAGAGGTAGGTAGCGCAAGAGCTACCGCATTCTCAAAAAAAACAAAATAACAATGGGCTTGTGGCGCAGCGGTAGCGCAGAGGACTCATAATCCTTTGGTCGTAGGTTCGAATCCTACCGGGCCCACCATTAAAAGACAGTAACGAAAGAGATTTCCAAACTGTCTTTTTTATTTGTAAAATATTTTTATTAATAATTTCCCAAAAATTCCCCCCAAAAAAAAGACCTGCATTTTGCAAGTCTTTTTTTACTTTTTAGTTAATATTTTTAGAAATTTCCGAACATAAAGTTGTTCCAGTATGCTAAGAAACTCCTGTCAAATCCGTGCGAACCATGGAAATCTTCTTCCTGACTACCCCAATCCCAATAGGTAGGAGGTGTCATTTCTCCGGAAAAATGGTCATCTCTTGGCGAATCCCCCCAGCCGACATTATCATAATCACGCCCGTAACTGTGTCCTTTTTTCCAACCGTAATGATTTCCGTTATTTCCTACCACCGGTGGTTTTGTTTGTATAAACCTTAAACCAGCTCTTATCGCCGTTTATGTTGTTTTCCTTAATGTTTCCACCGATATAAGTATTGATAATTTCGGAATTTTCGGAAACATTATTTACAGTAACATCACCAACAACAACCGTATCTACGATTTCCGTATTTTTAGCATTGTTAATATTCAAATTTCCCATAAATACAGAGTTTTTGTTACTATCTGAAGTTTTAGAAACAAAATCATCATCGGAATATTTCCAACTATCATAAGATGTTGTCGGATAAGCATTTGCAGTTAATTCATCAAACAATTCACTGCTGCTTTCGCTATCAGAGCTTTTAATATAAACGTTTGCAACATTTTCAACTGTTGTATTGCCGCCAACATAATCACCAACTAATGCAACACCGTCATTATTCATAATTTTTAAATCGCTATTAACAATCGTATCGTAGATTAAAACGTTACCTTGTCCTGACACAGTCAACGAATCTGCTTCAGAAGATGCCATACTCAAACCTTTTAAAGTTGATGTAATATTTGCATTTCCCAAATTTGAATTGTTGATTATAATACTTCCGCCGTTCATTGTTATATTTGAATTGTTTGTTACATTTCCAATCAAGATATTTTGTTTTGCCGTTGCTGTTATATAATCGCCCTGCAATTCACTATTGAAGTATTTCAAATCATATTTTGCATCAGCACTGACATTTTCC
The DNA here is from genome assembly GCA_934754505.1 of uncultured Candidatus Melainabacteria bacterium. Classification (GTDB taxonomy): domain Bacteria; phylum Cyanobacteriota; class Vampirovibrionia; order Gastranaerophilales; family Gastranaerophilaceae; genus RUG841. Next base: position 15,024 of record CAKVIE010000023.1, read on the forward strand.
GCAACAACACCGTCTAATAACAAGTAACCGAGTCTTAAATTACTGTTCGTGATTTTAGAATCAGTTGTGACTGAAATTGATTGGAAATAATCAGCCATTATGTTCTCTGCTGTTGAATGGTCATAGAAACTCAAATGTCTTTTTGCCGAAAATCTTGAATTTTTAACGTCAGATTTTCCGATTTCGATATCGTTGCTTGAAACATAAGAATTGTTGATATTATTTGATTTCAATATCAAATAATTTTTTGCATATACGCTTGAATTATTGAAAGTTGCTTTTTCAATTCTTGCTGTATCTTCTGCTCCTACGAAAGAATTATTATCAGCTATCAAACCTTCTGCAAATAATTTTTTGTTTGTAAACAATCTGCTGTTTGTAAGAGTATTCGGACCTGAAACATTCATATCACCAACTGACAATACGTTTGAATTGTTAAAGTTTGATGCGAAAATTTCCATTTTGTCATTTGATAAAATCGAACGGCAATTATTCAAATCAGATGCATCAAAGATGATGAATTCAGACTGAGCTTTTGCTGTTGAATTTTCCAAACTTCCTGTATTCATTTTGATAATATTTGATAACAAGTTTGAATTTGACAATTTTGAGTTATTAATATTTATCAAATTGCCTGCGTAAAGGCTGTAAATGTTTGCTAATTCCGATTTTTCAAGTGCTTCAAAAATATTTCCGGCATAGATATTTGTATCTCTGACATTCGAGTTTTGAACAACAATATTGTTGTTAATCGAAATATCTCCGCCTTGCATATTTGTTTTATCAAGCAAATTTAAATCATTAGCTTTTAACTTGGAATTTTGAACTTCTGTTCCGTAAATATTAATAAATCCGCCTGCAGTCAATTTTGAATTGTTTCTTATGCCCGAATTTGTATTAACATTTATTGTTTCTTTTGCCGTCAATTCCGCATCTGAAGCGTTTGAATGCTTAAATGTGATTTTATTTGCCGACAATTTTGAAGAATTAACATTTGAATTTTCAACCTTCAATTCTTTTTGAGTTTTTACATCTGTTCTGTTATTGATATTTGAACCTGAAATAGAAATATCACCGTCATTTGATATAACAGAAGAATTATTTTCGAATGTTGAATTCTTTGCAAAAACACTTCCCTTTGTCATCAAATCAGTTGACATAAGGTATGCATTATCAAGGTTTGCACCGACTTGTGCCGTCAATGTCGAATTATTTACTCTCGAATTGCCGCCGATATTCAATTCACCATGGTTGATTGCATTAACATTCGATAATTCTGAACCTTGAGTAACAGTTAAATTGTTTTTCAAATCTATTGAAGAATCAGTAAGTCTTGCATTATACAAAGAAAGTGAATTTCCTGTTACGTCGGCATTTCTGACTGATGAGCTCATAATTTGAGCCAAATTCCCCGCATATATAACAGCATTACCTTCAACAGAAGAATTTTTCACCAACAAATCTCTATCCGCTGCAAGCGAGCTGTTATTCAAAACTCTTGAACCTTCAATCGAAATATCACTGCCTGCATATAAACGAACCGAATTGAGTTCTGAACCGTTATTTACAGAAATTTTCAAGTTTGATAAAATCTCAGAATCATAAGTTCTTAAATTCTCAGCCTTAACATTATCTCCTGCAATAATTTTTGAATTTCTGATTGTTGAAGCGTTTATCAAATTAGCAATATAGCTTGTTTCAGTCGTTGAATTTTCCATTGTGGAATTTTGCAAATTCAAAACACCGGCTTTTATTATCGAACCACCTTGGATTTTTGAATTTACAATATCAGCATTGCCTTTTTTCACATAAAATTTCGTCGCATCAATAACTGAATTATTTGAAATTTTGATGTTTCTTTCCGAGGTCAAAATAGAACCTGAAACAGTTGCATTATCTGTCATTATGTCTTTAACGGCATAAATTGATGAGTTTTTGAAATTCGTACCTTGTCCGATAGTTGCGTTTCCGACAGTGGTTAATTTTGCGTTTGCTAATTTTGAATTACGCAAATTCAAATCGTTACCGATATACATTTCGGAATTGCTGCCTGTCAAATCAGTATTTTCAATGTTCAAATTGCCTTTTGTCGTCAAATAAATTTTGTTGTTTGCTTTATTTTTAACCGCAATGTTTGCATTTTTGATTGTCAAATTGTTGGTATTATTAATGTTTTTTATACCTAGGTTTGCGTTAAATTTATTAGTGTCAACGTAGAAATTAACACCGTCGGAAGTAATAAGTCTTATATCACCGCCCAAAACCGACTTATCGTCAGTTCCTGAAACAAGCTCTGCACCATTAACATTGATAATCGGAGCAACTATGTTTAAGTTCTTTGCAACTCGTACAACCGCTGCGTTTCCGACACCTTGTCCGACTGTAATTGAATTTTTATTGCCGTTATCTTTCAAAACGAAATTGCCGTTTGTATCAAAAACAACATTTTTTGTTGTCAAAGTAAGTTCATTTGCTTGAGTGTATGAACCGTTTAACAACAACATTCCGTTCGGGTTTGAAATAATTACATGCCCGTCACCGCTTGTAGTTAATTTACCTGCGAATTGTGACATTCCGTTGCCGACAACTTTATTCAAAGCCGTTTGACCTGCACCGATTGCTGTCGGGAAAACATAATTTAAAGATTGGTCTTTACCTGTATTTAAGGTATTCCATTCCAAAACGCTGTTTTTTTGAATATTTGTTATAGTTGCGTTGTTATAATCCGTTTTAACGGTAGCACCGTTTACGTTGTTGAGATTTGCTCCGCCCATGCCCGTATTTTTCAAGACATCACCGGATAAAACATCTGCCGCATAACAAGCGGCCGTAGAAAGCAATTCTGCTATTGCAAGTGTTATTAATGTTTTTTTGATATTTTTATTTGCCATACTTTAACTAATCCTTGTTTCGACTGATTAACCCGTTTAATCTGTTATTAATATCTCTTTAGTATAATAGATACTATCATGATAACGCAAATCATTCAACATTTTTGACAAAAAAGTTACAATTTCAAGAAAAATTTACAAAAAAAGTTGAAATATTTTGAGAATATTTCTATTTTTATATATTTTTTCTAAAATTTTATAAAAATCAGAGATAAAATTCTAATATCCGTAATGTTCACGTTTTTGCAAATATTCACGAACATAATTCAATGCGGATTGGACAATTCTCGTAATTCTTGAAGACGAAAGTCCGACTTGTGCCGCAATTTCTTTTACCTGCATGTTTCTGTAAAAACGATATTCAACAATCGTTCTGTCCTTTTGCGGAAGTGTTGCAATAGCTTCTCTGATAACTTTTCCAAGCTCGGAAAGTTCTGCTCTTTCATCAGGTAAAGCAGATGTGTCTTTGATAAAGTCAAACGGTGAATCGTTATCGGAATTTGCCTGCTGCAAACTGTCTATTGACAAAATAGTCGTGTAAATAGCTTCTCTGACTTTGTGCGGAGAAATTTTTTCGTCACCGCTTTCATCATCCCCCGAAGCTGTTTCATCATCACTGTCAACCGGCTTAGTATTCTTTAAAGAATACCATTTATATCTGTTTCTTAACTCATTCCTTATAGCCCAACGGACTGCCGTCGCAATGTAGGCATTATTATAACGTGCAAGCTGTTGTTCGGTCTTACCTTTTATCATTGTTTGAATGGCAATAATTCCAATGCTGACAAGCTCCTCATATTCTACCATATGAGAAGGGATACGCCGCTGTTCTATTTTAGCGACTTTTTCAATCAATTCTATGTAATCTTGAATTTTTGCCTGCACTTGATTTATTACCGCCGCACACATGCTTTTATTTCTGTTTTACTCGACCAAAGAATATTCCTATTTAATAATACTATCATTTTTATTTTTACGCAACCCATAAACAAAAAGAAGTATTTCTGCAACCGCTTTATATAAATCGGGCGGAATATGAGCATTAGGCTGAACAAGCCTGTATAACGCCCTTGCAACAGGCGGATTTTCAATAACGGGAACATCATGCTCTTTTGCAATTTCAATAATTTTTTTTGCAAATAACTCACTGCCCTTTGCAACAAGTTTCGGAGACTCCATTGTTTCTTGTTCGTATTTCAAAGCACAAGCAACGTGTGTCGGATTTGTCACAACGAAATCCGCATCAGGAACAGCGTCCATCATGCCCTTTTGAAGCATTTGTTGACGCCTTTGCCTCAATGCCGCTTTCACGTTCGGATCACCTTCTTGGTTTTTATATTCGTCTTTAACTTCCTTAAATGACATTTTTTGATCCTGCATAAACTTCCAACGGGTCATTCCGTAATCAGCACAAGCAATAATCAAAAACGCCATGCCCGCCTTCATAATAAAGTCGATAACCAAAGAACCGAATTCCATCATAATTGCAAAACTGTTATCAATAGCAATCAATGACAAAATTGTTTCAAGGTGAGAGCGATAAACCATCCAGCCGATTAAGCCCAAAACCAATACTTTTACTATGTTTTTAACAAGTTCGAATGCAGTTTTAGGAGTCATCAAATTCTTAAAATATTTACTCGGGTCTAATTTATCTATTTTCGGCATCAAAGGTGTCGTTGTAAAAAGCGGTCCGACTTGAATAAAATCCCCGAGTGCCGCAATAAAACCTGCTAAAAACAAAATAGGCAGAATAATTAACAACGTTGGAACCAACGTAATTGTCATTAAATATGTAAATCCGATTTTCTCCAAATGTGCCGTCGGAATTTGTTCGTATACCAAAACAAAAAGACGGGTAATTTGATCCCATATCATAGGCGAAATTTTGACGATAACAAAAAACATTACCATCAAAGAAAGTGCGGTTGAAAAGTCCTTCGACTTTACAACCTGACCTTCTTTTCTGGCTTTGTCCAACTTCTGCTGGGAAGCCTCAAATTGTTTATCCTCATCACCCATATTTGTTTATCGTTTTAATTGCCGAATGATAAACAAATTCGTCCGTCTTTCGGCAATAACCATTCCTTTTAATATTTTAATGTTTTTTTATTAGTAAACAACCATTGAGATTGTTTCAACATCAGACGGCATTTTTGCTCTGCCGTTTAAATCTTGCAATTCAATAACAAATGCTGCCGCAACTACGTTTGCACCTGTTTTTTTGATTAAATTGCAAGCTGCGGAAGCTGTTCCGCCTGTTGCAAGCAAATCGTCAATAATAACAACTTTTTTGCCTGCTTCAACAGCATCTTTGTGAATTTGCAAAGTATCTGTGCCGTATTCAAGTTCGTAACTTTCGCTGATTGTTTCACCGGGCAGTTTACCGGGTTTTCTCAACGGAACAAATCCTGCTCCGAGTTGATATGCAAGTGCTGCACCAAAAATAAAGCCTCTTGATTCAATACCTGCAATGTAGTCAATTCCTTTATCGGCAAACTTTTCCGTAAGATAATCAATTATTATTTTAAAACCTTCTTTATCCCTTAAAACAGTTGTTATATCCTTAAAAACAATGCCTTTTACAGGGAAGTCCATTATATCTCTTATCTTCGATTTTACAAAATCTACCGAATTAATTGTTTCCATATTTACTCCAATTTGCTTTCCTAAAATGTTACGAACATATATAAATATATCATGAATTTATTGATTTTTTATTGTATTTAACAAGTTTATTAAGATTTTTGTCGGTAATCCTACAACATTGTCATAATAACCGTCTATCGACTTTACAAAATTTTCGGGGAGCTCTTGTATTCCGTAAGAACCTGCCTTATCAAACGGCTTTTTGTCTTTTATATAATTCCAAATATCTTCATCGGTTAACTCATTAAAATTTACATAAGTTACGGCATGTGAGGTTTTTTCTGCCGAAAATTCGGTATCGACAACCGCAACACCCGTAATAACTTCGTGACGACAGCCGCTCAAAGACCTCAACATTCTGAATGCATCTTGCTCATCTTTGGGCTTGCCCATTATTTCATTGCCTTTTACAACAATAGTATCTGCACCTATAACAAGTGCAGATACTTTTAAATCCACGGAAATTGATTTTGCTTTGAGTAAAGAAAGTTTTTCAACAGACTCGGGCTTCGCCTCAAGTGTAAAACTTCTTTCATCAAATTTAGGAGATACAGCCTCAAATTCAACATTCATGCCCGCTAACAGCTCACGTCTTCTTGGTGAATTTGATGCCAATATAATTTTTTTCATTGCTAAACTGTCTGTGCTAACTATTTCTTGGCTTGAGATACTCTTCTTCTGTTAACATAGATGGCTGATTTAGCATTAAGTGCTGAACATACATTCTGCAATCTCGCATTCAAAGTCAACATATTTCTTTGCATGTCCGCATAATCTGTAATCGTTTCAAGCATCTTGTCCGAATCAACAAGCGTTGCCAATGATGAATTATCTACTTTTTCCATTGCATACTTTTGTACAAGTAATTGATCTATTTTGTCTTTTGCTCCAATAATAGCCATAATTTTTCTCCCTATTTAGTTTTCCGTGTGTGATATAAACGACATCCGAAGCCTCCAATTCGGATAAAATTAACTTATTTGTAATTAACTTTTCAGTTATTACATGTATATAAACAACGATGGGTTTTTAAAATTGCTTTTTTATCACACAAATATTACAAAATGTTAACTTTAAAAACCCTGCATTCGCAACCGTTTCCAAAATAAGTATATATTCGATATATCAATTTGGACATGTCTGCTGATTTTTGACGGGCATGATTTACTTGTAAAAGCTTATTATGTTTTATATAATATTTTTGGTTCAGTAAAGGATTTATATGATAGATTACTCATTTGTTTTCGATAAAATTAGAGATTCCTATGCATTGTTATCTTATAACAACAAATTGGGTGAAGCGGTTATCCCTTTACGTTATTTTTTAGATGTAACTTATCGCTGTAATTTAAAATGCCCTTATTGTTACGTTGGAGATGAAAGAAACAAAAATGAACTTTCAACGGAAGAATGGCTTAATGTTATAAAACAGATACCGAGATTCGGCATAATTTCTATTATCGGCGGTGAACCTCTTATCAGAAAAGATTTTAGAGAAATTTATGCAGCAGCTTCCGAAAGAGTTTTCTCAAAAGTTAATCTGTATTCAAACGCACTTTTGATGAAAGAATCTCACATTGACGATTTTATCAAATATAAATTACTCTGCCTCTCCATATCATTAGACGGATATAAAGAAAAACACGATGCTAACCGATTATGCGAAGGGGCTTACGATAAAGTTATTTCAAACCTTGACATGCTTCAGGCAAAATCAAAAAATAAACATAAAATTCTTCTTGATATCAAAACAGTATTACTCGAAAACAACCTTGAAGATTTAATAAAATTGTACGAAGTCTGCACGGAAAAACAATATGACTTTTTCTCGATTGCAGTTAAAAGAAATAATTGTTTAAAACAAAGCTCTATACTTCGAGAAAATTTAGACAAAGAATTTTACGAAACAGAATATCCGTTGGAATTGTATTTTGACATGGATAAATTCAAAGAAGTATATAAAGAACTTTTGAAAATTCAAAAACATTCAAAGACAAAACTTCGCTGGGCTCCAAAATTCAAGCCTAATGCAACGGGGCTGAAACAAATTGAAGATTTATTTGCAAACGGAAAGAAACCTGTTTCAGAACTTTATAAACCTTGTTTGTTCCCATATTCAAACATTTTCATAAATTCCGAGGGAATTGTATATCCGTGTTTGTCTGTTGCAATGGGGTCAGTCAGAGAAAAAAGTTTGAAAGAAATACTAAATTTACCAAAATACAGATGTTTCAGAAAAAATTTGAAAGCATCGAAAATATTTACGGGCTGCCAATTATGTTGTGAAGCCTATCCGAAAAAACAGGAGTCAAAATAATGGTTGAAACAATTCAATATCAAACAAAAGGTACTTGCTGCAAATTAATATATTTGCAAATTGAAGACGATAAAGTTTTAGATGCGGAATTTTTAGGCGGTTGTAGCGGAAATCTTCAAGGGATAAAATCTTTAATAAAAGGCATGCCGATTGATGATGTCATAACAAGATTACAGGGAATAGATTGTAACGGAAAAGGAACAAGCTGCCCTGATCAGTTGGCAGCTTGTCTTTCCGAATATAAAAAACAAAAATCAGCTTCTAAAACCCTGTAAGCATTGAAAGTTCGTAAACTTCTTCTTCGAACATATCAGCAGTTTTTTCGTCTGTAATATTGCCGTCGTATGTCATAACACCGGAAATCAATTCACGGTTTTCTCGTAATGCTTCAATAAAGTCCAAGTTTGAAACAACTGACGAAATATACGGAACAAGAGTTTCCGCAACAGCAGACGAAACTGTTTTTGCCGCCATTGAAGCAATATCGGGATTGCAGAAATAGAAAATACCGTCATTCTCGTAAATCGGATTTTCAGCTGATAAAACTCTGTCCATTGATTCTACGACAATGTTGTCGGAAGCAAGTCCCGCATCAATAATGAGAGAACCTTTTTTCATTGATTTTACATCATCATAGGTAACAATTGGCGGTAAATTTTTATTGTTGCGTTTTACGGCACAGATTAAAATATCGGTATCAGATAACAATTTCTCGAGATTTTCTCTATTTGAAAAATAAGTTTTGATATTACAGCAGGCAATTTCTTCAATTTTGCGTAAAAGATACGGATTTGTATCAAGAATTGATACATCAGCCCCGATTGCAGCAGCAGTTTTTGCCGCATTAAAACCGACAGTTCCTGCTCCGATAACCGTTATCTTCAAAGGAGTAATTCCTGTTGCTCCGCCGATTAATGCACCGCCCATCTGTTTTTCGGCAACTGACGATGCAATTCTTATCAAAGTTTTTCCAACAATTTCAGAACCTGCTTTTAAAAACGGATAATTTCCGTAAGCATTTTTTATATTTGCAAAATTGATTGTCGTAATCTTCTTTTCTCTGACAACATTCATCAAATCATTTTTGTTCGAATATTTAAAAAATGAGAAAATAATTTGATTTTTTTTGAGGAAATCATATTCATCAGATGTCGGCTGATTAATTTTTATCATAACATCTGCTTGTGAATAGACCTCTTGAGCCGAAGTTAAAACTTCAGCACCGTTTTTTTTGAATTCATTATCAGAAAAACCTGCGTTTTTACCGAGGTTTCTTTGAATGACGACCTTATGCCCTAAATCCGTCAAAGTTCTTGTTAAAGAGGGAGTTAAGGCGATTTTTTTCTCGTCGGGTTTAACTTCAACAACTGAACCTATAATCATTATTTCAAATAATCCTTTCTGACTTGATCACGGCATTTTGCAACTGCATCTTCAATTTCGTCAATGATTAATTTTGTTGCAGCAACAGGATCATCGTGGGAGATAATCGGTCTGCCGATAATAAGATAATCAACACCGGCTCTGATAGCTTCTGATGGCGAAACAGCTCTTAATTGGTCATTTACAACTGACCAAGCCGGTCTGATAGCAGGGCACATAATCAAAAATTCGTCGCCTAATTCTTTTCTGATTTTAGCTGCTTCTGCTGCTGATGCAACCACACCGTCCATTTCACATTCTTTTGCCAATTTTGCAAGATGAATACTGAAATCTTCAATATTGCCGTTAATTCCGAGTTCTTCCGACAATGTTTTTTGACCGAGGCTTGAGAGCATTGTTACAGCCAAAATTGTAGGTTTGGAAATACCTGCTTTTTTAGCAGTTTCTCTGCAAAGTTTTGCAGTTGTAAGCATCATTTTTGAACCGCCGATAGCATTGACGTTAAAGAAATCAACCCCTTTTTTGAGAAGGTTTGCAGATGCTTTTGCAACCGTGTTTGGAATATCATTAAATTTTCCGTCAAAAAATACCTTTCCGCCATGCTTTTTAATCATTTCAACAGTTTGCATGCCTTCTGAAACAGCAAGCTGTAAGCCGATTTTAAAGAAACCGACATAATCTTTAAGCATAACAACGTATCTTTCAGCTTCTTCCGCAGTATTGCAATCAAGTGCTAAAACGATTCTGTCTTTTGCGAATATAGGTTTTTTTACAGACATAATAAACTCCTTATAATAATGACAAAAACATGTTAGCACATAATGCCGACATGTTTCAAGATTAGCTTTTATATTTTAATTATTATTATAAATTATTATGCAAATTCTTTCGCAAATTCTTTAGTTAAAACACATGCTTTTTCGTAAGCAAATTCTTCACCGCTTGCAGAAAGTGAGTTGAATGACTGTTCAAAGAAATTATCACATTTTGCAAGAAATTCAGGTGATTGTTTTATGCAAAAATCAATATCCGATTGAATATTATCCGGCTTAGCAACTTGAGATTTACCCAAGTAACCGTTGTCGGGAACAACATCGGCAGCAATTTCTGCTTTTGGTTGAGGAATATTGGATTCATTAACCTTTTTAGGATTTGCAGAAATGTTAGGTAGAATATGCGGAATATTGTTGTTTATTTCATTCATTTTAAAAATTTTTCTCCGTTTATATCTCCGATAGAATCAAACCGTGATGAAAATTTTTTTTGTTACTTTAAAATAAAAATATATATAATTTTTGATAAAAAACCCCGAAACGCAATTATTACGGAGAAATACACTAATTTACATATCTTTACAATATTTGATTTTGAGAAAAAAATAAAATAAAATGAGAGAAATGCTTTACAAAGAAAAATTTTTAATTTAGAATAGAAACACAAGACCGAGCAAGGTAAGGAAGAGTGCCGGAGTGGTTGATCGGGCCGGTCTTGAAAACCGTTGAACCCGCAAGGGTTCCGTGGGTTCGAATCCCACCTCTTCCTCCATTTAAAAGAGCCTGCACAGGCTCTTTTTTAATGCGGTTTTTGAGGATATAAAAGTTTTTGTATATATCCGTCAAATATCTCCTTTGGGGACTATGTGGGGACTGAAAGGGTATTCAAAGTTTTTACAGCGGATAAAATTTATGTCACTATTCAACGTATAATTAAAACTCATTAGCACAATAATCAAAAATACCTTTGACCTCATGCCATAAATCTTCATCAGATTTATCTTCGGGAAGTTCAAGAGTTATTGTTGGAATTTGCCTTTCCACACCTGCATAAGTACCGAAACTTCCGGGGGTTTCATACCCGATATCGTCCGAAACAGGATAGCCCGTTATCTCGGAAAGCCTTTGTGCTTCTTCTTTCGCAGGCCCGTCAAAATTTACGACTTTATACGGAGAATGAAGTGTCAAAATGAAATCAGGATTGTATTGCTCCAAAATTTCCATAACAAATCTCGTTTCAACCTCACTTGCAGGTTCTTTACCGCCAAAATAATGCTCGTCTTCAATGATTTTACGATTTTTTGTCGGGAAATTACGATTCAAATCCACACCGTTTGAATTTTGTCTTGTATTCAAAAACTTGCCATCAGGATTTAAACAAGGAATTATCAACAAATTGTTTTTCGGAATAATATCTTTTTCCTCTAAAAAACTGTTAATCAAATACTCGCCTTGAGGCTCATCACCATGAAAAACCCCGATTATTAAAACAGTTTTTGCCGCATGTTCATTTTCAAATTGCAAAAGTTCAATGCTTCTGCCTTGCTTTGATAATATTTTTTTTAATTGCTTTATCATTATTCGCCCATAACCTTTATTAAAATTCGTTTATCTCTTTGACCGTCAAATTCTGCATAATAAATTTGCTGCCAAGTTCCGAAATCCAATCTTCCGTCTGTTACGGGAACTATAATTTCATGCCCGATAACAAGACTTTTCAAATGAGCATCACCGTTAGTTTCGCCTGTTTGATGATGTTTATAATTAATATTATAAGGTGCAATGTCCTCAAGCCATTGCTCAATATCTTGTATTAAACCGCTTTCGGCATCATTAACATAAATTCCTGCGGTAATATGCATTGCACTTACCAAAATCATACCGTCCTTTATTCCGCTTTCATAAAGTGCATTTTCGACATCTCTTGTTATATTAATGTAGTCGTGAATGTTTTTTGTATGTACCCATAAATATTTTGTGTGAAATTTCATAAAATCCCCTTTTTGAGAATTTTATCAATTTATAAAAGAAAAATCAAAAATGTGTAGTTTTGGAAAGTTTTTGGAAAAACATAAAAAAAGAGCGGCAAAGCCGCTCGAAAACTGTGGTAAGTGTGTGAATGTGTGATTTTAAATCTTTCTCTA
>CAKVIE010000024.1 GCA_934754505.1 uncultured Candidatus Melainabacteria bacterium
GGTTTTGCTCCGCCTGATACGGTGTTTGCTCTTGTTGAAGTTGTACCGCTTGAAGATGATGCTCTTGTCGGTTTTGCACCGCCAGATACGGTATTTGCTCTCGTTGAAGTTGTACCTCTTGAAGATGATGCTCTCGTCGGTTTTGCTCCGCCTGATACGGTGTTTGCTCTTGTTGAAGTTGTACCGCTTGAAGATGATGCTCTTGTCGGTTTTGCTCCGCCTGATACACCCGATGTTCTTGTCGAAGTGGTTAAAGAGCCGAAAGAGCCTGTTCTTGGAGTTGATGAGCTGCTTGAGCCGCTTGATTGAGTCGGTTTTGAACTTGTTCTCGGAGCAGAACCTGAAAAAATATTGTTAGGTTTTGTTGTTGTCGGAGTACTTTTTGCAGGAGTATTTTTTGCAGCAGCATTTGACGTTCCTCTTGACGGTGAAAAACTGTCTATTTGCGGTTTTTTCGTTGTTTGAGGTTTGTTCGTATTATTTGAGCTACTTGTGCTGCCCGTTGTTCTCGGTTGACTTCGGTTTACACTTGCCGTACTTGTTGCTCTTGAAGTGTACGATGCATTTATTCCTACCATATTCATTACTCCGATTTTAGTTATATTTATATAATAAACATAACTAATTTGTGAAATTTGTTATAATCTTTAAGTTTTGTTATTCTTTGAGCTTCATTTCCATAAAAACTATAAAAACCTCGCCAATTTAAAATTAAACGAGGTTTTTATTTGTTTGTTTTATCGAATTTATTTTTTTACACCGTCGAGCATTTCTTTTATACCGTCAACTGATGAAAGAACTCCTGTCGCTTCATAAGGCATGTAAATAACTTTGTTGTTTTGACCTGATACCATATCTTTCAAGGTGTCTAAATATCTGACGGCAATCAAATATTTATCGGGTTGTCCATGTCCTTCAATAGCTTCTACAATAAGTTGAATTGCTTTCTTTTCTGCTTGAGCTTCAAGAATTCTTGCATTTGCAAGACCTGATGCACGAAGTACGGCTGCTTGTTTATCACCTTCTGCCTTATTGATTGCTGCTTCTTTTTCACCTTCTGCTTCAAGAATTGCTGCTTTTTTCAAACCTTCAGCTTCAAGAATTGCCGCACGTCTGTCTCTTTCTGCTTTCATTTGTTTTTCCATTGATGCTTGGATATCTGCCGGAGGAATTACGTCTTGAAGTTCAACACGATTGACTTTTACGCCCCATTTATTTGATGCTTCATCAAGAATGTTGCGGAGTTTGTGATTAATCGTATCTCTTGATACCAAAACTTCGTCCAAATCAAGTTCACCGATAATGTTTCTTAAAGTCGTTTGTGTAAGTTTTTCAATAGCTTCGGGAAGATTTTGAATTTCATATACGGCACTTTTCGGATTTACAATTTGAAAATAAATTAATGCGTTAATTCCGATTGATACGTTATCCTTTGTGATTACGTTTTGACGAGGAAAATCATATACCGATTCTCTAAGGTCAATTCTGTCTCTTGAAGAATAAAATGTATAACTGCGTCCGTCAGGCAATGTTTGCGTTTGTTTCCAGTTTATAGAACGTGGCATGTCTATCAACGGAATAATAAATTGAAATCCCGATTCAAGTACACGGTCGAATTTACCGAGTCTTTCAATAATCATAACTTCTGCTTGTTGAACAATTTTGATTGATTTTACGCAAAAAATAATCACGAAAATCGCTAAAAATACTAAAAAGATAAATCCGCCCATTTATTTCTCCTCTAATTCTTCTACTGTAAAAATTATACTGTCGTTTGATAAAATTTTAACTTCTTTTCCAACGGGAATTGTGCCTTTTTCCGTCACAGCCTGCCATTCTTCACCGTAAATTGTCACTCTGCCGTCTGTTTGAGTAACTTCTTTTACAACTTTTGCAAGCTTTCCGATATATTTATCTTCCATGCCCGTATTATGTTTTTTGCCTGTCATTTTTTTGAGCAAAAGTGGTCTGACAAGTCCGATTGAAGCTATTGCAACAACTAAAAATACGAAAGTTATCACCGTCAAAGAATAGCCCAAATATGCGAACAAAGCCGAAACAAGGCTTGCAAATGCAAGGTTGATAAAAAATAACACAGGGGTAAACATTTCCAAAACCAAGAACACAACCGTCAAAATTAACAAAATATGCCAAAAATCCATTCTAATCTCCTTATGAAGATTATATCAAGATTTTTGAAAAGGTGCAAGATTACAAAAAACAAAAGTCATATTTGTAAAAATATGACTTTTGTAAAAATAAAACTTTGTTACTATGTATCAGCAAGAAGACGTTTTTGTTTTTGTTTTGCTTGTTCTTCCTGTTCAGCTGTTTGGGGTTGAGCTTCTTCCGCATTTGCAATGCTGAAAATTCCGTTTAACGATAATTCTTTACCATTTTGAGTCAACGTATTTACGACACTTTCTCCTGATAAGCCTTTTGATGTTGCTTTTGCAAGGATTTTGTCTAAACCTCCCATTCCACCAATGTTCATTTATTTCTCCTTTTTTTATTGTACCCCTGTTACTATATACAAGTTTTTTTTACATTTATTATTTCAGAGTAATCGAAAAATGTTACATTTCTTAAATTGTTTTTGTCTTTTAAGAGTTGCTCTTTTGTCGGGTTTTATCGGCTGAAAATTTATGATAATATTCTTTTATGAAAAAAACAGCTAAATTTTTATTATTAATAATTTTGATAACAATAATTTTGACCTCTTGTTTTTCAAGAGATAGAAAAATCTCCGAAATTCAAGAAAATTCGGCACAATCAATCCACAAAGAACTTTCAAAATACGATGAGCCTGTAAATATTTCTTTGAACGGTCGGGAATATCTGCAATCGCAGCTTCCTGCGGGTAAATTTGGCGGAGAATTTATAACCTCAACCATTGGAGAAGGTCCAAAAACCTTTAATCCTTGGGCATCTAAAGACAATACGTCTTCCGAAATCGGTGCTTTAATGTTTGATTCGCTGCTTTCAACAGACGTAAATACGGGTGAAGTTTGTCCCAAGATGGCGAAATCTTTTACGGTTTCTCCCGACAAAAAACACTACACCATAACTTTGCGAAAAGGCTTGAAATGGTCTGACGGCAAGGAAATTACAGCTGATGACGTTGTTTTCACTTGGAATGATATTATTCTTGCAGGTTACGGAAACACAAGTGTTCGGGATTCTGTCACCATCGACGGACAGCTTCCGAAAGTCAGAAAAATTGACCGTTATACAGTTGAATTTACTACGGTTAAGCCGTTTGCTCCGTTTTTGCGTTTTCTCTCCGAAAGCGTTGCCCCAAAACATGTTCTTGCCCCTGTTTTGAAAAAAGGTAAAAAATATTTTGACTCTTTTTGGAGTACAAATACTAACCCGAAAGACTTCGTAACCTCAGGACCTTTCAGACTTCAAGAGTATATTCCCGCTCAAAGAGTTGTCTTAAAACGTTACGATAATTATTTTATGATTGACAAAAATGAACAAAAACTCCCATATTTAGACAAATATATTATCCAAATTGTAGGTGATTTAAACAACGAGCTTTTGAAATTTGAATCGGGCGAACTCGACACGATAAGCGTTCGAGGCTCTGATGCCGCAAGGTTTAAAAAGAACGAAACAAAAGGAAATTATACTCTGTTCAACCTCGGTCCTAACACGGGAACAATGTTTTTAGCTATCAATTTGAATAACCGAAAAGATGAAAACGGCAAGCCTTTTGTTGACCCGATTAAGCAAAAATGGTTTAGAGATAAAAACTTCCGAAAAGCAATAGATTACGCAATCGACAGAGAGTCGCAGGTCGCAAATATCCTTAACGGTGCAGGTGAACCCCTGTTTACCTCGGAAGCTCTCGGCTCGATTTTCTTAAACGAAAATGTTGCAAAAGGTCATACCCGTGACCTCAAAAAAGCTCAACAACTCCTCTCTCAATCAGGTTTCTACAAAAACACTAATGGTGTTCTCTGCGATAAAGACGGGCATGAAGTGTCTTTTGACCTTTTGACAAATGCCGGAAATACCGAAAGAGAAGCCGTCGGAGTTATGATAAAAGCCGATTTGGCTGAACTCGGTATGAAAGTTAATTTTAAGCCCATTGAATTTAATTCGTTAATCGGGAAACTTTCAGGAACTTTTGACTGGGATACAATGATTATGGGCTTCACAGGCAGTACGCTTGAGCCTCATGGCGGAAAAAACGTTTGGTATTCAAACGGGCCTTTGCATATCTTCAATCAACGTGATGAAAAGGATTTTGGCAAGGATTTATTGGAGTTTGAAAAACAATCTGATATCTTAATCGAACAAGGTGCATCGGAGCTTGAACATTCTAAACGAAAAGTTTATTACGATAAATTTCAAGAAATTATTGCGGACGAATGCCCGATGATTTACCTATATTCGCCATTGAGATTGGTTGCGATGAGAAATCGTGTCGGAAATGTCGTGCCGACTCTTTTAGGCGGTGCTGTTCACAATCCTGCCGAAATATACATCAAATAACTATTCTTCGATGATATTTTCTTCGACGTAACCTTCTACAATGGATTTTAACGTGCAAATTTCACCGTATAATGATGTAGTTATTCCTCTTTTTCGAGCTTCTGCTTTTGTAAAATCAATTAAGTCGTACAGTTTTAATGTCGTATTATCGGCAGAACGGGGCAAATCCTTTTGTCTGCGAGCTAATTCCGTGTTTTTTTCTATCCAGTTAAAATCAAGGTTTAAAATTACCGACCTTATTCCCATGCTTTGACACATATCGAGAAATTCCGTAATATTCTCGTTTTCGTCATTTATTGTCGGGTTTAAAATGTATTTTACACGCAAAGCGTTTTTCTTCTTCGCCTGTGCCATTGAATATTTTCTTAAAGTTTCTCGAACTGTATAAAATTTATCAACCTGTTTGATTTTTTTGTAAATTTCTCTATTGCCCGAGTCAATCGATATAACGATTTTGCATTTGTCGTGATTAAGTAATTTCGCTATCATCGGGGAAAACTTTATCCCGTTTGTATGAATTACGACGTTTTTATATCCTTTTTCAAAAATTAACTCCAAAATATCGTCAAAGCGTTCATATAACGTCGGTTCTCCGCCTGCAAAATCGAAAATCGTTTCGGGAATAAAAAAATCATTCTCCATCATGTATTTCACAACAGAATATACATCGTATTTTTTTGTGTTGTGCAAAATATCTTCATCTCTCACACTTGGGCAGTAAATGCAGGAAGAATTGCACTCCGACCACGGTGTCAGCAAAATGAAGTTTATAAAATTATCATCTGACCACTCTTTTTTTATCAAATGGATACATTCTCGGCAAGGTTCAGGAACATTTCCCTCTCTGAACATCTTCCGAAATTCCCATTTTCTCCTGAAAAAATCTTCTTTCGTGAGTCCGTTTCCGTCAAAATAATCATAAATTAAAGGTCTGCCGCCAAAATTGTGATTGTGGTTGCTGCAATGTCTGACAGTGTTTTTTAAATCTAAAACAACCTCATGCTCTATGCAATTACAACTCACAAATTCCGACATATTTTCCTCTGATAAATAACCTTTTAATCATACTCGAAAAACAACTGGTTTTCAATCGTTTAACGGCATTTGCTCCATTAAAGCATTGTATATTTTGAGCATTTTTTCAGCTTGCTTCTTCTTGTTTAACTTTTTATAAGTGAATGCAAGATTATAATAAAAGTCAGGCTCCGAAAGTCCGAACGAAATTGCCCTCATAAACGCACTTTTGGCTTTGGGATAATCTTCCAGACCTAAATAAGCGTTGCCCAAATTGTACCAAGCATAGGCAAATTCCTTATTTTGCTTTAAGCAAAGTTTGTAATTGTAAATCGCAGAATTATATTTTTTATCCCGCAAATACAAATTTCCCAAATTATAATACGGTTTGTAATTCTTCGGGTCTGTGGTTATTGCCTTTTGGAGCAAATAAATTGCATCTAACGTTCTGTCATAATCTTGCGTAATATTCGCAGCAAGCAGCCATAACTCGCAATCTCTCTCTCTTTCGGGGATTTTTAAAATAAGCTGATAAGCCTCTTTTATCTTGTTCGTATTGTATAAAACAATTACTTCCTTTTTTATCTCGGAATAATCTTCACCGCAAAACGCAGGCTTCACCCCCGCAAGAAATAAAAATATTGCTAATAAAATTTTTAAGAATTTCATATACATTATTATATGCGTTTTGTCCTTTTTTTTGTTGATTTTATTAAAAAACATGTAAACTTTTGTAAAATTTCGAGTTATAATATTCCATGAAAAATCAATAAATATGCCGAAAAAGACTTTATATAAGTATCGGAGAACACAATGATAACGTTAGATGTCAATTTAGCATACTTAATAAAAAACTATAAAGTTAATACGAAACGTATTAACGAAGCCGGTTTGACGACTATTGACGAGTTTATGGAAGCAGAAGCCGCTCAAGGTAATAAAAGTGCTGTTTCCTTTGAAAATGAAGTGTTCAATGATCCTCAATCGATTTTAGAACTTTTCCAATTAACAAGTCCGAAAAACAGATTTTTAATCCTCAAAAACCTTAATACTAACGAATTACAGTATTTAATGCAGTTTTTGGGTGATAAAGAATTATATAATTCTTTGAAATTCTTATCTCAAGAAAAATTAATGAAAATGGTAAGCAAGTTACCGAAAGAAAAACTTGCAACCATTGTATTTAACAGCTTTTCAGTGAAAAATTTCCTTAAAGTTACTCAAGAAAAGGAAATGAATAAATTTTTTGAATCTCCGAAACTCGAAAAAAATGACATCTTAAAAGCCGTAGAAGGAATGGAACCCGAAAAACTTCAAAGTATGATGGAGCTTTTAACAGGGCAGGTTTGTCAGCATTGTGATGCTAAAGAAGTTCAAGAAAAAATGGCAGCTTTGGACGATAAAAAGTTCATGAGAACTTTGCAGGCATTCAATCCTGAAACAAAAGCAGCTTTGATTACAAATATGACAAAAGAAAACCCCGAGTATTTGCTTGAGTTCTCTAATGAAGCTTTGATGAAACCTTTGACTCAACTTCAAAAACCTGATTTCATCAAGACATTATCTGTTCTTGACCCGAAAGATCATTTAGAATTATTGTCAGAACTTCCTGATGATATTATGCCGCTTGTTGTTACGCAAATTGACCCCGAAGTCTTTGCTAAACTTTTGGCAACTAACTTCAAAGACATTTTAAAGGAAATTTCTCTTTAATTCTGTTTGTCAAAACCCTTCAAAAATGTTAAAATAGTAATATAAATTATTGTTTGGACAGCTATGCAAAGGCTTTTATGAATAGAAAAAATGCTTTTACCTTAATAGAAGTTTTGATAACCTTGATTTTGACGGGGCTGATTTTGACATTATGTGTCAGCAGTGTTGTCAAAGCCACAAAAAACCACGAGAAAAAAGTCGGTTATCATAAAGCGGTTAACACTTTAAATAATGCCTTGAAAGAGTATTTCGACAGAGTTACAACTGATTATCAACAGGTATGCAACGGCAAAAGAATCGGGCTTACCGAATCTTGCCTTGATTCGTCGGGAAATCCTTTGAACAGCCAAATTACAAAGGTTGGTTCATCATACAAAGATTCTGTTTTAATCGGGCAAGACCCAATGGATACAACGACTGCTATTATGAATAATATTTTCAAGCCGTTTATGTCTTTAGAAGAAATTAATCCTCCGTCAGGCACTGTGGCAATGTCGGGTTGTCCTGCGGGTGCTAAATATTTTCAAACCTCGGACGGTATGAGATATTGTTTTGCCTATTCTAAATCAGGTGCAAGCTATGATATTTACGGCGATTATACTTATGGTGTTGTGTTGGTTGATATTAACGGAGAAAATAAGCCTAACAGACTTTCAACTACTCCCGGAGACGCAGGCGATATATTCCCGATAATTATAATGAAAGACCGCTTTATCCCCGGTCATCCCACTGATTATAATGCTTCAAGAATTGCTCAGGCAATATTTTTTGCCAAAGATGAAAAATAATTTTATTGTTTTGTCTTTTTTGATGAGCTGATTTCTAATCGGTGTAAAATCAAAATCTTTTGTTTTGGTTTTTAAACCGAAATCGTATTTTCTGAAATGAATTGTGTCTGTTTTGGCTTCATAATAAACGTCAGAATTTTCATCGAGAAGTATTGTATTTATCTTTTTATCGGGATTTGCAGATTGAACAAAAATTGAATCAAGATATATCATACAAGACAGGTTGTATTTATTGAAATCTTTAAAAATTAACGCGGGGTCTTTTTTGATTATTCCGTTGCTTGTGTTTAAAACGTTTTTCAACGGAATAAAATATTCCGAATAAAATTTAATATTTCCATTTATGAGATATATAAATTGAAAAATGCCTATTATTAAACTTACAGAAAAAATTGTTTTTAAACTTTTATTTTTTATAAATTTACGATTTAAATATTCATCTCTTAAAACGAAAATAAAAAATAACGGTATTATTAAAAATAATAATGTATAAAAATCTTTGCCTAAAACGAGGTCTGGTTTTATCAAGTTTAAATAATTTAAATTTTTAATAAAAGATAAAGAATAAATGATTAATAAAAATTTTAGAAATTTTATCTTTCTATTAATAAAAAGATAAATTAAGATAATTCCAAATAATGATATACAAAAATTGATAGAAAATAAGTTTTGAGCAGATGAAATTAAATCGTAAAACCAATTAAGAGATGCAACTGTAATATTATAAGCTTTTGTTGCTACAAATATTGTTTTTATAACTATATATATTGTTGCAATTAAAGATGTAATTCCGATAGTAAGTTTGAGTTTGTATCTTTTATCTTTTTTTATCGCAAATAAAACAGAAAAAATAAAAAGAATAACTCCTAATATAGCAAATATTTCAAACGATTCAAACGAATATATCAGAGAAAATAAAAAAAATATTTTTGCTGATTTGCTTAATCTTTTTTTGCAAACAAAAAATTGTAAAAGTATAAACCAAATAGGAAAGGCTATAAAAATTTCTCTAATTGCCCAAATACTACCCGGTAAATAAAAAAATGAATAAACAAATAATGCATAAATTGCAATATCGTATCTTTTGGTATATTGCTTTGCAATGTAAAAATTTAGAGCTGTCAAAACTCCGCTCATAATTAAATATGAAATGTAAAACAAATTGAGTTTATCTAATAAATTGAATGATTTTATAATCGGTATAAAAATGTTATAAGGAATTGTTGCTAAAACAAAAGAAAAAAATCTTGCCGTAAAATCATGAAAATAAAAATAAGGTGATTTATTAAACAATCCGATTAAAAAGCACCCCGGCACATCAAAAAAAATTCCTTTATTTGTTATAAAATTTGATATTATAAAAACTACGAACAAAAATAAAAATACAGTCAGTAAAATTTTATCTTTGTAAGAGTCGTTTTTGCGGGGGGGGGGGGTATAATTACTTTTAATATTTTGTTCTGCCATAAGAGAAATAATTTTTTATTGATTTTTTTGTACATTTTTTTATTTATATGATATGACAAAGATAATATATGTTTAATCTGTTAATTTGTCAATATGAGTTTAAAATTTTAAACCAAGCCGTTGCCGACGGCAAAAATAATTCCTGCCGAAATTACCAATAATTGCAATATTGTATAAAATAAAAGGGCTTTATACGTTGTGTAATGACCGATTATGAACGGTGAAAATCCGCAAAATACTAAAATAGGTTTTGCAGGAATTGATGCGAAAAACATTCCTATTATGCAAAATGCCGAATATATTGCCATTAAAACAGTTCCGATTGCAACACTTCTTTCTCTGATAAATCGGTTTTTATGCTTGTAAAAATATATATTTCCAGTTAAAAGCGATATGAATAACAAGGTACTTAATACTATAAATGCAATCGTCATGCTGCTTTTACCCCGCAAAATGCCGAATGTGCATTTAAAAATTCTAACGATTTTTGGAAAACGTATTCTTTTTCATTATCGTATAGAACCATGTGATAACTGTTATCAAGGATAATCATCTCTTTATCGTTGGACGAAATATTTTCAAAAACCTCATTTGCACTTCTTGTTGAAGTCAAATCGTCTTCTTCCGAGTGAATTATTATAATCGGAGAAGTTATGCTCTCTAAGTCAAAACGGACTTCGGCAGAAAGCTGCAAAAGCTCGTGAAAAGCACACATCGGATAATTATCCATGCCCGCTTCCGATTTTGTGAGAATTTTTTTGATAGCGGCTCTTGTTCTTTCGTTTTTGACGCCGTAGGGTTCACATTCGGGGTAGGTATAGTAATATCTGAAGATAGTGTGAAGTGCAATCGGCATAAAGATTGAATACCAAGGCAAACGCCAGCCGTCGAGGTAAAGTGTTGTTGAAAGCGAGATAATTCCTTTGATTTTATCTCCGTATTTTTCTCCGAGATAAAGTGAAATTACAGCACCCAAACAAAGTCCGCCGAGAAAAACTTCTTTGTATTTTTCGCAAAGTTTTTCAAGATTTTTGCTTGCACAGTCAATCCATTCGGTATATTTAACGGTATAGATTTCCGATTGCAGGTCGCCATGACCGGGCAGGCAAATTCCGAAAACGTCAAAGCCGTTTTCATACAGGTATTTGCCGAAATTTTTCATTTCAAACGGGCTGCCTGTCAAACCGTGAAACAGCATGATAGCTCTGTCGGATTTTTCCTCGTGTATAAATTCAAATCCGCTCGACAACTATTCGCACCTCGTTAAGAGAACATCAAGCAATTCTATTGCCATATCGATTTCTTCTTTTTTAATGTATAAATTCGGTACAAATGTTATCGTATTTTTGTAAAATCCGCCGTTATGCAAGATTAAACCGCATTTTTTACCGTTGTATGTCAAATCACCTTTTAAGCCTTCTGCGAGGACTTTTGAGCATAATTCTTTGTTAGGGGAAATTCCGTCTTCTTGAACGAGTTCTGCTCTCAAAGCAAGTCCCAAACCGCTTACATCGCCTATGCATTTGTGTTTTGCCTGTAAACGCTTCAATCCTTCAAGGAAGTATGCACCTTTTTCGGGAACGGTTACATCAAAGTTTTCTTCTTCGATTAATTTCATAACTTCATAGCCTGCTCTTGTACCGATTGGGTTTGAACAGAATGTGGAGTGAGCACTTCCGGGCGGGAATTGTTCGGGGTTGATGTATTTTTCTTTTGCCCAAAATCCCGATAACGGGTTCATTCCGTTTGTGAGAGATTTTGCAAATGTTATAACATCAGGTGTTATGTCAAAGTTTTCTATCGCCCAAAGTCTGCCCGTTCTGTAAAATCCCATTTGGATTTCGTCATCAACGAACATAATTCCGTATTTGTCGAGAACTTTTTTGAGTTCTTTGAAATAGCCTTTCGGAGGTGCAACGTATCCGCCTGTGCCTAAAACGGGTTCAGCTATGAAGGCTTTAAATTCCGTTTCTCCTGTTGACGGGTCGATTATTCCTTTGTACTCGCTGTCAAATTGTTTTTCAAATTGTTTTACGCAATAAAAGTCACAGCTGTCACATTTTTTATCGTAAGGACATCTGAAACAATACGGGAATGGAACAAAATTTGCTCTGTCGCCGAAGTGTCCGTAGTTTTCACGATATTTAAAGTTTGATGAAATGGCCGTTGTTGCAACTGTTTTGCCGTGGTAGCCGCCTTGGAATGCGAAAAATCCGTTGCGTTTAGTGTTTTTTCTGACCAATTTAATTGCATCTTCTACCGATTGAGCACCGCCTACGTTGAAGTTTATTCTTCCTTTTTCATTAAATCTTTTTTCGCAGGCAAGGCAAAGTTTTTCCGAAAGAAGAACTTTATATTTATGAACGTATTTCGGTGTAATTTGCGGAAGTGTGTTCATTTGGTCGATAACCGCATCAATTATTCTTTGGTTTTTATAGCCGAAATTCGCTGCCGAAAAATACATTTGCAAGTCAAGATACGGAGTCTCTTCGCTGTCGTACATATATGAGCCTTCACAAGCTTTAAAAACCTTAGGAGTCTTTGCGTAATGTGCTGTATCTGCAAAAGAACAGTATTTACTGTCTTTTTCCAATAATTCTATATCTTCATTAACTTCTGTTTGATGTGACATAATCTATCACCTTTCTGAAATTATCATATTCTATGAATGGGATTTTTTCTTTTTTACAATATAACATTAATCTTTTTTTTGCAAATAAAACATCAGCCTTGTCGGCTACGCAATAGTCGGAAACACCGTCGCCTACATAAATAATTTCGTTATAATCTTTTTTGAAATCTTGAACAAATTTACACTTGCAGGTGCCTGATTTGTTTTTGCAATCATCAATTCTGTGCGGAAATTCAATTTGAAATTTATTATTGACAAATTCTGCTTTGTTTGAATAAACAGGCAGATTTTCTATTTTATTTATCTCGAAAATTCTATCAATAAACAATTTCAAACCATCGCTTACAACCGCAATGTCAATGTCTTTTTCCTTACAAACTTTGCAAAACTCTTTGAAATAATCATCAAGCTCAACCGAATTAAAATATTCGTTTAATTTTTCTTCGGTCATATTTTCAATCATTCCGAATTGAGAGGTCATTGCATCGCATGTGCTTATTCTGCCGTTTACCCATTCGTCCTCGACTTCA
Source organism: uncultured Candidatus Melainabacteria bacterium (assembly GCA_934754505.1). GTDB lineage: Bacteria > Cyanobacteriota > Vampirovibrionia > Gastranaerophilales > Gastranaerophilaceae > RUG841. Next base: position 12,648 of record CAKVIE010000024.1, read on the forward strand.
AGCCACTTTTTATCCGCAAATTTACCTAAAAATCCATTGATACTGTCTTCTTTTGTAATTGTGCCGTCAAAATCGCATACGACAATAGCTTGTTTTTTCATAAAAACGATTTTACTACAAACAAAATGCCGTTCCAAATAAATTAACTTTTTTAATTAAGTTAATTTACGATTTTCTTTCGCCTTCGCCGTCGTCGATAACTCTTATATCCTGCGGAACTGTTAATTTATAGCCTTTTTCTTTTACACCTGCAAGCAAGCAGTCGTTTGCTGTTTTACCCAAGTGTGAAAATTCGCTTTCGGCATCTTTAACATCTTGCAAAATAGTCTTATCAAAGAGTTTTTGAGTTACAGCCGTTTTGTAATTTTGTGATAAATTAATCGGCTCCCATTCTCCGTTTTTGTTCATAATTTTGATGTGTTTTGCTGTTTCGTTGACGTCGGTTATGCCGTCATTTTGAAGTCTTATGATTGCTCCTCGGTCAAATTGAAGTCCTGACCAGCCCATAAGTACGTTTCTTGTTTTATTTTCGTTATTTTCTTTTACGTTTTGGTAAACCATATTTGTTAGGGTTTGTCCCGTGAAGTTGCCGACTCTGATTTTAGCTTCTTTTTCAATAAGTCCGCTCATCAAATCCATAAGCTGCATATTGGTTACGGGATTTTCTTTGTCAACCTGCAATTCGGAACGGAATGCGGAGGTGTTCATCATAAATAGCTGCGTGTCGGGTTCCGTTGTTCTGATATCAGTTATAATTGTGTCTGTAACGAGCTTTGCAAGCGGATTATCGGCATATCTGATATTATCGACTTTTAATCTTTCGCTGCCTGCCGGATCTGTGATTTCTACAAGACCTTTTGTATCTTCTGCAAAGGTTTCATCAAATGCTGCTTTGAATTTAGCATCTTGATCCTGTAATTTAACATAGAGTGCTTTTGAGTCGAATGAATATTTTCCGTCATCATCGAAGTGAACATTTACGGCTTCAAGTTTCTTTGCGTTTTCTGAAAGCGAGCAGACGTAAGTCTTTTTGCCTGTTGTTGCACTTGTAAATTCTGATGCTTCGTCTTTGTGGTCATGCCCGTTCAAAACCAAGTCCAAATCACAGTGGTTACAGAGCATTTGAACAACTCTTTGACCTGCGTGGTTTAAGAGCATTACAGGTGAATCTGGGTTTTCTTCTTTAAATTTTGCAATTTGTTCGTTAAATTGCTTGTAAGTTTCCTGCAAGTCGCTTTCTTCAAGTTTAACTTCTTTTTTACGGTTTCTGTCGAGGATATCGAGGTCGTTAATCAAACCGTTGCAATAGTAGTCCATGTTCGGGCAAATCATACCTAAAACGAGCATTTTGTGGACTTTATTCGGGTCTTTGTCGTCAGGAACTTCAAGAACGGTTGATTCCGTAAATTTCTTTCTTGCTTCGGGTTCTAATGAAGTGATGGATTTTGAATCTTCCATGTCAACGTTGGTCATAACCGTTGTCATATCACACTTTTTGACCTTATCGAAGAGGAAAGAATCTCCGCCTTCAAGGCAGTGGTTTCCGGGGGTGTAAAGCGAGCTTAAATTGCCCAAACCGCTTTTCATTCTTGTGATTAAGTCACCCAAGAATTTTCCCTGCATATCGCCGATAGTTTCTTTAAATGACAGATAACCTTTTCTTGTCGGGTTCATAAACCAGTCGCCGACAACTGCCAAAACGTTCAAATTACTTTTGTTTTTTCCGTCGGGGTGAATTTCTTCCTTATGTTTTTCATAAGTGTCGCAAATAGCGGCTGTTTTGTCGATTTGACCGTGCGTATCGCTCAATGCTGCTATGTTGATATTCGCTTTTCCGAAGTTAATTTGTTTGTTAAACGGCATTTTTGAAATATCTGTCATAATAAAAATTCCTTATAAGTACCTGTTCGTTTATAAAACACACAATGAAAAATTTTTGCTTATTTTTTCATATTTTAACATATTTTTCTCCGAAATTTAACAATTTGTTAAAATAATTAAAAATTTTTTATATTTTTATGTTATTATTCTTGCACTATGGAAAGAATTGCACAATTTTTTAAATTTAAAGAACTCAATACCGATTTAAAAACGGAATTAATGGCAGGTGTTACGACATTTGCGACATTGGCATATATTATGGTTGTAAACCCGAACATTTTATCAGCAGCGGGAATGCCTTTCGGTGCTACGATGGCGGCAACAATTTATATGGCTTTTATCGGCTGTATGTTAATGGGTTTGTACGCAAACAGACCTTTTGCTGTTGCTCCTTTGCTTGCGGAAAACGCTTTTCTCGTTTCGACGGTTGTTTTGCAATTCGGATACAGTTGGCAGCAGGCTTTCGGGGCGGTTGCAATAAGTGCAATTACCTTGTTTTTGCTCACTGTTTTTAATATTCGGGCATGGCTTGTTAATTCGCTTCCTGCTTGTATAAAATTTGCTTTTACGGCAGGTTTGGGGCTTTATTTGGCATTTATCGGTTTGAGCGGTGCAAAAATTGTGACGGTTTCTCAAAATTCCTCTTTAGCAATCGGAAATTTGACGGATATAAACGTTTTACTTACGATTTTGGGAGTTTTGATAATTGCGGTTTTGATGTCGAAAGGTGTTAAAGTTGCAATGTTGGCAGGGCTTGTCATTGTTACGATTTTGTCGATTTTGCTCGGGCAGACTTCTCTTCCCGAAACAATTTTTTCAACTCCGCCGAGTTTAGAGCCGATTTTGTTTAAGGCTGATATGGCAGGTGTTTTGAACATTCAATCAATTCCTGTTATTTTTGTTGTATTTGTATTGATGTTTGTAGATACAATGGGCACTATGATTGGTGTTTCGGCAAAAGCGGGATTTTTGGATAAAAACGGAAATCTTCCGAATATCAAAAGAGCAATGCTTTGTGATTCTTCCGCAACGGTTATTTCATCTTCAATGAGTGCAATAACATCGGGGGTTTACGTCGAATCAACAACGGGTGTTATGGCCGGCGGACGTTCGGGCTTAACGGCGGTTGTGGTTGGCGTTTTGTTCTTGTTAGGATTATTCTTTTCGCCTGTATTTTCGATTATCCCGTCATCGGCTTGTAATGCGGTTTTAATCGTTATCGGTATGTTAATGCTTGCGGTAATAAAAGAAGTCAACTTTGAAGATTTGACGGACGGATTTCCCGCTGCGGTGATAATTTTCCTTATGGCTTTTTCGGGAAACATCGGAATTGCCGTTGCTGCAGGATTTGTTCTTTATCCGATTTTGAAATTGGCAACGGGTAAAAAAGATGCTTTAAATCTTCCGATTTGGATATTATTTGCAGCATCACTGATTTTCTTCGGTTTGTATAATTTCTAATCGTTATTTAACTCGAAAATCATATCGTGCAAGGCATTTATCAGGTCGGCGAAGTTCAAATACCTGCATAAAAAACAGTCCCGAATTATTTGGCACAAAGTAGCTTGTGTAATACTTTTTGCTGTTGTCTATTGCAATATCTTGGGCATATTCCATAGAATAGCCGTAAGTCGGAACGGTATCGCTTTTTTTGATGATTTGGATTTTTATGGCATCATCTTTAAATCCGCTCGGTTTTATAATTGCGTAGTAAACTCTTTGTCCTCGTTGAAAATTTTGCTCAAAGTATTTTGCGTTTTGAGCGGTTAAAGGGGTTGATTTCATTAAGATAAACGGCTTTTTGCCGCAGCCTGTCAAAAACAGAGTGCAGCAAAACAGCATTATCGTGAAAAATATCTTTTTCTTCATTATTTTTTAAGGTGTTTCTTTGTGATGTCGGCAATCTTTGATTTAATTGAGTTTTTGATGCCTGCATCTTGTGCTAAATTCATGAACTTTTCATAATTTTGAACGGCTTCTGCCCATTTTTGAGCTTTTTCGTATTCAAGTCCGAGGGCATAGTATGCGTAAGCATAATTTGCATCAAGTTCAATAACTTTGCCGAAAGTCTTTATTGCATCTTCGGTTTTATTCAAATCGACGTAGCATAAGCCTGCATTGAAGTTTGCATCTGTATTTTTGCCGTTCATTGCAATTACTTTGTTGTAAAGTTCAAGTGCCTTTTCGTTTTCGGCTAATTGTTTGTAACAGTTGCCTGTTTTGATAATCAAAGATTCGTTGTTTGCATCGAGTGCTAATGCTTTTTCAAATTCGATTTTTGCGTTTTTGTAATCTTTGTTGTTGTAATATTGTTCGCCGAGTGAAATCAAGGTTGTTGCTCTGTCTTTTGCCGAAACGCTTTCGTCGGTTGAAATATTTTCTGCAACCTTGTGTGCATCTTCTGTTTTTTTGTATTTAATCAAAGCCTTTGCATAATCGGCTGTTACAGCTTTATCATCAGGGTTTATTGCGATTGCTTTTTCATAATATTCAATGGCTTTTGAACCAGAACCGAGGTTATCATAAGATTTTGCCGCTAAAATGTAAGGTTCGATTTCCAAATCATTTGTCGAAATTGCATTTTCAAAGCTGTCGGCAGCTTTTCTGTAATTCTTTTCCGAAATATACTGCTTACCTTGAGAAATATATGCATTATAAATATATTCTTTAAGTTTGCTGTCGGGTTGTTCGGTATTCAGCTCCGTATAAAGGCTGATTGCATCTTTGAATTTGCTTTGTGCGTGAAGAACGAGAGCCTTGTTGTATCTTAAATCTCTGTCTTTCGGGTTTGTTGCAAGAAGCTCATTGTAATATTTTTCAGCTGTTGCGTAATCTTTTTCGTAGTGATAGCATTTTGCAATTTCAAATTTTATCGGATAGTTATCCGCATCTTTTTCTAAACCTTTTTTGAAAGTTTCAATAGCTGTTGTGTAATTTTTGTCTTTTTCGTATAAAACGCCAAGATTTAAGTAAACACGAACATTATCGGGGTTAACTTCCAAATATTTTTTGTATTCTTCAATAGCTTTTGCAGGATTGTCAGCTGCGACAAGTGTATCTGCATATTCAAGTCTGATTTGTGCTGAATTCGGTTCAAGCGACAATGCTTTTTCAAATTTTGTAACAGCATCTTTTGCATTACCGTTTTGGCGGAGTGCAATACCTAAATTTGCAATGGCTGAAGCATCTTTCGGATTTATTTCAATAGCTTTTTCCAAAATTTCAGCTGCTTTATCCCAATTTCCTTCTTTTATTAAAGAAAGTCCGTATTGCGCATATTCATTGAAGTTTTGCGGATTTCTCGAAAGAATTGATGCATATTGTTCATTTGCATTTTTAAAGTCGTTTAATTCAAGATATGCAGATGCCAGATTTTTTCTTGCATCAACGTGATTGGGGTAGTTTATTAAGAAAATTTTATAATTTTCAACAGCGTTTTGGTATTCTTGAAGAATGAATTGAACATTCGCAAGATTTAAGTAATTATATTTATACTCGGGTGAAAGCTGTAAAACGTGTTTATATGCGGCATAAGCATTTTGATAATCTCTTTTTTGCTGGAGAATATTTCCTATGCTGACATAGATAAAAGCATCGTCAGGTCTTAATTTTGCAGCTTTTTTGTAAGCGGCGAGAGAATTATCCCATTCACCGATTTCCGCATAAAGACCTGCAAGTTTTGTATAATAAAGTGAGTTATCGTCTTTAAGCTCAACGGCTTTGACCATTTGTTCGATAGCACCTTTATAATTGCCTTTTTGTTCTTGTACGCAAGCGTCCGAATAGTAAGTTTGAGCAGGGTCAATGGTTTGTCTTGCCATACAGTAGCTATCGGTTGTCATCAAGCCTGCCGATAATATTATTGCTGAAATTAATAATTTTTTAATTGTCCTGCCCTCCATATTATTTCATTATAAAGGTACAAAATTTTCCGCAAAAATGCAACAATGTTAAAAAACTACAAAATCAGTTTTTATCTTCCGAATGTTTGTTCATAAGTGTTTGGTAGGCACGGTAGTTAAATTCTCCGCCAAGCAAAATAATCATTGATGTGTAATAAAGCCAAACCATCATTATGACAAAAGCCCCGATTGTTCCGAAAACTCTGTTATAGGTGTTGAGGTTATCAAGGTAAAGTGAAAATGACCACGAGCCTAATAACCAAAATACGCAGAAGAACAACGAGCCGACCATTGCGGCTTTACGTTTAATAAATAACGGACCTTTTATGTCGGGCAAAATATAATAGCTGAAATAACTTGTCAAAAATAAAACGGCAAAGGACAACGGCCATCTTAAAACCATTATCAAAACGTATGTTACTTGCGAAATGTTAAATATATCAAGTGCAAGGCTCATAAGAATTTTTCCGAGGACAATCATATTAACAGTCAAAAACAGCACGAAAACGTTCAAAAATACCATTAAGACCGATAAAATTCTTGTATAAATGAAAGGTCTTGTTTCATCTGTCATAAAGGCTCTGTTTAAGCCTTTCATAACTGCTGCAACGGCATTTGACGAAAGTGCAATGGTGACGATAAAACAGATGACCGCCATAATTCCGCCTTGTTTAAAGATTACGACTTGGTGCAAGGCATTTTTCATCAAATTTGCAACATCACTCGGAGCAACTTGTGCAAGTGCAACGATAATGTGGTTTCCCATCGAACTTTTACCAAACCATGAAAAAATAGACATTAAAAACAATAAAAACGGGAAAAATCCCAAAATGAACATAAATGCCATTTCTGCCGCCATTCCCGGGAAATCGGCTTTTATCATTTTGTTGATAATGCTTTCTATATATTTTATGACGGGGTGATTTAGCACAATCCGTATTCCTCGTTGATTATATCAAGAATTTTGTTTAATGCCACATTGTAAGGTTTTTTAATAGTGCAGCCTGCGGCAAAAGTATGTCCGCCGCCGTTGAAAGCCGCTGCAATTTTGCTGACATCAGAAGTTTTGCTTCTCAAGCTGATTTTAGAACAGCCGTCGTCGGTTTCTTTGATTACAAAAGCTATATCAACCGAATTAACCTGTCTTAAAACTTCCACAATGCCGTCAGTATGCTCGTTGAGAGCTTTGTTCGTTTTCATATCTTCAAGCGTAATTATTGTGTATGCGAGTTTTCCGTTGCAGAGAAAACACGATTTGGAAACGGCGTGTGCATTCAATTTTACCATCTCGAGCGGTTTACTTTCGTAACAGCAGCGGTAAATTAAGCAGGGATTTATCCCGTATTCCATAAGGTCCGCTACGGCTCTAAAGGTTTCTGCCGTTGTGTTCTCAAACTTAAATCCGCCTGTATCGGTCAAAATTGCCGTATAAAGGCAGTTTGCAATATCTTTATCAAAGGAAAGTCCTGCATTTTTCGCAAAATTATAAAGAACTTCTCCTGCAGAGCTTAAATCTCCGAAAACATAGTTATATTTGGCGAAATAAGGATTTGTTTTGTGGTGGTCAAAGTTTATTGTCGTTTCTGCTTTGTCAAAAGCCTTTATCGCCGAAGTAAGACGGTCTTTTGCCGCACAATCAACCGTTATCACAGTGTCAAAATCTTCTTTGTTTTCAACTTCTTCGTAAGTTTTATAATTCTCCGAAAGAGGAAGAAAACGGTATATTTCGGGGATTTTGGAGTTGTTTACGAGGACGGAATCTTTATTAAAATGCTTTTTTAGCAGCAAAGCTAATGCCGAAGCCGTTCCGATACAATCCCCGTCAGGATTTATGTGCGAAAGAATTAAGATATTCTTTGCATTTCTGATTTTTTCAATAATTTCTTCAATAGTGCTGTTTTTCATTTGAAAACCGTTTTATTATTTTTTAATTTTCATATATTATATAATAAAAATCGAAAAAAGGAAAAGTTGTGAACATCGGTTTAATTTTATCCATATTAATTTTATTATATCTTATTACATTTTTTTGCGAAATTTTTACAAATGCTGTCGAACATTTAGGCAAATACTTTAAAATTCAAGATGGTGCTTTGGGAAGCATCTTCGCCGCTGTCGGAACGGCTTTGCCAGAAACGATTTTGCCGTTAATTGCTGTGTTCGGTGCCTATGTTTCGGGAACGGGCATGGATTTGGGCAAAGATATCGGGAAGGGGGCTGTTTTAGGCTCTCCGTTTATGTTGTCGTCATTGGCATTTTTTATGATAGCTTTGATGATTGTATTTTTGTCAATTAAAGGCAAAAGAACTTCCGATGTTCAGCTTGATGTTGCATTTTTCCGCAGAGATTTGAACTTTTTTACGGCTGCTTATACCGTTGGAATTTTGACGGCACTTGTTGAAGCAAGATTTATCCAAATTGCGGTTGGTATATTTTTATTAATTTATTACGTTGTATATGCTGCGAGAACTATACGAAAGCATTGCTGTGAGGGTGAATATTGCGAGGGCGAATGTGAAGAACTCAAGTTTTTGACGTTTTTCAAGGCTGATGAGAGCAAAAGATTGTTTTTGATTTTTTTACAATTTTTCATTGCAATAGCAGGGCTTGTGATATCTTCTCATTATTTTGTTGAAAATATTAAAACTTTGTCAACAAATTTAGGATTTTCAGCGATGTTGATAAGCCTGTTTTTAGCTCCTGTTGCGACGGAACTTCCCGAAACCATAAACGGACTTGTATGGAGTTATAATAATAAAGATACTTTGGCAGTGAGCAATGTTTCGGGGGCAATGGTTTTTCAATCCTGTATTCCAATGGCGATAGGAATATTTTTTACGGATTGGAAATTTTCGGTAGAAGCGGCGGCAAATGTTGCAGCGGTTTATCTTGCGGTCATAATTTTATATTTTGTAATAGCGGGTAAAAAAGATAAATTCTCCGCAAAACCTTTGTTATTGTCTATTTTGCCGTATGTTTTATATGTTGCCTTTTCGGTCATTTATACAAACTGATGACAAAAAACGATTTTTAGAATAGAATAGACATAATAGAATATATAAGGGTATGCATTTTGTTTCAAAAATTTACTGAAAAAGCCGTAACAGCGGTAAAAGAAGCCCAATTATCGGCAATAGAACTCGGTCACAGAAAGATTTATCCCGAACATTTGTTGTGGGCTTTGAGCAAAAAGACAAACGAGCTTGGTGCAAAGATTTTGAAAATGAACCATGCAACACCCGATAACATAAAAGAAGTTATTGTTCATTTGCTGGCGGATAAAAAGCAGACTTCACCGTCAAAGAGTGCTATTTTCAGTGAAAGAATTAAAAAAGTTTTTCAAAGTGCATACGATGTTGCATCAAAAAACGGCAACGGTTTTGTAAAAACCGAGCATTTATTTTATATCCTTTTGTGTAACGAAATTGCAGGTTTAGACCCGCTATTCGAAGAATTGGACGTCGATTCCGCAAAAGTTAAAGATATTATGAAAAAAATTGTCGAAAAACGTTCTAAACAACGTGAAAGACACCCCGAGGGAATGGAAGTTAAGGAAAATGATGATAAATACAATCACATTTTGTCACTTGTAAAAGATCCTGATTCTGCATCAATCTTCAGCAGAGCGGTTGCGAAACTTACGACTTCCGAATACGAAATTTTGGGAACGGAGCAGATAATGCTTTCTATTCTCGAAGATGATAACGGATTTTTGGGTGATACTTTGACAAAAGCAGGTATTACATCGGAAAGTTTTTCGGACAAATTGAACGGAATTACCTCAAGACTTGCAGAGTATGAGGACAAACAAATTATTTTTACCCCGAATGCTTTAACGGCATTAATTCAAGCTGCGGAAACCGCAAGAGAATTGGGAAGTACCGCAGTTAAGCCCGAACACGTTGTTTTGGGTATTTTGAAATCCAAAAAAGGTATTGCATATAATATTTTGCAATCGTTGTCGTCAAATACCGATTTATCGGAACAGATTTTAAGACCTTTGGAAAAGCAGATGAACGAAACACCTGTAATTTTGAGATTTGCAAACCAAGAAGCGAGAAGAATGGGCAGAAACACGGTCGGAACGGAGCTTGTTTTGCTCGGAATAATGCTTCAAGGCTCAGGTATCGGTTATTCGGTTTTGAAAGATTTAGGCATAACCGTAACCGATTTGAGAAAGGTTACAGAGGAGCTTTTGGGTGTAAACGAAGAATACAGCGACAAAGATATTATGTTTACTCCGAGAGCGAAATTAGCTTTGGAAATTGCTTGGAAAATAGCTAAAAAGCAGATGAAAACGAAGATTTATTCGGAACATTTGCTTGAAGCAATCGTGTCGATTCACAATTCGCTGGCGATGAAAGTTTTGACAAGACTCGGAACTGACGAACTTGAAATAAAACAGGGTATATTAAATAAAATTCAATCGAAATGACAAGACGGCTTGATGAAATCGAACTTTTAGCACCTGCAAAAGACAAGCAGTGTGCAATAACGGCAATTAATTCGGGAGCTGATGCCGTTTATATAGGCTATCAAAAATTCGGAGCAAGAAAACAGGCGGGAAATTCGCTTGATGACATTCGTGAAGTCGTTGAATATGCGGATAAATATCGTGCAAAAGTCCATGTGACTTTGAATACGATTTATAAAGATGATGAAATTCAAGATGTTGTGAAAGTCATAAAGGAGCTTTATAAAATCGGGGTTTCGGCTGTTATTGTTCAAGATATGGGCTTGTTGGAATTTGATTTGCCGCCGATTTGTCTGCATGCAAGCACTCAATGTAATAATGATTCTTTGGAAAAAGTTAAATTTCTTGAAAATACAGGATTTCAAAGGGTAATTTTGCCGAGAGAATTTTCTTTGGCTGAGATAAAAAATATTTCCGAAAATACGGATATCGAACTTGAATTTTTTGTTCACGGTGCTTTATGCGTTTCGTATAGCGGTCAGTGCTATTTCAGTTACGCAAACGGCGGAAGAAGTGCAAACCGTGGCGAATGTGCCCAGCCGTGCCGAAAAAAATATTCACTCAAATCCGCAGACGGCAAAATTATTGCAAAAGACAAGTATTTGTTGAGCTTAAAGGATTTTAACCTCTCCGAAAGAATTGAAGAATTGATTGATGCGGGCATTTGCTCTTTCAAAATTGAGGGCAGATTGAAAGATGAATTGTATGTCAAAAATGTCGTTTCTTACTACCGCTCGGCTATTGATGAGGTTTTGAAGAAAAAAAGATTAAAACGGGCATCTTCGGGCAAAAGTTATCCTGATTTTGTTCCGGATGTTGAAAAAAGCTTCAATAGAGGTTTTACGGAATTTTATATTGACGGAAAACGAAAAAATTTTTGCACAAAGGACTATGTAAAATCAATCGGCAAAAAAGTCGGTAGAGTTTTAGAAGTCGGAAAAAAGTATTTTGTGCTTGAAAAAACTTCGGAAAAATTAATTGCAGGCGACGGAATTTGCTTTTTGGACAGGGCAAAAGAACTTGTCGGAACAAGCCTGCAAAAAAGCGACGGCAAAAGAATTTACCCGAAAGATATGAGCGGAATTAAAGTCGGCACATTGATTTACAGAAATTTTGATAAAGCCTTTCGTGAAGATGTTTTGAGAAAAGAAACGGTAAGAAAAATTCAAATTTCCGCAAAAATAGCTTTTGCAAAAGATAAAATCGGTTTGATTTTGACTGATGATGAAAATAATTCCGTTGAAACCTTTTTATCAGATGATTTTGAACCTGCGAAAAACGAATTATCAATGAGGGAAACGGCGGTAAAACAAATTTCCAAAACGGGAAATACCGAGTTTGAAGTTGTAAACATCGATTTTGAAAACAGCGGAATTTATTTCGTTCCAAGCGGCATACTCAATGATTTAAGACGCTCCACAATCGAAAAACTTTCTAGAATGCGAAAAGAAACTTTAATTCGCAAAAAACGTGAAAATCAAATTAAAATCGCCGAATATCCGATTAAAGAACTTGATTATAAAGCTAATATTTACAACGGGCATGCTCAAAAATTTTATGAAAAACGAGGTGCAAAAGTTAAAGAATATGCAGCTGAATCATGCAAAAATCTTACAGGCAAAGAGCTGATGATATCAAGGCATTGCATTAAATATACCCTCGGACTTTGTTCAAAATTCTGTAAACCTAAAGAAAATTATAAACAGCCGTTCAGATTGATTGATGAAAACAATAAAGAATATTTACTTGATTTTGATTGCAAAAATTGCAAAATGTCCGTAATACAAAAATAATTTTTCATGCAAGAAATATTTTCAAAATTAATAATAAAAATTATCAAAATGCTTGTCGTTTTGCAGGGTTGAATGCTATAATAGTGTAGAAAATACATGTTAATTTATGTAACATTTTTTTAAAAAAGTGCATAAAAAGTATATAAAAAGGTTTTATATACATGTGTGTAAAGCACATGCGTGCGAGTAAACAAGAAAAAGGAAGAGATTAATGAGCCTCATTGACAACCTTAGGAATAGTAAAAACAAATACCAAGGAAATCCATCAAGCAATGTGAACATTAATGTCGGTAAAGGCGATGCTAATATTTCCGTAAGAGGTAATGATGTAAAAATCAAAACCGGAACGGGTAATCAAAATGTATTAGTTCTCGGCAACGATATTGATATAAAACTTGACCAGAATGCGGATTTAGATTGGGATTCTTCAAAAGATGAAGATACGGTAGTTGCTTTAGGTAAAGGCGATGTAAGCGTTGATACCGGCGACGGAAATGATACGGCATTAGTTGTCGGAAAAGATGTTGATGTCAAAATGGGTGAAGGAAATCACCTTGTAGGTTTTTGGGGCGATGATGTAGATATCAACCTCGGCGACGGTAAACAACAAAACGTATTTTCTATGGACAGAATGTTTGATACGGGTATGTTAACTGAGAATACGATGTTCTTGGGTGACAATATCGGTAAAGAAATATTGGATTTAATCGGTGATCAAATGTTACCGACGACACCAACAGGACCAACAGGACCGACTGGACCAACAGGACCGACAGGACCGACTGGACCAACAGGACCGACAGGACCAACAGGACCGACAGGACCAACAGGACCGACAGGACCGACAGGACCAACAGGACCAACGGGACCGACAAGACCGACAAGACCAACGGGACCGACAAGACCGACAAGACCAACAGGACCAACGGGACCGACAGGTCCGACAGGTCCGACTGGACCAACAGGACCGACTGGACCGACAGGACCAACGGGACCAACAGGTCCGACAAGACCGGGAAGTACTAGTGGTCCGGGCGGTACAAACGGACCGGGAGGAACAAATCCTGCAACAAGTACAGGCGGTACAGGTGGCACAGGCGGTACCGGTGGAACGGGTGGCACAGGCGGAACGAAACCTGCAAAAAGCACACCAGGAACCGGTGGCACAGGCGGTACCGGTGG
>CAKVIE010000025.1 GCA_934754505.1 uncultured Candidatus Melainabacteria bacterium
CATTCGCTATGTTTTTTGCTACTTCGGGTTCGCTCGCTCTGCTCGACTCCACCCTACGCTGTCTTGACCAGTTCGCAATAAACGTGTCTGCACGGCAAGGCTCACCGCCTTGACCGTTCTGCACTCTGCTCACTGGTCGCTCCGTTCCTCGTGATGACGACTTTTTTTCTAATGTCATTGCGAGAAAATCTCTGATTTTCGTGGCAATCCATTCAGAATACTTCAAAATTAAAACAGATTAACCAAACTGAATGGCAACTTGTTTTGCCCGTGGTAATCATGAAAAACACGTCATTGCGAGAAACTTTGCCTCGAAAATCAAAATTTCTATATTGTTTTTAACATAATCAAAAATTTAATTACGAATATTAGATATCACTTAAGTTACAGACTTCAAAATGTATTAATAATTTTTCCACTGGTTTGTTTCCTTAACAGATTGTTTGTTTAAAATCAATCTATTTATTTTGATTTTCAGATAAATTGATAATATATGCATTATTGGAATAATATTCTTTACCGTAAAATATATTTCCGTCACTTGTCGGCATGCTTGTTATATCAAAAAAGCTCAATGCTTTATTTAACCTGTACTTATTTATGTTTACACCGCCTGTTAATAAAATTTTTTTGTCATTTAAAAAAATCAAATTTGAATAATTAGGTATTAACACATTCGAAAGATTAATTATAAATTTTTCTGTGTTTATAGCACCCAAAAATCCATAGCCATAATTTGAGGGTTTAAAGCAAATAAAATATTTTTCATTACTATCTTGATTTTCGTAAAAAGTGCTAAATACATTGAAAAACTCACCGAAATAATATTTATTATTTGTATTTACAGTTTTAACTTTTTTATCAGCATTATTAAAAATTTGAAATGGCGGTACGTTATATTTTTGTGCTTTGTAATAACTGTTTCCGCCGAAGATTATAAAATCATTATTATTTACTGCCAATAAATAAGGTATCTCTGTTTTAATATTAATGGTTCCAATTCTTTTAAAAGAATTGGTCGTTGGGGCAAACTCTTCAATGAAAGGTGTTGCACATTTTGGGATAGGTTCTTTGCAATAGCTAAGCCCGCCTAATATATATGTTTTTCCGTTTTTTAAAGTTATTGCAGAATGCATAAATCTGGGTTCTTTCAGATTATTAATTTTTTTAATTGTTTTATTTTTAACATCAATAATTTCGGCTTTGTTGAGAATATTACTTTTGTTTTTTTCTGCAAAACTACCAAGTCCCCCTGCAATAAGAATATTTTCGTTCGGCAACATAACAAAACTTGTTGCCTTTGGCATATTACCTCTTTGAACAGGTTTATCTTTAAATAATTCAAAACGGTTTTTTTCGTAATTATAAAGCTCTATACCATTGATATCGGCAATAATTACATTTCCGTTTTTTAATGAATATTGTTTGTGTGAAAAATGAGGCAAATTCATTTCTGGACCAATAGAAAATGTATTAGTTTGGGGATCAAAAATTTCAGTAGTTTTTAAGCCACTTAAACTATTTGTATTAGCTCCGCCTGTAATAAGTATTTTTCCGTCTTTTAATTTACTGCTTTGATGAAAAGACCTTTCAGAATTAAGATTATTTATTTTTTGTATAGAAAATTTTTTTTGAATTGATTGATTTATGTCGTTTTTAATATTTTGTAATAACGATAAAAGGAAAGGTATAAATAATAAAATAAAAACAACCAATATGGTTTTTTGCAGATTGGATTTTAATACAGAATTATTATCACCATTTTTTTCTTTATTATTTGCATTAAAATTATTCCCATTTTGAGGAAATTTTTCAAACATTTTGATGCCTCTCTTGCCCAAAAAACATATTTACAATTATTTTATTATACAAAATGACTTTTGAATTGTCTATAATTATTCTATGGATTGTGTTGTAGCAAGTTTAATTTTAGTCCGTAGGTTGGGATTAAACCCAACAGAAAAATTTACTGTCTCGTGGCAATACAAAAAACATGTCATTGCGAGAAAATCTTTGATTTCCGTGGCAATCCAGAAAACAACAAATACTTTCTTCAATATGCTCGATTTGTTTTTTTATAAATTATCTCTAATTTATACTGGATCACCACGTCGTTTCACTCCTCGTGATGACGATTTTCTTTTCAAATGTCATTGCGAGAGCAATTCAGCAGTTCGAGTCTGTACATCAAAAATTCACTACGGTTTAAAATGGACTTTTGAATTCTTTATTAATTGCGGTAATGCCGAATTTGTTTGAATAATAGCCATATTTTTGAGTTTGGGTGAAATGTCCGTAACGTCTGTTTTGTGTCTAACATATGTCCACAAAATGTCCGTAAAAATTTTACAAAATAGCCAAAAATCAAACATAATATATATTTTCCAAGGGAAGAACAACCGGACATTTCTATCAAAAAAGTATAAAAATATAGCTCGGAAGCAAACCGGAATAATTTGTAAATTTTGAGTAACACGAAAATACCAAAAAGCTACAGGTTCAATTAAATCTTATATCGCAAATTCTTTACTTAGTAAATTTACACACTTATAATAATTACTTATTGTATAACCTCTTTTAAATGCATCTAAACGTGCTTTTTGCATTGTTTTGGTATTACTCTTTTTTGTTTTTGTTATTGGCTGAATAAATGCAAAATTTTGCAAATTCATATCTTTAAATATTTTATTATCAATATTTTTACTTATAAAAATATCTTCACTATATAAAAAAATTAAAAAATTAAGTATTGAAAGTTGTTTTTCTAACTCCAATTCATTTAATTCACGAAAAAATTTATTATATTTTGCATTTTTTTTATAAAAAACAAGGACAATACTACTATTTTGGAATGGATATAAGCATATATAAACATTGTCCAAACCGTCTATTTTACTGCATAACGGATTATTTAGCAGTTTATCATGTAAATCAAAATAAATGGTAAAGGTACTCTGAATTGCAATTGGAATAGTATAGGATAGTTTTTTGAAATAACCAATTTCAAATAAGAAATCCCCCTTGTTTATATCGCTGTATATTCTTTGAACTTCTCTTGTATGATATTTTTTATCCACTTTCCATGGTTCATAAATACCATATATTGGGCTTTTTCTTTCTTTTATACATCTTTTTTCGTATGTATTTTTATTAATATATTCTAAAAATTTTATATCTCTTGTGAGTTTCCACTGATAGTACAAATGTGTCTTTAATGCAATTTGAGAAAGCATAATATCGTTAGGAGTTTTTAACCAATTTTCAGGGTTTTCATATTCTTGAAATATCTTTGAATCGCATTCAATACATATATTTTTGAAAGTTTGAATATTTTCAATGCCATTTTCTTGTTGGCTAAGTGGGTTTGTTTTTAATATTTGTGTATTATATAGTCGACCATTATCTTCAATATTTTTTAAAATAAAGCGGGGAATTGTATGAGAATTGCACAATTTAATATTGGCTTTCTTGCAAATTTGACAATTATGAAAAAAAGGGGTTCTGTTTATTTCTTTTCTGATTGAAGACAATAATTTACTAAAATTCTGTACATCTTCTTTTTCGGGTCCACCTTCTTTTAAATTTATTAATGAGGAAAAATTATCCATATATATGTCCTTGTATAATATTATTGTTTACATAAATAGAAATTAGTATAAATTCTATTTTGTTGTTAAAAATTTGTATATCTTTTTAAATTCATCAATAGCTTTTTTAAAAGTTATAACTTTTGAGTTTTTTGCATAACTCATTGAGCCTACAAAATCAGAGTATTCTTTTTTGTAAACTTTATCTTCCGTTAATTTATCAAGAGTAATTTTTATGAATTCCGACAGAGTATAATGGTTTTCAACTCCTCCACGACCTATATCAGCCTCATACGATTTTTGTAAAAGCTCAACAAATTCTTTTGTATAAATAAAATCTTTCAATGCGACTATATCGTGTAAATGACGAACAATTGTCGGGTCATTTTCTCTCGTGTGCAGAGGTTTTGTTCTGTCTTTGATATAAACTCTCCACATCAATGCGCTAAATTTATTTGCAATGACTTCAATCGGCTGAATACAATTTACCGTAACAGGTTCTTCATTAATAAACTTTCCGATAAATGAAGATATTTTGCAATTTGTGCTCGGTAAAACAAGGTTTTCAAAAGTAAATTCAGCTTTTATATTCGGTCTTAAATTAGAACCCTCATACAATTTTTCGTATTCAATTTCAAAACTAAAAAAGTTATTTTCATTACCTTTTTTGATTGATTCAGGAATGATAAGATAATCTTCTTTATTATCAAGAGCAGTCAAAATAAAATTACAAAAATTTTTCTTTTCTGATCTTGTAAAATGTTTGTCGGTATGTATTCTAAAATCAATATCTTCGGAAAATCTTTGAATTTTATGATATGCCTTAGATAAACAAGTCCCACCGGAAAAAACTATTTTTAAATCAGGATAATTAATTTTACTGATTTCAGATAAAACCTTAACAACATAGTAATCTTTTTCTACAAACTGCGGAGCAATACCGAATTCCTGAGAATATTCATTAACTATATTTATAATATTTTTCTTTGTTTCTGACGGTTTCATAAGTAATATAGACTCCGTTAAACCCGATTTTTCTTAAAATTGTTCCCTTGATTGCAATAACCTTACCGTTTGGAACCTGTGTTGTTTTGCCTTCATTATACCATAATTCATATCTGCTCTGCAGAACTTTAATATTAAGTTTTTGTGCTACTGCCTTGCCTATTTCAACCAAATCTATCTGCGGAATAATTTTACCTGTCAGTGTGGATTCTTTTGCTTTAACATAGACCCCCTGACCGACTTTCACAATCAGATTTTTTGCAATAAGTTTGCGCAAGGCTCTCATAACCTGATCTCTGTCAGACAAGTCCAAAAAATCAGACAGCATAAATACGAAGTCCTTTGACTTCTTTATACGATATTGAATTCTTTTTTCTAAAATGTCCGAGATTGGCATAATTTTTCCGTTTTTATTTTTATAAAATACGACATTATATATTTATATTATACGACACGTTATATAATTTTTAAAGTGGTATAAGCAAAATATTTTAATTATCTTTAATATATTATCAACAATAACGAAATCTAATTTTGTTATTAAACGAAATTGCTAAACCTCAAATCATCAAACATATAGTTTTTAAGCCCGAGTTGTTGTTTGATTTTGTAAAAATCATTTCTTATTTTTCTTTTCATAATTTCTTTGTCTTGTTCAGAACCCGTTAAAATGGTGTTTAAAGAGCATTTTTGAGTATTTAATTTTAAAATAATCGGAAGCATATACGGATATTGTTTTTTGACGATTTGAAGTAATTTTTTGTATTGTTCTTTTGAAAGGATTTGTATTTTCCTTTTCGGAATATCTGCAATCCGTTTAACTTCAAATATGCACGTTTTAGGGATTGAACCGTTGTTTTGAAAGTATTTGATAATTTGATTTAACAGGCACAAAATGTTTTTTATTCTTCTCTCAGATACTGGCTTATTCTGCATTGTTTTTCTGAAATTTTCTATATCGGAAACGGTAATATTTTTAAGTTTAAAATCTTTGAAATAAGGAATAATGAGAGCATAAATAAAGGTTTTGTAGGTTTGCAAAGTCTTTTTGGTTACTTTTCTGTTTCGGCAGTCATTCAAAAATATTTCACAGGCTTCAATGGTTTTTATTTCTAAATTCTGACATTCAATATTCCTGTCGATAATTTTAAATTTATCGTTTGTTTCTGAAGTTTCAACATATTCAAACTTATCTCCCACAGGCTTTATGTTTTCTGATTTCCTTATAAATTCAATCGCCAAAGCTTCATCAATGTCGCAGAACATAACTATATCTTCAAGAGTAACAACTTTTATGGATAATGAATTAAAAAATTATTTGATAAAAAAAGAAATTTCTGATAACGATAAAATCTTTATTAAATCAGCAGAAATTGATGTTATTCTTACTATTTCAGATTTTGATTCATCAGATATAGAGCTAAAAGATTTATTAGCACAATCATGGCAAAAATTATTGAAAGTGATGTTTCAGATACTGTTTATAATATTCAAAATTTAGAAAATGGGATTATAAAGTTTGCTTAAGTATAAATTATTAGTTTTAATTCTTTTTTAATATATGTGCTACAAGTTTCCTATTTATATACTCGTCAATTAATGTTGATATATGCCTTACATTTTTGAGTAAACTGATTTTATCGTATAAAAGTTTTTTTAAGTTTTTTATGTCTATTAATATTTTTTCATTTTTGTTAAGTTTAGAATATTTTTTACTCGTTATTAAATTTATAATTTCTTTTTTTGCTTCTGTCGTCAAGTCTGAATATTCTATAAATTTGCCAATTCTGTAGTAAATAGGATCACCTAAATGTTTTTTTATGTCTTCTACACTCTGATAATTTGATGTGCATATTATTATTGCGTTTTCCACCTTTACTCTGTAATTTTTATCTTCAAAGATACCTTCATCAAACAACTGATAAAATGCACTATAGAAAATGGGAGCAGCTTTATCAAATTCATCCAATAATATAACATTCGATTTTCTTTCCAATAATTCCTTGGCAAATGAATTCTGAAAATGATTACCTCCAAACATATAATCAGCAAATTCATCACTATGATACATTGAAAATTGTCTTCTAAATAAATCTTGTTTTAATAATTCGCTTATTAATTTTGCTGTTTCGGTTTTGCCAACCCCAGATGGTCCATACAACATTAGAACTATTGGCTTTTTATTATTTGTTTTTTTTACCAAAGAATAAAAAGCTGATAAAAGTTGTTCTTTTACATGTTCTTGTCCAATTATCCTTGTAGAAAAATTTTTGTTAATGTTTTTAAATACATTTAAGTTTATAGTGTTATATTCATAATATTTTTTTTCAATTATATTCGGAAAAGTTTGTTCTAATCGTATTTGTACCTGTAAAGGTGGGTTCTGTAAATACAAATTATCAATACTATAATTTTCAAACAAACCAGGAAATCTCTGCAAGGCACCTTCTGTCATGCAAGCGTATGATTCTGAATAGGCAACGATATTGTTAATATGCTCAACATTCTGTTGAGTATTAGTTTCTTTACCAAGAACTTGAACAGGTATCTGCCTATGTTTAGTATCATCCTTAAATATAAATTCAGATAATGTAGTTTTGTCAGAAGGAATGATTTTTTCAAATGCATTTTTAGGTCCATAATAAATATAAATTTTCTGCATCATTAAACTCCTGCGAGAATAATATCGTATACTGGCAATAAAAAATTTTCATTATTTTTCAAATAATCTTCATTTTCAAGTGATGTAATGATTTGCTCTTCATAATCATTTTTAAATTCTTCTTCTATACTCAAACTTTCTTCTGTTGCTTCACCAACTTTTATAGCATAATATGTTAAATTCATTTTTACTATATCAGAGATGCTATAATTATTTCTAAACGCATCAATATTAAACCTTAGTATGTATTTTTGATTTTCACTCATTTTTTGTTTTGCAATGATTTCATAATACTTTTTTCCAGCTTTTAGAGCATCTGCAAGTTTAGAAACCTCAAAAGGAATATCTTCAGGGAATTGCGACTCTTTTATAATGTTTAAATATGGCATAAACATTCTTAAAAAAGCGAAAGATGTTTTATATGTATACAAATCAACATTTTCAAATTTAATAATTTGTTCTTTATCATCTTCTGCCTTTGCTAAAAAATCTGTTAATAAAACATTTGTTAATATGTTTTTTGTAAGTATTTGTTTTGTACCTTTAAGATTTACATCTGTAGAGTTTTCTGCACCAGCATTGATAAAAGGTAACCATGAAAAATTTCCTCCTATTTTAAGATAAGTTTCATTTTTTGCATTGGTATTTATTTCATTAGCTTTTTCTTCAGTTGTGATTTTGACTCCCCCATTTTTTATTATCATATAATCTGTAGCTGATGGCTCGTCGAAATAAATAATTTTTATCATATACATATTCCTATTTTCTTTTTATTATATAAGCAATAACTAAATTTTAATTTTAAATTAACAATATTTTAATTATTGACCTACTCGCTAAATATTATAAGACAGGTCTATTTATCATTTTATTACCTTGTTTTATCAAGTAATAAAACTTACAAAGAATCTTCCGACTAAATATGTCAAACTTGCGATATTTTATGTCAAAATCCGTGACACAAAACAGCAATTCAGCAGTTCGAGTCTATACATCAAAAATTCACCAAAACTCAAAAAAAGAGGGTTTAGCCCTCTTTTTTTAATGGACGAGAAGAGACTCGAACTCTTACACCGAAGGCGCCAGTTCCTAAGACTGGTGCGTCTACCATTCCGCCACTCGTCCATACCAAAAGCATATCTCAAAAACTTTTCTCGGTCAAATCAACTCGAATTTTCTCAAAAAGAAATCCTTCAAAAAATCACCACGATATCCTTAACAAAACCTAATGATTTTCAACATCGAGAACAACACAGCTGTCAGCTCACAATCACACATCAGGAATTTCCAAACAACACAGACATAAAAAGTAAAAAAAATCCCTTTCAAAGAAGAAAGGGAGTGAGCAACCGAGTAAAAGAAGAACAGATGTATGATGTTAGTATTCTACTCGGTTAAACAGTTGTAAACATTCGACTTTAAGACTGTTTTTGTGCGACGTAGGCAAAATACAAACTAATCCCTGTGATTAATATTGTAAGTAAACACGCAAGAACAGTCGATTTAAAGGCAAAAATGCAGGACAAATTATATTCTGTATTAACATTCAGCAAATAATTTTTAACAAAGTCGAAAATGCCCAAGGCAAAAGCAATTCCGAAAATCATGCCCGAATTTCTCGCAAGGGATAAAAGTCCGCTCGCAGTCCCGACTTCATCTTTCGGAACGGTACTCATAAGTGCGGTATTAGACGGAGATTGAAACATACCGTTTCCTATTCCCATAATTAAACTTGAAAGAATTAAAACAAGAATACTCAAATTCGGTTTAAGCAAAAGCAGAAGCGAAAACCCGATAAAATATATAGTCGCTCCGACAACGGTAATTCTGCTGTTCAAATGTTTTCCCGCATATTTTCCGCTAAATGGAGCAATAATCATAACCATAACTGAAAACGGCAGCATCAAAAACCCTGTCACAAGCGGTTTATACCCGAGAGCTTCCTGCAATGTAAACGGGAATAAAAGGCAATGTGCATAAGCTGTAATAAACCACAAAAGCAATGCGAAACAGCCTAAAGAAAATGTTTTGTTTTTGAATAAAGAGAGGTTGATTAAAGGATTTTCACAAGTCGTTTCTCTTTTGTAAAACAAAATCCAAAAAATTGTCGAAATAAGACAAAGCAAGAAAGTGTTGTTTTTGACAAAAGCAACATTTTTATAGCAGGCAAGCACCGAAAATATCGAAAACAAGGCAACCACAAAATATAAAAAACCGACAATATCAAGAGCAGTATCTTTGTATTTTCTTTGTTGAACTTTAAATGACGGAATGTATTTCAACGAGGTCAAAGTTCCGATTAAACCGACAATCGCACTCGGAATGAAAACCGTATGCCAGCCAAAATATTGAATTAAAGCACCTGCCACGGCAGGGCCGCTTATTCCTCCCAAAGCAACACTTGCCCCGATTACGCCTAAAGCACTTCCTCGTTTTTCACCTTTAAACATTAAAGTAATCAACGCCGCAGAATTTGAAATCAAAACCGCACCGCCGACAGCTTCCACACTTCTCGACACAAGCAGCATATGGAAATTTGTCGAAATCGTATTAAAAAACGCCCCTAAACCGAAAAGCAAAAAACCGAAAGCATATAATTTATCTCGGTCAACCATATCGGAAAGTTTTCCGAACAACGGTAAAAAAGCCGTAAAAACAAGAATATATACAGATGTAACAAGTTGAACTTCATTTAATGAAATAGAAAAACTTTTTGCAATTTCATAAAGGGCGACATTAACGGTGCTTGATTCAAGAACGGCAATGAAATTCCCTGTTACGGTAACTGCAAGAAAATAATTTTTATAAACAGTCAAATCTTTCATACAGCCATTTTACCCGTTAAAAAATAAAAGTAAAAGAAAAACGACTAAAAAGGTTGAAATAATTATATATTGTAAAGAAATTTTTTTTTAGATATATTTGTTTTATAATGTTTAAAGAATGTACAGTAAAAGGTCAGAAAAATGAGTGTAAATTTAGAAAAAAACGAAAATAACGAAGTATTAATGGACATTAAAGTTGATGCAGCAGAAGCTCAAGATGCTTATAACAAGGCTTGCAGAAGACTTTCAAAAAGAGTAAATGTTCCGGGTTTCAGACCGGGAAAAGCTCCTAATAAAGTTTTAGAAAAACACATCGGAACAGAATATATCCAAAGAGAAGTTCTCGAAAGCGTTTTGCCGAAAATTTTCTCGAATGTGATGAAAGAAAACGAATACAAAACAGTAACAGAACCGTCAGTTGAAGAATTCAAGTTTGAAGATGACGGCTCATTATCAGTAAAAGCAAAAGTTGAACTTCGTCCTGAATTTACACTTCCCGAATATAAAGGTGTTGAAGTCGAAATCGACAAATTCAACCAACCTGAAGATGCAATGGACAAAGAACTTAACGACATCAAAGAAAAATATGCAACTTTGAAAACAGTTGAAGGCAGAGAATCAACAGACAAAGACTTTGTAAACATTGACTTTGAAGGATTTGTTGACGGAAATGCAATCAAAGGCGGAGCAGCAAAAGGATATTTGCTCGACTTGGCACACAGCAACTTTATCCCCGGATTTGCAGAACAATTAGTTGGTAAAACAGCAGGAACAGAATTTTCAATTAACGTAAAATTCCCCGATGAATACCACGATGATGCAATCAAAGGCAAAGATGCAGAATTTAAAATAAAACTCAATGAAATAAAAGAAAAAGAATATCCCGAAGTGGACGATGAACTTGCTAAAAAAGTAGGTAAATTTAATAGTGCAGATGAATTAAAAGCTGATATTCAAAAATATTTGGATTCTTCAGAAAAATCAGAAAATGACAAAAGAGCAACAGTTGTAATTTACGACAAATTACTTGCAGCAACAGAAATGAAAATTCAAGAACCGATGATTCAAAGAGAAATCGGTGCAATGATGAACGAAATGAAACAAAAAGCAATGCTTCAAGGTCATGATTTTGAGAAGCTCTTGGAATCACAAAGAGATGAAAAACTTGATGCAGAAATGCATGCAGAAGCTGAAAAGAGAATTAAAACAGCTTTAATCATTGCAGAAATTGCAAAGAATGAAAATATACAAGTTTCAAGCACGGATTTTGAAACAAAAATCTTTGAAATTTCAAGATTATACGGAGTTCCGAGAGAACAAATCGTTGAAGAAATTCAAAGAAATCCGAACTTATTGTACTCATTAAATCAACAAATAATGGCACAAAAAGTAACACAATTCTTATTAGACAATGCAAAAATAAACGAAAAAGCATAGACAGGAGAAACAAAATGAGTTTTGTACCGGTTGTAGTAGAACAATCAAGCAGAGGCGAAAGATCATTTGATATTTTCTCAAGATTATTGAGAGAAAGAATCATTTTCCTCGGCACACAAATAGATGATATGGTTGCAAACCTGATAGTAGCACAGTTGTTATTATTAGATAGCGAAAACCCCGAAAAAGACATTATGTTATACATCAATTCACCGGGGGGAAGTGTAACGGCAGGATTGGCAATCTTTGACACAATGCAGCACATCAGAGCAGACGTATCAACAATATGTTTAGGCCAAGCAGCATCAATGGGTGCATTCTTGCTTGCAGCAGGAACTCCCGGCAAGAGAATGGCACTTCCTCACTCAAGAGTGTTAATTCACCAACCGTTAGGCGGAGCACAAGGTCAAGCTACCGATATCGAAATTCAGGCAGCTGAAATTGTAAGAATTAAAAAGACATTGAACGAAATTCTTGCAAAAAACACAGGACAATCATTGAAGAAAATCGAAAAAGACACAGACAGAGATTATATCATGACACCTGCCGAAGCTCTCGAATACGGAATGATTGATAAAGTAATCACAATGGGCGAAAAGAAATAACACCCAAACAAGAGGAAATAAAACAATATGGCAAACCATGACGACAGTTGTTTAAAATGTTCTTTTTGCGGAAAGACACAAGACAAAGTAAAAAAACTCATTGCAGGACCTGAAGTTTATATCTGTGATGAGTGCGTAGAGCTTTGTAATGAAATTTTGGACGAAGAATTTCTTGATTCAAAAGAAAAGAAAGAAGAAACTTCGGAAGAAAAAGTTGATTCAAAAGAAACATTGAAAGACATTCCGAAACCTCACGAAATCAAAGCATATCTTGACCAATACATAATCGGACAAGATGACGCAAAGAAAGTTCTTTCGGTTGCTGTTTATAACCACTATAAAAGACTTGCTCACAATGCAGCATCAGATTCAAAGAATGACGTTGAAATTTATAAGAGCAACATTTTGTTAGTAGGTCCGACAGGAAGCGGAAAAACTTTACTTGCACAAACTTTGGCAAAAATGTTAGACGTTCCGTTTGCAGTAGCAGATGCAACGACATTGACAGAAGCAGGTTATGTCGGTGACGATGTAGAAAATATCTTATTAAGACTTTACCAAAGTGCAAACTACGATGCACAAAGAGCTGAAAAAGGCATTATTTACGTTGATGAAATTGATAAAATTGCAAGAAAATCCGAAAATCCAAGCATCACAAGAGATGTAAGCGGAGAAGGCGTTCAACAGGCATTGTTGAAGATGATTGAAGGCACGGTGGCAAATGTTCCTCCCCAAGGTGGAAGAAAGCACCCGCACCAAGAGTTTATACAAATTGACACAAGCAATATATTATTTATTGTCGGCGGTGCATTTGTAGGACTTGAAAAAATCGTTGGAAGACGAGCAGGAGAAGGTCAATCATTAGGATTTGGAGCACCTGCACCGAAAACACAAGCAGAAAAAGAAGTTGAAGAAGGTAAACTTCTTAAGAAACTTCAACCTGAAGATTTGCTCAAATTCGGTTTAATTCCTGAATTCATAGGCAGAGTTCCGATTTATGCGGTACTTGATCCTTTGGACGAAGATGCGTTAAAAGCAATTTTGACAAAACCGAAAAATGCTTTGGTAAAACAATATCAATGCTTATTACAAATGGACGGCGTAGATTTGAAATTCTCGCCCGAAGCAGTTGATATTATAGCAAAAGAAGCATTAAAGAGAAAAACAGGTGCAAGAGCATTGCGTTCGATTTTAGAGGGTTTAATGCTTGATGTAATGTACGAAATTCCGTCAGATTCGTCAATCAAGGAATTTACAATTACGGAAGAAATGGTGAAAAAGCCCGAAATCTTGTTATCATTAGTTCAAAAAGAAGATAAGAAAGTTGAACTGAAACAAGTTGAAAAAGTCGAAGATATTGCATAATTTAATAAAAAAAGAGCAAATAAAAAAGAGGTGATAAACACCTCTTTTTTTGTAAATTATTTATGAAAAGCATTTGAAAAAGCTTCTTTTATTTTGCCGAAAAACCCTTTCGGTTGAGGTTTAGTTTTAGACAAAACAAATTCATCGAGTTGGTTAAATTGATTCATCAAATTATTTGATTTTTCAAGATAGTTTCTGATTTGAGCATTTTGAATTGATTTAGCACTCGCAGAAGCGGCTGTTTGCTGCTGTTTTTGGTTGTTAATATAATTTTGATAAGTAGATTGAATATTGTTATTTATGCTCATAATGTTGTCCTTACATATATATAAAGTCAAATATGCAATACAAATTGCTAAAATTTCAAAACTCGGACTCTGTCCTCAAACATTGAAATTTTTTACGCAGACTTCAAAAACAACAAATACTCGCTTCAATATGCTCGATTTATTTTTTTATAAATTATCTCTATTTTATACTGGATCACCACGTCGCTCCGCTCCTCGTGATGACGACTTTCTTTCCTATGTCATTGCGAGGAAATCTTTGATTTCCGTGGCAATCCATAAAAACATGTCATTGCGAGAAAATCTCTGATTTTCGTGGCAATCCAAAAGAACGAACGTAGTGAGTTAAAGCACTCCGCAGGAGCCGCATTCTTTTCTTTTTCTTCTCTTGAATTTGCTCCACAAAAATAAGTCGTTCACTTCACTATCGTTTCCGTTCACTTTTATTTTTGCTACTTCGGCGTTCCGCTTCGCTTCAGCCTACGCAAATTCGCTGGGGTACACGTTCTTTTTCTTTTCTCATCGAAAAAGAAAAGAAAAAGAATGGGTACAAAGAAAGGTAAATATCTATAAATATTATATAAACCACTGGATCACCACGTCGTTTCACTCCTCGTGATGACGACTTTTTTTCTAATGTCATTGCGAGAGGCTTTGCCTCGTGGCAATCCAGAGATAAGTCCGTAGGTTGGGTTTAAACCCAACAGAAAAACTAACGCAACATTACCAGCTGACATCTTTTCTCAAATAATCCATGTTACCTTTTGCAATCACCCATGCTGCACAGCCATGCCCCGTTGTTTTACAACTTGAAAGCGGATTGCTTAAATCATCAGGTGTTCCATAAGGAAAAATTCCATATTTAGTAATATAAAAAGAAAAAGTGTCTTTTCCAAAAACATTAGGACCTTTATCCCCATTGATGTCAACAGTAGTAAGACCAATAACTTGACTTAAGGATTCTGTATCACCATAATTAGAATACGAAGTACCCCACACATAAAACGCAACTGACATACTATCATTTAATCTCAATTTAAATTGATTAGAAGAAACATTGTAATTCCATATCGCAGAGTTATTACCAAAAGATTTATATCCACTTTTTGCAAAGCAGTCTTCATTTGTTGACATACCGCAAACTTTTAGAGTACTCAACTGTTTTGCAAACATTTCTCCTAAATTTTTTGTGGCTTCAATATCATTTTCCCCAAGTGTAGAAGGTATTATCTCTCCGTTTTCGGCAATGACTTTTTGATAAGCCTGACCAAGTACAGAATATGCTTTTTTAACGGCTGTAACGGTTTCTTGCTCATTAGTTTTATTGATTAACGTCGGTATCGTCATCGCCGCAATAACGCCGATAATCACAAGTGTAATAAGCACTTCCGCAAGTGTAAAACCTTTTTTAAATTCCATAATAAATCCTTTTTATCCTTGAATTTATTATCGGAATTTTTTACACCGCTTTCAAGACACACTATCCCGTCTATTCTATTCTATTAAAGAGTTTATGGTTATTGAGTTTCCGTGTCAAGTAATTCGTTTTTACATTTCTTTACAATTCTGTTTTTGTTTCAAAATTGTAATATTTTTACAAGATTTTACGCATTTTGCAAAGTTTATTTATTGGATCACCACGTCGCTCCGCTGTCTTGGATTTGCTTCACAAAAAACAGTCGCTCATTTCGCAAATGCTTTCATTCGCTATGTTTTTTGCTACTTCGGGTTCGCTCGCTCTGCTCGACTCCACCCTACGCTGTCTTGACCAG
>CAKVIE010000026.1 GCA_934754505.1 uncultured Candidatus Melainabacteria bacterium
TCTATAAGCTTATGGTCATATGCTTTCAAGCAAACTCTTATTCTTTGTCTCTTGCCGTTACTCATTTGTCTTCTACTTTCTTTTTCTTTACTTTTACCGCCTCTTAGCCGTACAGAAAATCCTGCCTGACTATGTAGGCACATTCTAATGTATATTAAACATGTTTCAACGTCAACTACCGTTTGTCTTTTTTCTTGATTTTTCTTAATAATTCTTTCCTCGCTTGACTTTTCACCACATACCATCATCAAAAATTTTTATTTTTTCGCCTCTCTTTTGTTAAATATTTGACATGGGCATGCTTGTCATCATCTGAAAATTATGAGATAATACACTTGAAATAAGGACGCTCTATATGAACAAGAAACTTTTAGTCGTTGACGATGATACCGACATCAGAGAACTTTTGGAATTCGACCTCGCTCAAAGCGGCTACGACGTTGATACCGCCGTTGACGGCGCAGACGGGCTTCAAAAGGCTCTCATGAATAATTATGATTTAATTCTGCTCGATGTCATGATGCCAAAAATTAACGGTTTCGATGTTTGTAAAAATATTAAAAATCAAAAACCCGATATTCCGATTTTGCTCCTTACCGCAAAAGGAACAATTAAAGATAAAACCGACGGTTTTGATTCGGGGGCGGACGACTATATTGTTAAACCTTTTGACATTCAAGAAGTTTTGCTTCGAGTCAGAGTGCTTTTAAGAAGAAATTCCAAAAACGAAATTTCTCCGAAACGTGAAAAAGAAATTCTCAACGTCGGCGACATTGAGCTTTTCCCTGATTTCCTCGAAACTTCCATAAAAGGTAAAAAAATAAAACTTACGCCGACCGAATTTGAAATTTTATATTGTCTTATGCAGCATTTCGGTCAATCCGTAACTTTAGCCGTTCTCCTTAATGAAGTTTGGGGCTATGACAGTGATGAAGATGTCAGAATGCTTCGTGTCCACGTCGGCGGGCTTCGTCAAAAAATCGAAAGTGACCCTAAACACCCGATTTATCTTCAAACCGTCACGAACGTCGGCTACAAACTCACACCTTTTGAGGAACAATAATTTTGAGAAAAAAAATAAAAAAATTTTTCAAGCCGCACAGGCTTAAAATCGTCGAACAAGTTATCGTTGTTACATTATTTTCATTAATAATTCCGCTCATAATCACGGGTATCATTGTAAACAACATTAACAGACAAGCTCTCGCAAGAGAACTCGGAAAAACCGCACAAACTCTTGCAGAAACCGTTGATAACAACATTTACGGCATGTTTGAATCCGACGATGCGAAAATCAAAGAAATTGCAAATGCCGTTAAATTTTTGCCCGACACAAACACCATTAACAGCTACTTACAGGCATGTATAAATGATACAGACGTTTTTTCGGATTTAAAAGTAATTAAAATTGCTCCTCAAGAAACGCCCGTTTTCATAAAAGAAAATCCATACCTCGACCCTGAAACAGGTGAAATAACCGTTTCCGAATATCTCGGCGGCAACAAATATCTTGTCGGAACAATGAAAAAACAGTATTTACACAAACAAGTTTTCAAAAATATTAACGAAAATGTCAGAGAAATTTTTGTTCTTTCTCCAACAGGAAAGCTTATTTTCACCCTGAACTACGACGAAGATGATTTCAAAATGCTGCAATCACTTCTTCCCAAAAATGTTGGAAACGGAATTTCCGTCTATATCGGCGACAGAGAAAATCAACCTATCATTTACAGAAAAATGAATTGGTCTGATATTGTCATTCTCGTCAACACGACCGAAGAAATTACCGAAAAAACAATCTACACTTCTGCCTGGAAAATCTTTATGGCAATGCTTGTTTCAACTATTGCAAGTATTTTATTCGTAATTTTATATACATATTATTTATATATTAATATAAGACAGCTTTTTAAAGGAATTCTTGCCCTCACAAACGGCAAATATTCAAGAAAAATAAGGCTTCTCAAGAATGTTTTCACCCCCTACGAACTTGTTTTTCTCGCAAATGAATTCAACAAAGCAGCGGACGAAATCAATTCCTCATATTCAAAACTTGCCAACCAAAACGAAGAATTAATCAGGCTTGACAACTTCCGCTCTAACCTAATCGACACGGTAAGCCACGAATTCCGCACCCCTCTTACAAGCATAAAAGGTTACACCTCAAGGCTTTTAAGACATGATATCAAAATCGACGAAGCAACTCTCAACAAGTCTTTGAAAATTATCAAACAACAATCCGAACGTTTAAGCAGAATGATTGAAGATTTACTCGTCATTCCCGATATCGAAGGTGCAAGACTCAGTATGGAAATTTCTTCCGTCAACGTTGCAGAAGCCGTCGAAATGTCTTTGCTTTCCGTCAAAAACATTGAAAATCGGGAAGTTATTAACAACACATTTGACAAAAATATTTTTGTTCACGCAGACAAAGACCGTTTTGAGCAGGTTTTAATCAACCTTATCGAAAACGCAAACAAATACGGTAAAGAAAACACACCACTCATAATTGATGCAATCAATGTTAAAGGCAAAGTTACCGTTATATTAAAAAATTATGCAGATTATATAGACAAAAAAACTGTCAGCAGACTTTTTGAAAAATTTGTCAGAGTCGATGACCAAACGACAAGAACAACAAGAGGTACGGGTTTGGGACTTTATATCGTCAAAGGGCTTTTGAAAGCTATGGGCGGTAACATTTACATAAAATCCACCCCCGAAGAAGAATTTATAACTTATGTGGTTTTACCGGCGGAGGAAGTATGAAATTTATGCGAGAAGCAATTAAAATTGCAAAACAATCAGGAGAAGATTTGCCAATAGGGGCTGTCATTATGAAAGACGGAAAAGTGCTTTCTAAAGCTCACAACAAAAAAGAAGTCAAACACGACGTAACGGCTCACGCCGAAATTTTGGCAATTCAAGCTGCACAAAAAAAACTCGGCACATCTGTTCTTAAAGATTGTGAAATTTACATAACACTTGAACCCTGCCCGATGTGTGCTTGGGCTATTCTCAACGCAAGAATTCCGAAAGTTTACTTCGGTGCCTATGACACAGCCTACGGGGCTCTCGGAACAGCAATGGATTTAAGAGATTTTTTAAAGTCCGATACTGACGTTGTCGGTGGAATTTTAGAGGAAGAATGCTCAACTCTGCTGAAAGATTACTTCAAAACACTGAGATAAAAAAACTTCTCGACGAATATGCTCAAAAATATGACACAATCGATTTTATCAAAAACGACCCGTCTAAATTCGTGCATATTTATAAAAACCAATCTGATACCGAAATAGCAGGCTTCATCGCCTCTATGTTCGCATACGGAAAAAGAGAATTGTTCATAAATCTTCTCGACTCGTTCCTAAAACCCGACTTCAATTTAACGGATTACGTCAAAAATTTTGACCCGAAATCTGTCCCCGATTTTAATTACAGGTTTTCTAAAACCATCGACTTTACCCAAATTCTTCTGATTTTGCAAAACCTGCTTAACCAAAATCAATCTCTTTGCGATTTGTTCCGCTATCATTACACCGAAAATAAAACGATTACGGGCATGCTGCAAGGGGTTACGAACTATTTTTATTCAAATATTACACTTGATGTGACCCAAGGTTTTTACCACCTTTTGCCAAATCCGTCTAAAGGCGGTGCAATGAAACGAATGAATATGATGCTCCGTTGGTTCGTCAGAAAATCTCCCGTCGATGTAGGGATTTGGAATTTTATTGATAAATCAGAATTGATTATCCCGCTTGATGTCCACGTCGGCAATATTTCAAGGGAAATAGGGCTTCTTTCCCGCAAAAATAACGATATGAAAAGTGCTTTAGAAATCACTAATCATCTCAAGAATTTTGACCCCGAAGATCCTGTCAAATACGATTTTGCACTCTTTGGAATAGGAGTAAATAAAGATTTCGTCAAACCTTAATATTTTTCAAAGCAAAAAAAAAAGAGCGATTTTACTCGCTCATGTCTGGAATTAAGAATAGTTGGAAGTATGAAAAAGATATTATAAATATAGCTTTAGAAAATTTTTCATACAATTAGCCACTTGGGTATATTTTTTGAAATTTTAAAATAACGATATTAATATTGTTTTACATATCCATCACTTGTAAGAATTCCAAAATCTTTGACCTCCCATGCTGTTATTTTCTTAATAACCGAACTCATCATTTGAAACAGTAACATTGTTTAAAGCTCGCTTTAGATAAAACATTGAACCAGAAAAATTATCAATAAGACCAAACTCTTTCATTTTTTTTGCAAATTCTTTCATTTGATCTTCATTTGCATATTTTAAAATTTTAACTAAAGCAGCATTGGCCTTTGTGCCGTAGCTTGAAGCATTACCAAAAGGATCAGCTGTATCCTTTAAAAAGTTTTTATACATATCCTTATAAATATTTCGCCTAACCACTGGATCACCACGTCGTTTCACTCCTCGTGATGACATATTCTTTCTAATGTCATTGCGAGGGAAACGTGCAAATTCTCTCAAATAAAAGCAGATTAACTAAACTGAAAGGCAACTTGTTGCCCGTGGCAATCCAGAAAAACAATTTAGATTTAAAATATTTTATTATTAAAATATCTATTTTTATAAATACTTACTTTCTTTTGTACCCATTCTTTTTCTTTTCTTTCC
>CAKVIE010000027.1 GCA_934754505.1 uncultured Candidatus Melainabacteria bacterium
TTCCTTGCTGTAAAAAGTGCGTATCCCATTTTCTTTCTCCTATCTTTCTGTACTTGTACTCATGTAAAAACAAAAACGAAATATTTATTGCGTATATACTCCATATATACGACCATGTTTTTTGAAACTTTTTTAATTTTTTGTTTTCAAAAGCCAAAAAGCCTTGATAGACAAGGCTTTTAACATGATACAGTATGATACGTTTTTGTAATATTTCTTAATAATTCTCTTAAAGAGCTAAGCCGAAGAATGGCTTATCAGCATGCATACAGTAGGAACATGCGGGAGTTTCGAGGCAATTAGATTTAGAAAAATCTTTAAAATTACTTCCTGAACGTCCTCGGTAATCGCTTGTTGTCATCGGGCAGTTATATACACCGCTTTCGGTCAAAGTTCGGCTTCTTGAGCAGTCGAGAGTTTGAAACAGAGCTTTTTCGATATGTGGTTCATGGCATTCATCATTTGTTATCAAAGGTATTATATTTATGTTAATGTCTTCCGTCATAAAACCGATTGAATCGAAAACCGAAGATATTTTCATTCTAAGCTCGTTTTCATCTTCATTAAAGTGGTTTACAACCGTCACAAGCGGATTAAAGCCGTATTTAATCAGACTTTCTATTGCGTGTAAGCATTTTCTGTAACTTCCTCTGCCTCGAATTTCGTCGTTTGTTTTTTCGTCATAGTGTTCAAGGCTCAACTTTAAAATTATTTCATTATTTTTATTATTTTCTTCCTGAACTTTTTTGAAAAAACGGACTTTCTTATCATTAATTTTATAAGCATTTGTATGAATTACCGTTGAAGCACGTTTCAGACAAAGTCTTAATATCGCATTGAAATCCGGGTGAAGCATAGGTTCTGCACCTGTTAAATGAATAAATTTCAGTTTTTCGTCTTTTAAATCAATTAAAGCCTCTTTAACTTTATCAATATGAATAAAATTTTTGATTTTTTTCGCATCTTTAAAATCGATGTAGCAATGTTTGCATTTCATATTGCAGGCTTTAGCACTCATTTCTATAAATAAATTGTCAAAGTTAATTATCTCACTCTTTGGTGAAGTCAAAATAGTCATAATCATTTCCTTTTCCTTTTACAAAATTATTTTAGAGCTTCGCTCGGAGAAATAGAATTACCATGCCGATTAAAATTTATTTTGACAGTTGTATATAAATTATTATCCTCATGTCTAATAAAATTCGTAAATCACATGCCCGATTTTTGGCGAAAATGTTTGTTTTGATGATAAAAAAGCCCATAATTATATCGTTGGAGGATTTATGGCAAGAATTACAGAAAATATTTGCGGAAAAAGAAACATCATTTTATCGGAAGATGATGTGATTTCGATAGTAAGAGAATATCAAAACTTAACAAAAACGGCTAAGACTTATGACGAAATAAGGCATATTTTAAAAGATAATAAAATCTGCATACCTGAGGAATTTGTCTGATATTTAATTTTATACTTTAGCAGGATATAATTATTGAGTAAAAAACGTATATTTGATATACGGAAAGGAAAAATTATGAAGAACAAAATAATTATATTATCTGTATTTATTATTCCGCTTATGATTTATTGGGCTATAACGGCTTTTAATCCCAACAGCAAAGTAGATCAGGCGGTTTTTGCAAATAATAACATTCCAAAAGTTATTGTATTTTCAACTCCTATGTGCGGTGAATGCCGAAAAATTTCACCGGTCATAGACCAAGCAAAAAAGAATTACGCAAATAAAGTAGAAATTGTTAAAATCAACGCAATCGACAATAAGCCGGAAACAAATAAACTCGTCGCAAAACATAAAGTTTACGTTGTTCCGACTATCGTGTATTTCGATAAAAAAGGAAATGCCGTTAAACAAACATTAGGCTATATGCCTTATGAAGATTTTGACAAGGAAATAAAAGGACTTTTGGCAAACTGATATGGAAAATATTTTATTAATTGCAGCATCATTTTTAGGCGGAGTTATAGCATCTTTATCGCCCTGTTCAATAGCTCTTTTGCCGTTAATCCTCGCTTATGTTTGCGGTGTATCGAATAATTCTTATTCGGAACTTGCGGTAAAATTACTCTCGTTTTCGGTAGGTTTATCAAGCGTTCTCGGAGCAATAGGGGTTTTATGTGCCGCTACGGGAAAAGTTTTCGGAGGCTTTGACTCACCGATATTATTGTTGTTATTCGGCTCTGTTATGATGGTTTTGGGCTTGCAATTAGTCGGAGTTTTGGACTTGCAAATGCCGACTGTCGTAAAGAAAATGCCTCAGACAGAAAATACAAGTTTGTTTTTATACCCGTTTATAATCGGTGTTTTGTTCGCATTTTTGTCATCACCGTGCTCATCACCGATTTTGGTCGGAATAATGGCAGTTGCAACAGCTTCATCAGATTATTTAAACTCATTCTTGATGTTGTTTGCCTTCGCATTCGGACAATGTTTGATAGTTGTTTTGGCAGGATTATTTGCATCTGTTCTGAAAAATTTGCAAAAAATTCAGAAATATACAGACATTTTGGTAAAAATATCAGGCTGGATTTTTATAATTTTCGCCGCATACATTTGGTTTATGGTATATAAAAACGCACTGTTTTTCTAATAAACTTAAATACACATAAATATCTATAAATGTAAGAATTGCAGGTAAAATTCCTGCAATTTTTTATGTGAAATACAGATGTAAATTGGATTTAAACCAACTTACAAAAACCTCTCGTGATGACAAACTCTTTTTGAATGTCATTGCGAGGAAATCGTTAGATTTTTGTGGCAATCCATTCAGAATACTTCAAAATTAAAGCCAATTAGCTAAACTGAAAGGCAACTTGTTGCCCGTGGCAATCCTGAAAAACACGTCATTGCGAGAAAATCTTTGATTTTCGTGGCAATCCAGAGATAAGGCGGATCACCACGTCGTTTCACTCCTCGTGATGACGACTTCTTTTTGATGTCATTGCGAGAAAATCTTTGATTTTCGTGGCAATCCAGAAGAACGAACGTAGTGAGTTAAAGCACTCCGCAGGAGCCGCATTCTTTTCTTTTTCTTCTCTTGAATTTGCTCCACAAAAATAAGTCGTTCACTTCACTATCGTTTCCGTTCACTTTTATTTTTGCTACTTCGGCGTTCCGCTTCGCTTCAGCCTACGCAAATTCGTTGGGGTACACGTTATTCTTTCTTTTCTCTCGGTAAGAAAAGAAAGAATAATGGGTACAAAATAAAACCTATATTTACAAAATACAAACTAACGCAACATTTCTTTGACCGCAAAGAAATACAAAGAAACTCTCTCGCTGATTTCCGCTTGTTATTTGTTTGTAATTTCTCGTTTGCTAAAATTTCAAAACTCGGACTTTGTCCTCAAACATTGAAATTTTTTAACGCAAACTTCGAAAACAACAAATACTCTCTCCAATATGCTCGATTTATTTTTTATAAATTATCTGTAATTTCACTGGATTACCACGTCGTTTCACTCCTCGTGATGACAACTTTTTTTCCGATGTCATTGCGAAAAACCCCACTCGTGATGACGACT
>CAKVIE010000028.1 GCA_934754505.1 uncultured Candidatus Melainabacteria bacterium
ACTGATAGCGGTGACAATACTCGGAGGAGGACCTCC
Source organism: uncultured Candidatus Melainabacteria bacterium (assembly GCA_934754505.1). Taxonomy (GTDB): domain Bacteria; phylum Cyanobacteriota; class Vampirovibrionia; order Gastranaerophilales; family Gastranaerophilaceae; genus RUG841. The sequence continues at coordinate 37 of CAKVIE010000028.1, forward strand.
CGGGAAGATAGCTCGTTGCCGGATCTAAGTTTAAGAGGATAGAGTCGAAAGATTTTATCCTCTATTTTTTTGTTTGAAAATTTGCTGTTGGGTTTAAACCCAACCTACGGACTTAATAAATACTTTCACCAGTTGAATCAGGGGTTAATCCATTTATAATTTTTATATATACTCCTTTCAATCGATCAAAAAACAAATATCGATTATAACTTTTTATTCCTTCTGTATAATCAAAAACTATTCTATATGTCATATCACAAGTATTATTTTCATTTTCAGGTTTAGATTTCCATAGCTTAAAATCTAAAAATTTCACTTGTTTTTCTTCTTGATTTAAAAGTGGTGTAAAAACATATCCCTCTGTATATGGCGAACAGTTATTGCAACCACCCTTTACACCGCAAGAATTGCCTTTGTGAATAAAATCTTTAAACTCATATATTCTTGTTGAAATATTATCGTTAGGATTCAAAAATGAAATTTCATTATTTGGAATCATTTTTCCGTATTGGTAACCAAAATCTTGTGCATTTATAGTTTCAAGACTATATATTGCATCTCTATTTAAAGCATGCAAATTTTTATAATATACAGTAATTAGTTTATTATTTTTTGAATATGTAATTTTATATGGAACAGCCCAACCAATAGTACCATCGCATCTACGATAATATGGAGGGGTTTTTCCAAAATGAGATAAACCAATCAACATAGCAGGGTTATTGATAAATTTACTTTCTTCCGAAGGACCTCTTGTTTCATATTCTTTGTTATCTTCATAATGACAAACTTCGGTAAAAACACTTCTCCAAGGCAAACCATCTTCTATTTGTCCAAAAACTTCTTCACTCGGTTCGTAATTATCGGATTTGAATATTGATTTTGCTACGTATTTTTTTCTTATATCGTAAATTTCCTGTTTTGTTTTACCGCTAAAACATTCCATTTGGTTAATTTTGATATTAATAGTATCATCTTTTTTACAACCAGTTAAAATAAATAGCGAAAACATTATCGGTATTAAACTTAAAATAATTAACTTTTTCATATCTTATTCCTCCTCTTTTTCATTTTTAATTTCGGGATACAAATCTTTTCTCAAAAAAGATGTCCAAGACAAAAGTGAAACAAGTATAACATAAGAACTGCATAAATTTATCATGACAGTTATAAAGGTTCTCAAAGCATCGCTATGTATATTTATACTGAGTATGTTTAGACATGTGATAAATACGAAAAAAAGACAAATGCCTGTAATTGTATTATAAAAAGTCAATTCCTTTTTATATTTTAAATAAGTATAAAAAGGTCTGTTTTCGGCAATAGTAAAGGTTATAATAAAACCACTGCAAAATAGGATATTCGTATAACTCAGGATAGGAGTAAACATATTTTCAAATATCCCTCCTCCGTCATAATCATGCGATAATAAAAAATATTGACTGTGAGACAGAAATTTTTGTGCAATTAAATCAAAAGCATATAGAATTAATGTCCAACTTATTGTATTTATTATAAACAAATAAATAAAAAATATTAAAAGGTGGGCATCTACCGTAAAAGTTTCTTTTATGTTTAATATTTTTCTCATTAAATATATTCCGTATAATATATTTAAAAATATTGCAAAAATGAACCCTATGAAAGTATTTGTCAAAATCAGACCGACTCCGAAAATTGATATTGTAAAAAACAAATTCTCACTATTAAAAGGATAAAGACAAAAATCTTTAAAGTTTAATTTGTCAGGTGCATAAGGTTCGTCTGTGGACAATACCGCAAAACTGTCCCTTTCCATTATGTCATCATATATATCTTTATATTTTTTTTCGTATTCTGACATTTATTCTCCTATATACCTTTACAAATTCAATTATAAAGGTATGCAGCCGGCATAGGCAACAATGTTAATGCCCTCAAGGTGGTAATCTTCACCTTTTTTACCTTAGTTTGTAGGTTGGGTTTAAACCCAACCTACGGACTCGCAATGACATTGGAAAAGGAATTCGTCATCACGAGGAACGGAAAATCCAAGACAGTGAGCGACGTGGTGATCCAGTGGTTTTACAGATATTTATAGATATTTGCCTTTCTTTGTACCCATTCTTTTTCTTTTCTTTCCGAGAGCAAAGAAAAAGAACGTGTACCTCAGCGAATTTGCGTAGGCTGAAGCGAAGCGGAACGCCGAAGTAGCAAAAATAAAAGTGAACGGAAACGATAGTGAAGTGAACGACTTATTTTTGTGGAGCAAATTCAAGAGAAGAAAAAGAAAAGAATACGGCTCCTGCGGAGTGCTTTAACTCACTTCGTTCGTTTTTTCGGATTGCTACGGGCAACAAGTTGACTTTCAGTTTAACTAATCGACTTGAATTTTGAGGTGTTTTGAATGGATTGCCACGAAAATCTAACGATTTTCTCGCAATGACATCGGAAAAAAAGTCGTCATCACGAGGCAAAGCCTCTCGCAATGACATGTTTTTATAGTTCCTCATCACGAAAAATTCTTTATAGTTCCACGCAAAAAAAATCCCTCTTAATGAGGGAAAGTTTGTTTAAAATTGTGTGAGAGTTGAGAGTTAAATTTTAAATTTTTGAGAGAGTGTATTTGTTTTTTGTGTGTGTTGAGAGAGAGTTTAAATCTTTTTTGATTAGTTAAAATATCCGAAAGATGATTTGATATTTGAGTTTACTAATTTTTGAATTTGTTCTTCTTCAGCTGCGATTTGTTGGTGTTGAGTGTCTAAAGTTTCTTGTTCTTGGTCTAATCTTGCTTGAGCAGCTTCGAGTTGAGCCATTGCAGTTTCGTAATCTGCATAGTCTTGAGTTTCAGTGAATTCAACTGAATCATCAGTTTTGTTAGCGATGTAGTTAGTTAATTTGTCAGCCTTTTGAGCAACGAGTTCGCCCATTTCAGTAGCTAATCTTTGATTTTGCATCATAATGCTTGTCAATCTGTATTCGAGGTCAGCTTTTCTGATGGTTAAAACGTTTAATCTTGCTTGATTTGATGCTAATCCCATTTTGCTTTCCTCTACTCTCTACACTTTTATAAAGTATTTTGAGTAAAAATAATTGCCTTTTTGTATATATTATTGTTTACAAAAGTTAATAATAACAAGCTGTAAAAACGATGGATTTTTTGTAAAGCAAAGAAATATTTCGTTTGTATTTTATAAATATTAGTTTATTATCTGGATTGCCACGAAAATCGAAGATTTTCTCGCAATGACATTTTTATTCAATGTAACCTTTTTGTTGTCATTCCGAATTTATTTCGAAATCTGTTTTTGAGATGCTGAAACAAGTTCAGCATGACATAAAATTATTTTTTTCACTTTGTACTACGCAAATCTGC